>DATJFI010000025.1:0-42292 GCA_035495715.1 Casimicrobiaceae bacterium
ATCGTGATGAACTCGGCGACCGACTATGCGACGATGCCGGGTGGCACCGTCCCCGGCACCGATGCCAGCAAGTCGTTGATCGCCGTGCCGATCATCAGCGGCGATCACGGCCTCGGCACCATTCGACTGACGAATTTCGAGCGCGAGAATGCGTACGGCGAAGCCGAAGTACGCCTGCTGACGACGCTCGCGAACACGATGAGCGTCGCGCTCGAGAACGCGCGGCTCTTCGACGAGACGCAGCGGCTCCTCAAGGAAACCGAGCAACGGGCAGCGGAGCTCGCCGTCATCAACAGCGTCCAGCGTGGGCTCGCGGCCGAGCTCGACTTCCAGGCGATCATCGATCTCGTCGGCGACAAGATCGCGGAGGTGCTGCATACATCGAGCATGTCGATCGCGCTCTACGAGCAGCGCCGCGATCTGTTGACGTTTCCGTACTACCTCGAGCAGGGCAAGCGTTTTCCTGTGGAGGCGACTCCGCTAGAAGGCGGATTCACCGCCACGGTCATCCGCACCGGCAGGCCGCTGATAGTCAATCAGGGCCTCGTGCGACGTGCGGCCGAGCTGGGCGCGAAGATGATCGGCGATCCCTCGAGGCCAACGATGGACGGCAGCTATCTGGGCGTTCCGGTCATGAAGGGCGGTGCGGCGACCGGCGTCATTGCGCTGTATGCCGATCATGAAAACGCATTCAGCGACGCCGATTTGCGCCTGCTGACGACGCTCGCCAACACCATGAGCGTCGCACTCGAGAACGCACGGCTTTTCGACGAGACGCAGCGTCGCACGCGCGAAACCGCTGCGCTCGCGGAAGTGGGACGCGACATTTCATCGACGCTCGATCTGCACGTCGTCATGGAGCGAATCGCCAATCACGCGAAAGACCTGCTGCATTGCGACAACAGCGCGATCTTCCTGCCCAACGACGACAACAGCACCTACCGCGCGATCGTGTCGATCGGCACCGTGGCCGATCAGATCCGCGCGACCGAAATCAAAATCGGCGCCGGCATCATCGGCGGCATCCTGGCCGCCGGTCGCCCGGAGTTCATCAACGACACGTCGGCGGATCCGCGCGCCGTCCTGATCGCCGGCACCGGTCGCGACGAGGACGAACGGCTGATGGTCGCTCCGCTGATGGCCGGGCAAACCGTGAAGGGCGCGATGGCGGTCTGGCGCACCGGCGGGCGCCTCTTCGACGACGCCGAGCTCGAGTTCCTCGTCGGGCTTTCGCAGCAGGCGGCCGTCGCGATCGAAAACGCGCGCCTCTTCCGGCAGGCGCAGGAAGCGCGCGCGGCCGCCGAAACGGCGAACGAGGCGAAGAGCTCGTTCCTCGCGACCATGAGCCACGAGATCCGCACGCCGATGAACGCCGTGATCGGCATGAGCGGGCTGCTGCTCGACACGTCGCTCGACATCGAGCAGCGCGACTACGTCAACACGATCCGCGACTCGGGCGATGCGCTGCTGACGATCATCAACGACGTCCTCGACTTCTCGAAGATCGAGGCCGGCCGCATGGACATCGAGCTGCAGCCGTTCGACGTTCGCGAATGCGTCGAGTCGGCGCTCGATCTCGTGAGTGCCCGTGCCGTCGAGAAGAAGATCGAGCTCGCCTACGTGTTCGAAGGCGACGTGCCGCGCGCCATCAAGGGCGACGTGACGCGGCTGCGCCAGATCATGCTCAATCTGCTGTCCAACGCCGTCAAGTTCACGGAGACCGGCGAGGTGGTGCTGACAGTGACGTCGAAGCCTGAAGGCCACGACGGCGTCGAGATCACGTGCGCGGTGCGGGACACCGGCATCGGCTTGTCTGCGGAGGCGATGAGCCGGCTGTTCCAGTCGTTCTCGCAGGCCGATTCGTCGACGACGCGCAAATACGGCGGCACGGGGCTCGGGCTTGCGATCAGCAAACGTCTCGCGGAACTGATGGGCGGCCGCATGTGGGCGCAAAGCGAAGGTCCGGGCAAGGGATCCACGTTCTACGTGAGCATCGTGGCACCCCTCGCCGAGCTGTCGACAGCGCGCCAGCGCGAGTTCGTCGGCGTGCAGCCCACCCTATCCGGCAAGCGCGTGCTCGTCGTCGACGACAACGCGACGAACCGCCGCGTGCTCTCGCTGCAGACGGCGAAATGGGGCATGACGCCGCAGGCGACGGCATCGCCGCAGGAAGCGCTGCGCTGGCTCGGCGACGCGCAGGCGTTCGACCTCGCGATCGTCGACATGCACATGCCCGAGATGGATGGCGTCGCCCTGGCCCGGGAAGTGCGAGCGCGCAAGCCGACCTTGCCGCTCGTGCTCGCGAGCTCGCTCGGACGGCGCGAAGTCGGCGAGAGCGAGACCCTTTTCGCCGCGTTCCTGACCAAGCCGATCCGCCAGTCGCAGCTCTTCGATACGCTCGCCGGCCTGTTCGGAAATGATGCGGGACCGGCCGCGGCGCCGGCGCCGACGACGCCACGCATCGACGGCGAGCTCGCCGCACGCCATCCGCTGCGCATCCTGCTCGCGGAAGACAACGTCGTGAACCAGAAGCTCGCGCTGCGTCTGCTGAAGCAGATGGGTTATCGCGCCGATCTCGCGTCGAACGGCATCGAGGCCGTCGAATCGGTGCAGCGCCAGACGTACGACGTCGTGCTGATGGACGTGCAGATGCCGGAAATGGACGGGCTCGACGCGGCGCGCGAGATCTGCGGGCGCTTCGCCGCGCACGAGCGGCCGCGAATCGTCGCGATGACGGCGAACGCGATGCAGGGTGACCGCGAGGAGTGCCTCGCGGCCGGAATGGACGATTACGTGACGAAGCCGATTCGCGTCGACGCACTCGTCGCCGCGCTGTCGCAGGTGCCTTCGAAGCAGGATCGATCGTGAGGATGGCGCAACAGATCCAGACCGTCGCCGACCTCGCGTGGGCCGGACAGCACGAGCAGGCCATCGCCGCGGCAACCCTTGCACTCAGAGGGAAGAAAATCGACGCCGACGAGCGCGTGAGCCTGCTCGACCTGCGCTCCGAGAGCCACATTGCGCTCGGCGCCCTGAAAGCTGCTGCAGCCGACGCGCAGGCGATGAAGGCGCTCGCAAGACGCGAGGGTGGAATGGCGCTGCTCGCGCGCGCGCTTTGCCGCGAATCCAACGTTCGGACGCGCGACGCCGATCCGCATGGAGGCGCGAAGGTGGCCGCAGCCGCGTTGAAGGCCGCTGAGCGCAGCCGCGACCCGGAGCTGATTGCACTGGCGCTGTGGCGCCTGGCTGCCGCGGAATCGAACGCCCGAGTCGACCTGCCCGCCGCTATTCGCCATGCGAAGCGTGCGGTCGCGATGTTCCGGCGGCTCGGCGATACGTGCCTGCAGGGTCGCGCGCTGCATGCGCTGAGCGGCGCCCTGTGGGCGTCCGAGGAGAGCCGCGCCACCAGGGCGGCGGCAACCGAAGCGCTGGCGCTTGCGCGGCGCAGCGGCGACCTGTTCGGCCAAGGCGGCGCGTTGAACAACATCGCGCTGGCGGAGGCCGACCATGCGCAAGCGCTCCGCCTCTTTGGCCAGTCGCTGGATGCTTACAAAACGGCAGGTTACGTTCTCAGTACGACCTCCGCCATCATTAACATCGGCGCCAGCTACGGCGACCTCGGCCTGTGGCGGCGCGCGCGCCGCCAGACAGCCGAGGCGTTGGAGCTCATGCGCCGCGCGGGTGCGCAGGCACAGCAGGCGTTGCCGCTTTGGAATCTCACCGAGTTTGCAATCGTCCTGGGGTCGCTCGACGAGGCGCGTTCGTTCGCCGGCGAAGCCGATGCGCTGTCCCGCGCGCTACGGGAAAAACGCTTCCAGGGTTTTTCGTTCCTCATGCAGGGCGCGATGGCGCAGCGCGAGGCCCGATGGGCAGAGGCCGCACGCCATTTCGAGCAGGCGTTTCGGAAGGTAGCGAGCGTCGAGCTGAGGCTCGCGGCACTCACCGAAGCCGGACGCTCGCATCTAGCGGCCGGCCAGGCCGTCAAGGCGCTCGCGGCGACGCGCGCCGCGGCGAAGCAGCATCTGGCAATGCGGCTTCCGCCGCTCGACGCGATCAAGCCACAGGCGCTCTGGTGGCGACACAGCCAGGCATTGCAGGCGAACGGACTGCACGCCGAAGCGCGCGGAACGCTCGAGCGATCGTGGCGCCTGCTGCTCAGGAGCATGACGAGCCTCCGTGACGAGGGCCTGCGGCGAAATTACCTCAACAAGCGCGCGGAGAACCGAGAGATCGTTCTCGCGTGGCTTGCGCACGCGCGCGAGCGCAAGCTGCCGAAGCGCGAGCGCGAGGCGCATCTCGCAGGAAAGGTCAGTCTGCACGCGTCGTTCGAGCGCCTCGTCGACACCGGACTGCGGCTCAACGAAATCAAGAATGAGAAGGAGCTTGCCGAGTTTTTGATCGACGAGGTCACCGAGCTCACCGGCGCCGAGCGCGTGCTGCTGGTGACCGAGACGAACGATGCCGGCAACCCGCTTTCGATCGCGGGCTCGCTCGTACCCGCCGGCGAGGACGACCGCGCGCTGCTGGAAGCGGTAACGCCGCAACTCGCCGAGGTGCGGCGAAGCCGCGCCGGGCAATTGCGCCACACGCCGGAAGGTGCGCCGGCGCTCGACCAGCGCAGCAGCCTGATCGTCCCGCTGATCGTGCAGCGCGACCTGCTGGGCTACATCTACGTCGACATCGACGGCGCGTTCGGCCGCTTTCATGACGGCGACCGCGATCTGCTCGCGATGCTCGCGAGCCAGGCGGCCGTCGCGCTCGCCAACGTGCGCTTCGCCGAAGGCCTCGAGCGCAAGGTCGCGGCTCGCACGTCCGAGCTCGAGCAGCGCGCCGGCGAGCTCACGATCATCAACAGCATCCAGCAGGGCATCGCCGGGTCGCTCGACTTCCAGGGCATCGTCGAGCTGGTCGGGGACAAGCTGCGCGAAGTGTTGAAGAGCGACGACCTCAGCATTCGCTGGCTGGACCACGAGTCGCGCACTTCCAGGTTCTTGTACATCACGGAGCACGGCAAGCGGCTGCAGCTTCCGGACGACGTCATCGAATCGGACGAGCGCTGGAACGAGATCCTCGCGCGCCGCACACCGAGGGTGCTGAGCACCCGTGCCGAGAGCGCGGCCGACGGAACGGTTCCCGGTACCGACGTTTGCCTTTCGAACGTAATGGTGCCGATCGTCGTCGGCGATCGGCGCGTCGGCAGTATCGCGATGGAAAACCACGAGCGCGAATACGCGTTCGGCGAATCCGAAGTGCGGCTGCTTTCGACGATCGCATCGTCGATGGGCGTCGCGCTGCAAAGCGCGCGCCTGTTCGATGAAACGCAGCGGCTGCTGAAGGAGACCGAGCAGCGCAATGCCGAGCTCGCGGTCATCAACAGCATCCAGCAGGGCATCGCGGGGTCGCTGGACTTCCACGGCATCGCCGAGCTCGTCGGCGAGAAGCTGCGCGAAGTGCTGGGCACGCAAGACATGAGCATCAGCTGGTACGACTTCGAGAAGCGCACCTACGAGATGCTGTACGTGATCGAGCACGGGCGCCGCCATCCCGCCGTTGACGGGCCCATGCGGCCTGGAGGCATCATCGATCGGCTCGCCGTCGGCCGACAGGCGATCGTCCTCAACACGGTAGACGAGCAAAGGGCGGCGGGCGTCACGGTCGTCCCCGGCACGGACCAGGCGCTTTCGACCGTGCTGATGCCCGTCATCGCCAACGACCGCGTGCTGGGCGACGTCACGCTCGAGAGCCACGAGCGCGAGTACGCTTTCGGCGAATCCGAACTGCGGCTGCTCTCGACGATCGCGTCGTCGATGGGCGTGGCGATGCAAAGCGCGCTGCTGTTCGACGAGACGCAGCGGCGCACGCGCGAATCGGCCGCGCTCGCCGAAGTGGGCCGCGACATTTCGTCGACGCTCGACCTCGCGACGGTGATGGACCGCATTGCGCGCCACGCCAAGGACCTGCTCGGCGCCGACACGAGCGCCATCTTCCTGCCCGAGGCGGCGAAGGACGGCAAGGCACCGGCGTTTCGCGCAATCGTCGTGGAGGGTGCGGACGCCGCGCAGATCAAGGACCTGAAGGTCGTCTCGGGAAGCGGCATCATCGGCGCGATCATCGCGAGCGGCCGCTCCGAGTGCGTGAACGACGTCGATCACGACCCTCGCGCCGTCCTGGTCGAGGGCACCGAGCAGGCGAGCGACGAGCGGCTGATGGTCGCTCCGCTTCGCGCCGGCAAGGCAGTGAAGGGCGCGATGGCCGTATGGCGCACCGCCGGCAAACCGTTCAAGCAGCACGAGCTCGAATTTCTGGTCGGCCTGTCGCTGGCGGCGGCCGTGGCGATCGAGAATGCCCGGCTCTTCGCGCAGGCCGAGCAGCGCGCGGCCGAGCTCGATACGGTCAACACGGTATCGCAGCAAGTGGCCGGGAAGCTCGACATCGCCGCGTTGATCGAGCTGGTGGGCGAGCAGGTGCGGCGCGTGTTCAAGCCCGACATGGCATACGTCGCGCTTCTCGACCGGGCGACGGAGATGATTCACTTTCCGTACCGCCACGGCGACGTGTTCGGCTCCCGGCGACGTGGCGAAGGCCTTACGAGCCAGATCATCGACACCGGCGCGCCGCTGCTGCTCAACAGCGACGAAAGCCTCAACGTGGCGGCCGGCGCCAGGCGCCTGGGCAAGCACGCGCTCTCGTACCTCGGCGTGCCGATCGTCGTCGATGGCCGCGCCGAGGGTGTCATCAGCGTGCAGAGCACGCAGCGCGAGGGCGTCTTCGACGCGAACGATCAGCGGCTGCTCGAAACGATCGCCGCCAGCGTCGGCGTCGCACTGCGCAACGCGCAGCTTTTCGCCGAGGCGCGCGATGCGCGGGCCGCGGCGGAAACGGCGAACGAGGCGAAGAGCAGCTTCCTCGCCACGATGAGCCACGAGATCCGCACGCCGATGAACGCGGTGATCGGCATGAGCGGCCTGCTGCTCGACACGCCGCTCAACGACGAGCAGCGCGAGTACGCCGCGACGATCCGCGATTCCGGCGACGCGCTCCTCACGATCATCAACGACATCCTCGACTTCTCGAAGATCGAGGCGGGGCGGATGGACATCGAGGCGCACCCGTTCGACCTGCGCGAATGCGTCGAGTCGGCGCTCGACCTCGTCGCCCCGCGCGCAGCGCAAAAGCAGCTCGACCTCGCGTACCTGTTCGAAGGCGACGTGCCGGCGGTCGTCGACGGCGACGTGACGCGCTTGCGCCAGATTTTGCTCAACCTGCTGTCGAACGCGGTGAAGTTCACCGAGCGCGGCGAGGTCGTGCTGACCGTGAATGCAAGCGCAGTCGACGGCACGCCGATGCTGACGTTCGCCGTTCGCGACACCGGCATCGGACTTCCCGCGCACGCCATCGGCCGGCTGTTCCAGAAATTCAGCCAGGCCGACGCGAGCACGACGCGCAAGTACGGCGGCACCGGCCTCGGGCTTGCGATCAGCAAGCGCCTCGCCGAGCTGATGGGCGGGACCATGTCCGCCGCGAGCGACGGGCCGGGGCGCGGCGCCACGTTCACGTTCACGATCAGCGCGCCGTCCGCTGCATTGCCTGCCCCGGGGCGGCGCGAATACATCGGTGCACAGCGCGAGCTTTCGGGCCGGCGGGTGCTGGTGGTCGACGACAATGCGACGAATCGCCGTGTGCTGAAGCTCCAGATGGCGAAATGGGGCATGGTGCCGGCCGACGCCGACGCGCCCGACGAAGCGCTGCATCGCGTTCTCGACGGGCACGAGTTCGACCTCGCGATCCTCGACATGCACATGCCGCAGATGAGCGGCGTCGAGCTCGCGCGGCGGCTGCGCGCGGCGCGGCCTGCCCTGCCGCTCGTGCTGTTCACGTCGCTCGGCCGCAAGGAAGCCGGGGCAGCCGACGGCCTGTTCAACGCGTATCTCGCGAAGCCGCTGCGCCAGAGCCAGCTCTTCGACACGCTGGTCACGCTGCTCGCGAACGACGTGTCGCCGAAGGCGGTGGCTGCCGCAAGGCCGCGGCTCGACGCGGGGATGGCCGAGCGTCATCCGTTGCGCATCCTGATCGCGGAGGACAACGTCGTGAACCAGAAGCTCGCGCTGCGCCTGCTGCAACAGATGGGCTATCGCGCGGACATCGCGTCGAACGGCATCGAAGCGATCGAGTCGATCGAGCGGCAACCGTACGACATCGTGCTGATGGACGTGCAGATGCCGGAAATGGACGGGCTCGACGCGGCGCGCGAGATCAACCGGCGCTGGCCCGACGGCACGCGCCCGCGCATCGTCGCGATGACCGCGAACGCGATGCAGGGCGATCGGGAGGCGTGTCTCGCAGCCGGCATGGACGACTACGTCACGAAGCCGATCCGTGTGGAGGCGCTTATCGAGGCGCTTGCACAGGTCAAGCCGGGCAATCTCGCGGGCGAGCCAGCGAACCATTCGACGGAGCGAGAACACTAGGATGAAACATCCCCCCACGCTCGCTTCGCTCGCTGCCCCCCAGGGGGCTGGTCAGTCGATCGGGGCGGCCCTTCCCGACTGACATGGCCAAGCGGCAGCCGAAGCAACCGGCGTCAGTCTCGGTCGCGAGCGACGCTGCACCCGCAGGGGCGCTGGCGGAGACGCGCGACCTCGCGTGGACAGGGCAGCACGAGCAGGCGCTGGCGGTGGCCGCCGGGGCGCTCAGCGACGCATCTTCGCGCCTGACGAACGCCGATCGGCTGGCGCTGCATGGCCTGCGGGTCGAGTCGCTCGTCGCGCTCGGCCAGCTCGCCGAGGCCGAGACCGAAGCGGCGGCGATGCAGGCAATTGCCACGCGCGATGCGTCGGACGCCGCGCGGCCGTCGGCGCTGTGCGCGCAGTGCCTCGTATGGATGCGGCAGGGCCGCTTTCAGGCTGCCGAGGACGCGGCCCATGAAGCGGTGGCCGGCGCACGGCGGACGAGCGAGCGCAGGATGCTGATGCACGCGCTGTTGCGCCTCGGGGAAGCGCGTTGGCGCAACCACGGCGACGATGCCGGTGAGGTGGCTGCCAAGGAAGCGGCCGCCATCGCCGAAGCGCTCGGTGACGCGGCAAGCCAGGGCCGGGCGCACTGGATGCTGTCGGGCGCAATGCAGAACCTGGGAAACATGGCGGCCGCCCAGGCGCATGCCGCCAAAGCTTTGATCCTCGCCAAACGGGCCGGCGACGATCTCGGTCTCGGCAACGCGCACAACATCGGCGCTGGAGCCTCGCAGGATGTGGCCGAGAGGCTGCAGTCGTACCAGCAAGCCGACCAGGCCTTCGCGCGCGCCGGATATGTCGAGCGCCGTGTCGCTGCGCAGGCGAATCTCGCGAGCCAGTATATGTTCCTGGGGCTGTACCGTCGAGGCCGCCGGCAGTTGGAGCCGCTCATCGAGGCCTGCGAGCGGATCGGCGCCATCCACTCCGGCGCCAACCAGCGCCTCAACATCACGAGCGCGCTCATCGCGCTTGGCGAGGTCGGGCGCGCGCGAACGATGTTGCAGGAAGTCGATCGTCTCCTGCCCGATCTCGACGATCACCTGCGCATCCAGCGGCACTTCGCCGCAGGCGAATTGGCCATCGTCGAGAACGATACGACGCGTGCGCTCGAGCAAGCGCGCGCCGCGGTCGAAGGGTCGGCGTCGATCGCCGCGCTCGACCAGCAGATGGGCGCCTTCACCATGCTCGGAGAAGCCCTGCTCGCGGTGGGCGATGCGCAAGGCGCGTTGCGCGCGACCACGCGCAGCACGGACATGCATCGGAACGCGGGCCTCGCTGCAACCGACACGATGCCGGAGTACCAGCACTGGTGGATTCATCACCGCGCGCTCGCCGCCAACCAACGCGCCGACGACGCCTGGGCCGCGCTGCAACAGGCGTATGCGCTGTTGCTCGAGAACGTCCGCAGCGTGCGCGACGAAGGCCTGCGCCGCAATTGCCTGAACAAGGTCAAGCTCAACCGCGAGCTCGTGGAAGGCTGGTTGCGCGAATCGGCGCAGCGCGGCCTGCCGGACGAGAAGCGCCTCGCGCATCTGAACCTGGAAAGCCACGTCGGCGAGCCCTTCAAGCGCCTCGTCGATACCGGCATGCGGTTGAACGAGCTGCGCAGCGCGCAGGAGCTGCACGACTTCCTGATCGACGAAGTGACGGAGCTCACCGGAGCGGAACGCGTGCTGCTGGTGCTCGAGGAAGGCGATGGCTTGCGGATCGCCGGCTCGCTGTTGCCGAAGGGCGAGAACAGTCAAGCGGGCGCAGCCGCATTGCTCGCCGCGGTGACACCGTGGCTCGCGGAGACGCGACGCAGTCGTGCCGTCGGCTTGCGACACGACCCGCAGGGCGCGGAGCCCGTCGAGCAACGCAGTGGGCTCGTCGCGCCGCTCGTCGCCGGGCGGCAGGTGCTCGGCTACCTGTACGCCGACCTCCGCGGCGCGTTCGGCCGCTTCGCCGAATCCGATCGCGACCTGCTCGGGATGCTCGCCGCGCAGGCGGCAGTCGCGCTGGACAACGCACGCTGGGGCGAAGGCCTCGAAGCCAAGGTCGCCGAACGCACGGCCGAGGCACGCACCGCGCAGGCGCAGGCGGAGCAGCGCGCGGCCGAGCTCGCGATCATCAACGGCATCCAGCAGGGCATCGCCGGCTCGCTCGACTTCCAAGGCATCGTGGACCTCGTCGGCGATCGGCTCTGCGAGATCATGAAGAGCCAGGACGTCGGCATCGACTGGCTCGATCATGATGCCCATGCGGCGAAGTACGTCTACACCGTCGAGCACGGCGTTCGCCTGCATCTGCCCGATCAGCCCAGACGGTCGGACGAGGCGTGGGCGCGGGCGATGGCGCAGCGCACGACACGAGTATTGCAAACGGTGGCGGATCAGGCCGCCGCAGGCGTGAACACCGTTCCGGGCACTGACCAGGCCTTGTCGGCCGTGCTCGTGCCGATGGTCGCCGGCGATCGGCGCCTCGGCACCATTTCCGTCGAGAACCACGAGCGCGAGCACGCGTTCAGCGAGTCGGACGTGCGCCTGCTGGAGACGATCGCGTCGAGCCTCGGCGTCGCTTTGCAGAGCGCGCGCCACTTCGACGAGACGCAGCGCCTGCTCAAGGAAACCGAGCAGCGCAACGGCGAGCTGGCCGTCATCAATGACGTGCAGATGGGCCTCGCCAACAAGCTCGACGCGCAGTCGATCTTCGAGCTGGTGGGCGAGCGGCTGCGCGAGCTGTTCGACTCGCAGTCGATCAGCATCGTCGGCTTCGACGCCGAGCGCGACGTGCGCCACTACCACTACCTGCTCGAGCGCGGCCAGCGCCTGTCGTTTCCCGACGGGCCGATCGCGCCGCTCGGCTGGCACCTCGTGCGCACCGCGAAGCCGTTGCTGCTCAACAGCGACATCGCGGGCCAGCTCGCAGCGCTCGGCCTCGTCTCCCGAACGCTGCCCGGCACGCAACCGACCCGGAGCCTGCTGCGCGTGCCGATCCTCGCCGAGGGCAAGGTCATCGGGTCGATCGGTCTCGACAACGTCGACCGCGAGCACGCGTTCGACGAGGCCGCCGTGCGGCTGCTCACGACGCTGGCCAGCAGCATGAGCATGGCGATGGAGCGCGCGCGGCTGTTCGAGCAGACGAAGTCGCTGCTCGCGCAGACCGAGCAGCGCGCGGACGAGCTGGCGACGATCAACGCGCTCGGCCAGGCGTTGTCATCGAAGATCGAGCTCGACGAGCTGATCCGCACCATCGGCGAGAAAATGCGCGAAATGTTCCGCGCCGACGTCGTCTACGTCGCGCTGCTCGACGAGGCCGCCGGCGCGATCCGCTTTCCATACGCGTACGGCGACGACTTCACGCCGCTCGCACCCGGCGAAGGCCTCACTGGCAAGATCATCGAGACCGGCCAGCCGCTGTTGTTGAACCATGCCGTCGACGACGCCGCGAAGGCGATCGGCGCGACGCAGGTCGGTGTGCATGCCCAGTCGTACCTCGGCGTACCGATCACGGTGCGCGGCAAGGCGATCGGCGTGATCAGCGTGCAGAGCACGCGCGAGGAAGGCCGCTTCACCCCGGCCGACCAGAGCCTGCTCACGACGATGGCCACCGGTGTCGGCGTCGCGATCCGCAATGCGCAGCTTTTCGCCGAGACGCGCGAGGCCCGCGCGCAGGCCGAGACCGCCAACGAGGCGAAGAGCGCGTTCCTCGCGACGATGAGCCACGAGATCCGCACACCGATGAATGCGGTCATCGGCATGAGCGGCCTTCTGCTCGACACGCCGCTGTCGCCCGAGCAGCACGACTACGCGACGACGATCCGCGATTCAGGCGATGCGCTGCTCACGATCATCAACGACATCCTCGACTTCTCGAAGATCGAGGCGGGGCGCATGGACATCGAGGTGCATCCGTTCGATCTGCGCGAATGCGTCGAGTCGGCGCTCGATCTCGTGAGCGCACGCGCGGCGCAGAAGCGGCTCGACATCGCGTACCTGTTCGAAGGCGACGTGCCGACGGCGGTGAACGGCGACGTGACCCGGGTTCGCCAGGTGTTGCTCAATCTGCTCTCGAACGCCGTGAAGTTCACCGAAGCCGGCGAGGTCGTGCTGACGGTCTCCGCGCAAGGCGGTAGCCCTGGCCAGCGCAAAGGCGCGCGGGGCGCGACAGCGGACGTCGATCTCGACTTCACGGTGCGCGACACCGGCATCGGCCTGACGCCGCAAGGCATCGGCAAGCTGTTCCAGAGCTTCAGCCAGGCCGATTCGACGACGACGCGCAAATACGGCGGCACCGGCCTCGGCCTCGCGATCAGCAAGCGGCTCGTCGAACTGATGGGCGGCTCGATGCGCGTCGAAAGCGCGGGCCCCGGGATGGGTTCGACGTTCGGCTTCAGTCTGCGCCTCTCGACGGCCGAGCCGGCGCAGAGCGGGCGACGCGATTTCATCGGGCCGCAGCCATTGTTCGCGGGACGACGCATGCTCGTCGTCGACGACAACGCGACCAATCGCAAGGTGCTCGGTTTGCAGGCCGCGAAATGGGGAATGCTGCCGCGCGACACCGCGTCGCCGGCCGAGGCGCTGGGCTGGCTTCGCGCCGGCGAGCGCTTCGACGCCGCGATCCTCGACATGCACATGCCCGAGATGGACGGCGTTGCGCTCGCGCGCGGCGTGCGCGAGCTTGCGCCAAAGCTGCCGCTGGTGCTGTTCAGCTCCCTCGGCCGACGCGAGGCGGGCGACGCCGACGGCTTGTTCGCCGCCTATCTCGGCAAGCCGCTGCGCCAGTCGCAGTTGTTCGACACGCTCGCCGGCCTGCTGACCAACGGCGAGGCGCTGCACGTCCCGACCGCGCCGGCCAGGCCGAGCGGCACGCGCGCGCTCGACGCCGGCATGGCGACGCGCCATCCGCTGCGCATCCTGCTGGCCGAGGATAACGTCGTGAACCAGAAGCTCGCGCTGCGGCTGCTGCAGCAAATGGGTTACCGCGCCGACGTCGCGAGCAACGGCGTCGAGGCCGTCGAAAGCCTGCAGCGCCAGGTCTACGATGTCGTGCTGATGGACGTGCAGATGCCGGAAATGGACGGGCTCGCTGCCGCGCGCGCCATCTGCGCGAAATGGGGACCGAGGGAGCGGCCGCGCATCGTCGCCATGACCGCCAATGCGATGCAGGGCGATCGCGAGGCGTGCCTTGCCGCCGGCATGGACGACTACGTGACCAAGCCGATCCGTGTGGAAGCGCTGGTCGAGGCGCTGGCGCAGGTGCGCGCGCGCATTCTGGAGGAACAGTGAAATGGAAGCTGCAGAGCCGCCTCAAAGCTCGAATTGCGCCCCCTCTGGGGGCAGCGAAGCGGCGAAGCTGCGAGCGTGGGGGCACCTATGACTTCTGCGGCGATCGACCGCGCGACCTACGACGGGCTCGTGGAATCCACGGGCGACGAATTCGTCTGCGAGCTCGTCGACACCTTCCTCGCCGAAGCGCCGCGCATGCTCGACGAATTGCGCGACGCGTATGCGAAGGACGATGCCGAACGCTTCCGCCGCGCGGCGCACTCGCTCAAGTCGAATGCGAACACGTTCGGCGCGCTGACGCTCGGCAGGCTCGCGCGCGAGCTGGAGCTCGGCGGCCTTGCGCCGATCAGGAGCGCGGCCGCGGCGCCGATCGATGCCGCCGCGTCGGAATATGCGCGCGTTTCGCAGGCGCTCGAGGAATTGACGCGTGGCTGACGCTCGCGGCGGTCGGCTGCTGGTCGTCGACGACAACAAGGTCAACCGGCTGCTGCTTGCGCGGAACCTCGAGCTCGCTGGTTACCGCGTCGCGGCCGCCGAGAACGGGCGCGTCGCGCTCGCGATGCTGCGCGACGAGGCGTTCGACCTGCTGCTGCTCGACATCGAGATGCCCGAGATGGACGGCTTCCAGGTGCTCGACCAGGTGCGCGGCGACCTGGCACTGCGCGACGTCCCGGTCGTCGTCACGTCGTCGCTCGAAGGGGTCGACAACATCGTCCGCTGCATCGAGCTCGGCGCCGAGGATTACCTGACGAAGCCGGTCAATCCGGTGCTGCTTCGCGCGCGGATCGGCGCGAGCCTCGAGAAGAAGCGGCTGCGCGACCAGCAGAAGGCGCTCGTTCGCCGTTTCGCGGCGCCGGAGGTTGCGCAGGATCTGCAGCAGGGCGGCTTTTCGCTCGGGGGAAAGCGCGTGCGCGCGTCGGTCCTCTTCTCGGACATCCGGGGCTTCACCCCGCTTGCCGAGGCGCAGCCGCCCGAAGAGACGATCGAGCTCCTGAACACCTACTACACGCTGATGTTCGACGCGATCGCCGGCCACGGCGGCATCGTGAGCCAGATTGCGGGCGACGGCCTGATGGCGATCTTCGGCGCGCCCGTCGCGCTCGCCAATCACGGCGCCGCGGCCGTGCAGGCGGCGCTCGAGATGATCGAGATGATGGACCTCTTCAGCGCCGAGCAGGCGCAGGCGGGCAAGCCACCGATCCGCATCGGCATCGGCATCTCGTCGGGCGAGATGGTCGCCGGCTACACGGGCACGAACGCGCGTGCGACCTACACATGTATCGGCGACATCGTGAACCTGGCCGCGCGCCTCGAAGCGCATACGAAGGAGGCGCAGCGGTCGATCCTGATCGACGAGGCGACGCGCGCGATGCTCGACGGCATCGACGCCGAGCCGCTCGGGCCGGTCACCGTGCGCGGGAAGACACAGGCGGTCGAGGTATTCGCGCTCTAGCTAGTCCGCGATTTCCCGCCGACCCGCGCTTCGCATCGTACGCGTCACTGCTTCATCATCGCCGCGGTTTCGGTCGCGATGCGCTTCAGGCCGTCGGCCGGCGTCACGTCGCCGCGCATCACGGCGCTGATGATCTCGCGCTGCTTGCGCCAGATCTGCACCGTGCTCGCGCCGGTGTAGCCCTGCCACGGCACCGCGCGGTCGGTCTCGAGCGCGACGGTCCTGAAATTCGGATTCTTGTCGTAGAACGGTCCGAGGTAATCGGCACCCGCCGCGCGCTTGTTCGTCGGCAGGTAGCCGGTCGCCTCGACGACGATTTTCTGCGCTTCCGGACCAGTGATGAACTTCGCGTACTCCCACGCGGCCTTCTGCTTCGCGGCGTCGCGGGCGGTGATCACGATCGCGCAACCGCCGGTCGGGATGCCGCCCTTCCCCTTGTCGTCGAGCGGAAACACGGCGGTGCCGAGCGTGAAGTGCGAGCCGACCAGGTCCGTCACCTGCTTCATCCGCGCCGGCGTGTCGAAGAAGATGCCGATGTTGCCGGCGACGAACGACTGGCGCGACTCGTCGAAGCCGATCAGCTTCATGCCGCCGTCGGTCACGAAACGGCGCAGCAGCGTCAACGCGCGCACGCCCTGGTCGTTGTCGAACGCGATCTTCGTCCCCGTCGGGTCGAGCATCGGCACGCCTTCCTGCGTGAGGATCGCCTGGAACAGCCACGTGTCGGGCCATTCGTGGACGTTGTAGGCCATCCCCGCGAGGTTCGACGCCTCGTGGATCTTCTTCGCGAGCGCGATCACGCCCTCCCACGTGTCGGGCATGTGGGCGGGGTCGCCGCCCGCCTTCTTCACGAGCTCGGTATTGAAGTACATCACCGGCAGCGACGCGTTGACCGCGAGGCCGTATTGCTTGCCGTGCACCTTGCCGAGGTCGAGGATCTTGTCGGCGTAGTTGCCCGTGCGCCATTCGGCGGGCTCCGCCGCGAGCAGCGGACCGAGATCCAGGATCTGCTTTCTCGGGACGAGCACGTCGGTCAGCTCGGGAAGCAGGTGGAATCCGGGAAAGTAGATGTCGGGCAGGTTGTTGGTGACCGCTTCGCGCAGCATCGCCTGGTGGCCGACGTCGTAGTCGGCGGCAGGCGCGCGGAACACGATCCTGATGTCCGGATGCGCCTTCATGAACGCCTGCGCGATCGGATCGTGGTAGCGCGCGAACGACGGTTGGGCATAGAACACGTCGAGCGTCACGTCGGCGCGCGCGGGCCCTGTCCCCGCGAGCGTCGCAAGCAGTGCCGACGCGAGCACGGCTGCGAGCCTGATCACCGATTTCGTCATGCTTCCTCCTCCGGAATTCGCGGTGCCCCGGGTGAAACGCCGAGCCGGTCCGCGTCGAAACGCGATGCATGGTACATCGATCCCGGCTATCATGAAAACAAAAGTTTTCGTCAGCAAGCGGATGTTCGAACGCCATGGCCGATGAGGCACGAACCGCTCGCGCGACGCCGGGTGTCCCGCTGTCGCTGGCCGCGCTTGGCGCGCTGCCGCGCGCCGTCGCCGTGCCGCGCTATGGGCGCGCCCCGCTCCGCGCGGGGATCCTGCACATCGGCGTCGGCAACTTTCATCGCGCCCATCAGGCGGTGTACCTGGACGAGCGCTTCAACGCGAACGCGGATCTCGACTGGGCGATCGTCGGCGCCGGCGTGCGCGACGCCGATCGCGCGATGCGCCGCGACCTCCAGGAGCAGGATTTTCTGACGACGGTCGTCGCCCGCGAAGCCGGGAACGAGACCGTGCGCGTCACCGGCGCGATGGTCGACTTCATCGAGCCGGGCAACGCCGGCGCGGCGCTCGCGACGCTCGCCGACCCGGCGATCCGCATCGTCTCGCTGACCATCACCGAAGGCGGCTATTGCGTCGATCCCGCGACGCGGCGCTTCGATCCCGCGCACCCCGACGTCGTCGCCGATGCCGCCGGTATCGCAGATCCCACCGGCGCTTTCGGCCTCATCGTCGCCGGATTGATGCGCCGGCGTGCAACCGGCATCGCGCCGTACACGGTGCTGTCCTGCGACAACGTGCCCGGAAACGGCCACGTTACGCGCGATGCGGTGACCGGTCTTGCGCGTCTCGTCGATTCCGGCCTTGCCCGCTGGATCGAGGATCGGGTCGCGTTTCCGAGCAGCATGGTCGACCGCATCACGCCGGCGACGACGGCGCGCGAACGCGACGACCTCGAAGTCACGCACGGTATCCGCGATGCGCGTCCGGTGTTCTGCGAGCAATACCGGCAATGGGTGCTCGAGGACCGCTTTCCCGCCGGACGGCCGGCGCTCGAGGAAGCCGGCGTGCAGTTCGTGACGGACGTCGCGCCGTTCGAGGTCATGAAGCTCCGCATCCTGAACGGCGGCCATGCGGCGCTCGCCTATCCGGCGGCGCTCCTCGACATCCGGTTCGTCCACGAAGCGATGGAGGACGCCCTCGTGCGCGCGTTCGTCGCGAAGCTCCTCGACGACGAAATCGTTCCCGAGGTCCCGCCCGTTCCGGGCACCGACCTTCGCGATTATTGCGCCTCGGTGCTGCGGCGCTTCGCCAATCCCGCGGTCGGCGATACCGTGCGCCGCCTGTGCTTCGATGGCGCCAACCGGCAGCCGAAGTTCATCCTGCCCACCGCCACCGAGCGCGTGCGCAACGGCCGCGACGTTGGCGGACTCGCACTCGCGAGCGCGTTCTGGTGCCGCTATTGCTATGGCACGACCGACAGCGGCACGACCGTCGAGCCGAACGATCCAGGCTCGGCGAGGCTCGCGTCCTGCGCGCGCGAGGCGCGGCACGATCCGCGCGCGTGGCTCGCGATGCGCGACATCTTCGGCGGCCTCGGCGACGACGATCGCTACGTCGCGGCCTTTTCGCGCGCGCTCCACGCAATCTGGCACGACGGCACGCGCGCGACGCTCGCCCGCTACGTCGGCCAGATCGCCTGAATCGCTCGAGCCGCTTCGCGATCAGCGCACGAGCATTCGGGTGATCGCCTCGACCTCGCGATAGGAACGCGCGATGTGCGCGGCGCCGGCACCGCGAAGCCGCGCCTCGTGCCCGTCCCGGATGTGCGTGGCCGCGAGGAAGCCGATCGGCGTCATGCCGGCCGCGACCGCAGCGCGAACGCCGCCTTCGCTGTCCTCGATGACGATCGCGTCGGACGGCGACACGCCGAGCTGCGTGGCGGCGTGCAGAAAGAGATCCGGATGCGGCTTGCCGCGCGGCACGACCGACGCGCTGAAGACGTGCTCGCCGAAATGAGCGCCGAGATCGAGGATCTCGAGGCAGGCGGCAAGCCGCTCGGGCGACGACGACGATGCGATGCAGCGCTTCATCTGCGGAAACGCGGCGAGGTAGTCGCGGACGCCGGGGATTTCGCGCAAGTCGCTGCGAAATCGCGCGAGCGTCCGCTGCGAAAGCTCCGCCGCGAACCGCGCGGCCGGCATCCGATCGGTGAGCGCGACGGCCGATGCGATGACCTCCTCCGCGCGCTTGCCCATGAACGTCCGCATCGATTCGTCGACGCTCATCGGTGTGCCGAGCTCGGTGACGAGCTCGGCGAGCACGGTGTTCGCGATCGTCTCGCTGTCGGCGACGACGCCGTCGAAATCGAAGACGATCAACTGCTTCATGATGCGCGAGCCATGCGTGCCTCGACGCCCGCAGACCGGCGGAGGTCGCGCGACCAGAAGCCGTCGGGCGCGAACAGCGCGCCGATCGCGCCGTCGAGCCACCCCAGGTCGTCGAGGCAATCGAGCAGCGTATAGCGACGCCGGATCAGACGAGCCCGCCGATAGTCGCGCGCGAGATCCTCGAGCGTCATTCCGAGGTCCGCCGGGTGCGATGCCGCTCCGCATGCCGCGAGGCGACGCTGGAGCTCGGCGGCAGGCATCACGGCCGCCGACAGGCGTGCGCGAAGCGACGGCCACCGCTCGCGCAACCGCGAAAGGCGCAGCGGCCGGCGCGCCAGCGCGGCGCGCTTGGCTGCCATTTCACCGCGCGCGTTCTGCCGCACGGCGACGTCCGCGAACGACGTCGTCAGTTCCGCATCGATCGTCGAATCGTCCGGAACAGGCGCCTGCTGTTGCTCGATCGTCCGCGCGGCGACGTCCTGCCGGAGGAACCACTCGTACATCGCGAGCATCGCCACCGCGCCAAGGCCGACGCATGCGCCGTGCGCGGCGGGTTCGCCGTCGACGGCGAGCCCCTCCATTTCCCAGACGTGCGCGAACTGGTGATCGCTGCCGCTCGCGGGCCGCGAGTTGCCGTGCGCCTGCATCGCGAAGCCGCTGACAAGCAGGCCGATCACGAGCTCGCGGAGCGCTTCCCGGTCGTGGTGTGCGATCCGCTCGTAGCCGGCGAGCCAGCTTGCGAGATGGTCCTGCACGAGCGCGAACGGCTCGCGCGCGATCGCGTCCTCGCCGAGCGCGTCGGCGAGCACCCAGTCGAGACCGGCCACGAGCTTGCCCGCGAGGTCGCCGTATCCCCATCCTGCCATCCGCGACGGCGCGCGCGCGATGACGTCGAGGTCGGCGACGACGGCGAGCGGCGGCGCGCAGGCGAGCGTGCGCTTGAATCCGTTGTCGAGCAGCGCGGCGCCGGACGCGGCATAACCGTCCATCGACGCGGCGGTCGCGACGCTGACGTAAGGCGTGCCGGCGACGTGCGACGCGAATTTCGTGAGGTCGCTGATCACGCCCGATCCGACGGCGAGCGGCAGGTACGCCTTCTCCTTCAAGCGCTCGGCGAGCGCGGCGGCCAGTTCGGCGCGCGGTTTCACGCGCGGCGCTGCGTCGAGCACGACGGGTGCTTCGGCTTCGATGCCCGCTGCGGTCAGTGCGGCGAGCGCGCGCTCGCCCGCTGCCGCCATCGTGAGCGAATCGGCAACGATGATCGGGCGGCGACCCTGCGCGAGGATCGCGATCGTCGACGGCAGGCGCGCGATCGCGACGGTGTCGACGTCGACGATGCGCGTGACCGCGGCGCGGGACAGCGCGAATTGCAACGGCTCCGCGCTCAAAGCCCGTTCAGGCACGCGAGAAGCTCGTCGTGGATGTGTCCGTTCGACGCGATCTTCTGGAGGTCGTCGTCGTTGGCGTCACGGCCGTCGAGGCGCGTCATGCGCCCGCCGGCCGCACGGACGAGCGGGATCGCCGCCGCGTGCGAGACGGCGTCCGCCTTGAGCGAGACGAACGCGTCGAGGCGGCCTTTCGCGACGAGGCAAAGCTCGAGTCCGCCCGACACGATGATGCGCACGCCACGCGCCCGCGTGCCGAGCCGGCGGATCGCCTCCGCGGTACGCGTGACCTCGTCGTCGCTGAAGTGCGACGTGAGAATGACCGAGACGACGGCATCGGCGAGCGATGCGCACGGCGACACGCGGACGTCTTCCGCGTTGATCGTCGCAAGGTCGCCTTCGACGTAGCGCGCGACGATGCCGGCCTGCGGCGCATGCAGCACGCCGACACATGTCACGCCGTCTTCCTGATATGCGATCGTCACCGAGAACCACGGCAGGCCCGCCGCGTAGTTGACGGTGCCGTCGAGCGGATCGACGATCCAGCGCAACCGCGCATGCTGCCCGCTCGTGCCCGCCTCCTCCGACACGATGACGGCATCCGGCGTCAACGCGCGGATGCCGTCGATGACGAGCCGCTCCGAGGCGAGGTCGGCCTCGGTCACGACGTCGCGCAACTCCTTGCGTGCGACGTCGAGCGGCCGCGCGTGCATCGCGACGAGCGTCTGCGCAGCGCGTGCGGCGATGTCCTCGGCGCCCGCGAGAAGCCTGCGATACCGGCCGTTCACGCGTTCCGCCGATCGGCCGGACCCTGCCTGCCCGGATATTCCGGCGGCGGGCTGAAGCTGTGGATCGGGCCGTAATCGCCGACGACGGCGACGTGGCTCACGATGCCGAGGCCCGGTTCGTGAACGTGCAGCGCGAGGCCGGGCGGCTCGTGGATGAAGCGATTGTCGTCGTCGCTGCGGAAGTCGAGGACGACCTGGTGAGCGGTGCTCGGCGCGACGAATCCGACCGTGCCCGCGAAGCGCACGACGATCGGCCGGTGACAATGCCCGGCGACGATGCGCTCGACTTCCGGGTGGCGCGCGATGAGCTCGGCGAACGTCGGCGACGTCGTGCAGAGCATCGTGTCCATCGCCGGCAGGCCGGTGCGAAACGGCGGATGGTGCATGAAGATCAGCGTGGACCGGCCGTCGCCCTGCGCGAGCACGCGCGCGAGCCACGCTTCGCGCGCCGCGCAGATCGTGCCGCCGGTCTCGCCGCCCACAACCGTGTCGAGCGCGATCAGCCGCACCGGGAACTCGTCGATCACGTAGTGAAGAAAGTCGGGATCCTGCGTCAGGTACGGGTGCCGGTCGCCGAGGCACGCGCGCATCACGTCGCGCCGGTCGTGATTGCCGGGTATCAGGAACGCCGGCATCGGAAGGTTCGCGAGCGCGTCGGCGACCTCGCCGTATTCCTCCGCGAGACCGCAGTCGGTGAGGTCGCCGGTCGCGATCACGCAATCCGGCAGCGGGTCGAGCCGGCCGATCGCCGCGACCGCGCTTCGCATCATCGCGTTGGTGTCGATGCCGGCGTACGCGCGCACGCCGGGCGGGCGCGCGTGCAGGTCGGTGATTTGCGCGATGATCACTGTGATTGCATCAGCGATGCGGTTTCCTTGACCAGCTTGTCGTACCCGGCCTTGGCGTCGATGTCCCCGCGCATCACGCTGTTGATGATCTCGCGCTGCGCGCGCCAGATGCGCACCGAATTGCCGCCCGGATAGCCCTGCCACGGCACCGAGCGGTCCATCTGCAGCGACACGGTGCGGAAGTTCGGGTTCTCCTGGTAGAACGGACCGAGATAGTCGGGCCCGGGCGCGAGCAGATTCGTCGGCAGGTAGCCCGTCGTCTCGACGACAATCTTCTGCGCGATCGGGCCCGTCTCGAACTTGATGAACTCCCACGCCGCCTTCTGCTTCTTCGGATCGTGCGTCGTGATGATCGCCGCGTTGCCGCCGGTCGGCAGGCCGCCCTTCGCCTTGTTGTCGATCGGGAACGTCGCCGTGCGCAGCGTGAACTTGTTGCCGATCAGGTCGGTGACCTGCCGCAGCCGCGCCGGCGTGTCGAAGAAGATGCCGATCTTGCCGGCGATGAACTGCTGCCGCGACTGGTCCCAGTTGATGAGCGGCATGCCGTCGTCGGCGACGAAGCGGCGGAACCGCTCGAGCACCTTGACGCCGAGCTCGGGACCGCCGAGCGGCACCTTGTTGCCGTCGACGACGGTGCCGCCGGCCTGCAGGATCATCGCGTGATAGAGCCATACGTCGGGCCAGTCGTTGACGTTGTACGCGAGACCCGCCACGTCGTTGCCGCCGGCATCGCGGATCTTCTTCGCGAGCGCGAGCACGCCGTCCCACGTGTCGGGCATGTGCTCGGGGTCGCCGCCCGCCTTCTTCACGAGCTCGGCGTTGTACATCATGATCGGCGACGACGCGTTGAACGCGAGGCCGTACAGCTTGCCGTCGACCTTGCCGAGCGCGAGGATCTTGTCCGAATAGTTCTTCTTCGCGAACTCCGGTCCCTCGGCCTTGAGCAGCGGCCCGAGGTCGACGATCTGGTTGCGCTTCGCGAGCGTATGCGTGAGCTCGGTCAGCAGGTGGAACCCCGAGTAATAGACGTCCGGGAGCTGGTTCGTCATCGCCTCGCGGATCATCGTCTGGTGGCCGTCGTCGTACGTCGGCGCCGGCGCCCGGTACTTGATCTTGATGTCCGGATGCCGCTTCATGAACTCCTGGGCGATCGGCTCGTGGAACTTCGCGAACGCGGGGAACGCGTACAGCACGTCGAGCGTGACCTCGTCGGCGCGCGCGGCGGACATCGAAACGATGCCCGCGAGCAGGACCGACCCGAACAGCGTTGCGGTCTTCTTCATTCCTTCCTCCTTCGTCTTTCAGCAAGATGGATCGGGCAATTCATCATTTGACGCCGGTCATCGTGATGCCCTCGATGAAGCGCCTGCGGGCGATCAGGAATGCGATCACGAGCGGCGCGGTCAGCACGGTCGCCGCCGCCGTCAGGGCGCCGTAGTTCGAGCCCGACTCGGCATCGGCGAAGAACATCATGCCGAGCGGCGGCGTCGCGAGGTTCGTGTCGGAGATCACGATCAGCGGCCAGTAGAGATCGTTCCAGTGCGCGACGAGCGAGAACACCGAGAACGCCGCGATCGCGGGCCACGCGCTCGGCACGACGATCCGCCAGACGATCTCGAACTCGCTCATGCCGTCGAGGCGCGCCGCGTGGATGATCTCGTCGGGATAGCCCTTGAAGAACTGGCGGAACAGGAAGATCGCGAACACCGACAGGAAGAACGGCATCATGATCGCGAAGTACGTATTGAGCAGGCCCGCGCGCGCGAGACCCATGTAAAGCGGCAGCGCCGGCACCTGGATCGGGATGCAGAGTCCGAGCAGCACCAGCGCGAACAGCGTGTTGCGGCCCGGGAAGCGCAACTTCGCGAGCGCATAGGCGCACGGCACCGCGACCAGCACCTGCAGGACCAGGAT
Source organism: Casimicrobiaceae bacterium (assembly GCA_035495715.1). GTDB lineage: Bacteria > Pseudomonadota > Gammaproteobacteria > Burkholderiales > Casimicrobiaceae > VBCG01. The sequence goes on from DATJFI010000025.1 coordinate 23,833, forward strand.
GCCCGCGCAGACGACGACGCCGTTCAGCGCGAAGCGCAAAAGCGGTACCTTCGTAAGCGCGTTCCCGTAGTTCTCCGCGCCGCTGAAGTGCTTGGGCCAGAGGCTGAAATCGACGGCGAAGATCTCGGGCGGCGACTTGATCGACGTGATCAGCATCCAGACGAACGGCAGCAGGATCACGACCGCGCCGGCGATCAGCACCGCATGCACGACCAGCAGCGACACGATCCGCCGCGCGAGCACGGAGATCGGCGTCGGCGCTCGTGCAGCGCGCGCCTGCGCGGGAAGCGTCAACGACGCCATCAGTAATGCACGCGGCGGTCGAGCGCGAACGTCTGCGCGACCGAGAAGATCAGGACGAACACGAGGAACACGAGCGTCAGCGCCGCCGCATACCCCATGTGGAAATACTGGTAGCCCTCGAGGTAGATCGCGTAGAGCAGCACCTCGGATGCGCCCATCGGTCCGCCCCGGGTCATCACGGCGACGGTGTCGAACACCTTGAACGCCGTGATCGACGTCGTGACGATGACGAACATCGTCGTCGGCCCGAGCAGCGGCCACGTGATCGTGAGGAACCGGTCGATGCCGCTGCGGCACCCGTCGATCTCGGCGGCTTCGTAGAGATCGCGCGGAATCGCCGACAGCCCGGCGAGGAACAGCACCATGTTGAAGCCGATCAGGTGCCAGACGCCGATCGCGGCGAGCGTTGGCAGCACGTACGAAGGCTCGCTCAGGAATCCGATCTCGTGGAAACCGAGCGCGCGCAGCACCCCGTTCACCGGGCCGAGGCTCGGGTGCAGCAGGAACTGCCAGACGGTCGCCATCGCGATCAGCGTCGACGTGACCGGCAGGAAATAGACGACCTCGTAGAACGAGCGGCTGCGCCTGCGGCCGTGCAGCAGCACGGCGACCAGCAGTGCGAGGCCGACCGCGGCCGGCAGCACGATCGCGACGTAGACGAACGTATTGCCGAGCGAGCGGCGGAACACCGGGTCGACGAGCGTCTTGCGGAAATTGTCGAGTCCGACGAACTTCGACGACAGCGCACCGAGCTCGTAATTGGTGAAGCTCAGGTAAAGCAGCACGAGCAGCGGCACGATGTCGATGACGACGAGCAGCACGAATGCCGGAAAGACGAAGCTCAACCCGGCGAAACGCTCGATGCGCTGCTGCCGCGGGCGCGGCGCGATCGTTCCCATCGCGGTGGCGGGCATCGCGGCGCTCATGGGGAAACCGCGCGCATCGGGACGCCGGCATCGATTGCGGCGCCCGCCGTGTCGGTGTCGGCAACGCGCCGGCCGTCCGCATCGAAGACGTGACACGCGGCCGGTGAAAACAGCAGCGCCAGGTTGCGCGCACTGTCGACCACATCGCCGGGGTCGCTTTGCACCTTGCACGTCACCGTTCCGCTGGCCGGCGCCGCGAGATCCACGTGGAGGATGTGCTCGGCGCCCAGGTTCTCGCTGCGATGCAGGCGGCCGAAGAGCGGGACCTGTCCGTTGCGCGGCGAAGTGCCCGGAGGCGCGGCGACGATGGCCTCGGGCCGCAGCCCCAGCGTCAACGCGGCGCCCGCCGGTTGCCGCACGCGGATCGGCAACGGCATGCCGAAGAGCTCGACGTTGCGATCGGCGTTCACGCGCGCCGGCAATAGGTTGATCGTCGGCGTGCCGATGAATTGCGCGACCTTCACGCTCGCCGGGCGTGCGTAGAGCTCGCCGGGCCGGCCGAGCTGCAGGATCACGCCGTTGTCCATCATCGCGACGCGATTGCTCATCGTCATCGCCTCGATCTGGTCGTGCGTGACGTAGATGAACGTCGCGCCGAGGCGCGCATGCAGGTCGGCGAGCTCGCTTCGCATATGCACGCGAAGCTTCGCGTCGAGGTTCGACAACGGCTCGTCCATCAGGAACGCGGCAGGGCGGCGCACCATCGCGCGGCCGAGCGCGACGCGCTGCCGCTGGCCGCCCGAGAGTTGCGCGGGCCGGCGATCGAGCAGCGCGCCGATCTGCAGTTGCTCGGCGACGGCGCGCACTTCGCGCGCAATCTCCGGCATGATCCGGCGTCTTCGAGGCGACAGCAGACGCAGCAGCGGCAACCGGTCGAAAAGGCGCAACCGCGACATCACGAGCGGCAGCGCGATGTTGCCGAACACGCGCATGTGCGGATAAAGCGCGTAGCTCTGGAACACCATCGCGACGCGCCGCTCGTGAGGACGCAGGTGATCGACGGGCGCACCGCCTATCAGCACGCTTCCGGTCGACTGCGTTTCCAGCCCGGCGATGATCCGCAGCAGCGTCGACTTGCCGCAGCCGGAGGCGCCCACGAGCGTCAGGAACTCGCCATCGGCGATGTCGAGGTCGATCCCCGTGAGAACTTCGACGTTGCCGAACGACTTTCCGACGCCTCGAAGCTCGACGCTCGCCATGCTAGGGCTCGTTCACGGCTCGCGACGTCTATGCCGCCCGCCGCGGCGGATAGACCTCGTGCAGGACGTCGTCGATCCAGTACGTCGAAAGCCCCGCGATGTCGTGATGAGTCACCGAGACGTCGCGGCCCGCGAAGTCGTAGACGGTGGCGCCGAGGCGCTTGTCGCCCGGCATCTCGGGCTGGTTGTCGGGACCGACCAGAAAGCCGGACGACGCGCACCAGACGTAGCGGCATCCGTCGATCGTCGCGTCGCGCCATTTGTGCAGGTGTCCGGTGCCGACGAGCGCGACGCGATGACGATCGATCAGCTCGAGCAGGCGCGCGCGGGGACCGGGCTTCACCGACCAGTAGCCGGTATCGTTTTCGTCACGGGTATCGATGAAGAGCGGCCGATGCGTGAACCAGGCGAGGCGCCGTCCGCCCGCGCTCGCCATCGTCGCGTCGAGCCATTCGAGCTGCGTCTGTTCTTCGGCGCTTTCGTCGCCGCACAGCATCGAATTGAAGCCGATCAAACGCCAGTCGCCGACGTCCTCGTGCCAGCGGTCGTCACCGAAGTGGCGGCGCCAGCGCGCGAGCCGCGTCGCGTCGATCGGTTGATGCCGGTTGCCCGCCTCGCCGACATCGTGGTTGCCCGGCACCGCGCGAAACGGCTCGTCGAGCGCGCGCATCATCGCGGCGCCGTCGCGCATGTCGTCCTCGCTGTCGGCGCCGTCGACGGTCAGGTCGCCGGTGTGGATGACGAGGTCGGCGTCCTGTTCGCGCGCCCAGTCGCGGACCGGCTCCCAGTTCGCCGCGAAATGGCGCTTGCGCAAGCTGAGGTGGGTATCGGAGATCTGCAGGATGCGCGCCATGCGTGTCGTCGGGGGCGTCGGGTCAGCGGATTGTATAGATGCTTCGGCGGCGAGACAAACGTATTTCCGGAGAGTTCTCGCGTCAATGCGCGTTCCGCGCATGCTCGCACGCCGCACGCGCCGTCGATTCGTCGCAGACGATGACCGACCCGAGACGCGACAGCAGCAGCGCCGCGATTGCGCGAATCTTGTGATGACCGCCGGCGGCGAACACGACCGTCGGAATCCGCGACAGATCGCGAAGCGGCAGCGCGATGGCGCGCCGGTTGATCTCGTGGTCGATCGGCCGGCCGCGCGCGTCGACGAACTGCGCGAGCACGTCGCCGACGGCGCCGGCGTCCCGCAACGCCTTGACGCCGACGTCGTCGGGCAGCGCGTGACCCACGAGCATCGACTTGCGCGAGACGTCGCCGACGCTCAGCACGGCGACGTCGCTCGTCGCGATCCGCGAAAGCGCGTCGCGGAAGACGTCCTGCGCCATGATCGTGTCGCGCGAGCGCGGACTGCCCGCGTAGATCGGCGCCACCAGGTATTGGCATTGCGCCTGCAGGCGGCGCGCGAGCTCGCTTGCGAGATCGAACGTATTGAACTCGAGCCCGTGCGTGAGGCCGCCCATCATCGAGCTTACCCATAGTTCCGGGTGGCGCGCGGCGCGCATGTGCCGGATCATCTCGCGCAGCGTATTGCCCCAGCCGATGCCGAGGCCGTGCACGCGGTGATTCTCGAGCTGATGCGACAGAAAGCCGGCGGCGGCGCGCCCGAGGATCACCGGGATCTGCGCCTCGTCCTGCGGCGTCGGCACGATCACGGCCGCCTTGAGCTTGAACTCGCGGACCATCCGGCGCTCGAGCTCGACGCACGACGCGAGCTCGGCGTTCAGCGTGATGCCGACGAGACCGTTGCGGCGCGCGTCGACGAGGATGCGGTTGATCCGAAGGCGCGTCGTGCCGAGACGCCGCGCGATCTCGGCCTGCGTCAGGCCCTCCATGAAATACAGCCAGGCGGCCCGAACCTCGGTCTGGTGCTCTTCGGTCATCGGCCTTCGGTGCGCCGCGCTCCATGCGCCGGCGGGTTGGGCACGGCCGAAGCTTAATGCCGCGCGCAATCAGATGCAAGCGCGGCGTTACATTTGCATCGCACCCGAAGCATCAACCGAGGAGATCCCCCGACGCCTTCCGCGCACGCGCGGCACCCTGCTTGCGCTCCGCGCGCGCGCCGCGCGACGCCGCGAGCGCCGGCTTCAGGTAGCGTCCGGTGTAGCTCGCCTCGACGTCGACGATCGCCTCCGGCGTGCCCTTGGCGACGACACGGCCGCCGCCGGCGCCGCCCTCGGGCCCGAGATCGACGATCCAGTCGGCCGTCTTGATGACGTCGAGGTTGTGCTCGATCACGACGACGGTATTGCCGTGGTCGCGCAGCCGGTGCAACACCGTCAGCAGCAGCTCGATGTCGTGGAAGTGCAGGCCCGTCGTCGGTTCGTCGAGGATGTAGAGCGTGCGTCCGGTATCGCGTTTCGACAGTTCCAGCGCCAGCTTCACGCGCTGGGCCTCGCCGCCCGACAGCGTCGTCGCCGACTGGCCGAGCGTGATGTAGCCGAGTCCCACGTCGAGCAGCGTCTGGAGCTTGCGCGCGACGCTCGGCACCGGCTCGAAGAACGCGTACGCCTGCTCGACGGTCATCGACAGCACGTCGTGGATGTTCCGATCCTTGTAGCGGATCTCGAGCGTCTCGCGGTTGTAGCGCTGGCCGTGGCAGACGTCGCACGGCACGTAGACGTCGGGCAGGAAGTGCATCTCGACCTTGATGAGGCCGTCGCCCTGACACGCTTCGCAGCGCCCGCCCTTCACGTTGAACGAGAAGCGTCCGGGCCCGTAGCCGCGCTCGCGCGCTTCCTTGACCTGCGCGAACAGTTCGCGGATCGGCGTGAACAGCCCGGTGTACGTCGCCGGGTTGCTGCGCGGCGTACGGCCGATCGGGCTCTGGTCGACGCTGATCACCTTGTCGAAATGCTCGAGGCCGTCGATTTCGTCGTACGGCGCGGGCTCCTCGGCGCTGTCGTACAGATGCCGCGCAACCGCGTGATAGAGCGTGTCGTTGACGAGCGTCGACTTGCCCGATCCCGACACGCCGGTCACGCAGACGAACAGGCCGACGGGCAGATCGAGCGTCACGCGCTGCAGATTGTTGCCGATCGCGCCGCGGATCGTCAGCATCCGCTCCGGATCGGCCGCATGCCGCCGTTCGGGCATCGGAATCTTCCGGTGTCCGGCGAGATACTGGCCCGTCAGCGAATGCGGCGCACGCCGGATGTCATCGGGCGTTCCCTGCGCAACGACCTGCCCGCCGTGCTCGCCGGCTCCCGGTCCCATGTCGACGACGTAGTCAGCGGTGAGGATCGCGTCCTGGTCGTGCTCGACGACGATGACGCTGTTGCCGAGATCGCGCAGGTGCTTGAGCGTGTTCAACAGGCGGTCGTTGTCGCGCTGATGCAAGCCGATCGACGGCTCGTCGAGCACGTACATCACGCCGGTCAACCCCGATCCGATCTGCGACGCAAGGCGGATTCGTTGCGCCTCCCCGCCGGACAACGTCTCCGCGGACCGATCGAGCGACAGGTAGTCGAGGCCGACGTTGTTCAGGAAGTTGAGCCGCGACACGATCTCCTTGACGATCCGATCCGCGATCGCCGCCTTGTGCCCCGGCAGCCGCATCCGCGAGAAGTAGTCGATCGATGCCTTGAGCGGCATCGCGGAGATCTCGTAAATTCGCCGCGCGTCGCCGCCCTCGCCGACCTTCACGTTGCGCGCCTCGCGCCGCAGCCGCGTGCCGTCGCATTCAGGGCACGGCTTGTTGTTCAGGTATTTCGCGAGCTCCTCGCGCACCATCACGCTGTCGGTCTCGCGGTAGCGGCGCTCGAGATTCGGCACGATGCCCTCGAACGCGTGCTCGCGCGTCATCGGCTTGCCGCGGTCGGTCAGGTACGTGAACGCGATCTTCTCGTCGCCCGAGCCATAGAGGATCACGTTCTGCACGCGCTCGGGCAGCTTCGCGAACGGCTTGTCGATATCGAAGCCGGCGTGCTTCGCGAGGCTTTGCAAGAGCTGGAAGTAGAACTGGTTGCGCCGGTCCCAGCCGCGGATCGCGCCGGACGCGAGCGAAAGCTGCGGAAAGGCGACGACGCGCTTCGGGTCGAAGAACGTGATCGATCCGAGGCCGTCGCAGCGCGGGCATGCGCCGACCGGGTTGTTGAACGAGAAGAGCCGCGGCTCGAGCTCGGACAGCGAATAGTTGCAGATCGGGCACGCAAACTTCGCCGAGAACAGGTGCTCACGCGCCCCCCCGTTTTCCTTATCCATCTCGACCGCGAGCGCCCGCCCGTCGCCGTGGCGCAGCGCCGTCTCGTACGACTCGGCGAGACGCTGCTTGAACTCCGCGCGCACCTTGAGCCGATCGACGACGACCTCGACCGTGTGCTTGGTGTTCTTCGCGAGCTTCGGCACCGCGTCGATCTCGCAGACCGTTCCGTCGACGCGCACGCGCACGAAGCCCTTCGCGCGCAATTCGGCGAAGAGGTCGAGCTGCTCGCCCTTGCGGTTGACGACGACCGGCGCCAGGATCATCAGCCGCGTATCCTCGGGCATGCCGAGCGTTGCATCGACCATCTGCGAGATCGTCATCGCCGAGAGCTTCTGCTCGGGATGGTTGACGCAGTAGGGATCGCCGACGCGCGCGAACAGAAGCCGCAGGTAGTCGTGAATCTCGGTGACCGTGCCGACCGTCGAGCGCGGATTGTGCGACGTCGCCTTCTGCTCGATCGAGATCGCCGGCGACAGCCCTTCGATCAGGTCGACGTCGGGCTTCTCCATGAGCTGCAGGAACTGGCGCGCGTACGCGGACAGCGATTCGACGTAGCGGCGCTGTCCCTCGGCATACAGCGTGTCGAACGCAAGCGAGCTCTTGCCGGATCCCGACAGCCCGGTGATCACGATCAGCCGATGGCGCGGCAGATCGAGGTTCAGGTTCTTGAGGTTGTGGGTGCGCGCGCCGCGGATTCGAATCTGGTCCATAAATCTCGTACAGGTGCGCAATCGAGCGTCTGGACTAGGCCGCGCGACCGAGAGCGAAAAAAGGGCAACCTGCTAGTATATTGCGTTTCCGACGCCCGCCTCTACGCCTGCAGGTGCCCGGCTTCCGAATGCCCGGCGCACGGCGGCGTTTCCGGGCCAATCTCCCCAGATGGGGACGCCGCGCGGCGCGATCAATCGCAATTTCCAAAGGAACACGACATGGCCTCGGTGAACAAGGTGATCCTGCTCGGCAACCTCGGCCGCGACCCCGAGACGCGGTACACGACCGGCGGCGACGCCGTCACCAACCTGAGCATCGCGACGTCCGAGCAGTGGAAGGACAAGAACGGCGAGAAGCAGGAGCGCACCGAATGGCATCGCGTCGTGCTGTTCGGACGCCAGGCCGAGATCGCCGGCGAGTACCTGAAGAAGGGACGTTCCGTCTACATCGAAGGGCGGCTGCAGACGCGCAAGTACACCGACAAGGACGGCGTCGAAAAATACTCGACCGAGGTCGTCGGCGACCGGATGCAGTTGATCGGCGGCGGACGCGACTCCGGTAGCGGCGGCGACGTCGAGTTCGGCTCGAGCGGCGGCGGCGCGCCGGCGCGGCGTGAAACGGCGGGCGCCGCGGCGAGTGGCGGCAAGGGCGGTGGCAAGAAGAACGTCGACGACTTCGACGACGACATTCCGTTCTGAGGTCGTTCGGGTGTCCTGAGCCATGGCGACATAGCCTGCGGGCCGGAACCGTCGCAGTCATGGCGACCGTTCGCTTCGACACGCTTGATTACGCGAGGAAGCTCGAGCGGGCCGGCGTGCCCGCCGAACAGGCGGCGTTGCAGGCCAAGGCGCTCAACGACGCGCTCGCAGAGACCGGCGATCTTCGCGAGCAACTCCTACGTCTGGAAATAAAGGTCGATCGTGGATTCGCCGACGTCGGCGCGCGTTTCGAAAAGATGGCCGCCCATTCCGACGCGCGTTTCGATCAGGTCGACGCGCGTTTCGAAAAGATGGCCGCCCATTCCGACGCGCGTTTCGACCAGATCGCCGGCCGATCCGACGCGCGTTTCGGACAGGTCGACGCGCGTTTCGACCATGTGGAAACGAAGCTTTCCGCCCGAATCGACGCGCTCGATTGGAAGCTGAGCGGCAAGATAGCGACATTGCAGTGGATGTTCGGCACGATCGTCGCGCTGATCGCGGCGATCTTCATCCAGTCGCTGTTCAGGCTTTAGCCTCCGCGGTTTCGAATCGCGGCTCCGCTGGCGCAAGCGGCGCATCGATCACGCCTCCGCCGAGGCACCGCTCGCGGTCGTACAGCACCAGGTATTGCCCCGGCGTCGGCGCCCACTGCGGCGTGTCGAACGTCGCGACGACGCCGTCGCTGGCGATGCTCAGCTCGCAGGCCGCGTCGGGCATCCGGTAACGCGTCTTCGCGGTCAATCGCGCCGGCAGCGAAGGCGGCACGCCGGCAATCCAATGCAGATCGGTCGCGGCGACGTCGCGCCGATGAAGCAGCGGATGATCATGCCCCTGCACGACGATCAGCGCGTTTTGCGCGACGTTCTTGCCCGCGACGAACCACGCCGCGTGCGTGCCCGCCGCATCGTGCGCATTGCGCGTCGCATCGCGTCGTCCGCCGATGCCGAGCCCCTGGCGTTGCCCGATCGTGTAGTACGCAAGTCCCTGATGCCGGCCTATCGCCGTGCCGTCGGCCGTCACGATCGATCCCGGCGTGCGCGGCAGGTACCGCGCGAGGAAATCGCGGAACGGCCGCTCGCCGATGAAGCAGATGCCGGTCGAATCGCGCTTCGCGTACGTCGGAATGCCTTCGCGCTTCGCGATCGCGCGCACGTCGCGCTTCGTCATGTCGCCGAGCGGAAAGCGCACCGGCGCGAGCTGCGCCTGCGTCAGGCGGTGCAGGAAATACGTCTGGTCCTTCGCCGCATCGATCGCCTTCAGAAGCTCGACACGGCCCGAGCCGTCGCGGCGCAAGCGCGCGTAATGCCCGGTCGCGATCGCGTCGGCGCCGAGTGCCTGCGCGTGGTCGACGAATGCGCGGAACTTGATCTCGCTGTTGCACAGCACGTCGGGATTCGGCGTGCGTCCGGCCGCGTAATCGCGCAGGAAATGCGCGAAGACCCGCTCGCGGTATTCGGCCGCGAAGTTGACCGCCTCGAGCTCGACGCCGATCACATCCGCCACGGCAGCGGCGTCGATCAGGTCTTCGCGCGACGTGCAGTATTCGTCGGTGTCGTCGTCCTCCCAGTTCTTCATGAAGACGCCGACGACCTCGCAGCCCTGCTGCTTCAGGAGCCACGCGGCAACGGAAGAATCGACGCCGCCGGACATGCCGACGACGACGCGTCTGCGGCGCATGGTCAGAGCGACGCGATGAGACCGATCGGATAGCGCCGGCCGGCGCGGTAATCGTCGATCGAGCGCAGCACGAACGGACTGCGGTGCATCGGATGGGCGGCGATCTCGTCGTAGGTGAGCCACAACGCGCGAACGATGCCCGCGTCGAGCGCACGTGCCGGCTCGTGACGGCGCGGATTCGCCGCGAACGCGAAGCGCACATAGGTGCCGTAAAGCGGCGACTGCCAGTGGTAGACGCCGACCAGCGCCGTCGGATCCACCTGCCAGGCGGCCTCCTCGAGCGTTTCGCGTGCGGCCGCGGCGGCGATCGATTCGCCCACCTCGACGTGGCCGGCGGGCTGGTTGAGGCGGACCCCGAGGCGGGTCTCCTCCTCGATCATCAGAAAACGCCCGGCGCGCTCGGCGATCGTCGCGACGGTGATGACGGGCCGGCGCGTCGGCGCGGCCGGCCCGACGGCGTCGTTCGCCGACTGGACGGCCGCTCGTTGCGCCTGCCTCGCTTGGCTCATCGTCTTCTTTCTGAAAATGGCATTCGGTTGGGGAAGACCGATCATAACGCCAGCAAGTTGCGAGCCCGGGCGGACAAAAAAGGCAGGCCGACGGCCTGCCTTTTCGCTTGGAACCCGCCGGCCCGGCTTACTTGCCCTTGGTTTCCGCCTTCATGCTGCCGTTCGTCGCGGCGCCGCCCGTGGCCGGCGCGCTCTTGACGGCCGAGTTCGACGAGGACGTGGCGTCCTTCATCGCCTGGTCTTCCTTCGCGACCGTGGACTTCTTCTTCGACTTGCTCTTCTTGTGGCTCGACTTCTTCGTCGTGTCGTGATGCATGTCCGACTTCATCGAGCCGGACGACGAAGCGGCGGGAGCCGCCGGGGTGGCGGGCGTGGCCGGCGTCGCCGGGGTGGCGGGCGTTTGCGCGAACGCGATCGTCGTGCTTGCGACGAAGGCGCCGGCAACGAACGTTGCAAGCAGCTTGTTCATGGAGGGGCGTCCTATCCTGGTTGGTTGTGGAGTCGGTTGGATTCCAGACGGCGCATCGCGCGTCGCCGCCATTAACGCGGCCCGCGTCTGCGGCGTTGACATTTTCGAATCGCGTTCGTCGATGGAGTTCACTTCACCGCCGCGTCGCCGCCAGACGACGGCGGCGCCGCTAGCGCGGCAAGCCCAGCTCGCGCTGCAGCCACTCGCGCAGCAGCGGCACCGTCACGGCGCGCTTGACGGCGAGCGAACGCCGGTCGAGCGCGGCAAGCGCGGCCATCAGGCTTCCCATGTCGCGCCGCCCGTGCGCGAGCAGATAGTCGATCACGTCGTCGGCGAGATGAAAGCCGCGCTCGCGCGCATAGGCGATCAGCGCCTGCGGCTTGTCGGCGTCGGCGAGCGGCACGATCTCGAGGACGAGCCCGAGCGCGAGGCGGGTCCGAAGGTCCTCACGCAGCGCGACGCGCGCCGGCGGCAGCGCCGACGCCGCAAGCCACTGGCCCGCGAGCGCCGCGAGCCGGTTCAGCAGCGTGAAGAGCCGTCCCTGCGCGTCCGCATCGGCGCTGTCGACGCAGTCGACGACGAGAAGCGTCGACGGTCGAAGCGCGTCGACCTGCGGCAGCCCTGCAGGCGATTCGCAGCGCACGACCGGCCGCGACGCAACGGCCGCGGCGGCGCACGCCGCGAGCAGATGCGATTTGCCCGCGCCCGGTGCGCCCCACAGCAGAATGCCGGTATCGCGCGACGCTCCGACCGCCAGCGCGCGCAGCGCGGCAAGCGCCTCCGCGTTCGGTCCGGAGACGAAGTTTGCGAACGTCGGCGCCTCGGGCTGCGCAAGCTCGAGCACGAGCTGCTCACCCGTTCGAGGAGACGTCATCTAGAACCTGCCGCAAAATCGGGCGAGCGGGCCGAGAGCGCGAAGGCCCCGCTGCGAGACCCGAGATAGTACTCAGTGGTACAGCGAGGGGCGAGCGAGGACACGACAACATCTATCGGCCCGCGCAGCACATTTTGCGACGGGTTCTAGTCCGCTCGGTAGACCGGCGAATCGACGTACGCGCGGCGGAGGTGCCGAAGCCCGACGAGCAGCATCGCCGAAACCGGCAACGCCATCAGCACGCCGGCGAATCCGAACAGCTCGCCGAACGCGAGCAGCGCGAAGATCACGGCGAGTGGATGCAGGCCGATGCGATCGCCGACGAGGAACGGCACGAGCACGTAGCTTTCGAGGAGCTGGCCGATGCCGTACACGGCAAGCACCGCGAAGAAGCCGGGCCAACCGTGGAATTCGAGGATCGCCGCCGTCATCCCGAGCAGGAAGCCCAGCCCGAATCCGACATACGGAACGAAGACGAGCAAGCCCGTCAGGATGCCGATCGCGGCGGCATGATCGAGGCGCACGACCGACAGCGCGATCGCGTAGTACGCGGCGAGCGCGAGCATCACGAGAAGCTGGCCGTGCAGGAATTCGGCGAGCACGCCGTCGACTTCGCGTGCGATCTGCCGCACCTTGGGTCCCCATCGCCGCGGCAGCAGATCGTCGATCCGCGCGAGGATCATGTTCCAGTCGCGCAGCAGGTAGAACATCACGACCGGGATCAGCGCGATGTTGACGAGCAGCGACAGCACGATCGCGCCGCCCGTCTTGACGCCTGACAGAAGACGCGCCGAAAGCTCGCGCGCCTGGTCGGCGTTCTCGGTGATGAACGTGCGGATCGAATCGAAATCGAGCGCGAGGGTGACGCCGAATTTCCGCTGCAGAAACGGCGCGACGTCATCGGTGAATTGCGTGAAGAGCGCGGGCAGCCGCCGCGTGATCGACGCGACCTCGCTTTGCACGAGCGGAATCAGCACGAGGAACAGCGCCGCCAGCAGCAGCATGATGAAGAGGATCACGAACAGCGCGGCGACCGACCGGGGCAGGCCGCGCTTCTCGGCGCGCGCAACGACCGGCGTGCCGAGGTACGCGAGGATCGCGCCGACGAGGAACGGCGTGAGCACGGGCCCGAGCCATTCCAGCGCGAAGAACAGCACGGCGATGGCGCCGACGGTCCACAGGTACTGCTTCGGTGCGAGCGGATGGCGTCGCAGCGGCGCGCCGACCGGGTCGGGAACGGCAGGCCCCGGAGGCGTCCTGGCCGCGGCGACACGCTCGGCGGTTCCGTGCGGCACACCAGCGGCGCTGGCCCGCGCCGCGGCCTGCCATGGATCGGCTTGGGGAGGCGCCTGCGACGCCGGCGGACGGATCGCGGTCATCCTGGAGGCTTGGCGTAGAATCGCGACGAAAAACATTGCACTTTACCCCATTGTGGCGCCCGCTTCCCCCACGCGCACCCCCCTTTCCTACCGTGACGCCGGCGTCGACATCGATGCGGGTGACGCGCTCGTCGCGCGCATCAAGCCGTTCGCGCGGCGGACGCTGCGCCCCGAGGTGCTTGCCGGCATCGGCGGCTTCGGCGCTCTGATCGAGATCGGCAGCCGCTATCGCGAGCCCGTGCTGGTCGCCGGCACCGACGGCGTGGGCACCAAGATCGACCTCGCGCAGCGCGTCGGCCGCCACGGCACGATCGGCATCGATCTCGTCGCGATGAGCGTCAACGACATCCTGGTCCAGGGCGCCGAGCCGCTGTTCTTCCTCGACTACTTCGTCTGCGAGCGGCTCGACGTCGACGTCGCCGCCGACGTAATCGAGGGCATCGCGAAGGGCTGCGAGCAGGCGGGTTGCGCGCTGATCGGCGGCGAGACCGCCGAGCATCCGGGAACGTTTCCGCGCGGCGCGTACGACCTCGCGGGCTTCGCCGTCGGCGTCGTCGAAAAGGACGCGATCGTCGACGGCCGCGACATCGCGCCGGGTGACCGGCTGATCGGCATCGCGTCGAGCGGCCCGCACTCGAACGGCTTTTCGCTGATCCGCCGCATCGTCGACGTCGCGAACGCGGACCTCGGCACGCGCTTCGATCCGCCGTCCAGGGCGACGCTCGCCGACGCGCTGCTTGCGCCGACGCGCATCTACGTGAAGCCGGTGCTCGCGCTGATGAAGGACGTCGCCGTGAAGGGCATGGCGCACATCACCGGCGGCGGACTGGTGCTGAACGTGCCGCGGATGCTGCCCGGGCACGTGCAGGCGCGGCTCGTCCGCGCGCACTGGCCACGGCCGCCGATCTTCGACTGGCTGCAAAAGAGCGGCGACGTCGCCGACGACGAGATGCATCGCGTCTTCAACTGCGGCCTCGGTCTGGTGCTGGCGGTTGCCGCGAGGGACGCGCAGCGCACGATCGCATCGCTCGCCGCGCACGGCGAGAAGGCGTACGACGTCGGCGAGATCGTCGCGCGCCGCGGCACCGAAGCGCAGACGGTCGTTGTCTGATCGATGTGACGAGTGGAGGCGGGGCGTCGCAGCGCATCTCGCCACGGCCGCTCACGCCGAGTCTTGCACTGCCAACGGAATTTCGATGGCGCTCGCGCGCATCACCGTTCTCATTTCCGGACGCGGCTCGAACCTCGAGGCGCTGATCGACGCCGCGAACGCGGGCACGATCGACGGCGCCGTGACGCAGGTGATCAGCAATCGCCCCGACGCCAAGGGCCTCGCGTACGCGCAGCGCAACGGCATCGCGACGCGCATCGTCGATCATCGCGCGTTCGCGAGCCGCGATGCGTTCGACACGGCGCTTGCCGATGCGATCGACGCGAGCGAGCCCGACCTGATCGTGCTCGCCGGCTTCATGCGGATTCTCGGCGCACCGTTCGTCGCGCGCTATGCGGGCCGGATGCTGAACATCCATCCGTCGCTCCTGCCCGCTTATCCCGGCACCGATACCCATGCGCGCGCACTGGCCGATGGCGTGGCACGGCACGGATGCACCGTGCATTTCGTGACGCCGGACGTCGACGGCGGCCCGATCGTCGCGCAGGCGGACGTGCCGGTGCTGCCCGGTGACGACGCCCAGTCGCTCGCGGCGCGCGTGCTCGACGCCGAGCATCGGCTGTTGCCCAAGGTCGTCGGCGAATTCTGCGCGGGACGCATCGTCCTCGACGGCGACCGCGTTCGGATCGTCGATGCACCGGCCACTTCGTCCCCCTGAGCATGTCTGCGGCCGAACTCGCCGACGCCCGGCCGGTCCCTCGGGCAATGGCATCGCTTCCCAAACCACGGCCGGAGCCCACGACCGCGTTCGGCAGGCAGGACCTGCGCGAGCGTCCGGTTGCCACCGACGTTCCGCGCACGCGGCGATCGCCGTGGCACGTGCGCCGCACGCTCGTCGTCGCGCTCGCGCTCTCGTTGCTGCTGCATATCGCGTGGTCGCTGTGGCCGGTCGATTTCACGCCGGCAATCGTCCCCGCGGAGCCGCCGCTTACGGCGACGCTCAGGCAGATGCCGCCTCCTCCGCCGCCCGCACCGCCGCCGCAGGTTGCGCCGGCTGCCAACGCGCTGCCGCAGAAACCAAACGTACCGCGCAAGCGCAGTCCCGCCCCGCACAAGCCGGTGATCGCCGCACCGGCGCCCTCGCCCGCACCGGCGGTTCCGGCACCGGCACCGGTCGCCAAGGCAGCGGCATCCATGCCCGCGGCGGCTGCCGCGGAAACGTCGGCGCTGTCGAACGTCGTCGTCGGGCCGCCTGCGGAAGCGAACGCGCCGGCCTCGCTGCCGCCGCGGCTCGATCTCGTCTACGGCGTTTACTTCGGCACGCAGAGATTCATGATCGGCAACGCGACGTACCGCTTCGAGCACGAAGGCGACCGCTACCGGATCTCGACGGTCGTCGAGCCGAGTGGCCTCGCGGCGCTGTTCGTGCACGGCCGCGGCCTCGTCGAGAGCCGTGGCACGATCACGCCCGACGGGCTCAAGCCGTACGAGTTCGCCGTCGAGCGCGGCAGCGCCGACAAGCGCGAAGCGGCGCATTTCGACTGGGACGCGATGAACGTCGTGCTCGAGGACGGCAAGCTCGCGCCGCTCGAGCCGCCCGCGTTCGATCCGCTGACGATCATGTGGCAGCCGTATTTCTCGCCGCCGTCGCGCGAACAGCAGACGTTCACGCTCGCGACGGCGCGGCGCGTCGCGCGGTACACGCTGTCGCTCGAAGGCGAGGAGATGCTGCCGTGGCGGCAGGGTGAAGTGCTGACGCAGCGCTGGCACGAGGTAAGCGACGACGGCAAGGGCGAAGGCTGGTTCTGGCTCGCGCCGTCGATGCATTACATCCCGCTCAAGATGCGCGTCGCGCGCACGAAGCGCGGCACGCTCGAGGCGATGCTGCACGCGATCCGCACCGATGCGAACGGCAAGACCGTCAGCGACGACGAGATCAGGGCGCAGGAGAACTCGCCGTTTCGCGTGTCGGACCCGTCGCAGCCCGATCCCGGCGGCCCCGAATCGCACGGGCAGTGAGGGCCGCCCCCCACCCCAACCCTCTCCCCGCAAGCGGCGAGAGGGAGTCGAGCGTAGCGAGGCGGGTGAGGGGCATTCGGTGACGCTGCACCGTAACCAGCTCCTCGGGCTCGCGAGCGCGATCGAGCGCGTCGCGCGCCTCGACATGCCGGCCGACGCGGCGCTGTCGGCGTTGTTTCGTCATCACGGCGAAATGGGCGCGCGCGACCGCGCGTTCGTTGCCGATGGCGCGTTCGCTTACCTGCGACGCAAGGCGTCGCTCGAAGCACTTGCCCAGACCACCGACCCGCGCCTGCTCGCGTACGCGGTCGCCGTGCGTGAATTCGGCCATTCGGTCCGCGACATCGACGCCGCGATCAACGCCGCCGACGCGCGCTGGCTCGCCGGATTCAAGAGCCGCATGCACGATCCGCTCGCGCCCGCCGTCGCCGCGGATGTTCCCGACTGGCTCTGGCACCGGCTCGGCGAGAGCTACGACGACAAGGCGCGCGCATCGCTGACCCGCGCATGGCAATCGCCGGCGCCGCTCGATCTTCGCGCCAACACGCTGAAGACGACGCGCGACGAGGCGCTTGCGGCGCTCATCTCCGACGACCTTCCGGTGAAGCCGACGCCGTATTCGCCGACCGGCTTGCGCATCGACGGGCGACCGTCGCTCGCGCGCCATCCGTGGCTTCTCGACGGACGCCTCGAGGTGCAGGACGAAGGCAGCCAGCTCGTGGCCCTTCTCGTCGCGCCGCGGCGCACCGACATGGTCGTCGACTTCTGCGCCGGCGCCGGCGGCAAGACGCTGCTGCTCGGCGCGATCATGCGTTCGCAGGGCCGCCTCTACGCTTTCGACACGTCGGCGAAGCGGCTTGCACGCCTCACGCCGCGCCTGGCGCGTTCGGGCCTGTCGAACGTGCATCCGCAAGTCGTCGCGAGCGAGCGCGACGCGAAGGTGAAGCGCCTCGCCGGCAAGATCGATCGGGTGCTCGTCGATGCGCCGTGCACGGGCCTTGGCACGCTGCGCCGCAATCCGGACCTCAAGTGGCGGCAGACGCCAGAGGATCTCGCGGAGCTGACCGCGAAGCAGGCGAGCATCCTCGCGGCCGCTGCAACGCTCGTGAAGCCCGGCGGCCGGCTCGTCTACGCAACGTGCAGCGTGCTGCCCGAGGAGAACGACGCGATCGTCGACGCGTTCCTCGCGCGCAATCCCGCATTCGAGGAACGCGACGTCGCCACCGTGCTCGCCGATTCGCGCATGGCGCTCGACACCGGTTCGCGGCTACGCTTGCGTCCCGACGTGCACGGCTGCGACGGATTCTTCGCCGCCGTGCTCGAACGCAAACAGGGAGAAACAGCATGATCGTGCCCATCGACTTCAGCCGCCTGCAGCTCGCGCTGTCGCTGCCGCGCGGCTGGCTCGAGCTTGCGCTCACGCTCGCGCTGATCGGCCTCGCGTGGTTCGCCGACCGGCGCCTCGAGCAACGCCGCAGCGCGCGACTGCCGGAAGGCAATCGTCGGTTGAGCTTCGTCAACGTGGGCTTTCCGCTGATCGCGTTCGTGCTCCTCTACGTCGCGTCGTTCGTCTGGGAGCGCTTCGTCGTCGCGCCGTTCTTCCTCGCGATCGCGATGCCGATCCTCATCGCGCTCGCCGTCATCCGCATGATCGCCTACGCGCTGCGGAGGCTCTTCCCGACCCGGACGTGGCTGCCGGCGTTCGAGATCGCGATCGGCACGACGATCTGGGGCTTCGCGGTCCTCTATTTCCTCGGCGTGCTGCCGGAGATCCGCACGACGCTCGAGCAGCTCGTGATACCACTTGGCAAGCAGAGCGTCTCGCTGTGGACGATCTTCACCGGGATCGCGGTCGTCGTCGTCGCGCTGGTCGTCACGCTGTGGATCTCGGGATTCATCGAGCAGCGCCTGGCGCTCGCCACGCAGCTCGACGCGAACCTGCGCGTCGTGCTGGCGAAGTTCGTGCGCGCGGTGCTGATCGTCGTTGCGGTGCTGATCGCGCTCGAGCAGATCGGCTTCGACCTGACGCTGCTGACGGTTTTCGGCGGCGCGCTCGGTGTCGGCATCGGCCTCGGATTGCAGAAGCTCGCGTCGAACTACATCGCCGGCTTCACGATCCTGCTCGACCGCTCGATCCGCATCGGGGACCTCGTCACCGTCGATGGCCGGACCGGCATCGTGTCGAGCGCGACGTCGCGCTACATCGTCGTGCGCAGCGGCGACGGCGTCGAAGCGATCGTACCGAACGAGACCGTGGTGACGACGACGGTGCTCAATCACTCGTACACGACGCCGCAGGTGCGCGTCAGCGTGCAGGTGCAGGTGTCGTATGCGAGCGACGTCGAGAAGGCGCTCGGGCTGCTCGTCGAGAT
>DATJFI010000026.1:0-23676 GCA_035495715.1 Casimicrobiaceae bacterium
ACCGTGTTCGCGAGCTTGCCCTTGCGCTCGAGCGCCGCGAGCATCGTGCCGATCGCGTCGTCGGCCACCGCGCACGCGCGCGCCACCTGGTCGGTGAGGCCGCTCGCGAACGGCGCCACGGCGAGGCTGTGCTCGATGTGCGTGATCAGGTCCCAGACGTAGATGGCGAACGGCTCGGCGTCGGTGAGCGCGTCGAACCGCTGCTGGAGCATCGTGAAATCGTGCATGCCGAACACCGGTGGCAGGTCGTCGGGCCACGCCGCGAGCCGCGTCGGCCGGTGCGTCTCGAACGCGTTCAGGCAAACGAGATTCGCCGCGTAGCCGCGATCGCGAAGGATCGAGAAGAGATGGCGATTGTTCGCGGCGGGCCGCATGCCCTCGAAGCGCGACGATCGGTCGAACTCGAAGTCGTTGCCGTGGAACAGGTAGGTGACGACCATCAGCGTCGACGTCGCCGACGAGAAGAAGCGGTCGAAAACGCGCGCGTCGCGCGTGAGCCTGCGCGTGTGCGGAAACGACGAGGCGAACACGGCGAGGCGTTCGCGCGCGATGCTTTCGAGGTGCAGGATCAGCAGGTTCTTCATCGAGGAACCCCTACCGATCCCCGCCGCGCGCGACGAGCGAAGCGCAGCGCCGCGGCGCTCAATGGTGCAGGATCTTCGCGAGGAACTGCTGTGCGCGCTCCGAGCGCGGCTTGCCGAAGAAATCGGCCTTCGGCGCGTCTTCGACGATGCGGCCCGCGTCCATGAAGATGACGCGGTTCGCGACCTTGTTCGCGAAGCCCATCTCGTGGGTTACGACCATCATCGTCATCCCCTCGCGCGCGAGGTTCACCATCACGTCGAGGACCTCGTTGATCATCTCGGGATCGAGCGCCGACGTCGGTTCGTCGAAGAGCATGCAGATAGGATCCATCGACAGCGCGCGCGCGATCGCGACGCGCTGCTGCTGGCCGCCCGAGAGCTGACCCGGAAACTTGTCCTTGTGCGCGCCGAGACCGACGCGCTCGAGATACTTGAGCCCGCGCGTGGTCGCCTCCGATTGCGAGCGGCCGAGCACCTTCACCTGCGCGAGCGTCAGATTCTGGCGCACGGTCAGGTGCGGGAAGAGCTCGAAATGCTGGAACACCATCCCGACCCGCGCGCGAAGCTTCGGCAGGTTCGTCTTCGGGTCGTTGACGCGGATGCCGTCGACGAAGATGTCGCCTTTCTGGATCGGCTCGAGCGCGTTGACGGCCTTGATCAGCGTCGACTTGCCGGAGCCCGACGGCCCGCAGACGACGATCACCTCCCCCTTCTCGACGTTCGTCGTGCAGTCGGTCAGCACCTGGAAGGCGCCGTACCACTTCGACACATCCTTCATTTCGATCATCGGCATCGCAGGTTCCGATCCATGAATGGCGAATGCGTCAACGGATGATGGCGATGCGACGCTGCAGCCGCCGCACGAGAAACGATCCGGCAACGCACATCACGAAGTAGACGACGGCGACGAACAGGTACATCTCGACCAGCCGGCCGTCGCGCTCGGCCACCTTCGAGGCGGCGCCGAGGAAATCGGTGATCGACAGCACGTAGACGAGCGAGGTGTCCTGGAACATCACGATCGTCTGCGTGAGCAGGATCGGCACCATGTTCCGGAACGCCTGCGGCAGCACGATCCTGCCCATCGTCTGCCAGTAGTTGAGGCCGAGCGCGTAGCCCGCCCAGAACTGCCCGCGCGGGATCGACTGGATGCCGGCGCGCATGATCTCCGCGTAGTACGCAGCTTCGAACATCGTGAAGGTGATCACCGACGACAGGAACGCGCCCACCTTGACCGGCTGGCTCGCTCCGGTGATCCAGGCGCCGATGTACGGAACCAGGAAATAGAACCAGAAGATGACGAGGACCAGCGGCACCGACCGCATCAGGTTGATGTACGTGGTCGCGAAAATCGATATCGGCTTGATGCTCGACAGCCGCATCAGCGCGAGGATCGTGCCGAAGATCACGCCGCCGACGACGACCAGCACCGTCAGCGTCAGCGTGAACGTCATCCCGACCTTCATCAGGTACGGGAGATTGTCGAGGATCTCCTTGTAGTCGAAGTGGCCGAGCATCGCGTACGCCGGTCAGTGACCGCCTGCCTGGACGGCGGGACCGATGAATCCGGGCACGGCGACGCGGCGCTCGACCCAGCGCATCGCGAACACGACCAGGATGTTGACGACGATGTAGATGACCGTCGCCGCCGTGAACGCCTCGAACACCTGGAAGCTGTATTCCTGCATCGCACGCGCCGCCGCGGTCAGCTCGACGACGCCGATCGTCAGCGCGACCGACGAGTTCTTGATGATGTTCAGGAACTCGGACGTGAGCGGCGGCAGGATGATCCGGAACGTCATCGGCAGCAGCACGTAGCGGTACGTCTGCGGCAGCGTCAGGCCGAGCGCGGTACCGGCCATCCGCTGGCCGCTCGGAAGCGCCTGCACGCCGGCGCGCACCTGCTCGGCGACGCGGGCCGCGGTGAAGGAGCCGAGGCACAGCACCGCGGGAACGAACGACGCCCACGGCGGCGGCATCTGCTTGATGGCCGTGCCGAGCGACGCCGGCAAGAGCTCGGGCATGACGAAGTACCACAGGAACATCTGCACGAGCAGCGGGACGTTGCGGAAGATCTCGACGTACGCGTTGCCGATGGCGCTCGCCCAGCGCTGCGGCGCCGTGCGCATGACGCCGAGGATCGAGCCCAGCACGAGCGCGATGATCCACGCCGAAAGCGCGGTGGCGAGCGTCCACATCAGGCCCACCAGCAGCGTGTGCAGGTAGGTGCCCGTGCCCTCGGGCGTCATGTCCCAGAAGATCTTCCAGTTCCAGTGGTAGTGCACGGTTCAGAACCTCACGAAGACCTGTTTGCCGAACGGCCGCGGACGCTCAACGGGGGGCCGCGGCCCCCCGTCTCCCTTGCTTTGCGGGTTCAACTGCGCTTACTGATAAACCGCCGGATCGGGCGAGTCGGTCGGGTTCGCGAACACCTTCTTGAGCGAGTCGCTGATCGGTACGTTCAGGTTGATGTTCTTCGGCGGAATCGGGCTCATGAACCACTTGTTGTAGATCTTCTCGATCTCGCCGCTCTTGTCGAGCTGCGTCATCGTGTCGTCGACGAGCTTCTTGAACTCGGGATCGTCGCGCCGCAGCATCAGGCTGTACGGCTCGAGGCCCAGGCTTGCCGACGAGATGTGGAATTCGCCGGGGTTCTTCGAATTCGCGACCAGGCCGGACAGCAGGATGTCGTCCATCAGGAACGCCTTCGCGCGCCCCGTTTCGACCATGAGGAACGCGGCCGGGTGGTCCGGCGCCGACAGGATGTTCATCCCCATGTTCTTCGAGCTGTTGAGCTCGTTCAGCGCCTTGATGTCGGTCGTGCCCGCCGTCGAGACGACGGTCTGTCCCTTGAGGTCGTCGATCGTGTCGAGCTTCGACGACTTGAGCGACACGAACCGGTACTTGATGACGAAATAGGTCATCCCGAAGTCGACCTGCTTCTTGCGCTCCGCGTTGTTCGTCGTCGAGCCGCATTCGAGATCGATCGTGCCGTTGGCCATCAGCGGAATCCGCGTCGACGACGTGACCGGGTTCAGCGCCACCTTCAGATTCGGCATGTTCAGCTTCTTCTTCACCGCGTCGACGATGCGGCCGCAGATGTCCATCGCGTAGCCGATCGGCTGCTGCTCGGCGTTCAGATACGAGAACGGGATCGACGCGTCGCGATAGCCGATCGTGATCGTGCCGCTCTCCTTGACCTTCTTGAGCGTTCCCGAATCCTGCGCCAGAACCGGTGCGGCGGCGAACGCGAGCAGCGCGAACGCGAGCGATAGCTTGGATGTGTGCATGCAATTCACTCCCGAAAGTTGTGGGGCCGCAAGGCGCCCGGCGGCAGGATTCTACGGGCGCAGCAGCCGAAAGTCCAAGGCATCGATCTGAATTACACTTGATTCGCCCCTCGGTCGTCCCGCTTGGAAGGCCGGGGCCGTGTGTCGCGCCCGCTCGATGTCCAACGCCCGATCCGATCCGAATGCGCCATCGCTCGCGCCGATTCTCGCGATCGCGGCGCTGCGCGCGATCGAGCGCCAGCATGCGCACGAGCCGCTGATGGAGCGTGCCGGCGCGGCCGCCACCGACATCGCCGCCGCGATGCTCACCGGCCGCGACGGCCGCGTCGTCGTCCTCGCCGGCCCGGGAAACAATGGCGGCGACGCATTCGTCTGCGCGCGGCAGCTGCGCGAGCGCGGCTTCGCGACGACCGTCGTCGCATCCGGCGCGCCGTACACGGAGCCCGACGCGGCGCAGGCACGGGCAGCACTTTCGCGGACCGACGTCGCGATCGTCGATGCGCCGCCATCCGAGCGGCCAGCACTGATCGTCGACGGGCTTTTCGGCGTCGGACTTTCGCGGGCACCGGGCGAGCCGTGGTCGACATGGATCGCGTGGGCGAACGCGAGCGGTGCTCCGATCCTCGCGCTCGACGTGCCGAGCGGTCTCGACGCCGCAACCGGCGTCGCGAGCGCCGCGACGATTCGCGCGAGCGCCACGGCAACGTTCATCGCGCTCAAGCCGGGTCTTCTCACTTGCGACGGCCCGGACCACTGCGGCGAGATCTCGGTGCATGCGCTCGGGATCGATGCCGACGTGCCGAACGCATGCGTGCGTCTCGCGTGGCACGCGCTGCAGCTGCAATTGCCCGCGATTCTCGCGCGGTGCGTGCGCAAGTCGCACAAGGGAACGTTCGGCCGCGCGTGCATCGTGGGCGGCGCCGAAGGGCTCGTCGGCGCAGCGCTCCTCGCGGGCCGCGCGGCGATCCGTCTCGGCGCGGGACGCGTCGTCGTCGGACTCGCCGCGCGCAATCCGCCGCTCGTCGACTGGCTCTCGCCCGAGTTGATGCTGCGCGAGGCGAGCGCCGTCGGCACCGATCACGACGCGTGGGTCGTCGGGCCCGGGCTCGGCGGCGGCGAGCGCGCGCAGGCATTGGTCGGGAAAGCGATTGCGATCGACCAGCCGATCGTCGTCGACGCGGATGCGCTCAATGCGATCGCCGTGAAGCGCGAATTCGCCGACGCGATCGCGCAACGAGCCGCGCCGACGCTCGCGACGCCCCATCCCGCCGAAGCGGCCCGCCTGCTGCAGTGTTCGACGGCGGACGTGCAGGCGGACCGTGTCGCCGCCGCCACGCGGATTGCAACTTGGCTCAAGGCCGACGTCGTGCTCAAGGGCGCAGGCAGCGTCGTCGCGCGCGCGAACGGCACGTTCGACATCAATGCGAGCGGCAATCCCGCATTGTCGACCGCCGGATCCGGGGACGTGCTCGCCGGCATTCTCGGCGCGCTGCTGGCACAGGGCATCGATGCAAGCGAAGCGATGCGCATCGGCGTCTGCGTCCACGGCGCCGCGGCGGACATGCTCGTCGCGCGCAAGGTCGGGCCGCTCGGCGTCACGGCGTCGGAGTTGATCGACGCGGCGCGCGCGCTCGTCAACGAGGCAACGCGCCGGCCGTCGCAGCGATAGGGTCGGAGACGGGTTTCGCGACAGCGAAAGCCGTCCCCGACGCTACTTTGGCCCGTTACGGCAATAGCAGCGTCGCGCCGGTCGTTTTGCGTCCCTCGAGCGCGCGGTGGGCATCCGCCGCATCCTTCAGCGCGAACGTCTGGCGCGCATCGGGCTTGATCTTGCCCTGCTTGACGAGCGCGAAGAGCTCGGATGCCATCGCGTCGAGCGCCGCGTGGCTCGCCGCATACGTGAAGAGCGTCGGCCGCGTCACGTAGAGCGAGCCCTTCTGCGACAGCAGCATGATGTTGAGCGGCGGCACCGGACCCGACGCGCTGCCGAAGCTCACGAAGAGTCCGCGCGGCGACAGGCAATCGAGCGAGCCGGGGAACGTGTCCTTGCCGATCGAATCATAGACGACCGGAACGCCCTTGCCGCCCGTCAGCTCCTTCACGCGCTCGACGAAGTTCTCCCGCGTATAGACGATCGTGTGCGCGCAACCGTGCTCGCGTGCGAGTTGCGCCTTCGCATCCGAGCTGACCGTGCCGATCATCGTGACGCCGAGCGCGCGCGCCCATTGGCACGCGATCAGTCCCACGCCGCCGGCCGCCGCATGGAACAGAATCGTCTCGCCGGCCTTGAGCGGATAGGTCTGGCGAAACAGGTACTGGACCGTCAGTCCCTTCAGCATCATCGCCGCGGCCGTGCGCTCCTCGATGCCATCCGGCAGCTTGACGAGGCGATCGGCCGGCAGCACGCGCTCCGTGCTGTACGCGCCGATCGGTCCGGTGCAGCCGCCGACGCGGGCGCCGGGCGCGAGCCAGTCGACGCCCGACCCGACCGCCTCGACGACGCCCGCCGCCTCGCTGCCGAGCCCGGACGGCAACGGCAGCGGGTACAGGCCGCTTCGCTGGTACGTGTCGATGAAATTGACGCCGATCGCCGTGTTGCGCACACGCACCTCGCCCGGCCCGGGCTGCGCCACGTCGACGCTTTCCAGTTTGAGCACTTCGGGACCGCCGGTCGCGTGAAAGCGAATTGCCTGTGCCATCTCGTCACTCCATCTCGTTGGTCGTCGCCGCGGCGTGTCTCGCCGTCGCTTCCGGCATTATCGCTCGCGACCGAATCACACGCTGCCCGCGATGACGCCGAACTCGATCGGGATGCGCACGTAGAAGATGCTGATGCGCTCCACACGCAGGAAATCCAACAGCCGATTCGCGTCGTCGTCGGTCACCGCAAAGTCGATCTCGATCGGGAGATTGCCGGCGAGCTCGAAGAAATGCTCCTCGTGCAGCACGCCGTGGCGGCCGAATCCCGCGATCGCGCGAAACGCCGAGCCGCCGTGAATGCCGAGCGCCTTCGCCTGCTCGAGCAGCCACTCGTAGAGCAGGATGCGCTGGTGCTTCCGGTTCTCGTGCACGTAGAAGCGCAGCAGCGTTCCGTTCATCACGATGCTCCCCATGCAAACAATCCGCGCATCAGCAGCACGCCCGCAATCGTCAGGATCAGCGATCCCGCGACGTGCACGACGACGCCGATTGCCGCCCAGTACCACTCGCCACGGATCAAGAGCGTCGAGATCTCCGCGGAGAACGTCGAAAACGTCGTGAGTCCGCCGAGAAATCCGGTCGTCGCAAGCAAACGCATCTCCGGCGACAGCAGCGCATGCCGCGTCATCAGCTCCATCGCGAATCCCATCAGCAGGCCGCCGACGAGATTCGCCGCGAGCGTGCCGAGCGGCAGCGTCGGGAACACCGGATTCAACGCGAGGCCCAGGCCCCAGCGCAGCCACGCGCCGATTGCCGCGCCTGCGCCGACCGCGATCACCGAACCCCAGGGAAGCAAATGCGTCCTCCTGCCGCGCGCGGCATCGCTCGAATCCGAACCGATACTAGGCAGCTGCCGATTGCCGCTTCACCGCGGCCGCCAGCGCTTCGATCTCGGCCTCGGTCGCGAGCTCGCGCGGAAACGGGCGTCCGGCGCGACGAAACCAGTAGCGTGCGTTGCCGAGATCGCCTTCCATCAGATGCGCGATGCCGTGTGCCCAGAAGCCGAATTCGGTCTCGTCGTTCTGCACGATCGCGTGCGCCTTCTGCCAATCGCCGCGTCGCAGATGCCGGATTGCGGTAGTGAGTGCCATCGCGCTCCTCCTCGAGCGATCAGGGGACCATCGTGGAGCCAACGCCATGCCGACGGACGCGCCTCCCACGCGCCATCAGCGACGTCGCGAGCTTCGCCGGGCCAGGCTCGCGCACCGCATCGTACCCGTGCGCTCGACCAAACGCACGTCATCCGGCGATGAAGCGCTCGACGTCGACCGCCCTCGGCAACGGAGCGACGGCGCCGTAGCCGATCGTCGAAAGCGCCGCCGCGCTGTTCGCGTAGCGCGCGGCGCGATGCGGATCGTCGCCGTGGACCATTCGCGCGAGGAACGCGCCGTCGAAGCAATCGCCGGCGCCCGTCGCGTCGACGCTTTGCACGCGCACGCCGTCGATCCGCGTTCGCGTTTCGCCGTCCGACACGATGCAGCCGTCGGGGCCGAGCTTCAGCACGACGACGCGACAACCGAACGCGTGACAGGCGTCGACGATGCGCATCGGATCGTCGTTGCCGAAAAGGTGCAGCGCATCGTCGAGACCCGGAAGCGCCCAGTCGGCGACGCGCAGCGTTTCGAAGATCACCGATCGTGCACGCGCGAGCGGCCACAACCGCAGGCGAAGGTTGGTGTCGTAGGCGACGCGCGCACCGGCGGTGCGCGCGACGTCGATCGCGGCGAAGCAGGCATCGCACGCGGACGCCGAGATCGCCTGGCTGATCGCGGACAGGTGAAGCACGCGCGTGGCGGCAAGCAGATCGCGCGGCAACGATGCCGGCGTCATCCGCGACGCCGCGGAGCCCGCGCGCAGGTACGAGAACTCGTGGCCCTGCGGCCCATGCGAGACGAAATAGACGCCCGTCGGTGCGTCGTCGTCGACCGCGACGCCGTCGGTCGCGACGCCTTCGTCACGCCAAAGCGCGAGCAGGCGCCGGCCGAACGCGTCGTTGCCGACGCGTGTCACGTAGGCGGTGCGGGCGCCAAGGCGAGCCGCGGCGATTGCCGCGTTCGACGTGTCGCCGCCGAAGCCCTGCAGCCACGTCCGTGAATCGGTGGCGCGCGCCTCGTTGAACTCGATCATCGCCTCGCCGAGCGCGACGACGTCGAAGCCCGCGTTCATCGCGCGGTTCGTTTCGGCAGCGCGCGAAACGCCGCCGCGTACGCCGCGGCGGCGGCGCTAACCTGCGCCGTTGCAGCGCCTGGCTTGTAGAGATTCGAGCCGGTGCCGAAGCCGATCGCGCCTTCGGCCCACCAGGGTCCCATGTTGTCGGCGCGGATGCCACCGACCGCGAATACACGCGTGCCGGCCGGCAGCACGGCGCGCCACGCGCGCAGCACCGCCGGCACCATCGCGTCCGCGGGGAAGAGCTTGAGGCCGTCGGCGCCGGCGGCGAGCGCCGCGAATGCCTCGGTCGGCGTCGCGACGCCCGGCAGGCATACCATGCCGAGCCGCTTCGCTTCGCGGACGATCGCGACGTCGGCGTGCGGCATCACGATCAGCATGCCCCCGGCGTCGCGCACGCGCGCGACGTCGGCGAGCTCGATCACCGTACCCGCACCGACGAGGCAATGCTCGCCGTATTGCTTCGCGAGCAGCCGGATCGAATCGAACGGCCGCGGCGAATTGAGCGGCACTTCCAGAATGCGGAAACCCTCGGCGCAGAGCGCGGCGGCGACTTCGGGAATCTCGTCGGGCGTGATTCCGCGCAGCACCGCGACGAGCGGCAGCGGTTCGAGGTAATCGTCGACGTTCATCGCTCCACCAGTCTCGCACGCGAAGCGACACGCCACAATCCCAGCGCCGCCGCGTCGCGGCTCGCCCGCTGCGCGAGCGCGCCCGCATCGCCGAGCGCGACGTCGTAACGCTCGGCCAGCGTGTCGCTGCCGATGATGCGCACGAGCGACGGATCGATGCCGGCGCGAAGCGCCCATTCGCGCGCGGCGCGGATCTCGCGGCCGATCAGAAGACCCGACAGCCAGTCGGCGACGTCGTCGGATGCGAGCGCGCCGCTCAACGCCAGCGTTCGTGCGCCGAACAGATCGTGCGCGAGCTCGCCTTCCTCGAGGCCGCGTGCGACACCCTGCGAGAACGCGCCGCGCGAAAAGAGGCCCGGCTCGTGTCCGGCGAGGCGTCCGAGCATGCTGTGGTCGATCAGCACCGCGTAGAGCTCGCCGGTCATGAAGGTCGTGAAGTCGACGATGCGGCCGTGCTCGACGCGCGCCCACTTGCTGTGCGTGCCGGGCAGCACCGCAAGCACGCCCGTCTCGTCGGGCGCGACGGCACCGAGCAGTTGCGTCTCCTCGCCGCGCATCACGTCCGGGACACCCGCCGGGTCGCGCGTCGCGACGCCGGGAACGATCGACAGCGACTCGATTGAAATGCTTGCGAGATGGTCGGAAAGTGCGGTGAGCGACGCGGGGCAGTCGACATACGGCACTTCGAGCCAGCCCTGCCGGCTGCCGATCATCCCGCACGCGATCCGCGGGGCGAGGCCGATTGGCATGTCATCGAGGAGCTTCGCGAGCGCGCCGCCGAAATTGCCGTCGCGCACGTGACGCACGCCGAGCGCCACGCCGCGATGCGCGAGGATGCCTCCGCCGCCGTCGAGGCACCAGGCGCGCGCGGACGTCGTGCCCCAATCGATCGCGACGAGCGCCGTGTCCGCCAAACGTGGCCTTACCAGCGGGAAGCCGCTTCGTCGTCGCTCGCGCGAGCCTCGACCCAGCGCTCGCCGTCCGGCCGCTGCTCCTTCTTCCAGAACGGCGCCCGCGTCTTCAGGAAGTCCATCACGTATTCGCACGCGTCGAACACCATGCCGCGATGCGCGCCGGTGACGACGACGAGCACGATCTGGTCGCCGGGAACGAGCGTGCCCACGCGATGCACGACGAGCACGTCGCGGATGTCGAAGCGCGCCTTCGCGGCATCGACGATTTCGTCGAGCGCGCTTTCCGTCATGCCGGGGTAGTGCTCGAGCGTCAGCTTGCTGACCGTCGCGTCGTCGTTAACGTCGCGAACCGCGCCGATGAACGCCGCGATCGCGCCGATGGCGCGGTCGGCCGCGCGCAAGCGTGCGATCTCGGCGCCGGCGTCGAAATCGTCGGTTTGGACCCGCACCGTCATCGCATGTCAGCGCGAAGGGCCGCCCCGAGCGACTGACGCGCCCCCTTTTGGGGGCAGCGAGCGTAGCGAGCGTAAGGGTTGTTTCATCCTAGCCGCCCGTTACGGGCGGAAATATCGCGACCTCGTCGCCGTCGGAAACGGCAGCGTCGGCGCGTGCGACACGATGATTCACCGCGAAGCGAACGGCGCGACCCGGCGCAAGCTCGGCCGCGAAAGCGCCGCCGCGGACGCGCAACGCGTCGACGACGTTGGCGACGGTCATCGGCCGCTCGCTCGCGTTGACTTCGAGCGTTTCGCCGCCCGACGCGAACGCCTCACGCAATCGCGCCAGGTAGACGAGGCGCAGGCGAACGGCATGGGGGACGCAATCTCGCATCGGCAGGGTACAAAGGCAAAGCGCCGATCCTCCATTCCAGGAATCGGCGCTTTCAATTGTACGACGCGCGCGAGCGGAACGACGTCAGAAGCGAAACTGCATGCCGAACTGCACCTGATCGGATTCGGGCAGTGGTCCGGCGACCGATTCGCCAGCGAAGCGCGGGAAGCGCGCGTATTCGAAGCGCAGGCCGAGCGCGGGCGTCACGTCGTAGCGAAGGCCCACGCCGTAATTGACGCCGTCACGCAGCCGCCGCGGCTCTCCGGTCAGCACGGCAAGCACGTAGGGCGGATTGCTCTCGTTTTGCGCATAGCCGAGGCGGCCGTAGAGCGCAAAGCGGGGCCGGAACGACCAGCTCGTGTAGACGTTCGCGTTCCACGAGTGCGTCGCGACGTCGGGCGAACTCGTGAGCGACAGGCCGACGCCCCGGTGGACGCCCGAGTCGAACGGGCGCAGCGCGAAGCTCTCGGCGCTCGAAAACGAGCCCTCGACCGCGACGTCGTTGGCGAAGCGATAGCCGCCGAAGACCAGCGAGCGGCGGCCATTGTCGTCGGCGACCGGCGACGCGAAGCGGCCCCACGTGGAGGCCACGTGGCCGAGGTCGATGCCGTCGGACTCGGAGCCGGCGTTACGCAGCGAGACGCCGCCGTAGAACCCTCCGGCGCCGCCGCCCGCAACCTGGGGCGTGTCGCCGAATGCCGCCGGCGTAAACGCGATGGCGGCGAGCGTCAATGCAGCAAGTGTTTGCTTCGCAAGCATTTTTTACACATCCCCGGCACCTTGACCGCGCGTTGCCAGCCGCGGATCGTGGCCTTGGGCAACGCGGTACCGGACAGCTTCAACGTACGCCGGCGGCCATCATTCGTCAATTGGCGACAGGCCAGCCGGCGGCATTTTCGACGACGAATGTGGCGATCGCGTCGGCGTCGCGCAAGTCGAACGTCCGCAAGCTACCGGAGACGCTTTCCGGCGCGTCGGTGGCGACCGCCCGCACCCAGGGGTCGGCGGGATGAAGCGTCGGCTTGCCGACGGACGGTCGCCAGACTTCGAGCTTCGGAACGGCCGCCCGCTTCCACCCTTCGACGAGGGCCAGGTCGCACGGCGACAGCCGGGCGAGCGCCTCGGCCAGCGACAGCTCCGGTGCCCCGCGCAACTCATGCACGAGCGCGAAGCGCGCGCCGGACGTCACCAGCACTTCGGAGCACCCGGCCATCCGATGTCGCCAGGAATCCTTGCCTGGCTGGTCGACGTCGAAGCCATGATGCGCGTGCTTGACGAGCGAGACGCGCAGGCCGCGCGCCGTGAGCCTCGGCACGAGGGCTTCGATCAGCGTCGTCTTGCCGCTCCCGGACCAACCGGCGAATCCGAATACGCGCATGCGCCCTCGCCTTTCAGGCCGCGCGCGCGCCCGACGGGGCCATTCGCCACGGACGCTCGCGGCGAACGCGCCCGGCATCGCACGCGAGCCCGGCGTGCGTGATTGCGCCATCCCACACCATCACCGCGGCAGCGAGCGAAGCGTCGTGCTCGATCGCGCCGACGGTGCCCGCATCGGCGAGGCGTCGCACGAAGGGCAGCGCCGCCGCCGCCAGCGCAAGCGTCGCCGTGCGCGCGACGAGCGCCGGCAGGTTCGGAACCGCGTAATGGACGACGCCTTCGTCGACATACGTCGGCTGCGACAGCGATGTCATGCGCGACGTCTCCGCGATGCCACCCTGATCGATTCCGATGTCGACGATCGCGGAGCCTCGACGCATGGCGCGCAGCGCCGCGCGCGAAATGAGCTTGGGCGACAACGTACCCGGCTCCAGCACGGCGCCGATCACGAGATCGGCATCGGCGATCGCTGCGGCGAACGCATGCTCGTTGCCGCCGAGTTGCGACGTCGCGACGGGCGTCCCTTCGCGCGCAAGCGCGGCGCGAAGCGCCTCGAGGCGTTTCGCTCCGCGCGAGAAAACGTGGACGTGCAAGCCAAGCCGCGCCGCGATGCGCGCGGCCTCGCTCCCCGCGTTGCCGGCACCGACGACGACCACGCGCGCGGCCGGCACGTCGTCGACGCCGGTGATCAGCGTCCCGTTGCCTCCGGCGTTCGTCGCGAGCGCCTGCGCGCCGGCGAACAGCGCCAGGCGGCCGGCGATCCGCGACATCGGCGCGAGAAGCGGCAGGTTGCCGTCCTGCTCGCGTACCGTCTCGTACGCGATCACGCGCACGCGCGCAGCGAGGACGGCATCGAGCAGCGCCGGATCGCGGTTCAACTGCGCGAAGCCTGCGATCGTCGTCGACGCGGTCAGAAGCGGCCACTCGGCGCACTGGATTTCCTTGACCTTGACGATCAGCGGACAGCGCCAGATCTGCGCCGCATCGTCGGTGATTGCCGCGCCCGCTGCGCGATAAACGTCGTCGCCGAAGCCGCTTGCGGCGCCGGCATCCGTCTGGACGGCGACTTGATGACCCGCGGCGACGAGCGCGCGCACGCCGTCGGGAACGATGCCGACGCGGCGCTCGCCATCCTTCGTTTCGCGCGGGACTCCGATGCGCATCGGCGTTTCGGGCTCGATCGAGATGTCACCGCATTGTAGCGAGCGCGTTTGGTCGACTCCTGCGCCAGGCGATGTAGACTCGCCGCATCGGCCCCATATAGCGCCCATGGAATTCCCGCTCGCCCGGCGCGCGCCCGCTTCCAACGACGACGCGCACGGCCCGATCATTGCGACGCTCGAGCGTGTGCTCGCGGACATCCCCGCGCCCGCGACCCACCGCGCCGAGCAGCCCGACGCCGCCGCGGACGCGATCGCCCGGCGCGCCGCGAAGCGCGCGGCGCTCTTGTCCGGCTCGCTCGCGCTGCCGCCGGGGCCGCTCGGGTTCGTGACGGTGCTGCCCGACCTGTACCTCATCTGGCAGACGCAGCGGCAGATGGTGTCCGACATCTTCGGCGTCTACGGCCGCAGCGCCGAGTTGACGCCGACGCATATGCTGTTCTGCCTTTTCCGCCACGCAGCGAGCCAGATCCTGCGCGACGTCGCCGTGCGCGGCGCCGAGCGCCTCGTGATCCGGCAGCTTTCGGCCGGCGCGTTTCGAAGCGCGCTCGGAAGCGTCGGCATCTCCGTCTCGAAGCGACTCGCCGGCCACGCGACGGGCCGCTGGATTCCGCTCGCCGGAGCGGCGGCGGTCGGCGTCTATGCATATTGGGACACGATGCAGGTCGCCGGCACCGCGAAGCGTTTCCTGGCCGAAAGCGCGACGGTCGCCGCCGCCTGACCGATTCTCACCGTGTGCGGCCGCTACGCATTGTCGAGCCATCCGGCCGCGATTGCGCTCGCGTTCGGCCTGCCGTTTCCGCCCGACTTCGCGCCGCGGTACAACGTCGCGCCGACGCAGGACGTGCCGATCGTGCGCCAGAACGCGCACGGCGCGCGCGAACTCGTGCAGGTGCGGTGGGGACTCGTGCCGCGATGGGCGAAGGATCCGTCGATCGGCGCGCGGATGATCAACGCGCGCGCGGAAAGCGTCGCGACGAAGGAAGCATTCCGCGCCCCGTTCGCGCGTCACCGCTGTCTCATCCCCGCAAGCGGCTTCTACGAGTGGCGCAGCACGCGCTCCGGCAAACAACCGGTGCACATCGGCATGAGCGACGGCCGCCCGTTCGGCCTCGCGGGATTGTACGAACGCTGGCTCTCGCCCGACGGCGACGTGCTCGACACGTGCACGATCGTCACGACGATCGCCTGCGAATCGCTTCGGCCCCTGCACGATCGGATGCCGGTGATCATTCGCGGCGCGGACTACGCGCGCTGGCTCGATCGCGCGAACGACGACGCGTCCGACCTGCTCGCGCCGTGGACCGGCGAGCCGTTGTACGTGCATCCCGTGTCGCGACGCGTCAACGACGTGCGCAACGACGACGCGGCGCTCACCGAACCCGTCCCGGTGGAAGAGCACGAGGACGAGGTACCGTCGGCGAAGCAAGCCGGCGATTCGGAACTCGAGGATCAGCCGGAGCAGCTTCCGCTGCTGTAGCGCGGCGGAAGCGCGTCACGCGATCGCGCGGCGCATCCGCTAGTCTGCGCGCGCGCCGCCGTCGATCCATGCCGCGAGGCGCGCGCGCTCGTCGTCGGTCATGCCGGTCAGGTTGCCGAGCGGCATCGCGCGCGACGTGACGGCCTGTGCGCGAATCGCCGCGGCATTCGCGACGATCTGCGCCGGCGTGTCGAGCACGATGCCCTTCGGCGCGACAGCGATCCCTTCCTGACGCGGCTTCGTCGCGTGGCACGCCGAGCAGCGCGCATGAATGATCGCCTGCGCGTCGGCGAAGCTGACCTTCGCCGCCGTCGGCGCCCTTGGTGGCGCGATCGCGAACGCAAGCACCAGCGCGCCGAGCGCGGCCGTCGCCGGAATCGCCCATACGGTGCGGCCGCGGTGACGCAAGTTGAAGAAGTGGCGCACCCACGCCGCGAGCAGCAGCATGCAGAGCAGCACGATCCACGCGTGCGGATGGCCGAACGTCATCGGATAGTGATTGCTGATCATCGTGATCAGCACCGGCAGCGTCAGGTAGTTGTTGTGCACCGATCGCTGCTTCCCGCGCATCCCGTAGGCCGGGTCGGGCGCGCGGCCCTGCGCCTTCGCGTCGACGAGTGCGCGCTGCGACGGAATGATCACGAACAGCACGTTCCCGGCCATCATCGTGCCGAGCATCGCGCCGATCTGGATGAACATCGCGCGCCCGCTCATGCAGTGCGACAGCGCCCAGGCGACGGCGGCGATGAACACGACCAGCAGCACGCCGAGCAGCCGCTCGTGCGCGAAGCCGAGCCGCTTGCAAAGCTGGTCGTAGACGATCCAGCCGACGACGAGGAGCACGGCGCTGATCGCGACCGCCTGGCCGGGCGTGATCGCCGCGACGCCGCGGTCGATCATGTAGGTGTCGGCGTGCCACCAGTACAGCACGACGAGCAGCGCGAAGCCCGACAGCCACGTCGAATAGGCTTCCCACTTGAACCAGTGCAGCGTCGGCGGCAACGCGCTCGGCGCGACCCGAAACTTCGCGACGTGGTAGAAGCCGCCGCCGTGGATCGCCCACAACTCGCCGCCGACGGCATCGGGTGCGTTGCCCGCATCGGGCGGCGCGCGCAGGTGATTGTCGAGCCAGATGAAGTAGAACGACGCGCCGATCCACGCAATGCCCGTGATCACGTGCACGAAGCGGATCAGCAACTGCAGCCATTCGCCTGCGTAGGCTTCCATGCGCGAGTGGTGGCGGGCGTCGGGACGGTTGGCGGGCGCGGACCGCGCATTGTATGCTCGGCGCCCGAGCTCGCAGCGACGACACTCCGATGAGCGCCAACGAATGGGACCGGCACTACCCGCGCGACCTCGCGGGCTACGGCGCGACACCGCCGCATCCGCATTGGCCGGGCGGCGCGCGGATCGCGCTCCAGTTCGTGCTGAATTACGAGGAAGGCGCCGAGAACTCGGTGCTGCACGGCGACGCCGCGTCGGAGACGTTCCTCTCCGAGATCATCGGCGCGCCCGCATTCGCCGGTCGCCACCTGTCGATGGAATCGCTGTACGAGTACGGCTCGCGCGCCGGCGTGTGGCGCGTGCTGCGCGCGTTTCGCGAGCGCGCGATGCCGCTCACGATCTTCGGCGTCGCGATGGCGCTCGAGCGCAATCCGGCGGTCCTCGACGCGTTCCTCGCCGATGGCCACGAGATCGCGAGCCACGGTTACCGCTGGACCAGCTACCAGAACGTCGACGAGGCGGTCGAGCGCGAGCACGTCGAGCGTGCGGTCGCCATCATCGCGCGGCTCGGCGGCGCGCCGCCGCTCGGCTGGTACACCGGGCGCGACAGTCCGCGCACGCGCCGGCTCGTCGTCGAGCACGGCGGCTTCGTCTACGACGCGGACAGCTACGCCGACGATCTTCCGTACTGGACGCAGGTCGAGACGCGCGCGGGCACGCGTCCGCACCTCGTCGTGCCGTACGCGCTCGACACGAACGACATGCGCTTCGTGACCGCGCAGGGCTTCAACAGCGGCGAGCAGTTCTTCACCTACCTGCGCGATGCGTTCGACACGCTGTACGACGAGGGCGACCCGCGCGGACTGAACGCGCCGAAGATGCTGTCGATCGGCCTGCATTGCAGGCTCGTCGGCCGTCCCGCCCGCACCGCGGCGCTCGCGCGCTTCCTCGATCACGTCCAGCAGCACGACGACGTCTGGGTCGCGCGCCGCATCGACATCGCGCGGCACTGGATGAGCGTGCATCCGTATCGCGCGGCACCGTGATTCGTGAATCCACAGGATGATCGAGGAGATGAGATGAAGCGCCGACACGTTCACGCCTGCAGAAGCGCCGCCTTGGCGGCCGCCTTCGCGCTTGGCGCAGGTTGCGCGAATGCCGAAACGAGCGGCGTCTCGGCGACGGGCTTCGTCGTCACGCACCGCTTCGAGACGACGGTGTCGGCGCACGACGTGTTCGACGCGCTGCACAAGCCGGCGCTCTGGTGGAGCAACGACCATACGTGGTCCGGCGACGCGCGCAATCTGAGGCTGCAGGCGGCGGCGGGCGGTTGCTTCTGCGAGCGCTGGGGCGCCAACTCGGTGAAGCACGGCGAAGTGATCTTCGTGATGCCCGATTCGCTGCTGCGGCTGCGTGCAGCCCTCGGTCCGCTGCAGGCACTCGCCGTCGACGGCATTCTGAGCTTCGCCGTCAAGAAGGGCGACGCGGGGAAAACCAGCGTCACCGTGACCTATCGTGTCGCCGGCAATCCCGAGGCGCAGCTCGCCTCGATCGCGGAGCCCGTCGATCGCGTGCTCGGCGAGCAGGTGTCGCGGCTTGCGCGCTTCGTCGAGAGAGGAAGGCCCGGCTGACGCGTTGCCGCGACGGTCGCCACCGCCGCATCAACGGCCAAGCAACTTTCCGAGCGCCTTGCCGACGTCCTTCGGAAGGCCCATGTCCGGCGCCGATTGCGTCGATTTCGCCGTGGTCTGCGCGGGCTTCTGCGCCGACGCCGACGAAGCCGCCTTGCCGCCCATCGCGACGGCGCACGTCGACGCCGAATCGGTCGTCGCCGGCGCAACGAGCGCACGCCCGATGGCGGCGATGCCGCCGCCGGTCGCGCCGAGAACGCCCAGCTCGGCGAGCGTCTTCGCCGACTCGGCCGCGTCGATCGCCGCCGTCGGCTTGTCGAAGCGGCCGCGAATGCGCACGAGCCCCGCCAACTGCGAAAGGTCGAGCTTCACGCCCTGCTGAACCTGCGGCTTGACGGACAGATCGAGCGTCTCGTCGCGGAAGTTCAGCGTCCCGCTCGCCGATGCCGAGAGCTTCGCCGTCTCGATCGCGATCGATCGGTCGACGTGCGCGATACCGTCGGCGAGCGGCAGGCGAAACACCGCGCAACGCAGCTCGGTCGCCGAATCGACGCTCGACAGCGGATCGAGCGCCTTCGCAAGCTGCGCGAGCGCCGATTCGCCCTGCACCGCCGAGCGCCCGAGCGTGGCGGGGCCCGACACGAGACTGATCGTGCCGCTCATCGTGCTTGCGACGCGGTGCGGTGTCGCGCCCTGGCCGCGGATGTCGATGCTCGCGCGGACGCGCCCGCCGCGGATGTCGCGCTTGATGCCGGCAACGGCGGCGAGCGCAGAGAGCTCGAGGTCCTGCGCATCGAGCAGCAGATGCACGCCCGGTGCCTGCGGGCGGCGTGCGTCGAAGTGCAGCTCGCCACGCGCCGACCCGCCGAAAATTGCAGCGGCGTTGAACCTGGCGTCGAGATTCGAATCCCGCGAGGTGAACTGAGTGTCGAGCTTCGCGATCCGTGCGCCGTCGCGAAGCACGAGCTCACCGATGGCGATCGAGCCTTCGGCGTCGGCCGCGGCGAGCGGCGCGATCGCGAGCGGCGTATCGGGGATGATCCATTGGCCGCCGGTCGACTGCGGCTTCGCCGGGATCCGCGGCGACGCGCTTGCCGGCGTCTTCGCCGGCGCGATCGATGGCAGCTCGTTCAGCGCGAGCCTCGGCACGTCGAGGCCGATCACGTAACGCGTGCGGCCTGCGCCGCTCTCGATCTTGACCGACCCCTTCGCCGCGACCTTTCCCCATGCGCCGTCGAGATCCCCGAGCGTCGTCGTCGTGCCCGCCCGCGCGAGCTTCGTATCGAGCTTGACGGCATTTCCGGCGACCTCGCCCTTGAGCGCGATCGGAAACGGCCATTGCTGCCGCAGCCATTTGTCCGGCGAGCCGACATCGCCGGCGAGCGCGACGGGGACGCCGTCGACGCTGCCGCGAAAATCGATTGCGATCGGCGACTGCATGTCGCGCGCACGCAGCGCCATCCGCTCGATCGCCGCGCTCGTGATGCTGCCGCTCGCGCCATTGCGATACGTGAGCGATCCGTCGCGAATCTCGAAGTTGGCGATGCCGAACGCGCCGGGTCCGGACTGCGGCGCACCGCCGGTGGTCCCCGGCGCCGTGCGCGCGGAATCGAACTCCCAGTTGCCGCGCCCGCTCGCGTCGGTTTCGAGTGCGATGACGGGCTCGACCAGCGTGAACTCGACGACCTCGAATCGGCGCGACAAGAGCGGCAGCAACGCGATCTGCGCGTCGATCTCCTTCGCCGTCAGCATCTGCGGCGTTTTCGACCATGGCGCATTGGCGAACGCGACGTTCGACGCGACGATGCGCGGCGTCAGCGACACCTTGATGTCGACCGGTCCCTTGACGGTCAGATCGCGGCCGGTCGCCGCCTTGACGCGCGCAGCGAGCGGCGCGACGAAGCGGGTCGGGTCGACGGTCGCGATCGCGATCGCGACGCCGATCAGGAGCAGCGCGACAAGGCCGGCGACGCTGCCGAGGATGATCCAGACCACGCGCGGCATGGATGCATTTTAGCGTGCGCGGCGAAATGCTTCGCACGGATCGGGACGCGCGATCGGCGGCGTCACGACGACGTAGTCGAATCCGGGATTGCTTGCGATCAGCGGCTGCGGAAAGCCTTCTGCGCGCATCTCGTCCGCGCTCGCCTCGAGAAAGCCGACGCTGATCGAGCGCGCCTGCGCGCCGGGAAGACCGGGTGCATGCAGGTAGACCGGCACGCCGAGATCGTTTCGCACGTGACCGTTGCCGGCGATCAGCACGGCGCCGTCGGCGGTCGCATCGTCGACGAGCGCCTGCGCCATCGCGGCGTCGCGCATCCGCTGCGCGAGGGCGAGCTTGGGCACGATCGCGTCGGGCAGCATGTTGCAATGGCCGGCGGCGATGTCGTCTTGCAGCGCCTTTGCCTGCCCATTGGTCCACGCCGCTGCATGAAGCCGCTTCGCCAGGCGCGGGCGCGCACGCAGAACGGCGTCGAGGTTGCCGCTCAACGCAGCGCGCGAGAGATTGCCGGCACGAAGCGGCAGATCGGAAGCCAGCGCCTGAGCGACGATCGGACGATGCAGCGGCCACTGCCATCCCTTGCGATCGAGCGCGCCCGCCGTGGCGATCCGATCCGGATCGGCATGCGCTCGTTGCGCGGCGCGAAGCGAAGCGTCATGGTCGAAATCGAACTGCTCCATCACGACCGCCGGATGGGAGCCGCGCCCGGCCATCTCGTGAAGCAGCCGCGCCCGGATTTCGTGATGCTCGGGATCGTCGTGAATCTCGCCGAGCAGCCGCAAGCGCGCGGACGCGAGCGCGTCGACGAGCGTCGTCTCGGTGACGAAGCGCTGCGCGTGAACGTCGTAGACCGGCGTTGCGTCCGTCGGAACGGTCACGGCGAGAACCGGCGACGCGAGCGCCGCGGCGAGCAGCGCGAGAACGCCCGCACAGCTAACGCAGGGACGCGTTCACCTCTCCCAGCGCCGCATTGCCCGGCACGAGGTCGCCGTCGGCGAGCGCATTGAGCGGCGCGCGCACGGTCTTCATTGCGGCGTGCATGTCGTCGCTCGCGGGATCGACGTACAGGAGCCCGGTGACGACCTCGCCCTTTGCGCGGTGCGATTCGAGATAAGCCATCGCGGCGACCTTGTCCGACGCATCGTAGTCGGCATCGAGCTTGCGCAGCCGGACGACGCCGCCGTCGTGCAGCACGACGTCGCGGACGCTCCCTTCCGCGTACGCGGCGGTGATCGGCTCGCGCGTCGGCATGAAATCGAGCCGGTTGACCGCGTCGTTGTGCTCGCGGACGTAGTCGTAGCTCTTCGTCGACCCCGGATGATTGTTGAAGGCGACGCACGGGCTCACGACATCGATGAACGCGGCGCCGCGATGGGCGACGGCGGCCTTGATCAGCGGCACGAGCTGCCCCTTGTCGCCCGAGAAGCCGCGCGCGACGAACGTTGCGCCGAGCGCGAGTGCGAGCAGCACGAGGTCGATCGGCTCGTCGCTGTTGACCGCGCCGCGCTTGCTCTTGCTGCCCTTGTCGGCGGTCGCCGAGAACTGCCCCTTCGTGAGCCCGTACACACCGTTGTTCTCGACGATGTAGACCATGTCGACGCCGCGGCGAAGCACGTGCGCGAACTGGCCGAGGCCGATCGACGCCGAATCACCGTCGCCGGAGACGCCGAGGTAGATCAGGTCGCGGTTCGCGAGCGCTGCGCCGGTCAGCACCGACGGCATCCGGCCGTGCACGCTGTTGAAGCCGTGCGAGTTGCCGAGGAAGTACGTCGGCGTCTTCGACGAGCAGCCGATGCCCGACAGCTTCGCGACGCGATGCGGCGCGATGTCGAGCTCGTAGAACGCCTGGATGATCGCCGCCGAGATCGAGTCGTGACCGCAGCCGGCGCAAAGCGTCGAGATGGCGCCCTCGTAATCGCGCCGCGTATATCCCAGCGCATTCTTCGGCAGCGCCGGATGGTGCACCTTCGGTTTCGCGAGATACGTCACGCCGCGCGGCCTCCCGTCTTGCGAATCGTCAGCGGCTTCACGTTGTACAGGCGCGCCTTCTCGCCGATCTCGCGCGTGATGAAGCGTTCGGTGACCGGCGTGCCGTCGTAGTGCAGCACCGACGTGAGCTTCGCCGGATCGACGCCGCATTCGTTGACGAGCAGCATCTTGAGCTGCGCGTCGCGGTTCTGCTCGACGACGAAGACGTGCTCGTGCGCGGCGATGAAATCGGCGACGCAGTCGTCGAACGGGAACCCGCGAAGCCGCATCCGGTCGAGGTGAACGCCCTGGTGCTCCAGTTCGGCCAGCGCTTCGGCCATCGCCGCGCCCGTCGAGCCGAACCAGATGACGCCGGCCGTCGTCGTCTCGGCCGCCGGCGTGATCACCGGCTTCGGTAGCAGCGTCTTCGCCGTCTCGAACTTGCGCAGCAGCCGCTGCATGTTGTCGACGTACGCCGGCCCTTCCTCGGTATAGCGCGCGTAGCGGTCCTTCGTCGTGCCGCGCGTGAAGTAGCTGCCTCGCGACGGGTGCGAACCCGGATAGGTGCGATACGCGATGCCGTCGCCGTCGACGTCGAGGTAGCGACCAAAGTCACGGCCGGCGTCGAGGTCGGCGGCCGTCATCACCTTGCCGCGGTCCATCGTCCGGCCGTCGTCCCACGCGAGCGGGTCGCACAGCCAATCCTGCATGCCGATGTCGAGGTCGAGCATCACGAACACAGGCGTCTGCAGGCGGTCGGCGAGGTCGAACGCGAGCGCGCCGAACTCGAAGCATTCGCGCGGATCCTCCGGCAGCAGCAGCACGTGCTTCGTGTCGCCGTGCGACGCATAGGCGCAGGAGATCAGGTCCGCCTGCTGCGTGCGTGTCGGCATGCCGGTCGACGGGCTGCCGCGCTGCACGTCGAACAGCACCGCGGGAATCTCGGCGAAGTATGCAAGGCCCAGGAACTCCTGCATCAGCGAGACGCCGGGGCCGGACGTCGCGGTGAACGCGCGCGCGCCGTTCCACGCCGCGCCGATCACGATGCCGATCGACGCGAGCTCGTCCTCGGCCTGCACGATCGCGTAACGGCGCTCGCCGGTCGCGGGATCGGTGCGGAACTTCCGGCACCACTTCGCGAAGCTCTCGGCGAGCGACGACGACGGCGTGATCGGATACCACGCGGCGACCGTCGCACCGCCGTAGACCGCGCCGAGCGCCGCCGCCGAATTGCCGTCGATGAAGATGCGCTTGCCGACGGCGTCGCGGCGCGCGACCGACAAGCCGATCGGGCAGGCGAAGTTCGCAAGCGCGTAATCGCGTCCCATCGCGAGCGCCTTGCGGTTCGATTCGAGCAGCGCCTCCTTGCCGCGGTACTGTTCGCCGAGCAGACGCTCGATCTCGGCCGGATCGATGTCGAGCAGCGCCGACAGCGCCCCGAGGTAGATGATGTTCTTGAAGAGCTGCCGCTGCCGGGCGTCCGAATACTGGGCGTTGCAAATCGCGGTCAGCGGCACGCCGAGCAGCGTCACGTCCTCGCGGAACTTCGACGGCGGCAGCGCCTTCGTCGAGTCGTGGAACAGGTAGCCGCCCGGCTCGATCTCGGCGACGTCCTTGTCCCACGTCTGCGGATTCATCGCGACCATCAGGTCGACGCCGCCGCGCCGGCCGCGCCACCCGGCCTCGACGATGCGGACCTCGTACCACGTCGGCA
>DATJFI010000027.1:0-9878 GCA_035495715.1 Casimicrobiaceae bacterium
ATGGTGAAGGTCGCCCGCGTCGACCTCGAGCGCGCGAAGATCGATTTCGCGCTCGATGAGAGCGCCACGCTTGCCGACGCGGCTGCGCTCACGCCCGGCCGCGCGCTTTCGCTCGCGCCCGCGGCGGCCTTGTCGCCAAAAGAGCGCACGCGCGAGACGCGCGCGACGCGCATCGAGCGGGCGCGCAAGAGCCGCCGCTGACCTTGGCCGGGTTCGACCTCGTCGTCCAGGCGCCGCTCGTGCTGCGCGAGGATCTCGAGATCCTGCGCCTCATGACCGGCGCGCGGGGTGTCGAGCCGATCGCGCGCGCGGCGTGCGACGCGTATCGGCTGCACGAGCCGGACGACACGGCGGGCGTCGCGGAGGCCTGCGTGGGCGCCGGGTACGACTTCGCGTTCGTGCCACACGCGCGCGCGTTCGAGCGCGTGCGCCTCGTCGCGATGGACATGGACTCGACGCTGATCACGATCGAATGCATCGACGAGATCGCCGCGTTGCGCGGAATCGGCGACGACGTCGCGGCGATCACCGCGGCCGCGATGCGCGGCGAGATCGACTTTCGCGAAAGCCTCGCGCGCCGCGTCGCGCTGCTCGAAGGCTTGCCGGTCGAGGCGCTCGCGCGCGTCTACGACGAGCGGCTGCGCCTGTCGCCGGGCGCCGAGCGCCTGTTCGAAACGCTGCGGTCGATCGGCGCGAAGACACTGCTCGCATCGGGCGGCTTCACCTTCTTCACCGAACGGCTGATGACGCGGCTCGACATCGATTTCACGCTGTCGAACGTGCTCGACGTCGAGGATGGGCGATTGACGGGACGAATTCGTGGCGACATCGTCGACGCCGAGAGCAAGGCCGCCTGCTTCCGTCAGCTCGCGCGGCAGCACGCCGGCGACGGCGTCAGCGTCGCGATCGGCGACGGCGCCAACGATCTTCCGATGCTCGCCGCGGCCGACGTCTCGGTCGCCTACCGCGCCAAACCGCGCGTGCGCGAGCAGGCGATGCACGCGATCGACCATTGCGGACTCGACGCGGTGCTGAATCTCTTCAGTTGACGGCAGGATCGCTCAGCCGGTCACCGCGCGACCGCTTCAGCCGGCCAGCGTCATTGCGTTTCCTCGATCCACGCCTGCTGGATCGCTTCGAGGATCTTCTCGCCGCCGCGCTTCGGATCGTCGTCGAAGCCCGGGAGCACGCGCACCCAGTTGTGCAGTTCGGTGAAGCGTACGGTCGAGGGGTCGACGCCGGGATGCGCTTCGCAGAGCGCGATTGCGATGTCGAGCGTGTCGATCCATTTCATCGCCGTCAGCCCCTCTCCTTCGCGTAGTTGATCGTGTACCGCGGTATCTCGACGACGAGCTTTGCGTCGTCGACGATCGCCTGGCACGAGAGTCGCGACAGCGGCGTCAATCCCCACGCACGGTCGAGGAGATCCTCCTCGTCCTCGGACGCCTCCGAAAGCGAATCGAAGCCCTCGCGGACGATCACGTGGCACGTCGTGCACGCACACGATTTTTCGCACGCGTGCTCGACGTCGACGCCCTGCTCGAGCAGGTTGTCGAGCACCGACACGCCGGGGACGCCATCGAACGTCTTTCCTTCGGGGCAGATCTCGGCGTGCGGCAGGACGACGATCTCGGGCATCGCCGTCGCTCAAAGCGCGTCGACGCGCTTGCCGGCCAGCGCCCGCGAAACGCTGCGGTCCATGCGTTTCGCCGCGAATCCTTCGGTGGCCGCATTCAGCGCACGGACAGTCGCCGCGAGCGCATCGCGGTTGTCGCAAGCGATCTGCCGGCGCACATCGGCGAGCGCCGCATCGATCATCGCGCGTTCGCGTGCATCGAGCAGTGTCGCGTCGTGGGCCAGCGCGCTCTCGGTCGCTGCAATCATCCGCTGCGCGTCGACCCTCGTCTCTTCGAGCGCGCGCGCCGCGGCGTCATCGGCTGCGTGCGCGAACGATTCCTCGAGCATCCGCGCGATTTCGGCGTCGGTGAGGC
Organism: Casimicrobiaceae bacterium; assembly: GCA_035495715.1. Taxonomy (GTDB): domain Bacteria; phylum Pseudomonadota; class Gammaproteobacteria; order Burkholderiales; family Casimicrobiaceae; genus VBCG01. Next base: position 1,992 of record DATJFI010000027.1, read on the forward strand.
CGTACGACGGCTTCACGGTGATCGACGCCTCCACGCCCGTCGTCTGCTCGCGCGCGGAAACGGACAGCAGGCCATCGGCATCGACGGCAAACGACACGCCGATGCGCGCCGCGCCGGCTGCCATCGGCGGGATGCCGCGCAATTCGAAGCGCGCGAGCGAGCGGCAATCGGAAACCTTCTCGCGCTCGCCCTGCAGCACGTGCAGCGCCATCGCCGTCTGCCCATCCCGGAACGTCGTGAAGTCCTGCGCGCGCACGACGGGAATCGTCGAATTCCGCGGCACGATCTTCTCGACGAGGCCGCCCATCGTTTCGAGACCGAGCGACAACGGAATCACGTCGAGCAGCAGCCAGTCGTCGCTCTCGCGGTTGCCGGCGAGCTTGTTGGCCTGGATCGCCGCGCCGAGCGCGACGACCTGGTCCGGATCGAGATCGGTGAGCGGCGCCTTGCCGAAGAAGTCCGCGACGGCTGCACGTACCTGTCGCATGCGCGTCGCGCCGCCGACCAGCACGACGCCGTCGATGCCGGAACGCGACAGCTTCGCATCGCGCAGCGCCTGCCTGACCGGCGCGAGCGTCCGCTCGACGAGCCCGCGGGTGATAGCGTCGAACGTCGCCGCGTCGAGCGTAATCTCGAGCCTTCCACGATCGGCGAGCGACGCGACGATCGGAGCCGCCGCTTCCTGCGTCAGGAGCTCCTTCGCCTCGCGAGCCTTCGCGAGCAGGCGACGCGCATCGGCAGCCGAAAGCGCCGGAAGGCGAGACGACGCGACGATCCAGTCGACGATCGCGTGATCGAAGTCGTCGCCGCCGAGCGCCGAATCGCCGTTCGTCGCCAGCACTTCGAAAACGCCGCGCGAAAGACGCAGGATCGAGATGTCGAACGTGCCGCCTCCGAGGTCGAACACCGCGTACGTGCCTTCGGCGTCGTTGTCGAGGCCATAGGCGATCGCCGCCGCCGTCGGTTCGTTCAGCAGACGCAGCACGGGAAGCCCGGCGAGCGTCGCCGCGTCCTTCGTCGCCTGGCGCTGACTATCGTCGAAATACGCGGGCACCGTGACGACCGCGCCGTCGATCGCGCCGCCGAGCGCCGCCTCGGCACGCACGCGCAGCGTCTTCAGGATCTCGGCGGATACCTCGACCGGCGTCTTCGCGCCGGCACGCGTCGCAATGCGAACAACGCCTTCGGCGTCCACGAACCGATACGCGCGCCGTTGCGCGTCGGTCGCGTCGGCGAGTCCACGGCCCATCAGACGCTTGACCGAGGCGATCGTGTCGTGAGGATCCTCGGCAGCATGCGCGAGCGCGCCGTCTCCGACCTCGATTTCCCGCTCGCCGTAGCGAACCACCGACGCTAGCAGGACGCGGCCGTCCGCGTCCGGCAAAACGACGGCGGCGCCGTCGCGCACGGTGGCAATCAGCGAATTCGTCGTGCCGAGGTCGATGCCGACCGCGCGGCGCGTCGCGCGCGGCGCCGGCGACACGTCGGGCTCGGAGATCTGGAAGAGCGCCATCAGAGAGCGCGCGACGCGCGCAGCGCCTCGACGTCGTCGGCGAGCTTGACGAGGAAGCGCCATTCGCGAACCCGCATCGCTACGACGGGATCGTCGTCATCGAGCAGTCGCGCGACGTCGTCCTCGAGGGCCGCCGTTTCGCGGCGAACGTCGTCGACGAGGGCGGCGAGCGTCGCGTCGTCGCGCGCGTCGTGCGCTTCCTCGGCCGCTTCACGACGCTCGAGCTGGCGCGTGAGGAACGCGACGGGCAGCCGCGTGTCGGTCTGCGCATTCGCGTCGATGCCGCGCAGCGACAGCAGGTATTCGGCGCGCGCGACAGGATCGCGCAGCGTCCGGTACGCCTCGTTCGCGCGCGCTGACGCCTGCAACGCGAGGCGCTTCCGGGCGTCGTCCGCACGGGCGAAGCGGTCGGGATGGACGTTGCGCTGCAGCTCGCGATAGGCGCGCTCGAGCGCGTCGACGTCGACGCGATATTCGGTGCGCAACCCGAGGATCTCGAAGTGATTGCGCGAGAAGTCGATCATTGCCAGCGTCACGGGCGGCGCCGCGGCCCGTCACAGTCGAAGCGATCGGGCGCGCGGTAGATCCTGCCTAGACGCTGAACGACTCGCCGCAGCCGCACGCGTCGCGCACGTTCGGGTTGTTGAACTTGAACCCTTCGTTCAGGCCCTCGCGCGCGAAGTCGAGCTCGGTCCCCTCGAGATAGGGGAGGCTCTTCGGATCGACGACGATACGCACGCCGTGGCTTTCGAACTGCGCATCCTCGGGTTTCACCTCGTCCGCGTACTCGAGCTTGTACGCGAGCCCGGAGCAGCCCGACGTGCGCACGCCAAGGCGCAGTCCGATGCCTTTGCCGCGCTTCGCGATGTTCGCCGCCACGTGCCGCGCGGCGTTCTCCGTCAACGTGATCGCCATGTCAGTCTGCCGTCGTCTCGTGCGCAGGGTGCGGATGCTTGGCGCGATAGTCGGCGACGGCCGCCTTGATCGCGTCCTCGGCGAGGATCGAGCAGTGGATCTTGACCGGCGGCAACGCGAGCTCCTCGGCGATCTGCGTGTTGCGGATCGCCATCGCCTCGTCGAGCGTGCGGCCCTTCACCCACTCGGTGACGAGCGACGACGACGCGATCGCCGAGCCGCAGCCATACGTCTTGAACCTCGCGTCCTCGATCACGCCGTTTGCGCCGACCTTGATCTGCAGCTTCATGACGTCGCCGCACGCGGGCGCGCCCACCATGCCCGTGCCGACGGCCTCCTCGCCTTTCGCGAACGAGCCGACGTTGCGCGGGTTTTCGTAGTGGTCGAGAACCTTGTCGCTGTATGCCATCTACTGCTCCTTCGAATTCATCAATGTGCCGCCCACTGGACGGTATCGAGATCGATGCCTTCCTCGTGCATTTCCCATAGCGGGGACAGCTCGCGCAGCTTCGCGATCTTCCGCTGCACGAGCGCCACCGTGTAGTCGATCTCCTCTTCGGTCGTGAAGCGGCCGACGGTGAAGCGGATCGAGCTGTGCGCGAGCTCGTCGCTGCGGCCGAGGGCGCGCAGCACGTACGACGGCTCGAGCGACGCAGACGTGCACGCGCTCCCCGACGACACGGCGACGTCCTTGATCGCCATGATCAGGCTCTCGCCCTCGACGAAGTTGAAGCTCGCGTTCAGGTTGTGCGGAACGCGCCGCTCCATGTCACCGTTGACGTAGACCTCCTCGATCTGCGAAAGGCCGTCCCAGAGCTTGTCGCGGAGCTTGCGGATGCGCGCGTTGTCGCTCTCCATCTCGAGGCGCGCGAGACGGAACGCCTCGCCCATGCCGACGATCTGGTGCGTCGGCAGCGTTCCGGACCGCATGCCGCGCTCGTGGCCACCGCCGTGCATCTGCGCCTCGAGCCGCACGCGCGGCTTGCGCCGCACGAACAGCGCGCCGACACCCTTCGGACCGTATGTCTTGTGTGCCGAGAACGACATGAGGTCGACCTTCAGCGAGGCAAGGTCGATCGACAGCTTGCCGCTCGCCTGCGCGGCGTCGACATGGAAGACGATGCCACGCTTGCGGCAGATCTCGCCGATCGCCGCGACGTCCTGGATCACGCCGATCTCGTTGTTGACGTACATCACCGACACGAGCGTCGTGTCGGGACGAAGCGCCGCCTCGAAGCGCGCGAGATCGAGCAGCCCGTCGGGCGCGACGTCGAGATAGGTGACCTCGAAGCCTTCGCGCTCGAGCTCGCGCATCGTGTCGAGCGTCGCCTTGTGCTCGGTCTTCACCGTGACGAGGTGCTTGCCCTTCTGCCGATAGAAGTGCGCGACGCCCTTCAGCGCGAGGTTGATCGACTCGGTCGCGCCGGACGTCCAGACGATCTCCTTCGGATCGCAATTGGCGAGCCGCGCGACTTCGCCGCGCGCGTTCTCGACGGCCTTCTCGGTTTCCCAGCCGAATGCATGCGAGCGCGAGGCGGGATTTCCGAAATGCTCGGTCAGGTATGGAATCATCTTCTCGGCGACGCGCGGGTCGACCGGCGTCGTCGCGGAGTAATCGAGGTAGATCGGCAATCTCATTGGTCGGAACGCTCTTTCAGGAAGCCGTCGGCGCCGCGCTGGTGCGCGCCGGCGAATCGGTTGCAGCGAGATGCCGCTGATCGTGCAGCACCGCGACGTCGGCAGGTCTCGCGCGCTGCTGGCGCACGAGCTCGGCGAGCGTCACGGAGCGCAGGTACGAAAAGATATGGGCGTTGAGCCCCGCCCACAACTCGTGCGTCATGCAGCGATGATCGTCGAGGCAGTTCTCGCGGCCGCCGCACTGCGTGGCGTCGATCGGCTCGTCGACGGCGACGATGATGTCGGACACGGCGACCGTCTCCGGCGCGCGCGCGAGGTTGTAGCCGCCACCCGGGCCGCGGACGCTTTCGACGAGGCCCTGCCGGCGCAGCTTGCCGAAGAGCTGCTCGAGATAGGAAAGCGAGATCTTCTGGCGCTCGGAAATCGCGGCGAGCGTCACCGGTCCCTTTGCGCCGTACAGCGCGACGTCGATCATGGCGGTGACGGCGAAGCGGCCCTTGGTGGTCAGACGCATGGTTGCCTCCGGTGCGTCGTGCGGCGGCGCAAAGCCGGAATCGTAGAATACCCGAATGATTTAGTCAACTAATTTTCCGCTGAGTTCCGTCGGTCCGGGGAACGGCGCTAGTCGTCGCCGGACTCGAGCATCCGGTTGATCTGCTTCGGATCGAACGCGTCCGCGACCGCCTTCGCTTCGGCGCAGTCGACTCCTTCATGCTGGAGCAGCGCGACGAGCCGGTTGAAGCGCTCCTCCGTCGCCGCCGCATGGTCGAGCAGCTTGTGAATCGCCTGCACGATCGGGTCGTCCATGTCCGACGAGATCGCGTACGCGGAGAAGCCGATCTTCGCCGCCTGCGCCTCGCGACGGTCGCGATCGGCGGCGGTGACGATCCGGGCGGGAATGCCGACGGCCGTCGCTTCGGCGGGAACGTCGCGAACGACGACGGCGTTCGAGCCGACCTTCGCTCCGTCCCCGACGTGGATCGGACCGAGAATTTTCGCGCCCGCGCCGACGACGACGTTGCGGCCGAGCGACGGATGACGCTTGCCCTTGTTCCACGACGTGCCGCCGAGCGTGACACCGTGGTACAGCGTCGTGTCGTCGCCGATCTCGGCCGTCTCGCCGATCACGACGCCCATGCCGTGATCGATGAAGACGCGGCGGCCGATCCGGGCGCCGGGATGGATCTCGATGCCGGTCATGAAGCGGCCCCAGTGCGCGAGCCAGCGAGCGAGCCAGCGCAGGCCCACCCGCCAGGCGCGGTGCGTTACCGCACGGTGCCAGACGAGCGCGTGCAGGCCCGGATAACAGGTCAGCACCTCGAACGTGGTGCGCGCGGCGGGATCGCGCTCGAACACCGCGCGGACGTCTTCGCGAAGCCGGTCGAACATCCGGCGATTATGCCATTTTCCGACCGTTTTACTCGGCTATTGCTTCCCCGCCGGCCGGCTGCCGGCGCCGATCAACGCAGCATGACGGCGGCGACGACGAGCGCGGCGACGGCGAGTGCGAACAGCACGAGGTCGACAAAGGCAACGACTGCGGCGCGCAGCACGATCGCGAGCCACGACCCGCCATGCGGCCGTCGAAGCGGATGTAGCGGCCAGCCGCATCGCGGAGAAACGCGAACGCCGACGGCAGCGCGATCTGCGTTTCCTGCCCGCAATTCGGGCCGTAGTTCCCCGGCGCCTCGACGCCGCAGTTGCGGCAACGCTATGCGACGTGCGGCTCGGCGGCTGCATGCGCCGGCGGCGCCGGCGCGTCCTTCGCGCGCGAATCGCCCGTCAACGCCTCGATCCGCATCGATCTTCCGTGCCGCGCGCGCAAACCTCGTCGATTCGCGCGAGGATGCCGCGCAGGATGTTCACCTCCTCGCGCTCGAGCGTCGTCCGCGAGAACAGCCGCCGCAGGCGCGGCAGCAGGCGCCGCGGGCGCTGCGGATCGTAGAAGCGCAACGCCGCGAGCGTGCGCGCCGCATGCGCGTACAGCGCCTCGACGTCGTCATGCGTCGCGGTCGCGAATCGGCGCGCCCTCCAGACGTCGCCGCCGTCCGCGGCCATCCGCAATTCCCACGCGGCGACCTGGACCGCGGCCGCAAGGTTCAACGACGAATAATCGGGATTCGTCGCGATCGTCGCGACGGCCGAGCAACGCGCGAGCTCGTCGTTCGACAATCCCGACATTTCGGTGCCGAATACGAGCGCTGCATCGCGCTCCCCGGCGACGGCGACCGCTCGTGCCGCAGCGTCGCGCACGCCGAGCACCTGCCCCGCGAACTTGCGAGGGCGCGCGGAGAAGCCGATCGCAAGCGATGCGCCGGCGAGCGCGTCGTCGAGCGTCGCGACGACGCTCGCGGTATCGAGCACCGATGCGGCGCCGGCCGCGAGTGCGGTTGCGTCGGGATGCGGGAACGCCTTCGGCGCGACGAGCACGAGGCGCGTCAGGCCCATCGTCAGCATCGCGCGCGCGACGGCGCCGATGTTCGCCGGCAGGCTCGTGCGCACGAGCACGATGCGCAACCGATCGAAAGGGACGTTCGGCACGATTCTCGTAAAATACTACGCGGGGGCCTGTTCACACTATGTCCGCTGATGCGTTGCGATGCCGAAATGGCCATGCACGAGGCGTGAAGCCGAAGGCAGGCTGGGCGCCTGGCGAGGCTTTGCAACGACGTGCGTGGCCATTTCGGCCGCAACCCGAAGGGAACGGGCGCCCGGGAGCGCCACTCTTCGTTGCTGTCCTAGCAAAGACGCCCGGTCTTTGCTTCCGAATTCTTCAAAAGCGTGCGCCTCGATTGGCGCTCCATGCCACCCGTTCGCGTCAGCGGACATAGCTGTGAACAGGCCCTGATGCATCCGATGCTCACAACGGCGGTCAAGGCCGCCCGGCGCGCGGGCACCATCATCACGCGCGGCGCGCGCGACCTCGACCTTCTCACCGTCACCGCCAAGGGTCCGAAGGACTTCGTGAGCGAAGTCGACCGCGCCGCCGAGGCGGCCATCGTCGACACGCTGCACGCCGCATACCCGGATCACGGCGTTTTCGCCGAGGAAGGCACCGCGCGCGAACGCAATCGCGACGCCGAGTACGTCTGGATCATCGACCCGCTCGACGGCACGACGAACTTCCTGCACGGCTTTCCGCAGTATTGCGTGTCGATCGCGCTCGCGCACAGGGGCGTCGTCACGCAGGGCGTGATCTACGACCCGGTGCGCAACGACCTTTTCACCGCCACGCGCGGGCGCGGCGCATTCCTGAACGACCGGCGTATGCGCGTCTCGCGTCGCGCGCATCTTCGCGAGTCGCTGATCGGGACGGGTTTCCCGTTTCGCGACGGCCGCTATCTCGACACGTATCTGCAGATGTTCAAGGCGATGACCGTGCAAAGCGCGGGACTGCGCCGGCCCGGTGCGGCGGCGCTCGATCTCGCGTACGTCGCCGGCGGTTTCTACGACGGCTTCTTCGAGGTCGGCCTCAACGCCTGGGACGTCGCAGCCGGCAGCCTGCTCGTGCTCGAAGCGGGCGGGCTGATCGGCGACCTGTCCGGCGAAGGCGACTACCTGCACGGCGGCCAGGTCATCGCCGCGACGCCGAAGGTGTTCGCGCAAATGGTGCAGGCGCTCGCGCCGTATCGCGCCGATCTCACACGCGATCTCGCGACAGCGGCACCGAGACGCTAGAACCTATCTCAAAATGCTTGTGAGCACGAAAGCGAATTCATAGAATCACGTTCGTGCTGCGCTTGACTGACGAACAATGGGAACGCATTCGGGAGCATTTTCCGGAGGAATCGATTCCTGAAGGGCGTCCCGGTCGTAAGCCG
>DATJFI010000028.1:0-15910 GCA_035495715.1 Casimicrobiaceae bacterium
CTCGGCCAGCCGATCGTCGTCGAGGCGAAGCCGGGCGCCGACGGCAACATCGCACCGATGTCGTCGCCAAGGCGGCGCCCGACGGCTACACGTGGCTCGCGGCGAGCCCGCCGACGACGATCCAGCCGAGCGTGCGGCCAACGACGCTTCACTACGATCCGATCCGCGATTTCGCGCCGGTCGCGTTCATCGGCACGAGCCCGTTCCTGTTCGTCGTGCCCGCGTCGCTGCCCGTGCGAACGCTCGACCAGTTCGTCGCGTATGCGAAGGCACACGGCGGCCAGCTCTCGTACGCGGGCTCGGCGCGCGGCACCGTCGTCCACCTCGCCACCGAGGTGCTGAAGCACGACATGGGCATCGACATGGAAATGATCGGCTACAAGGGCCAGCCCGACGCGATCGCCGACCTTCTGACCGCGCGCGTGCAGTTCATGACGCTCGGACTGATCCTCGCCGAGCCGTACGTCAAGGAGGGGAAGCTGCGCGCGCTCGCCGTGCTCGACGCGACGCGCTCGCCGCATCTGCCCGACGTACCGAGCGTGACCGAGCTCGGCCGCCCCGATCTCGTGATGAGCACGTGGTTCGGTCTCGCGATGCCGGCGTGCTCGCGCGCTACACGATGATGGGCGTCGACCCGGTCGCGCCGCATCCGCCCGAGGCGTTCGGCAAGCTATTGCACAGCGAGATCGATCGCTGGGGCAAGGTGATCCGCGACGCGCATGTCGCCGTGCAATAGCGTTGCGAGCAATCACGAGCGGGACCTCACCGCCTCGCTGCGCTCGGCTCCCTCTCGTCGATGGGAGAGGGCCACGGTGAGGGGTGCGACGAGCGCGTAGAATCCGCCGCATCGAAACGTGGTCTGACGCGAATGCCCGACGCACTGCTCGACGCGATCGAGATCGAAACCGGCCGCAACCCGGACGCGGCGGTAATCTGGATGCACGGCCTTGGCGACGACGGACGCGGCTGGTCGGAAGTCGTGCCCTCGCTCGGACTGCCGCCGCATCTCGCCATCCGCTTCGTCTTCCCGCACGCGCCGGTGATGCCGGTCACGATCAACAACGGCATGCAGATGCGCGCGTGGTACGACATCCGGCAGGCGAACCTGAACGAGCGCGCCGACATCGCCGGCGTGCAGCGCTCGCAGGCGCACGTCGAGGCGCTCCTCGCGCGCGAAGCGGCGCGCGGTGTCGCGCCTGCGCGGACGCTGCTCGCCGGGTTCTCGCAGGGCGGCGCGATCGCGCTCTACGCGGGCCTGCGCCATCGCGAGCGGCTCGCGGGGATCGTCGCGCTGTCGACGTACCTGATCGCGGCCGATCGGATCGCCGAGGACGCGAGCGTTGCCAACCGCAGCTTGCCGATCTTCATGGCGCACGGCACCTACGATCCGGTGGTCGCGTTCGCATGGGCCGAACGCTCGCGCGACGTGCTGAAGGCCGCCGGGTGGCCGCTCGAGTGGCACGCATACCCGATGGAGCACTCGGCCGTGATCGAAGAGATCGTGGCTGCCGGCGCGTTCATCACTCGCGTGCTCACGGAACGAAGAACCATTGTCCGTCAGCCGGTTGGCGACACTCCTTGACGTACTTTCGAGCACGGGCAACGGACGCGGCCGCCGCGACGCCCGCCGCCGCTACTTCTTCGGCTCGAACTTGAGCGACGCCGAGTTCATGCAGTAACGCAAGCCGGTCGGTTGCGGACCGTCGGAGAACACGTGGCCGAGGTGCGCGTCGCAAGCGGCGCAGACGACTTCGGTGCGACGCATGTTGTACGACGTGTCGTTACGCTCCTCGACGTTCCCGGCATCGACCGGCGCGCTGAACGACGGCCAGCCGCAGCCCGCGTCGAACTTCGTGTCCGATTCGAAAAGCGGCGTGCCGCAGCATACGCAGCGGTACGTGCCTTCGGCTTCGCTGTCCCAGTACGCGCCGGTGAAAGGACGCTCGGTGCCTTTCTCGCGCGTGACGCGGTACTGCTCGGGCGTCAGTTGCGCCTTCCATTCGGCATCCGTCTTGCGGATCTTGTCGGTCATGTGTCGACGAATCGGATTGAAGAGAACGGTGCCGCCGGGTGCACGGCGGCATGCGCTATAGTCGATGCTTCCCTCCGCATCCTTACACGCACTCCGCTTGGATAACGCGCCTGCCGAGTCGTTCCGCCGGGATGCGCGTGTCATCGGCGTCATCGGCATCGCGCACGGCGTATCGCATTTTCTCCAGCTTGCGCTGCCGCCGCTGTTCCCGTTGCTGCGCGCGCAGTTCGACGTGTCGTGGACGCTGCTCGGGTTCGTCGCCGGCACGTTCTACGTCGCGAGCGGCATCGTGCAATTCTGCGCAGGCTTTCTCGTCGACCGCGCCGGCGCGCGTCCCGTGCTGCTCGGCGGCATGGCGCTGCTAGCGTTCGGGACGTTGGCGGCATCGCTTGCGCCGTCGCCGATCTGGCTCTTTCCCTGCGCGGCGATCATGGGCGCCGGCAATGGCGTGTTCCATCCTTCCGACTTCGCGGTGCTGAATGCGAACGTGACGCCGCGCCGCCTCGGGCACGCGTATTCGATGCACGGCGTCGGCGGCAACCTGGGCTTCGCGATCGCACCGCTCGTGAGCTACGGCCTCGGCGCCGCGTTCGGCTTCCGCGTCGCGCTGCTCGCGATGGGAAGCGTCGGTCTGATCGCGCTGGCCCTGCTCGCGAGCCAGCGGCGGATCCTCGTTTCGCATCGCGTGCCCGACGCGCACTTGCACACGCTCGGCGGCAGCGTCGGGCTGTTCGTGCAGCCGGCGATCCTGCTGTGCCTCTTCTATTTCATCTTCCAGACGACGGCGCTCGTCGGCCTGCAGACGTTCCTGCCGGCCGCCCTCAACACGGGCTTCGGCGTCCCCCTCGTCGTCGCGACGTCGATCGTCACCGCGTACCTGCTCGGCAGTACGGCGGGCATCGTCGGCGGCGGCTTTCTCGCCGTGCGCGCGGCGCGCCATGACCGCGTCGCCGCCGGTGGACTGCTGATCGGCGCGGCGCTCGTCACGCTCGTCGCGTCGAACCTCGTTCCGCGGCCGTTCATGTTGCCGGTCTTCGTCGTCGCCGGCATGGCAGTCGGCGCGACCGGACCGTCGCGCGACCTGATCGTCCGCAACGCGACGCCGCGCGGCGCCGCGGGCCGCGTCTACGGCTTCGTCTACTCGGGGCTCGACATCGGCTCGATGCTCGGACCCGTCTGGTTCGGCGCGATGCTCGACCATGGGCTCGCGCGCGAGGTGCTTTTCGTCATCGGCGCGTTGCTGCTCGTCGCCATCGGCACCGTCGTGCAGGTGCGCCGCGCCGGCACGCTGCGCATCGCGTAACGCTCGCGAAGGAGATCCGATGGACCTTGGCATTGCAGGCCGAAGCGCGCTCGTCTGCGCGGCGAGCAAGGGGCTCGGGCGCGGCTGCGCCGAGGCGCTGGCGCGCGAGGGCGTCGACGTGACGATCTGCGCGCGCACCGAATCCGACGTCGCACGCGCCGCGCAGGAGATCGGGGCCGCCGCCGGACGCGCGGTGACGTGGGTCGCCTGCGACATCACGACGCCGGAAGGGCGCGCCGCCGCGCTCGCCGCATGCCCGCAACCCGACATCCTCGTCAACAACGCAGGCGGCCCGCCGCCCGGCGACTTTCGCGACTGGGACCGCGCCGCGTGGCTGCGCGCGCTCGACGCGAACATGCTGACGCCAATCGAGCTCATCAAGGCGACGGTCGACACGATGATCGAGCGCGAGTTCGGGCGCATCGTGAACATCACGTCGAGCGCCGTGAAGGCGCCGATCGACATCCTCGGCCTGTCGAACGGCGCGCGCTCGGGCCTGACCGGGTTCGTCGCCGGCCTTGCGCGGAAGGTCGTGCGGCACAACGTCACGATCAACAACCTGCTGCCCGGCTCGTTCGCGACCGATCGCCTGCGCACGAACTTCGAGACGCGAGCCCGGTCGACCGGGAAGTCGTGCGACGAGCTGCGCGAGGCGGCGATGAACGCGACGCCCGCGGGTCGTTTCGGCGATCAACGCGAGTTCGGCGCGATCTGCGCGTTCCTCTGCAGCGTCCACGCGGGCTACATCGCCGGGCAGAACGTTCTCGTCGACGGCGGCGCGTATCCCGGTACGTTCTGACCCCCGATCCCCGATACTGTCAATGATCGACCTCTACTACTGGACGACCCCGAACGGCCACAAGGTCACGATGTTCCTCGAGGAGACCGGGCTTTCGTACACGCTGAAGCCGGTCAACATCTCGCAGGGCGAGCAGTTCGACGCGGAGTTCCTTGCGATCGCGCCCAACAACCGCATCCCGGCGATCGTCGATCGTGCGCCCGTGACGGGCGGCGCTCCGCTGCCGTTGTTCGAATCGGGCGCGATCCTGCTTTATCTCGCCGAGAAGACGGGCCGGCTCGTTCCTGCCGATGTGCGCCGGCGCTGGCACTGCATCCAGTGGCTTTTCTGGCAGATGGCGGGACTGGGTCCGATGGCGGGACAGAACCACCATTTCGGAAGCTACGCGGTCGAGAAGATCCCGTACGCGATCGACCGCTACGTGAACGAGACGGGGCGACTCTACGCGGTCCTCGACAAGCAGTTGCGCGGACGCGACTTCATCGTCGACGAGTATTCGATCGCCGACATCGCGTGCTATCCGTGGGTACTGCCGGAACGGCAGAAGCAGAACATCGACGACTTCCCGGATCTCAAGCGCTGGAAGGGGGCGATCGCCGCGCGGCCGGCGACGCAGCGCGCCTACGCGATCGCGAAGACCGTCAACGTGAAGCCGTCGATCAACGACGAGGCGTCACGCAAGATCCTGTTCGGGCAGGGACGCCACACGGTCCGCTAGTCGGGATCGAAGGCGCGGTCGCCGTCGGCCGACGCGACGCCGGTCGCGCGCACCGCGACGAAATCCTGCAGCGCCCGATCGAGCAGGTGTGTCGTGACGACGTTGCAAAGCGCGTTGAAGATCGACTCGATGCGGCCGGGAAACCGCTTCTCCCATTCGCGCAGCATCGCCGCGACCTGCTTGCGCTGCAGGTTCTCCTGCGAGCCGCATAGCGTGCACGGGATCAACGGGAACGCGCACGCGTCGGCGTAGCGCGCGAGGTCGCGCTCGCGAACATACGCGAGGGGGCGGATCACGACGTGCCGGCCGTCGTCGGACACGAGCTTCGGCGGCATCGTCTTCAACTTGCCGCCGTGGAAGAGATTCAGGAAGAACGTCGCGAGGATGTCGTCGCGATGATGGCCGAGCGCGATCTTCGTCGCGCCGATCTCGCCCGCGACGCGATACAGTACGCCGCGGCGAAGCCGCGAGCACAGCGAGCACATCGTCGCGCCGTCGGGAATCACGCGCTTGACGACGCTGTACGTGTCCTGCTCGACGATGCGGAAGTCGACGCCGCGGCCCGCGAGATAGCGCGGCAGCACGTCGGCCGGGAAGCCGGGCTGCTTCTGGTCGAGGTTGACGGCGACGATTGTGAATGGCTGCGGCGAGCGCCTCTGCAGCGACAGCAGGATGTCGAGGAGCCCGGAGCTGTCCTTGCCGCCCGACAGGCAAACCATGACGCGGTCGCCGCTTTCGATCATCGCGTAATCGGCGATCGCCGCGCCGACCTGGCTGCGCAGGCGCTTGCGCAGCTTGTCGACCTCGAACGCGGCCTTGCGCGGATCGCGGCGACGCGCAGGCGCCGGGATGGGCGCGACGAGATTGACGGCCGATTCCGAGTCGCGCCGGGCCGTCCCGAGCGACTGGCCAGTCCCCTGGGGGGCAGCGAGCGGAGCGAGCGTGGGGAGACGTTCCATCCGCCGATTCTAAGCGGCGGGTGGCGCGAGGCTTCAGTCGCGCTTGAACGCGACGTCGACGTCGGTCGTGCGGCCCGCCGCACCCGGCTCGAAACGCCAGTGGGCCAGCGCGTCGCGGACCGCGCGATTGAAACTGCGATGCGATGCGCTGACGATGTCGACGCTCTCGATGTTGCCTTTCGCGCCGATCGTGAGGCGGGCCTTGACGCTGCCGCTGTCGAGGCCGGCCGCGAGCGCCTCGCGCGGGAACGACGGCGTTTCGCGTGCGATTGGAACGAGCGCCGCGGTGGAAACCGGGCGCTGCGCCGCGGTGGGTGGCGCGATGCTCGCGACGTGCGTCGGCGCGGTCGTCGATTCGTCGACGGCGGGTGACGCGGCCGGCGCCGGCAGCAGCGCCGGCATGGCAATGCTCGACGGCGACGGCATCGGCATAAGCGTCGGCGCGGGATCGCCGACGGGTGTTGCCATCGGCGCGCGCATCAGCGCAGAGTCGATCGCCGCGGCGGGCGAGGGAGCACGATGCTCGACCGGAAGCGAAGGCGCCGGCGGCGGGTCGACGTCCGTACGCGGCTCGGCACGCTTCGGTTGCGCACGCGCGTCTTTGGCCGAATCACGCGTGCGCTCCACCGGGTCGCCGCGCAGCACGCGCGTCGCGATCGGCTGCGGGTCGGCCGCCGCCGTATTCTGCGCCGGCATCGACGCTGCGTTCTTTGCATTCGCGTGCGTCGCTGCGCGCGCGAGCGACTCGGGCGTCGACACGTGTTGCCAGCCGATCCAGATCAGCGCCCCGGCTGCGAGCGGCACGCCGAGTACCGCGATGCGCCTCGCCGCGCGCGGCGCGCCGAGGCGCACTGCCGGCGCCGGCGCCAGCGGCTCGTTCGCCGCATCCGCCGCGACCGGATCGTTCGCGGGCGCCGGCTCGTCGCAGGCGACGAGCCCGAGCGTCGCTAGGCGCGCCAGGTCGCGTCCGAGCTTGTCGGCCTCGAAGCGGTGCCGCTGCGCGAACTCGTCGACGCTGCAGGCACTGTCGAGCAACGTCAGAAAGCGGCGCTGCGCGAGCGAAAGACCGTGTGCCGGCGTCGCGAGCTCTGCGCTGCCAGCATCCGTGCGGCGCACGACCGTCGAGGGATGGATGCTCGTCATCGGGCCTCGAAAAAGGGGCGGTTGGGGCGCGCGCTCGCGTGCTCGGGTCGGGGGAAACCCGCGAACGGCCTTTGGAGGGGAAGGCGCGCCGCGCAACCGTCGTAGCGGCGTGCAACAGTGATGCCATCGCCGGCGCGCGCCGACGGACGCGACCGGTTGCGCACTACAGCGTGAACGTGACGAAAACGAAACGGCCGTCGCGCTCGACGGCCGTTTGCGGACTTATGACGGGCTCGACGCTACTTCTTCGCATCCTTCGCGGCTTCGTTCGCCTTCATCGCCGCATCGCTCGCCTTGGCGGCAGCGTCCTTGCTCGCGTCGGCGGCGCTGGCCGCAGCGTCCTTCGCGGCGTCGCTCGCCTTGGCGGCCGCATCCTTGGTCGTGTCGGCCGCCTTGTTCGCGGCGTCCTTCGTCGCGTCGGCTGCGCTCTTCGCGGCGTCGGCGGCGGCGTTCGACGCGTCCTTCGCCGCCGTCGAAGCTGCGGCCGCCGCATCCTTCGCGGCGGTGGCCGCGGAATCCTTCGCCTTGTCCGCCGCCTGCTGCGACTGTTGTCCGCACGCGGCGAGCGTGATGGCGAGCGCCATCGCGGTCAGCGCGGCGAACGTTCGGGTCTTCATCGTCTGGTCTCCGGGGATGTAAGGGTCGCGAACGGGCGACGTGCGCCCTTCGCAGCCGGCCATTTTACCGCGTTTGTCGCTGCATTGCACAAAGCATCAAGCTCGTGCTCTCACCGCCTGCGCCTTTCCCACAACGCGAGGCCGACGCCGCTCGCGACGACGACCGCCATGCCCACGCCGGACAGCGCGTCAGGATGCTGGTCGAACAGCAGGTATCCGAAGCCGGTTGCCCAGAGGATCTGCAGGTACGTGAAGGGCGACAGCAGCGATGCCGACGCGCGAAGGTACGCCTGCGTCATGCACCGGTGCCCGACACCGGCAAGCAACCCAAGCAGGACCAGCGGACCGATGCCGACGGCGAGGAGGTGCGGGAGACTCGTCGTGAACGGCAGCGCGAGCGACAGCGCCAGCGTGCCGACGCTCGCGCTGTAGAAGAGCGTCGCGTAAATCGACTCGTCGAGGAGCCTTCGCGTCAGCAACTGATAGAGCGCATTCGCGAGCGCGGCGCCGATCAGGAGCAGCACGGCAGGATGCAGGATCGACGATCCCGGCCGCAGCAGGATCAGGATCCCGATGAAGCCAACCGTGGACGCGATGCGGCGCGCGCGCGTCGGGCGCTCGTGCAAAAGCGGCCACGACAGCAGCACGACGAACGTCGGCGCGAGGAACGTGATCGACGACGCCTCGGCGAGCGGCAGGTAGCGCAGGCCGCCCCAGAAGCCGAGCGTCGCGAGCAGCAGGAAGAGCGACCGCAGAAGCTGCAGGCCCAGCCGGTTCGTGCGGAAGAAGCGGCGCCCGCCGCGGTGCAGCGCCCACGGCGTCACGACGACCATCTGGCCCGCGTAGCGCGCCCAGACGACGACGAACAGCGAGTGGTCGCGCACGAGGTATTTCGCCGTCGCGTCGAGCGACGACAGGCAGAGACCCGCGAGCACGAAGAGCGGCAGCGCGTGCGCCAGCGGGTGCGGGACATGGACGCCCTCCGGCATCCGTGCCCCGGGAACGGCGTTCAAGCGGCCGGCTGCAGCAGCTCGCGCAGCACGAACGGCAGGATCCCGCCGTGCCGGTAGTAGTCGACCTCGATCGGCGTGTCGATGCGGCAGAGCACCGGAATCTCGCGCCTGCTGCCGTCGCTGCGCGTCATGACGATGCTCATCCGCTGCTGCGGCCTGATGTCGTCGGGCACGGCGATGTCGAAGGTTTCGTCGCCGCTGATGCCCAGCGAGTCGGCGCCGTCGCCGGGCGCGAACTGCAGCGGCAGCACGCCCATGCCGACGAGGTTCGAGCGATGGATGCGCTCGAAGCTCTTCGCGATCACCGCGCGCACGCCGAGGAGCTGCGTGCCCTTCGCCGCCCAGTCGCGCGAGCTGCCGGTGCCGTATTCCTCGCCGCCGAAGACGACGGTGGAAATGCCCTGCTTCAGATACTCCATCGCGGCGTCGTAGATCGGCATCTGCTCGGGCGCCTTGCCCGTGCGCCCGTAGTGGAGCGTGACGCCGCCCTCGATCCGCGTGCCGTCGGCTCGCGGCGGCAGCATCAGGTTCTTGATGCGCACGTTCGCGAACGTGCCGCGCATCATCACCTCGTGATTGCCGCGCCGCGCACCGTAGCTGTTGAAGTTCGCGACCGAGACGTCGTGCTCCTGCAGGTAGAGGCCCGCCGGCGACGTGGGCTTGATCGACCCCGCCGGCGAGATGTGATCGGTCGTGACCGAATCGCCGAAGATGCCGAGCGCGCGCGCGCCGCGGATGTCGCCGATGGCGGGCGGAATCATCGTGAACCCGTCGAAGAACGGCGGCTTCGCGATATAGGTCGATGTCGGCCAGTCGTAGACCTGGCCGGTCGAGCCGGCGATCGTCGACCACATCGGGTTCGTGTTCGCGAGATCGCCGTAGAGCCTGCGGAATGTCGCCGGATCGCGCGCGTAACCCAGAAGATCGGCGACTTCATGCGACGTCGGCCAGATGTCGCGCAGATACACCGGTCCGTCGCGGCCGTTACCGAGCGGCTCGTGCGCGAGATCGCGCAGCACGGTGCCCGCGATCGCGTACGCGACGACGAGCGGCGGCGACATCAGGAAGTTCGCCTTGATGTTCGGGTGGATGCGCGCTTCGAAATTGCGGTTGCCCGAGAGCACCGCCGCGCAAACGAGATCGTGGCTCGCGATCGCGTCGTTGATCTCGGGCGCGAGATCGCCGGCGTTGCCGATGCACGTCGTGCAGCCGTACGCGGCGACGTCGAACCCGAGCTTCTGCAGGTACGGCAGCAGGCCGGTTTTCGTCAGGTAGTCGGTGACCACGCGCGAGCCCGGCGCGAGCGACGTCTTGACGTGCGGCTTGACCGTCAGTCCTTTTTCGACGGCCTTCTTCGCGAGCAGCCCCGCGGCGAGGAGCACGCTCGGGTTCGACGTGTTCGTGCACGACGTGATCGCGGCGATCAGCACGTCGGCGTTGCCGATGTCGACCGGCTGCGGGGCCGGTGGCGCGACGTGATCGGGTGTCGGCCGATTGTTCGCCATCTCGAGGTAATCGCGCGGCAGGCCGCTTCGCGGCGGATCGAGCTCGGCATCGCGGATCTGGCCGCGGCCCGCGACCATCGGTGACGTCTTGTAACGCTGGCGCAGGCGATCGGCCGACTGCGAAAAGCCGCTTTCGCCGACCGGCTTGCTGAAGAGGTCGGCGAACTTAGCCGCGAGCGCCGGCAACTCGATCCGATCCTGCGGACGCTTGGGCCCCGCGACCGACGGCGTGATCGTCGCGAGGTCGAGACGCAGCGTCTTCGTGTAATCGATGTCGCCGGCGCGCGGCATGCCGAAAAGCCGCTGCGCCTTGAAATAGCGCTCGAACGCGTCGAGCGCGTCGTCGCTGCGGCCGGTGCTGCGCAGGTACGCGACGGTCGCGTCGTCGACGGGGAAGAAGCCCATCGTCGCGCCGTATTCGGGAGCCATGTTGCCGATCGTCGCGCGGTCGGGCACCGACAGCGACGCGGCGCCCTCGCCGAAGAACTCGACGAACTTGCCGACGACCTTCTCGCGGCGGAGCATCTCGGTGACGGTCAGCACGAGATCGGTTGCCGTCGCGCCTTCGGGCAGCCGCCCGGCGAGCTCGACGCCGACGACGTCGGGTGTCAGGAAGTAGACCGGCTGACCGAGCATGCCCGCTTCGGCCTCGATGCCGCCGACGCCCCAGCCGACGACGCCGATGCCGTTGATCATCGTCGTATGGCTGTCGGTGCCGACGAGCGTATCGGGATAGTAGAGGCCGTCCTTCGCGTGCACGCCCGGGGCCAGGTACTCGAGGTTCACCTGGTGCACGATGCCGATGCCGGGTGGCACGACCTTGAACGTGTCGAACGCCTGCATCCCCCATTTCATGAACTGGTAGCGCTCGGCGTTGCGCTGGAACTCGAGCTTCATGTTGAGGTCGAGCGCCGCCGGCGAACCGTAATAGTCGATCATCACCGAGTGGTCGACGACGAGATCCACGGGCACGAGCGGCTCGAGGAGCTTCGGGTCGCGCCCGAGATCCGCCGCGACGTTGCGCATCGCGGCGAGATCGCAAAGCAGCGGCACGCCGGTGAAATCCTGCAGCACGACGCGGGCGACGACGAATGGAATTTCGTCCGTTCGCGTCGCGTTCGGCGCCCAGTTCGCGACCTGCCGGACGTGCTGCTCGGTGACCTTCCTCCCGTCGCAATTGCGAAGCACGCTCTCGAGCACGATGCGGATCGAGACCGGCAGGCGCGACACGTTGCCGACGCCGGCGGCCTCGAGCGCCGGCAGCGAGTAGTAGCGGCCGCTCGCGCCGGAGGCGAGGCGCAGTTCCTTCAGCGTGTCGAACAGATCGTGTGGCATCGCGTTTTTCGTCCTATTGCGGCCGCTTAGCGGCTGGCGGCGGCGTGATCGTCCCGTGCGCACCCAGCGGCCCGTTCATCATGTCGTGCACGTTCATCGTCTGCCCGTTCGGCATCACGAGGTCGCCCGCACGCTGTCCCGGCTTGCACGGACCGACGTTGCGCGCGCGGATCGTCATTTTCGTGTGCGAATGGCCCATGAACGGCGGGTCGTACGTCGTGTCGATGTCGGTGCGATAGGCGCTGTTGCCCTCGAGCACCATCAGCGACTTCGAATGCATCGTGCTGTTGCCCATCGTGCAAACGACGTCGCCGCTCATGCTGTTGCCGGTCGTCTTGAAATCGTGCTTGCTGCACGCGCCCTGCATCGCGCCGTTCGCCATCGCGAACATCTCGCGCTGCACCGAGTCGTCGAGGCACATGCTGGTGCGCTCCGCAGGCATCGGGCGTCCGTTTTGCGCCGGTGGCGGCGGATCGACGGCGCGCTCCATTTCCCACAGGCCGGGCTTGAGCTTGGGAAAGTCCTGCGCGAGCGCAGGGAGGGCTAGCAATGCGAGAAGGGCAACGAGCTGCGTGCGCATGAGCCTCCTAAACCATCAGATCGACGAACGCGTTCACCGCCGTTTCCGGCAGCCGCTTCGTGTCGAGGGCGACGTCGAGGATGCGCGCCTGCTGCTTCGCCGCGAAACGCCGTCCGAGATTGACGCGGAACTTCTCGATCAGAAGCGGAATGCCTTCGGCGCGCCGGCGGCGATGGCCGATCGGATACTCGACGGCCACTTCCGGCGTGCGGCTGCCGTCGTTGAACTCGATCGTGATCGCGTTCGCGATCGAGCGCTTCTGCGGATCGAGATAGTCCTTCGTGTACTGCGGATCCTCGACGCAGACCATCTTTTCGCGCAACGCGTCGATCCGCGGGTCCGCCGCGACGTCGTCCTCGTAATCCGCCGCGACCAGATGGCCGAAGATCAGCGGCACCGCGACCATGTACTGGATGCAGTGATCGCGGTCGGCAGGGTTCGCGAGCGGCCCCTGCTTGTCGATGATGCGGATCGCCGACTCGTGGGTGCGGATCGTGATGCGCCGGATCTCGTCCTGACGGTTGCGGACCAGCGGATGGAGCTGCATCGCGCATTCGACAGCGGTCTGCGCGTGGAATTCGGCCGGGAAGCTGATCTTGAACAGCACGTGCTCCATCACGTAGCTGCCATACGGACGCTCGAAGCGGAAGGGCTGGCCCTTGAACAGCACGTCGTAGAAGCCCCACGTCTTCGCCGTCAGCGCCGACGGATAGCCCATCTCGCCGGTCTTCGCGATCAGCGCGAGGCGCACGCCGCGCGACGTCGCATCGCCCGCCGCCCAGCTCTTGCGCGAGCCGGTGTTCGGCGCGTGCCGGTACGTGCGCAGGCTCTGGCCGTCGACGAACGCGAGCGACAGCGCGTTGACCGTCTCGTCTCGCGAGAGGCCCAGCATGTTCGCGACGACGGCCGTCGTCGCGACCTTCACCAGCACGACGTGGTCCAGGCCGACGCGGTTGAAGCTGTTCTGCAACGCGATGACGCCCTGGATCTCGTGCGCCTTGATCATCGCCGTCAGCACGTCGCGCATCGCGAGCGGCGCGCGGCCCGCGGCGAGCGCGTGGCGCGACAGCCAGTCGGCCGTCATCAGGATGCCGCCGAGATTGTCCGAAGGGTGGCCCCATTCGGCGGCGAGCCACGTGTCGTTGAAGTCGAGCCAGCGAATCATCGCGCCCAGGTTGAACGCGGCCTGCACCGGGTCGAGCCGGTAGTCGGTACCGGGAACCTTGGCGCCGTGCGGCACGATCGTACCCGGCACGATCGGCCCGAGCAGCTTCGTGCAGGCCGGGTAGGTGAGCGCCTCGAAGCCGCAGCCCAGCGTGTCGAGCAGGCAGTAGTGCGCGGTTTCGTACGCTTCGGCGCTTTCGATCGTGTAGTTCGCGACGTAGTCGGCGATGTCGACGAGAACCTGGTCGGGCGCCGGGCGGACCGTGCTGTGCGTGGCGGAGGACATTTCTATTCCCGCTCCTCGATCGGGACGAACGAGCGATCGTCGGGGCCGACGTAGTTCGCCGACGGGCGGATGATCTTGCCGTCCTCGCGCTGCTCGATCACGTGTGCCGACCATCCGGCGGTGCGCGAGATCACGAAGAGCGGCGTGAACATCGGCGTCGGCACGCCCATCGTGTGGTAGCTGACGGCCGAGTACCAGTCGAGATTGGCGAACATCTTTTTCGCGTCGCGCATCACCGCCTCGATGCGCTCGGCGATCGCGTACATCTTCGTGTCGCCGGCCTGCTCCGACAGCTCGCGCGCGACGTCCTTGATCATCTCGTTGCGGGGATCGGCAACGGTGTAGACCGGATGCCCGAAGCCGATGACGACCTCGCGCGCGGCGACGCGGCGGCGGATGTCCGCCTCGGCCTCGTCGGGATTCGCGTAGCGCTTCTGCACCCCGAACGAGAACTCGTTCGCGCCGCCGTGCTTCGGCCCCCGCAACGCGCCGATCGCGCCGGTGATCGCCGAGTACATGTCGGATCCGGTGCCGGCGATCACGCGCGCCGTGAACGTCGACGCGTTGAACTCGTGCTCGGCGTAGAGGTTGAGCGACGTGTGCATCGCGCGCACCCACGCCGGCGACGGCCGCTCGCCGTGCAGCAGGTGCAGGAAGTGGCCGCCGATCGACGCATCGTCGGTCTCGACGTCGATGCGCTTGCCGTTGTGGCTGTAGTGATACCAGTAAAGCAGCATCGAGCCGAGCGACGCCATCAACCGGTCGGCGATCTCGCGTGCGCCATCCGCGTCGTGCCGGTCGCCTTCGGGCAACAGGGTCCCGAGCGTCGAAACGCCCGTGCGCATCGCGTCCATCGGGTGCGCCGACGCGGGAATGGATTCGAGCACCGTCTTGAGCCGCGCGGGGATGCCGCGCATCGCCCGCAGCGTGCGGTGGTAGGCGTCGAGCTCCGCGCGCGTCGGCAGCTTGCCGTGCACGAGCAGGTACGCGATCTCCTCGAACTCGCAACGATCGGCCATGTCGAGAATGTCGTAGCCGCGGTAGTGCAGGTCGTTGCCGGTGCGGCCGACGGTGCAAAGCGCGGTGTTGCCGGCGGTGACGCCGGACAGCGCGACGGACTTCTTGGGCTTGATCGCCGTTGCCGGCGCGCCGGTGGTCATCGTCATGGAATCGCTCAGGTGTCCTTGTTGCGCGCGAAAAGGCGGTCGAGCTTCTGCTCGTAGCCGTGATAGCCGAGATAGTCGTAGAGCTCGTCGCGCGTCTGCATCGTGTCGACGACGCGTGTTTGCGTCCCGTCGCGGCGCAGCGCGGTGTAGACGCCGAGCGCCGCCTTGTTCATCGCGCGAAACGCCGAGAGGGGATAGAGCGCGATCGCGACGCCGGCGCTTCGGATCTCGTCGAGCGTGAAAAGCGGCGTCCTGCCGAACTCCGTCAGGTTGGCGAGGATCGGAACGCCGACGGCGTCGGCAAACCGGCGGTACATCGCAAGCTCGGTGATCGCCTCGGGAAAGATCATGTCGGCGCCCGCTTCGACGCAGGCGCGCGCGCGCTCGATCGCCGCGTCGAGTCCCTCGACGGCGAGTGCGTCCGTGCGCGCCATGACGACGAAGTCGGGGTCGATGCGCGCGTCGACGGCGGCCTTGATCCGATCGACCATTTCCTGCTTCGAAACGAGCTCCTTGCCGGGCCGGTGGCCGCAGCGTTTCGCGCCGACCTGGTCCTCGATGTGCATCGCACCGGCGCCGAACTTGATCAGCGACTTGACGGTCCGCGCGATGTTGAACGCCGACGCGCCGAAGCCCGTGTCGGCGTCGACGAGCAGCGGCACATCGCACGCGTCGGTGATGCGCCGCACGTCGGTCAGGACGTCGTCGAGGCTGCTGATGCCGAGGTCGGGCAATCCGAGCGACGCCGCCGCGACGCCGCCACCCGAAAGGTAGATCGCCGAAAAGCCGCTGCGCTTCGCGAGCATGGCGTGGTACGCGCAGATGACACCCGGCACCTGCAAGGGACGCTCGGCCGCGAGCGCCGCGCGAAACCGGGCGCCGGCCGATGATGGTCCCCCCATCGTTGCGGCTGTCGCCGCTGCGCTGCCGCCCAAGCGGGCGGGGCTCGCGGCTCGGGGCGGCCCTTCGCCGCTCGCCGGATCGCCGGCGTTCGCGCTCACTGGACTACCCTCGGAACGAAATGCATTGACCGCTTGACTGCGAGGCGGTCTTTCGCCGAGGTGTTGAGCCGACTTCCGTGCCCCCGTGCCGACTGCCCTTCGCGCTGGCCGCTCGACGGCCCCGATGAGACCCGCGGCGCGCGGGGTGCCAGACGGGCTACAGGATGTAGCGCCAGGTTTCGCAGCCAAGAGCGCCGATCAGTGAGCGACCCGCATGGGCTTCCGGCACGGCAAGTCATACGCCGACTTGCAGGAGCTCGTCTATGACCGCGTTCTTTGCCGGACTCGA
>DATJFI010000029.1:0-10431 GCA_035495715.1 Casimicrobiaceae bacterium
CTGTCGGACAGCCGCCGCCCGCGCCGCTTCACCGCGCAGCAGTACTTTCTCACGCAGGCGCAGATGGCGGAGAAGTTCGCCGACCTGCCCGAGGCGCTCGCGAACAGCGTCGCGATCGCGACGCGCTGCAACCTCACGATCCCGCTCGGCAAGAATCACCTGCCGCTGTTCCCGACGCCCGCCGGCGTCTCGCTCGACGAGCACCTGCGCACCGAAGCGGCACGCGGACTCGAGCAGCGCCTCGCTCAGCTCTATCCGGACGCGACCGAGCGCGAGCGCCGTCGCGCCGAATACGAAGCGCGACTCGCGTTCGAGGCGAAGACGATCGTGCAGATGGGGTTCTCGGGCTACTTCCTGATCGTCGCCGACTTCATCAACTGGGCGAAGCAGAACGGCGTGCCGGTGGGTCCGGGCCGCGGATCGGGCGCAGGCTCGCTCGTCGCGTATTCGCTCGGCATCACGGATCTCGACCCGCTCCGCTACGCGCTGCTGTTCGAGCGCTTCCTGAATCCCGAACGGATCTCGATGCCCGACTTCGACATCGACTTCTGCCAGGACGGTCGCGACCGCGTGATCGATTACGTCAAGCAGAAATACGGCGTCGAATCCGTGTCGCAGATCGCGACGTTCGGCACGCTCGCGGCGAAGGCCGCGGTGCGCGACGTCGGCCGCGTGCTCGACCTGCCGTACTCGTTCGTCGACGGCATCGCGAAGCTGATTCCCTTCCAGCCGGGCAAGACGGTGACGCTGCGCAGGCGAACCGGCGACCCGGAGGCCAACGTCATCTACGCGCGCGAAACGGAGCCGCTGCTCGATCAGCGCGAGGCGGACGAAGAGGAGGTGCGCGAGCTTCTGTCGCTTGCCTGCGAGCTCGAGGGCCTTCCGCGCAACGTCGGCATGCACGCGGGCGGCGTGCTGATCGCGCCGGGCAAGCTCACCGACTTCTGTCCCCTCTACGTGCAACCGGGCGCGCAGGCGCCGGTGTCGCAGTTCGACAAGGACGACGTCGAGGCGATCGGCCTCGTCAAGTTCGATTTCCTCGGCCTTACGACGCTGACGATCCTCGACTGGACGTTGCGCTACGTGCGCAAGCTCGACCCGACCGCGACGATCACCCTCGAGACGCTGCCGCTCGACGACGCGCCGACGTTCGACGTCTTCCGCAAGGCGAACGCGACCGCGGTGTTCCAGTTCGAATCGCGCGGCATGCGGGAGCTTCTGAAGCAGGCGCCGCCGACGCGTTTCGAGGACATCATCGCGCTCGTCGCGCTGTACCGGCCCGGGCCGATGGAGCTCATTCCCGACTACATCGCGCGGAAGAGCGGCCGCGAGCGCGTCGAGTATCTCGATCCGCGGCTCGCGCCGATCCTGGAGCCCACGTACGGCGTGATGGTGTACCAGGAGCAGGTGATGCAGATCGCGCAGGTCATCGGCGGCTACACGCTCGGCAACGCCGACCTGCTGCGCCGCGCGATGGGCAAGAAGAAGCCCGAGGAGATGGCGCAGCATCGCGACGTGTTCGTCGCCGGGGCCGAAAAGAATGGGCTTGCGCGCGCGAAGGCGGTCCAGCTCTTCGACCTGATGGAGAAGTTCGCGGGCTACGGCTTCAACAAGTCGCACTCGGCGGCGTACGCGCTCGTTGCATACCAGACCGCGTACTTCAAGGCGCATCATCCGGCGGCGTTCATGGCGGCGAACCTGTCGCTCGTGATGGACGACACCGACAAGCTGAAAACCTTCTACGACGACGCGCTCGAGCAGGGTCTCGTGATCCTGCCCCCGGACGTCAACGCATCGAACTACCGCTTCGAGCCGGTCGACGCGACGCGCATGCGCTATGGATTGGGCGGCATCAAGGGCACTGGCGGCGCGGCGATCGAGGCCATCGTCGCCGCACGCGAGACGGGAGGACCGTTCGCCGACCTCTTCGACTTCTGCCGCCGCGTCGACAAGCGCCTCGTCAACCGCCGCGTCGTCGAGGCGCTCGTGCGTGCCGGCGCGTTCGACACGATCGATCCGCACCGTGCCGCGCTGTTCGCATCGGTCGGCATCGCGCTCGAGGCCGGCGAGCGCGCAGCGGCGACGGCTTCGCAGGTGTCGCTCTTCGGCGAGGAGGCTGCGCCGCCGATCCCGGCGGCCGCGGCGTCGCGCGACTGGACCGAAGCCGAACGGCTCGTGCATGAGAAGGCGTCGCTCGGCTTCTACCTGTCGGGTCATCCGTTCAACGCGCACGCCGCCGAGCTCGCGACGATCGTCCGCACCGCGCTTTCGAACCTGCAGCCGAAGAGCGATCGCGTGCTGATCGCCGGCATCGTCACCGCGCTCCGCGTCCAGACGAGCCGCCGCGGCAAGATGGCGTTCGTCACGCTCGACGACGGCAAGGGCCGCGCCGAAGTGATGGTCTACAACGAGACGTTCGACGCCGCACGGACGCTGCTGCGCGAGGATCAGCTCGTCGTGATGGAGATCCGCGCGATGCAGCGCGTGAGCGACGACGGCGAGGCGCAGGGGATGCGCATCATCGCCGAGAACATCTACGATCTCGCCGCCGTGCGCAAGCGCTGGGCACGCGGTCTTCGCATCGCCTGCAACGGCAACGCGTCAGCCGACCGCCTCGAGGAGATCCTCGGTCCATTCCGCCCCGGAACGCTGCCCGTCACGATCCGCTACGCGAACGAGCGGGTCGACGGCGAGATCGAGCTTCCCGAAAGCTGGCGCGTGACGCCCGACGACGCGCTGATCGAGCGCCTGCGCGAGTGGCTCGCGCCGGAAAACGTGCAGGTGATCTATTAGAGAACCTCTGATCAACGCCCGCACGGGCGCAACGGGTCAGCTTGCCGGGGCGCTGGCGCGAAGCAAGGCGCCGCCAATAGCAGGCGCTATTTGCAAGACGAGCGAAAACTGCGTTTCAGCGCAGGCTGACGTGAGCATAGCGAACGTTAAGTCGCGAAGCGACGGCCGGAGCTACAAAGCCAGCGTGCCGGCAAGCCGCGTCCCTTCGGGTTGGCGCGAAATGCGGCGCCTGCTTCGCCGGTCTCCTCGGTTCATAGGATGTCCTGCGACCTTCGTAGCTGCAGCCGCCGCTTCGCGGCTTAACCCTCGCTTCGCTCGGGTTAGCCTTCGCCGAAACGCAGTTTTCGTCCGTCTCGCATTCATCGGCATTTCGCGCCAACGCGCTCCACGTGGGAGTTGATCAGAGGTTCCGTAGGGTGCTTCGCGCCGCGCGCGCGACGTACGGAGATTTCCTTCGCATGCCCGACGTCGCGCGGATGCTCGCGATGGCGTTGGTCACGCGGATGCCGATCGGAACCGTGTCGCTCGCGATGCTGTTGCACGTGCGCGCACTGACCGGCTCGTTCGCGACAGCGGGCGCGAGCGTCGGCATCTACCTCGGCGCGGCGGCGATGGCGGCCCCGATCGTCGGACGCTACATCGACCGCAACGGACCGCGCATCGCGCTGCTCGTCACCGCCATCGTCTGCCCGGCTGCGCTGCTGACGTTATGGGTGGCGAAGTTCCTCGGCCTCGGCGCGTCGTCGATATGGACGGTTGCGGCCGTGGCCGGCGCGTTCTCGCCGCCGATCACCGTGCTGACGCGCACCATGTGGCGCTACCGCTTCGCCGACGAAGCCGCGCGCAAGATCGCGTTCGCGCTCGACGGCGTGCTGGTGGAGTTCGCGTTCACCGCGGGTCCGGCGCTGATCGCGGTGCTGCTCGCGATCGGCTCGCCGGCGCTCGCGTTCGGCGCCGCGCTCCTTTTCATGACGCTCGCGGTGCCGACGTTCGTCGCCTCGCCCGCGCTTCGCTACTGGCGCCACGATCCGCATGCCGAACGTCACTTGCTGGGCCCGCTCACCGAGCCCCGCCTCGTCGCCGTGTACGGGACGACGTTCCTGCTCACCGTCGCATTCGGGCTACTCGAAGTCGCGTACCCGGGCTTCGCGACGCAAGTGCACCGGCCGCCGCTCGCCGGCATCCTGCTGGCCGTCAACTCGATCGGCAGCGCGGCGGGCGGGCTCGTGTACGGCGCACTGCACATCGCCGCGCCGCGCGAGCGCCAGCTTCGCGTCTCGATCGCGCTGCTCGTGCTGCCGCTCGCACTCCAGGCGCTGATCGACCACGCGGCGCTGCTCGCGCTCGTCGCGTTCATCGCGGGGCTCTGCATCGCGCCGACGTTCACGATCGTCACGCTGCTCGTTTCGTCGTATGCCCCCGCGCGCTACGCGACCGAGGCGTTCACCTGGTCGGCCACCTGCGTCGTCAGCGGCATCGGCGCGGGCAACGCGCTGGGCGGCTTGCTGCTCGAGCGATACGGAGCGGCGCTCGTCTTCGGCGCCTCGGGCGGCGCCGCGCTGCTGTCGGCGGCGTGCGCGTTTGCGCTGTCGCGCCGGCCGCGTCCGGCGTTGCGCGAGACGGGCTGACGTGACGAGGAACGCGGGGATTCTCACGCGGCGCCCGGGCAAAAAAGCCGTAATCGTACCTGCCGCGGCCGGGACGCTGGTACCGTGGCGACGAGCGCGATGATGGGCCAGAGTACATTAGAAAGAATGAACCGCGTTTCCCGTCGCACCGTCGTCCTCGGCTGCGTGATGCTCGCGCTCTTCATGGCGGCCGTCGAAGTGACGATCGTCGCGACGGCGCTGCCGCAGATCGTCGGCAAGCTCGGCGGCTTCTCGCTCTACACGTGGGTGTTCTCGGGATTCCTGCTCACGCAGGCCTCGACGATCCTCGTCTTCGGCAAGCTCGCCGATCTGCATGGCCGCCGTCCGGTCCTCATTGCCGGCATCGTCGTGTTCCTCGTCGGATCGCTGCTCTGCGGTTTCGCGTGGTCGATGCCGGCGTTGATCGCGTTCCGACTGTTGCAGGGGCTCGGCGCGGGCTCGATCCAGCCGGTCGCGACGACGATCGTCGGCGACCTCTTCACCCCGCAGGAGCGCCCGCGCGTGCAGGGATGGCTGTCGAGCGTGTGGGGCTTCGCCGCAATCATCGGTCCGCTCGCCGGCGGACTCATCGTGCAGGCGCTGTCGTGGCACTGGATCTTCTGGATCAACGTACCGGTCGGCATCCTCGCGATCGCCGGCCTTTCGCTGTCGCTGCGCGAGGACGTCGCGCATCGCCCGCATCGGATCGATTACGTGGGCGTCGCCATTTTCTGGGTCGCGATCGCGGCGCTGCTCGTCGCGCTGCTGGCGGGCGGCGTCGACTGGACGTGGCTCTCGTGGCCGACGTTCGCGCTCGTCGTGCTCTTCGCGATCGCGCTCGCGTCGTATCTGCGGCGCGAGCGCCGCGCGCCCGAGCCGATGATCGACCTCGACCTGTGGCGCTCGCGGCTGCTGTCGACGGTCAACACGAGCTCGCTTTTCGGCGGCGCCGCGATCATCGGCGTCACGTCGTTCGTGCCGATCTACGTGCAGGGCGTGCTCGGACGCTCGGCGATCGTCGCCGGCTTCGCGCTGACCGCGATGTCGGTCGGCTGGCCGATCGCGTCGACGCTTTCCGGCCGGTTCCTGCGCGCGCTCGATGCGCGCAACACGGTGCGGCTCGGCGCCGCGCTGATCTTCGCGGGCACGCTCGGCCTTGCGCTGATGCCCCCGGGCAGCGGTGCGGTCGTGACCGGAGCAAGCTCGTTCGTGATCGGCTTCGGCATGGGCCTCGTCAACACGACGTTCATCATCCTGATCCAGGGCAGCGTGTCGTGGGCGAAGCGGGGCAGCGCCACCGCGTCGAACATCTTCGCGCGGATGCTCGGCAGCACGTTCGGCGCGGCGGCGCTCGGCGCGGTGCTGAACGGCAGTCTCGGCAGCGCCGTCGCGCAATCGGCGGGCGGCGGGATCAGCATCGACACGATCCGCCACATGTTCGACGAGGGCGGCGCTGCGCTGCCAGCCGTACAGCGCACCGCGGTCGTCGAAGCGCT
Source organism: Casimicrobiaceae bacterium (assembly GCA_035495715.1). GTDB lineage: Bacteria > Pseudomonadota > Gammaproteobacteria > Burkholderiales > Casimicrobiaceae > VBCG01. Next base: position 5,918 of record DATJFI010000029.1, read on the forward strand.
GAGCTACGGCCTGACGCACGTGTTCGCGACGCTCGCGCTGTTCGGCGCGCTCACTGTTCTCGCGACGTGGCTGGTCCCGCGGCGTGCCGCATTCGCGTCCGCGAAGGAGCCCGGCGCGGCGTGACGAACGTCGCGCGGCCGTTCGCCATCGTACGAATCCGCAATCGAGAAAGGAATTTTGCAATGGCACTACCCGAAGCGATGCGCCACATCGAAGTCAAGCAAGCGGGCGGGCCGGACGTCATGCACGTCGCGCGCGGACCATTGCCCGCCCCGCGCGCCGACGAGGTGCTGATCGACGTCGCCTTCGCCGGCGTCAACCGTCCGGATTGCGCGCAGCGCGCGGGTACGTATCCGCCGCCGCCCGACGCGTCGCCGATTCTCGGCCTCGAGGTCGCCGGACGCATCGTCGCGCGCGGCGAGGCCGTGCACGACTGGAACGTCGGCGACGACGTTTGCGCTCTCGTGCCCGGCGGCGGCTACGCCGAATATTGCGCGACGCCCGCCGCATGGTGCCTGCCGATACCGCAGGGTCTGTCGCTCGAGCAGGCGGCGGGGCTGCCGGAGAATTTCTTCACGGTCTGGAACAACGTGTTCGATCGCGCGGCATTGCGCGCCGGCGAGTCGTTCCTCGTCCATGGCGGGACCAGCGGCATCGGGCTTTGCGCGATTCAGCTCGCGAAGGCGTTCGGCGCGACGGTGATCACGACGGCCGGCAGCGCCGAGAAGACGCAGTTCTGCGTCGCGATGGGCGCGGACCACGCGATCGATTACCGGACGCAGGACTTCGCCGAGGAGGTGAAGCGCATCACGCAAAAGCGCGGCGTCGACGTGATTCTCGACATGGTCGGCGGCGATTACGTCGAGAGCAACCTGAAGTGCCTCGCGCTCGAAGGACGGCTCGCGCAGATCGCGTTCCTGAAGGGCAGCCGCGTCGAATGCGACCTGCGCTTCATGATGCTGAAGCGGCTGACGCTGTCCGGTTCGACGCTTCGCGCAAGCCCGTCCGAGCGCAAGGCCGCGCTCGCCCGCGACCTGCGCGAGAAGGTGTGGCCGCTGCTTGCTGCCGGCCGCGTCAAGCCGGTCGTTTTCGCGACGTACGACCTGGACGACGCGCCGAAGGCGCACGCGCTGATGGAGAGCTCGCAGCACATCGGCAAGATCATGCTGCGCGTGCGCGGCTGATTTCCGATCAGTACGTCGCGCGTCCGCCCGACGCGTCGAACACGGCGCCCGTCGAGAACGCGCAGTCCTCCGACGCGAGCCAGCAGACGAGCGACGCGATCTCGTCGACGTCGCCGAAGCGCCCCATCGGTATCTTCGCCAGCATGAAGTCGATGTGCTCGCGCGTCATCTGGTCGAAGATCGCGGTGCGCACCGCGGCGGGCGTCACGCAGTTGACGCGAATGCCGGTTTTCGCGAGCTCCTTGCCGAGCGATTTCGTGAGGCCGATCACGGCAGCCTTCGATGCGCTGTACGCCGGCGCATTCGGGTTGCCTTCCTTGCCGGCGACCGATGCGATGTTGACGATGCGGCCGTAACCACTTTCGAGCATCGGCGGCACGAACGCGCGATTGCAGTAGAAGAGCCCGTGCACGTTGACGTCGAACACGTGCCGCCACGCATCGACCGGATATTGCCACGTCGTCGCGTTCGGGCCGGTGATCCCGGCCGAGCAGACGAGCACGTCGATGCCGCCGAGCTCGTGCGCCAGCGTCTTCGCGGCGCGCTCGACGGCGCCCGCGTCGGTGACGTCGATCGTCTGCGTCACGGCCCGGCGATCGAGCTTCTCGTTCGCGCTGGCGAGCGCCCGCTCGTCGCGGTCCCATAGCGCCACCTTGGCGCCGCTCGCCGCGAGTCGGCTGGCGACGGCGAAGCCAATACCCGCCGCGCCGCCGGTCACCACCGCTCGCCGGTTGCGGAAATCAAGCTGATTCATCGCGTTCTCCGATTGAGGTTTCCCGTTGCGGCACACCGGTTGCTTGAATTGCGGCGCGAAGCAGGCGGCAGCAGGGAGCTTCTAGAAGCGTCGAACGACGTCGAGTCACCGCCGCCATCGACTCGAACGTAATTCTTACATCTCGCGTCCGGCAAGAGCGGCTTCACTGTCAGCGTAACGCTCGCGCCGAAACGCTCGAATGGAGGTTTCGTCATGTCGGTTTCGCTGATCGTTCTCATCATCGTCATTCTTCTTTTGATCGGCGCACTGCCCACGTGGGGATACAGCTCGGGCTGGGGCTACTGGCCGAGCGGCGGCCTCGGACTCGTGCTGCTGATCGTGATCATCCTGATGGTCCTGGGCCGCATCTAGCCGCTCCTGTCCGCCGGGCGCGCGAGGCGACCGCCGGGCGGTGAAACGACGATCGGCCGCCTCCGGCAGGCGTGGCGTCGTGTAGCATTTGCGCACCCGTTCAAGCCTGCTCGGAGGCCGCGCTGCCCGATTCGGAGACGGTCGACGACTCGCGCGCACCCATCGCGCCGGGTCGGGACCTCGGCGCCTTTCTGGCGCTGATCACATCGCTGTCGGCGCGACTCGCGACAGCGCACGGCGAGCTCGTCGCGCAACGCGTCGACGAGTGCCTTCGCGAGCTGCTCGAGTTCTTCGACGTCGACCAGTGCGGGATCATGGAGATCCAGCCCGATCGGCGTAAGGCGCGGCTGCGCCATCGCGTGCACGTCGACGGCGTGCCGCCCGCGCCGACGAGCGTCGAATACGGCACGCTGTTTCCGTGGACGCACGAGCGCAACGTGTTCCGCGGCCGGGGATTCGTGCAGACGTGCCTCGACGACCTGCCTCTCGAGGCCGGCGTCGATCGCGCATCGTCGATCGCGATCGGCATGCAATGCATCGTGACGATTCCGGTGGGGCTCGGCGGCGAGACGACGCACGTGCTCTGCCTCACGAGCAGGCGGCAGACGGCTGCGTGGCCCGAGCCGATTCTCGCCCAGCTTCGGCTCGTCGCCGAGACGTTCATGGGCGTGCTGTCGCGGCACAAGACCGAGTAAGCGCTCGAGCTCAGCGAGCGAACGCTCGCCGAAGCGCAGCGCATCGCGGGCATCGGCAGCTTCGTTCGCGACTGGCGCGACGAGACGATCGTCGGCTCCGATGAAGCGAATCGGATTCTGGGCGGCGTCCTCGGCGAGGCAGGCAAGGAGCTGATCGACTTCGTCGCGCCCGCCGACGTCGCGCGCTTTCGCGACACGCACGCGCAAGCGCTTGCCGAGCGCGCGCCCATCGTCGAGCTCGAATACCGGATCGATCGGCCGGACGGCAGCACGCGGATCGTGCAAAGCCGCGTCGAAACGAGCTACGCGGGCGACGGCCAGCCGATGCGCGCGCTCGGAACGCTTCGCGACGTGACGGAGCTTCGTGCGGCCGAAGAAGAGGCGCGGCGGCTGCGCAGCGGGTTGCGGCACGCCGACCGCGCCGCGCATGCCGGCGCGTTGACCGCGTCGCTTTCGCACGAACTGAACCAGCCGCTCACGGGCATCCTCGCCAACGCGCAGGCCGCGCTGCACATGCTCGGTCCCGGCGATCGCAAGCTTCGCGAAATGCTCGACGCGATCGTTCGCGACGACAAGCGCGCCGCGAGCGTCATCGAGAACGTGCGCGCGCTCCTTCGTCGCGAAGAGCCGAAGCGCTCGACCTTCCCGCTCGACGAGGCGTGCAGCGAGGTGCTGGTTCTCTTCAAGGCCGAGCTCGAGGCGAACCGCGTTCGACTGCATTCCGCGCTCGCGCCGCGATGCAGCGTTCGCGCCGTTCGCACGCAGATTCAGCAGCTCGTTCTGAACCTCGTCGCCAACGCGCTGCAGGCGCTGCGCGAGCGTAGCGACGGCGAGCGCACGCTCGCGCTCGAGCTCGTGCGCACCGGAGAGGACCGCGCGGAGATCCGGGTCAGCGACAGCGGCATCGGGATTGCCGCCGAGCATCGCGCGCGGATCTTCGATCCGTTCTTCACGACGCGCAGCGACGGCCTCGGCATGGGGCTCGCGATCTGCCATTGGATCGTCGAGGCGCACGGCGGTGAAATCGTCGCGGAGCCGAACGACGAAGGAGGCACGACGTTTCGCTGCACGCTTCCCGTCGAGCCGTTCGCGCCGCATGCGCGCGAGATTGCATCGGCTCGAAGCGCGACGGCGACACCCTTCACGCCGGACGATGCGGCGGTGTGCATCGTCGACGACGACGAGGCGAGCCGCGCGGGCGTTGCGCGCCTGCTGTCGGCGGAGGGCTGGCCGACGATCGCGTTCGCGTCGGCGGCCGACGCGCTCGCGAGCCCCGCGCTGACGGCAGCGCAGTGCGTCGTCCTCGACGTGCAGATGCCCGGCATGAACGGCACGGACCTCCAGGCCGAAATGGCGCGCCGCGGAATCGCGACGCCGATCCTGTTTCTTTCCGCGCGAAGCGACGCGCCGACCGGCGTTGAAGCGATGAAGCGCGGCGCATTCGAATACCTGGCGAAGCCGGTCGATGCCGACGTGTTGATCGACGCCGTGCGCCGGGCACTCGCGCG
>DATJFI010000030.1:0-2535 GCA_035495715.1 Casimicrobiaceae bacterium
GGATCGAGGTACGGAAAACGGTTGCGGATGCTTCGCGCAAGCGTCGGATTGTCGTCGAGAAGCGCCGACTGCTTCGTGATCGCCAAAAAGCGCGCGATCGTGCGCGCGTGCTCGTCGCGGATGCGCCCAAAGATCGCGCTGCGAACCGACTCGTCCGGTACGAGCTCGGCATACCGCGACGCGATGGCGAGATCGGTCTTGGCAAGCACCATGCCCATGTTGGACATCGTCGCACGGAAGAACGGCCAGCGCGCGTGCATGTCCGCAAGAAGTGCTACGCCGTCCGGCGCGGACGCAAGGAATGCGTCGACGGCCGCGCCGAACCCATACCAGCCCGGCAACATCAGCCGGCACTGTCCCCAGCTGAACACCCACGGAATCGCGCGGAGATCCTCGATCCGCGACGAGGCGGTCCGCGAAGACGGACGGCTGCCGATTTTCAACTCGGCGATCTCGGAGATCGGTGTCGACGCGCGGAAGTAGCCCGCGAATTCCGGCGTCTCGTACACCAGCGCGCGATACGCGGCGAGCGCATGCGCGGACAAAGCATCCATCGCCGCGAAGTATCCGGTCGCGGATTCGCCGAGCTGCTCGGCGTCCTGCAGGCTCGCGTCGAGCGTCGCCGCGACCAGCGTTTCGAGGTTGCGGCGGCCGAGTTCGGGGTCCGAATACTTGCTGGCGATGATCTCCCCCTGCTCGGTCACGCGCAGGCCGCCGGTGACGCTTCCTGCGGGCTGCGCGAGGATCGCGTCGTAGCTTGGGCCGCCGCCGCGGCCGACGGTGCCGCCGCGGCCGTGAAACAGGCGCAGGTGCACGCCGTGCGCCGACGTCGCGTTCACGAGCGCGCGCTCGGCGCGGTAGATCGCCCAGCTCGACGTCAGGTAGCCGCCGTCCTTGTTGCTGTCGGAATAGCCGAGCATCACCTCCTGCCAGTCGCGGCGGCTCGCGACATACGCGCGGTACAGCGGCAACGCGAGCGCCGCACGCATCGTGTCGCCGCACCGGTCGAGGTCGTCGATCGTTTCGAAGAGCGGCACGATGTTGACCGCAACGTCCGTCTCGCTCGCGAGCCCGACTTCCTTCAGCAGCAGTGCGACTTCGAGCAGATCCGATACCGACTGGCATTTCGAGATCACGTAGTTCGGCAGCGCATCCACGCCGTAACGACGCTGGACGTCGGCGGCGACGCGCAGGATCTCGAGCTCGGATTGCGCGCGCTCCGAATAGTCGAGATGGCGCGAGTGCAGCGGACGCGGACTGCCGAGCTCGCGGACGAGCAGCTCGACGCGCGCGGCCTCCGGCAGCGTCGTGTAGTCGTCGACGACGCGAGCGCGCTGCAGCAACTCGCCGACGACGGATTCATGCACGTCGCTGTTCTGCCGCAGATCGAGTGCGGCCAGGTGAAAGCCGAAGACGTCGACGGCGCGGCGCAACGGGTCGAGTCGACGCGCTGCGAGCGGACTCGCGCCGTGCGATGCGAGCGACGCTCCGATCGTGTCCAGCGCCGCGGTGAATTCGACGACGTTCGCGTACGGCGGCGCGTCGACGTGCACGGCACGCGCCGGCACGAGGTCGGTCAGCGTCCGGGCCGTCGCGGCAAGCCGCGCGTAGACACCGACGAGCGCCTGCCGGTACGGCTCGTCCTGCCGGTGCGGATTCGCATCGCTCGCCGCTGCCGCCAGGGCCATCAGCGCCGGCGTCGGCGTCACGAGCCGCGTCGACAGCGACAGCTCCGCCCCCAGCCGATGCACTTCGGCGAGGTAGTGCTCGAACGCGACGGCGCTTTGCGCGCGGATTGCGTACGAGAGCGTCGTCGCCTCGACGTACGGGTTGCCGTCGCGGTCGCCGCCGATCCACGATCCCATCCGCAGGAACGCCGGCACGCGCGACGCCTCGATGCCGAATTCGCGCAGGACCAGCGTCTCGAACGCGCGGTATAGCCGCGGGATCTCGTCGAGGAACGTGTACCGGTAATAAGCGAGGCCGTTGTCGATCTCGTCTTTCACCTGCAGTCGCGACAGGCGCAGCATCGCCGTCTGCCACAGCTCGAGCACCGACGTGTGCAGCCGGAACGCGAAGTCGCCTGCCTCGTCGGGTGTCAGCGTCGTCCGGTCGCGCCACGTCAACAGCCGCGCGATCTCACGCTCGACGTCGAGGATGCTCTTGCGCTGGACTTCGGTCGGATGCGCCGTCAGCACGGGACTGATCCGCGCATCGTCGAGCCAGTGCATCACCTTGGCGCGATCGACGCCATTCTGCGCGAGACGCTGCAGCGCTTCGGCGATGTCGCCAGGCCGCGGCGGCGATCCCGCGAGCGCATGTGCGCGCCGTCTCCGGTTCTGGTGGATGTCCTCCGCGATGTTCGCGAGGTGCGAGAAGTAGCTGAACGCGCGAACGACTTCGAGCGCCTGGGCGATCGGCAGAGGATTCAGAAGACCGGCCAGTGCGCTGCGGTGCCGATCGGCCTCGGCCCCGGTTGCCCGCCGAAACCCGATCGCCGTCTGGCGGATGGCTTCTATCCGATCGTAGCCGGCG
>DATJFI010000031.1:0-2190 GCA_035495715.1 Casimicrobiaceae bacterium
TTCCGCGATCGGCAGCACCGCGTCGGCCGGCTTCATGAAGAAGAACGGCGGCTCGCGGCCGGTGAAGCCCATCTCCTTCGCGTGCTCGACGTAGTTGCGGCCGACGCAGTAGATGCGGTGGACGGGAAAGCTGCCGCCTCCTGCAACCGGGACGGACGCGGCAGCGGACGGCGCGAAGACGTGGCTCATGGTGGCTCTCGCGAAAAGGTCGTGAATCGCTCGCGGCACTCGCTGTCCGCGACGACGATGATGCCATGCACGAACACTACACTCGCAGGCTGTCCAACGCCTGCCGACCATGTTCGCGCCCCGCAGCATCAAGCACTGCCGAGCCTGCGGCGCCGCGGTCGAATACCGCGTCCCCGCCGACGACAACCGCGACCGCGCGACGTGCACGGTGTGCACGACGATCCACTACGAGAACCCGCTCAACGTCGTCGGCACGCTGCCGGTGTGGCAGGACAAGGTGCTGCTCTGCCGGCGCGCGATCGAGCCGCGCTACGGCCTCTGGACCTTGCCCGCGGGGTTCATGGAGCTCGGCGAGACGACCGAGGAAGGCGCGCTGCGAGAAACCGTCGAGGAAGCGGGAGCGCGCGTCGAGCTCGAGGGCCTGTATTCGATGCTCAACGTCGTCCGCGTCGGCCAGGTCCACCTGTTCTATCGCGCACGGATGCTCGACATCGACTTCATGCCCGGCCCCGAATCGCTCGAGGCTCGGCTGTTCGCGGAGGACGAAGTGCCGTGGGACGAGATCGCGTTCAGGACGACGAAGCGAACGCTCGAGTTCTTCTTCGCCGATCGTCGCGCCGGCCGCTTCGGATTCCACGCCGCCGACATCTCCTGACGGCGGCGTCCCGCGTCAGGACGCCGGTGCAGCGGCGCGGTCGGTCCGCGCCGGCAGCTCGACCCCGCAGCCGACGATCGCGCGCTCGGCCTGCTCGTCCCAGCCGCGGTTCGCCGCAGGGCTTGCCGGGCTCGGATGCGGGATGAAACCGGTCTCGACAGCCATGCCCTCGAGCGCGACTGCCGCACGCTGCTCGGCGAAGCGGCCGACGCCGAGGACGCAGCGCGGCGCGAGCGCGCGCACGGTCTCGCGCAGGGCTTCGTCGCAGTGTTCGGCGATCGCGCGCTGCTCGTCGCGAGCAAGCTTGTCGAGCGGCAGGTTGCGACCCGACTCCTCGAGGAACAGCAACGGACAGTAGTTGGCGATGAAGAAGCGCGCGAAGAACGCCTCGGGCGTTCCGAAGCGCCGGCGAGCCCAGCCCCAGAGCCGCTGCCCGCTGACCTCGGAACGGTGGCAGTCGAAGCCTGCGACGGGACGTTTCGGATGCTCGCGCGCCGGCGCGCCGACGGCGGTGCGGATGCCGAGCCAGTCGCGAACGCTCGCGACCTCGCCGAACGGCACGCCGGTCTGCGCCATCCCGAACGGCCCCGGATTCATGCCGACGAAGAGCACCTCCTTGGTCGTCGCCGCATTGCGCTCGACGTACGCGGCGTACGCGTCGCGCGCGTACTCGAGCGGGTTGTAGACGAACGCCACCGGCGCGCGGAAGCGCAAGGCGCCGAGCTCGCGCGACAGGCGGTCGGCGATCGGCAGCAGCGCGGAGTCCGCGGAGGTCAACGCCGCACCGGCGGCAGGTCGGTGCACACGCCTTCGAACGCTTCGGCCGCGAGGCCGATCGACTCGCCGAGCGTCGGGTGCGGATGGATCGTCTTGCCGATGTCGACCGCGTCGGCACCCATCTCGATCGCCAGCGCGATCTCGCCGATCATGTCGCCCGCGTGCGTGCCGACGATGGCGCCGCCGACGATCCGATGGCTCTCGGCGTCGAAGAGCAGCTTCGTGAAGCCTTCGTCACGACCGTTGGCGATCGCCCGGCCCGAAGCGCTCCACGGGAACAGCCCCTTCTTCACCGCCACCCCGCGCGCCTTCGCCTCGTCTTCGGTGATGCCGACCCAGGCGATCTCCGGGTCCGTGTAGGCCACGCTCGGGATCACGCGCGCATCGAACGTGGACTTCTCGCCGAACGCTGCTTCCGCTGCCACATGCGCCTCGTGCACGGCCTTGTGCGCGAGCATGGGTTGGCCGACGATGTCGCCGATGGCGAATATATGCGGCACGTTGGTGCGCATCTGGATGTCCACCGGGATGAAGCCACGGTCGGAGACGGTGATGCCGGCTTTCTCCGC
>DATJFI010000032.1:0-11744 GCA_035495715.1 Casimicrobiaceae bacterium
CTTCGCGAAGTGAGCGCAGCGACGCGATGCCGGCGCCCGAGACGATGATCGACGCGCTGCTCACGATGGCGCGCGGACACGATCTCGTCGGCATGCTGGCCGCGGGTCCGGTCTGTTGCGGCTTCGCGAACTCGCTGGGCCAGCGCAACTGGCACGCGACGACGACGTTCAATCTCCAGTGGAGCCTCTATTTCCGCGCCGACAAGGCGGTGAAGTCGTCGTACACGGGGCTTTCGTGGCGTGACGACGAACTCGCGTCGAAGATGCGGCACGCGGTCGAGCAACTCGCGCTGATCAGCCGGCCGCCGAAGGCACTGGCACCCGGGAAGTACCGCGCCTACCTTCCCCCTTCCGCGCTGCAGGAGGTGGCCGACATGCTGGAATGGGACGGCTTTTCCGCACGCGCGCTCGAGACGCAGCAGAGCCCACTCGCGAAGATGCGGGGCAGCGCGCGCCTCGATCCGCGCGTCTCGATCAGCGAGGACATCGCGGGCGGCGTCGCGCCGAATTTCCAGGCCGACGGCTTCACGCGCCCGGCCAGCGTGCCGCTGATCGTCGACGGCGAGCTCGCCGGCGCGCTCGTGTCGCCGCGCACGGCGCGCGAGTTCGACCTCGTCACCAACGGCGCGAACGGCAGCGAATCGCCGGAGGCGCTGGCGATCGCCGGCGGCGAGCTTGCCGCACGCGACGCGCTCGCCGCGCTCGACACGGGCCTTGCGATCGGCAATCTCTGGTACCTGAACTTCTCGGACCGCCCCGCGTGCCGGATGACCGGCATGACGCGCTTCGCGACGTTCTGGGTCGAGAACGGCAACATCGTCGCGCCGGTCGACGTGCTGCGCTTCGACGATACGATCTACCGGATGCTCGGCGACAATCTCGAGGCGCTGACGAAGGAGCGCGAGATGCTGCTCGAGGCGAACACGTACGGCGCGCGCGTGCTGTCGAGCGTGACGCTGCCGGGCGCGCTCTTGTCGGAGATGAATTTCACGCTGTAGCCGTTTTGCTCACCGCCCCCAGCGCAGCGCGAGCGGCGACACCCGGGCGGCGAGCGCGAGCAATCCGCGCCGCGTTTGCGGATGCAGCGGCGTCAGCGGATGGCGTACGGTGTCGCTCGCGATCACGCCGCCTTCCATCATCACGCTCTTCGTCGCGCGCAACCCGCACTGTCGATTCTCGTAGTTGACGAGCGGCAGGATCCGCGCATACGCCTCCGCCGCGTCGTCCGTACGGCCGGCGAGGAAATGCTCGACGACGGGACGGATCAGGTCGGGCAGCAGCGCGCTCGGCATCGTGCCCGTCGCGCCGGCTTCGAGGTCCGCCATCAGCGTGATCGATTCCTCTCCGTCGAATGGTCCCGCGATCGCGTCGCCGGCCGCCTCGATCAGGCTGCGCAGCTTCGCGGCGGCGTTCGGCACTTCGATCTTGAAGTAGCGGACCGACGGCACCTCGCGCGACAGGCGCGCGAGCAGCGGCACGGATAGATTGACGCCGGAAAGCGGCGCGTCCTGCACCATGATCGGCAGGTGGACCGCCTCGGCGACTCGCGCGTAATGCTCGATCACGCCCTGATCGTCGGCGCGCAGCGCCGTGCCGTGATAGGGCGGCATCAGCATCAGCATCGACGCGCCGGCAGCGGCCGCCTTGCGCGCGCGCTCGATCACGATGCGCGTGCTGAAGTGACTGCAGGTGACGATCACCGGCACGCGGCCCGCGACGTGCGACAGGCAAACGTCGACGAGCAGGTCGCGCTCGCTGTCGGACAGCAGGAACTGCTCGGAGTAGTTCGCGAGGATGCAGATCGCGTCGGCGCGCTGGTCGACCATGCAGTCGAGCACGCGTCGCTGCCCGTCGAGATCGAGCGCCCCGTCGTCGCGAAACGGCGTCGGCGCGATCGGAAAAACGCCCGTCAGTCGCGAAGCCACCGTCTCTTCCTTCAGGAAACGCGCGGCGATCGCACTTCGACGCCCGCCGGCTGCTCGCGCAGCTTGAGCAATGCGCCGACGTCGTCGTCGCCGAAGCCGCGCTTGACGCCTTCGTCGACGCTCGCCAGCGCCGCGCGGCCGACCGGCGTCGCGACGCCGAGCTTCTCGGCCATCGCGAGCGCGAGACGGCAATCCTTGTGCGCGAGCTTAAGCATGAAGCCCGGCGAGAAGTCGCCGGCCAGCGGCCGCTTCGGCAGCGCGATCGCGAGCGCGTTGTTCCACGCCATCGTCGTGCGCAGCACGGAGAGCATCGTGTCGAGCGACAGGCCCGACTTCGTTCCGGTGACGAGCGCCTCGATCGACGCCTCGGAAACCGCGGTCGCGAGCAGGTTGTTGATGAGCTTCATCGTCTGGCCGGCGCCGAGCCCCCCGCAATGGAAGAAGTCGCTGCCCATGCAATCGAGCACCGGCCGGCAGCGCGCGACGACGTCGTCATCGCCGCCGACCATCAGCGTCAAGGTGCCTGCAACGGCATGGTCCGCGGTCTTGCCGACCGGGCTGTCGATCATCGACGCGCCCTTGCGGGCGATCGCCTCGCCGACACGGCGTGTCGTGTCCGGATCGATCGTGCTCATGTCGACGTAGACCGCGTTAGGCTGGATGCCGGCGACGATCCCGTCGGAACCGAGCGCGACGCGCTCGACGTCGGGCGCATCGGGGAGCATCGTGATCACGATCTCGCTCGCTGCTGCGACGTTCCGCGGCGTCGCCGCCGGCGTCGCGCCAGCCGCCGCGAGCGATGCCACCGCTTCGGGAACGACATCGGCGACGATCAGCCGATGGCCCTTGTTGAGAATGTTGCGCGCCATCGGCGCGCCCATCGTGCCGAGTCCTATAAACCCTACGTTCATATCCCTCTCTCGAAGCGAGCGAAATCGACGATCACGTGCGGGCAGCCCAGCCTTGCAGATCCCACACCGGCGCGCCGCGCAGATCCTTCGCGTTCTGGTCGTGGAAGCCGGCGTTGTCCGGCACGCGTCCGGTCTTCTCGTACGCGGCCTTGTCGAGCGGCGCCGCCATCGCGAACGCGCCCTTGACCTGGTCCCAGGACAGCGGCTTCGTGATGAGCTTGCCGTCGACCATGCTCTTCGACGTTTCGAGCAGCGCCGCCGCGTCGCCTTCGGTGGGCCAGCACCAGCCGCGCTTGAACAGCACGTCGTCCAGGACGACCTTCGCGCCGAGCTCGGGCGGAAGCTCCCAGTACTTGCGCGCGAGCTCGGACACCTTGCCGGGATCCTCCTTCGAGAGCTTCGCCACGGCGTCCTGTTGCGCCATGACGAACGCGGTGACGACGTTCGGATCGCTCTCGATGATCTTCTTGCTGCCGATCCAGAACGACCGATGCAGATAGAAGCCGTCGGGATAGAACGCGGACTTCTTGACCGACGGCAGGAGGATGCCGGCGCCTTCGCCGGCCGGCCCCTTGTAATGCGCCTCCGTGTAGCCGAACGAATTGATGATGCCGACGGTGCCGAGGTCCTTCTCCGCCTTGAGAAACGCCGGATAGATGAGAACCGCCGCATCCATGCCGCTCGGGATCGTCGCCGCCTGCGCCTGCGTCGGCGTGTTGACGACGGTGATGCCGAACGCTTTCGGATCGGGATTGCCAAGCTCGTAGCGCAGCATCTGCGACAGCACGTTGTACGGGTCGCCGCCGAGCAATGCGCCGACGGTCTTGCCCTTGAGATCCGCGACGTTGCGGATCGGCGAGTCCTTGCGCGTCGCGAGCACGAAGCGGAAATGCCCTTCGCCGACGGTGATGATCTGGATCGGCTGGTTCTGCACGACGAGACGCACGATCGGCGTGTTGCCCCACATGCCGAAGTCGAGGTTGCCGGAGACGAACGCCTCGACCTGCGGCGCGGCGGACGGATAGTCGCGATAGTCGACGGTCAGGTCGTAGCCCGCATCGCCGGCGAAACGCTCGAACGTCTTGTTGTCCATCATGTACTTCGTCACCGGAGAGTTGCCGGCCGCCCACGGCTGCCGCCCGACCGAAACCTTGAGCGTCTTCTTGCCTTGCGCGCGCACGATGCCGGGTGCGGCGAGCGCGAGCGAAGCGACACCCGCAGTCGCGATGAAGCGGCGCCGCGACACGTTGTTGCGATTCTCGGTGGTCATCTTTCGTCTTCCTCCTCAACGTTTGACGGTCATGTGACGGTCGCGCGGTACGCTTCGTCACGGATGAGGCTCCAGATATGCTGGCTCAGAGCCCGGAACTCGGCGGATGCGCGCGTCGCATCGTTGCGCGGTCGCGCGAGCGGTACGTCGATCAGCGCCTTGAGGCGGCCCGGCCGCGTCGTCATCACCGCGACGCGATCGGCGAGGAACACCGCTTCGTCGATCGCATGCGTGATGAACACGACGGTGCGCCGCGACGATCGCGCGCGATCCTGTCCCCAGATGCGCAGAAGCTCGTCCTGCAGGATCAGCCGCGTCTGCGCGTCGAGCGCCGCGAGCGGCTCGTCCATCAGCAGCACCTCGGGCTCGTTCGCCATCAGGCGCGCGAGCGCGACGCGCTGGCTCATGCCACCCGATAGCTGGTGCGGATACTTGTCCTCGGCGCCGTTCAGGCCGACGAGGTCGATGCAATCCTGGACGCGGCGCGCACGCGCATCGCTCGTGAGGCCGTCGCCCGCGGGACCATGCTTCAAGCCGAACCCGACGTTGCCGCGCACGTTCTGCCATGGGAACAGCGCGTAGTCCTGGAACATCACACCCCGTGCTTGACCGGGCGCGGTGATCTCGCGACCGTCGAGCGTGACGCTGCCGGCGCTCGGCCGGTCGAGACCGGCGAGCAGGTTCAGCACCGTCGTCTTGCCGCAGCCGGACGGCCCGACGATCACGAGGAATTCTCCCTGCGCGATGTCGAGCGTGAAATCGTCCACGGCGACCGTCGCCGCGCGTCCCGCTCCGTCGAAGCGCTTGCCAACATGACTGAGCCGCAGCTTCGCCGCTGCATTCATCGCGCGCTCCACGGCATCAGCACGCGCAACGCGACCCGCAACAGCGCATCGAGCGCGAGCGCGACGAGTCCCACCGCGATCATGCAGACGATGATCCGGTTGAGCTCGATGCTGTACGCGTAGAACACGAACATCATTTGCCCGATGCCGCCGGACCCGCCACCACCCGCCTTTGCGCCGACGGCGAGCTCGGCGGCGACGATCGCCGTCCACGCGACGCCCATGCCGATGCGCAACCCGACGCCGATCGCGGGCAACGCCGCGGGAACGACCACGGTTCGGATCACGCGCAGCCGCGGCAATCCCATCGTCGCCGCGGCACGCAGCAACGTCGGGTTGACGCCCTTCGCACCCGCGACCGTGTTGATGACGATCGGAAAGAAGGCCGCATACGCGACGATCATCACGGCTGCCGCGGTGCCGGTACCGAGCCAGAGAATCGCGAGCGGCAGGATGGCGATCGCCGCGATCGGCCGGAAGCTCTCGACGAGTGGATCGACGTTGCGTTCCATCGTGCGAGACGACCCCATCAGCAGGCCGAGCGGAATCGCGATGGCGGATGCGACGGCGAAGCCGGCAAACACGCGCCACAGGCTCTGCAATATCGCAAGCGGCAACTCCCCGGAGCGCAGCAGATCGACGGCGGCGGTGACGACGTGCGTCGGCAGCGGCATCCGCACGTTGTGCGATGCGAGCCCTGACGCCTGCCATGCGAATAGCAGCACGATCGGCAGCGAGAGCCCGCGCATGACGCGAAGCGCGGCGTCGTTCATCGGACCCCCGCGCTTGCGACTCCGTCGCTGCGCCGCCCCCGGAGTGGGCGCAGTTCGCGCGCGGGGCGGCCCATCGCGCTCAAGGCGCGCTCCTCGCGTCGCTCGCCCACGGCGTGAAGAGGCGCGAGAGTGCGCGCACGCCGAGATCGCAGAGATAACCCAGCACGCCGATCATCGCGATGAACGCCATCACCTGCGGCGTCGCCAACAGCTCGCGGTACCACTCGACGGCGTAGCCGAGCCCGCTCGGCGCGCCGATCAGCTCGGCGGCGACGACAGCGGTCCACGACGCGGCGACGCCGAGGCGCAGCGCCACCATGAGCGACGGCAGCGCCGCCGGAATCACGACGCGCGCGACGATCGTGCGCGGAGGCACGCCCATCGTGCGTGCCGCGTCGATCAGGCGCCGGTCGACGCCGCGCACGCCGGCGATCGTCCCGAGCAGGATCGGGAAGAAGCCGGCGTACGTCATGATGAAAAGCGGCAGCGCGTTGCCGATGCCGAAGATGAACAGCGCAAGCGGGATCCAGGCGATCCCGGAGATCGGACGCAGCACTTCGATCGTCGGGTCGACGATCTGCGCGAGCTTCCGCGAAAGTCCCATCGCGATGCCGAGCGGGATCGCGAGCAGCGAGCCGATGACGAGGCTTGCGACCATCCGCGCGAAACTGACGCCGGCGTGGAAGAAGAGCTCGAGGTCCTTCGCGAGCCCGAAGAGCGCCTCGAATACCGCGAGCGGCGATGGCAGCAGCACGCTGTTCGCGGTCAGCCGCGCGACGAGCGCCCAGACGACGAAGAACGCGGCCATCGTGCGCAGGTAGACGAGGAGCGGCGCGGCCATGCGAAGACCTCGCGCCCGTGCGGACGCGGAATCGGCCATGCGGGCGGCGGCGGGCGCGCCGGTCGCCAACGTCCATCCTCCATCCGGCGCGCGCGCCGTGCTATGTTAACGCTAACATGTTAGCGCTTGCATTTTCGCGGTGTCAAACGCCGGCGTCGCTGCGGCGCTGCGGATGACGACGCTCCGACCTCCGCGCACGAGTGTGCGGGTGGCGGGCCCGCCGCGGCGCGCACGGCTCGCCGACGTCGCGAGCGCTGCCGGCGTGTCGACGATGACTGTCGTGCGCGTGCTGCGCGATCCCGTGAAGGTCGCCGCGCCGACGCGCGCGCGCGTCGAGCAGGTGATCCGCGAGACGGGCTACATGCCCGACCTGATGGCGCGAGGGCTCGCGTCGCAGCGCTCGGAGCTGATCGGTGCCGTGATTCCCGTGCTCACGAATTCGCTGATCGCCGAGATCATGCAGGGGCTCTCCGACACGCTCGTCCTGCAGGGTTACCACTTGCTGCTTGGCGCGAGCGGATTCTCCGCCGCCGAGGAGGAGGTGCTCGTGCGCGCGTTCCTGTCGCGCCGCGTCGAGGCGATCTACCTCTCCGGCGTCGAGCACTCGGCGGCGACCGTGCAGATGCTGCGCCGCGCCGCCATCCCGGTCGTCGAGGGCGGCAACATCACGCGCGAGCCGATCGACATGGTCGTCGGCTTCTCGAACGTCGAGGCCGCGCGCGCGATCACCGCGTACCTGATCCGCCGCGGCTACGCATCGATCGGCTACGTCGGCGCGTACCCGAAGGACAACGACCGCGCGCGCGACCGCCGGCAAGGTTACGAGCGCGCGTTGCGCGCCGCGCGCCGCGCCGTCGATACGTCGCTTTGCGTCGAGACGACGCTCGACATCGACGCCGGCGCGCGTGCGATGTCGACATTGCTCGACCGCCGCCCCGACGTTCGCGCCGTGTTCTGCTCGGCCGACGCGCTCGCGGTCGGCGCGCTCTTCGAGTGCCAGCGGCGGCGGCTCGCGATTCCGGCCGACGTCGCGATCGCGGGATTCGACGACATTCCGATCGCCGCGCAGGTCGTGCCCGCGCTCACGACGATTCGCGTGCCGCGCTACGACATCGGGCTGCGGGCCGGGAAGATGCTTTGCGACCGGCTCGCGAAGCGCAGCGTTCGCCGGCGCATCGTCGACACCGGATTCGAGCTCGTTTCGCGCGACAGCGCGTGAGGCAGTGGCGCGGCAGACGCCCGAGGGGCGCAGTCAGAGAACCGAGCGAATGTCGGTCTTCCGAAAATCTGCGCCCTTGTAGAGGAGCGGCCCTCCGCTCGCTTTCGCGAGCGCGTAAGCGAAACAGTCGCCGAAGTTCAATCCGGCCCGGTGTCGACCTTTGCCGAATTGCATGTAGGCATGGCGCGCGAGCTGCGCGTGCTCCTCGGTGACGGGCTCGATGACGATACCGGAACGCTGAAAGAACCTGTCGAACTCGCGGCATCCGCTGTCGCGCGTCTGCGCCTCCACGACGATTGCAGCTTCGACATAGTTGGCGGCCGAGATGCGGCAACGGTGAGCCGATGCCAGCGCGCGCGCATGGAGCTCCGCATCGGGCTCGGCGAACAGGATCGCGATCAGCGCCGAAGTATCGACGATCACTTCGGAATGCCGCGCGCGTCGTAGAGAAGTTCCCCGTGATCGACAGGCTTGCCTTTGAGCGCCGTCGCGCAACGGCGTCCAATGGCGATGAGCTCCTGCGCGCGCGCTTCGGGTCGACGGCGCACGCGCTCCAATCGCTCGCGCAAGGCCTCGGTGACCGCGCGCGTCATCGTCTCGCCCGTTTCCTTCGCCAACGCCTGGGCGAGCTCATGAGCTTCCGGGTCCTTGATGTTGAGCGCCATTGGTTCTTCCGTGGTAGAAATAATTCTACCATGGTATATCCGATGGTTCGACCACCTCCCCGACGTCAGCGCGAGCCGTCGTTCGCGCGCTTTGCGGCGCCGTGCCAGCCCTTCGGAATGGAGGCGAGAAGCTTGCGCGTGTACGGCATCTTCGGGTGGCGGTAGATCTCGTCCGAGTTCGCGATCTCGACGATCTGCCCTTCGTTCATCACCATCACCTCGTCGGAGATGTACTTGACGACCGCGAGGTCGTGCGAGATGAAGATGTACGAGAGCCCGAACTCGTCCTGCAGGTCCTGCAGCAGGTTCAGCACCTGCGCCTGCACCGAAACGTCGAGCGCCGACACCGATTCGTCGCAGATCAGGATGTCGGGCTTCATCGTGAGGCAGCGCGCGATCGCGATCCGCTGCCGCTGACCGCCCGAGAATTCGTGCGGGTACTTGTAGAACGACACTTCCGGCAGCCCCACCTTGTCGAGGAGCTCGAACGCCATGTCGGTGCGCGTCTGCGACGAGTCGCCGATGCCGTGAATCTGCATCGGCTCGACGAGGACCTGCCCGACGGTGAAGCGCGGATTGAGCGACGCGTACGGGTTCTGGAAGATGATCTGGATGCGCCGCTTGTACGCCATGAACGCCTTCGGCGACATCGATAGGAGATCGCGGCCCTCGAAGATCGCCTCGCCGCTCGTCGCCTCGTGCAGGCGCATCAGCGTGAGGCCCACCGTCGTCTTGCCCGATCCTGACTCGCCGACGAGCCCGAGCGTCTTGCCCTTCGGAAGCTGGAACGAGACGTCCTTCACCGCCTTGAACTCGCGCTTGCCGAAAAGCCCCTCGCGCGAGTAGAAGCTCTTGCCGAGGTTCTTGACGTCGAGCACGATCGGATCGCTCGGCCGCACGCCGCGCCTGCGCTCCTCGGTGTGCTTCGGGCCGGTGCCGTGGATGTAGTCGTCGATGACGGGCAGCCGCACGGGGCGGCGATCGAGCTGCGGACGGCAGCGCAGCAGCGCCTTCGTATACGTGTCCTGCGGCGCCTCGAACACCGACTTCGCCGGGCCCTGCTCCCGGATCTCGCCATTGCGCATGACGACGACGTAGTCGGCGATCTCGCCGACGACCGCGAGATCGTGCGTGATGAAGAGCACCGACATGTGACGCCGCTTCTGCAGGTCGGCGATGAGGTCGAGGATCTGCTTCTGGATCGTTACGTCGAGCGCGGTTGTCGGCTCGTCGGCGATCAGCAGCTTGGGCTCGCACGCGATCGCCATCGCGATCATCACGCGTTGCTGCTGGCCGCCGGAAAGCTGCGACGGATATGCGTCGATGCGCCGCTCCGGCTCCGGGATGCCCACTTCGCGCAGCACCTCGATCGAGCGCTTGCGTGCCGCCCTGCCCGTCATGCCGACGTGCAGCCGCAACACTTCCTCGAGCTGCCAGCCGACGGTGAACACCGGGTTGAGCGACGTCATCGGCTCCTGGAAGATCATCGAGATGTCGGCGCCGCGCAGCGCGCGCAACTCGCTGACGGGGAGGCCCACGAGGTTGCGGCCGCCGTAAACGATCTGCGACGACGGATCGACAATCGAATTCTCGGGCGGCAGCAAGCCCAGCATCGCGAGCGAGGTCACCGACTTGCCCGACCCCGATTCGCCGACCAGCGCCACCGTGCGGTTGCGCGGAATGTCGAACGAGATGCCCTTGACCGCCTCGAACGTCGTGCTCCTGTCGAGGCGAAACGTCACGCGGAGCTTGCGTACGGATACCAGCGCATCGCCGCTCGGCGCGTCGACCCCGCGGGCGCGAGCGTTCGAAGTCGTTCCGCGGATGTCGTCGTTCGCCATGTCGGTCATGCTCCTGCGCGTCCCTTGAGCTTCGGATCGAGCGCATCGCGCAGCGCGTCGGTGAAGAGCGAGAACGCGGTCACGAGGACCGCCATGGCCACGGTTGCCGCCACGAGCTGCCACCACTTGCCGAGAATCAGCTCGTTCTGCGCCTCGTTCAGCATCGAGCCCCACGACACGACGTCGACCGGCACGCCGAAGCCCAAAAACGAAAGGATCACCTCGGCCTTGATGAAGCCGACGACGAGGATCGAAAGCTGGACGAGCACGACGTGCGAGACGTTCGGAAAGATGTGCAGGAACATCCTTCGAGCGTTCGACGCGCCGACCGCGTCGGCGGCCTGCACGTATTCGCGTCCCTTGTGCTTCAGGTACTCGGCGCGGAGCAGCCGGAACACGCCGGTCCATCCGGTGAGGCCGAGAATCAGGATGACGGTGATGACGCCCTTCTGCTGCAGCACGGCGGCGACGGCGAGGATCAGCAGCAGGTACGGGACGGAGCTGAACACGCTGTAGAACCAGTTGAACACGTCGTCGACCCATTTGCCGAAATAGCCTGCGACAGCCCCGAACAGCGTCCCGAGGAACGTCGCGAGCGCAGCGGAGGCGAGGCCGACGAAGATCGACGTCTCCGAGCCCTTGATCGTTTTCTTGACGACGTCGCGGCCCCATTTGTCGCCGCCGAACGGGAGCGTCGCCTTGCGCTCGATCGGCTTCACCTCCGCCTCGACACCCTTGCCGGCGCGAATGTCGGCCATTACGGATGCGAGGGGATCGACGGACTCCTCGGAAGATTCCGATGTTGCCGGCGGCGCAGCCGCCGGCTGAGATTCGCCTCTATCGGTCTTTGCGCCTTTGCCACCGGCTTCGCCCGCTATCAGCTTTTCAATTACGTCGCCGATCGGATCGGCAACGTTCGACTTGTATTCAGCGCCCTGCGGCGCCGTTTCCGTCGCCGGAAGACCTGACCGCGCCGCGGACGCGCCGGATGCCGCTTCGGCGCCGAGAAACGACGGCGGCGCGTAGTTGACGCCGACCTCGCGATTCCAGTCCGAGGCGATGAGCCCCGCTCCCGACAGCATCATCATCACGATAAAGAGCGCGACGATCACGAGCGAGACCATGCCGACGCGATCGGAGCGCAAGCGTCGCCACGCGAGCGTCCAGAGGCCCGGCGATACGGTGTGCGGAATTTCGCGAGCGACCGGTGCGCGGCGCTCCTGCAATGCGGCTGCATGCGTGGCCATGGTCTTCCCCTACTTGAGCTGCACGCGCGGATCGACGGCCTTGTACGTGAGGTCGGCGAGCAGGTTCGTGAGAATCGTCGCCACGGCGACGTACACGGTGATCGCCTTGATCACCGGGAAATCGGAGCGCTCCACTGCGAGGATCACCTCGCGCCCGATGCCGGGAATCGAGAAGAAGCGCTCGATCAGAAACTGGCCGAGCAGGAG
>DATJFI010000033.1:0-30745 GCA_035495715.1 Casimicrobiaceae bacterium
CGAACACGCGCTGACGAGCTGCAATCCTTGGGGCCTGGAGCTGGCGGCGTATCTGTTCCTTGGCGATCCGTTCATCCAGGTTCGATGCTCCTTTCTGCGACCGGTAGACGAGTTCGATTTCCAGCTCCGTGACGGCCTCCATGTTGCCCGGCTCGGCTTCGAGCAGCGCCTGAGGGGACATCTGGCTTCTTCCCGCTTCCTTCGCCAATAGCCTTTCGGCGATCAATGCGTCGAGCGCGCGGCGCTTCAGCGCATAGATCTGCTCCTCGACCTTGTTGAGTGGAGCACCGACGGACTTTCGATCTCGGAGGCGGTGATGGTTTCGCCATCGACCTCCGCCAGCGCGTCGCCTGCCGCTCGGGCTGGCGTCGAACACAGAAGAATGCAGATGAAGAGAAGGGCGGCGACCAGCGAAACCGCGACTTTGTTACACGAAAAGACATCGCCGCGACTGAACCGGATTCCTGCCGTCAACGTCGCGTCACGTTCCATGACCGCTGCCCGATCGTCCACGGCGTTCCTTTGCTTACAAGTGCGGCGGACACAAAGAAAAGAGGCGCACCCATGAGAAGGATGCGCCTCCGTCTCTCAAAGCCGCGTCAGTCGGTTCGGGTTACATCCGACGGCCGCATCGTTACGGGGTGATGTCGATCAAGACCTTTTCATCCCCGCACGCGCTGCTCTTGCCGTTGTTGTTCGCGTCGCCGGTGTAAGCGACCAGCCAGCTGAACGTGGTGTCGATCGAAACAGTGAACTGCGCCGAATCGCCGGAGGCGTACGTGCCATTCCCCGCCACGGTCTTGGTCGCCGTGAACACCGGGATTCCCGTGCACGTTGCGTTCTGATACAGATTGAACGTCAACGAACCGGTCGGGTTCGATCCACCGCTTAGCGTTGCCGAGTCACTGTGGATCACCTTGACCGTGGGCGCCGTGCTCAGGCCCGGCGAGTTCTTCGCGACTACGCTCGCCTCGTTGGCATCGTTGCACGCCGTCGTGGCCGTGTTGTTGTTGCTGTCGCCGTTGTAGACGGCGATCCAGCGGTACGTGCCGGCCGCCGCGGTCGTGTAGTTGCCGGAGGTGGCCGTGCCGCTGACCACGCTGACCGTGGACGTGGAGATCACCGTCGACGAGCAAGTCGTATCGCCAGGACCGTACAGCGAGAACGTCACGGTTCCGGTGGGGCTGAAGCCGCCGCTCAGCGTTGCCGTATCGTGGATCGTGGCGCCGATAATGACTGGCCCCGCTGTCGCGTTCGTGGTGATGCCTGGCGAGGCCTTGTTGACGACGCTCGACTCGTTCGCGTCACCGCACGCTCCAGTCGCGGCCGGGAAATTGGAGTCGCCGGTATAGGAGGCGATCCAGTAGATCGTGCCCGCCGCCGTCGTTGTGTACGGGTCCGACGTGTAATCCGCAAATCCGCTCACCGTCTTGGTGCTCGTGAAGACCTGGGTCGTGCACGTCGAGTCGCTGTACGCGTTGAACGTGACGGTGCCCGTCGGCGTGGGGCCGCCGTTCGTGCCGGCAAGGGTCGCCGTGTCGGTAACCGTTGCGCCGACCGTGACCGGTCCGCTCGCCTGCGTCTTGATTCCTGCGTCGCAGCTTTGGAACGAGCCGAGCGTGAAGTCATTGAGCGCTGCCGTGACCGATTGCGACTGCCGGCCTGCGACGATGTAGTTCGGGAAGCACTCCGTCGTGAGGTTCAGATCGACGAGGTTCAATCCGACTTCGAAGAACGTGAGCGCCGGATACTGACCTTTCACGGAACCGGACTGCGAGGACAGGAAGCGTGGGTCGAGGGCCGGGACCCCCCCTGCATTTGTTGCCGCGCAGGCGGCGTCGGCAGGGATGGTTCCGATGGGACTATTGCAGGCGCCTACCCCCGGCGTCGTCTGGGTAATCAGCTGCTGCAGACAGATCCCTGTGGAGCCGGTGCTCTTGCCGGCATAGCCGTCAAAAGCGGTCGCGGGACAGGTCCCCGGAACGGCGTTGTCGCCGGCATTGGGGAGGCCATTCGAACCGAGGGACTGGATGACCTTGTAGACCTGGATGTTCGCGACGGTGCCGCCATTGGTGAAGGCACTCACGATAAGGATGTCGCCGATCTTGTGTGGAACCAGGCTTCTGAACCCTGAAGCGTTCGGCTTGCCGACGAACGTGCCGGCGCTTGCACACTGATTTGCGGCGACCATGGCCGCGTTGCATTCGACGGTCGCGTTCTGCAACAGCCAGACGCCGAAGTTCGCGTCGCCGTTGTTGATGTCGCGATTGCCGCCGATATAGAGGTTGCCGTCGTACTTCGCGGCAAACGACTGCATGATGTTCGTCTTGGCCGACCCGCTCGCCGCCGTCCAGTTCCAGGCCGTGACGTTCATGTCGTCCTTGGTCCCCTGCCCGAAATTGTCCAGGTCCGGACGATTGAACTCGTCGACCATGTCGGCGATGACGTCGGCCAGGTTGGTCGTGGATCCGGGCGGTATCTTCGAGCACAGGTTAGTGCCTGACGACGGACACGAGTAGAGACTGTCCCAGTCGTCGGGCTGTGCCGTCGGACACGAAAGTGCTCCAAAAGCACCTCCGCACGTTGCTTCCTTCGCATCGCCGTCGAGCTGAAAGTCGGCGAGATGTACATCGCTGGCGCGTGCCGGCATCGGCATCGCGAAGATCCAAGCGGCGGCGGTGGCGGCAATGGCCACCGACGCTCGTTTGAGTATTGAAGCGTTCATAACAAGCCCCTTCCTCTTGAATATCGCAGGCGCGAACGGCCGAACACCATGACGACGACTGAGACCGCTCCCTCTTGTTTACCCGCGGAATCGACGCGCGGCCTGGTGTTGCACCACAACCGCGCTCACGGACCGCCATCAATAAGGGTTTAGGCCGGGGCTAGGAATACTCCGATCGGAGTAGCGCCGGCGTCGGAGCAAGGCACGACGGCGTCGCCGGCCGGGCCGAAGAGCCCCGGGTCGGCGTACTTCGGCAGAGCCTTTACCGGGGAGGCTTTGCTTTCAACGCTTGCAGACGCAAGTCATCCAGCGACGCATTCATCGTGATCGCCTGCGCATCGAGCTTCACATGCAGTAGCGACGGACGGTCGGCTGCGAGCGCGCGCTCGAACGCGGGCGCGAACTCCGACGTCTTCGAAACCGTTTCGCCGTGCGCTCCATACGCGCGCGCGAGCTGCGCGAAATCGGGATTGACGAGATCGGTGCCGCTGACCCGACCCGGATACGCGCGTTCCTGATGCATCCGTATCGTCCCGTACATGCCGTTATCGATGACGACGAAGACCACGGCCAGGTTGTACTGAACAGCGGTCGCCAGCTCCTGACCGTTCATCAGGTAGCACCCATCGCCGTTCCACGAGACGACGACGCGCTCGGGGTGGATCAGCTTCGCGGCAACTGCCGACGGTACGCCGTAGCCCATCGAACCCGAGTAGGGCCCGAGCTGCCGGCGGCCGCCGCCATAATGGAAGAGCCGGTGGATCCACGTCGTGTAGTTGCCCGCGCCGTTGGTCAGCACGGCGTTCTGCGGCAGGCGCTCGTCGAGCCACTGCACGATCCGCCACAGGTCGACATCGCCCGGCACGGCGCGAGCAACACGCCATGCGTCGTAATCGGCATGCGCGGCCGTCGCATCGGCACGCGCCGGCGGCCGCGACGCATTAGCGTCGATTGCCGCGAGGAATGCGCCCGGCGTCGCGGCAATCGCAAGCGCCGGCTGGTAGACACGGCCCAGTTCGCCTGGATCGGGGTGCACGTGCACGAGCGTCTGCTTCGGGACGGGCACGTCGAGCAGCGTGTAGCCCGACGTCGTCATCTCGCCGAGCCGCTCGCCGATCACGAGCAGCACGTCGGCGTCGCGCACGCGCGCGGCGAGCGCCGGGTTGATGCCGATACCCACGTCGCCCGCGTAGAGCGGGTGCCGGTTGTCGAAGAGATCCTGATGCCGGAACGCGCACGCGACCGGCACTTGCGCCGATTCCGCGAAGCGCGCGAGCGCCGCGCGCGCCTCGCCGTCCCAGCGGCTGCCGCCGGCGATTACGAGCGGACGCACCGCGCCGCGCAACAACGCCTCGACGCGACGTACGTCGGCCGGTGCAGGAGCGGCTTGCGCCGCCTCGACGTACGGCGCGTCCGCGACGTCGGCCGACGCCGCGAGCACGTCTTCGGGGAGCGCGACGACGACCGGTCCCGGCCGGCCTGAAAGCGCGACGCGATACGCGTGCGCGACGTATTCGGGGATGCGCTCGACGCGGTCGACCTGCGCCGCCCACTTCGCGACGCCGCCGTACATGCGGCGGTAGTCGATCTCCTGGAACGCCTCGCGGTCGACCGCATCCGTGGCGACCTGGCCGACGAACACGACCAGCGGCGTCGAATCCTGCATCGCGGTGTGAATGCCGATCGCGGCGTTCGATGCGCCAGGACCGCGCGTGACGAACAGCAGGCCCGGGCGACCGGTCAGCTTCCCGAACGCCTCCGCCATGTAGGCGGCGCCGCCTTCCTGCCGGCACACGACGTACGCGAGCGATCCCGCCGCGTCGTACAGCGCGTCGAGTACCGGCAGATAGCTTTCGCCGGGAACGCCGAACGCGTGCGTCGCGCGCTGCGCGAGCAGGCTCGCGACGAGAACGTGACCGCCGCTGCGCATCGCCATCGATCCGGTGCTCCTCGAAGCGTCCTGGAAAGACGGGCCGATTCTACGCGACCGCCCTATAATCCGGCGTTTCGTCGCCGGCCGCCGCTTCGTGATTCCACTCGCATCGTACCTGCACGACGCGCTGATGTTCGCGGCGTACGGGCTCGGGCTTGCACTGATCGCGACGCTCGTGCGCTCGCAGGCGCGCAACAGCATGCTCGTCATGCTGATCGTCGTCACGCTCGGCGTCCTCGGC
This sequence comes from Casimicrobiaceae bacterium, assembly GCA_035495715.1. GTDB lineage: Bacteria > Pseudomonadota > Gammaproteobacteria > Burkholderiales > Casimicrobiaceae > VBCG01. The sequence continues at coordinate 4,900 of DATJFI010000033.1, forward strand.
CTCTGGTTCTACGAATCGCAGGCGAGCTACATGCGGTCCGCCACCGCGTCGATCCTCGCGCGCGAAGCGCTGCTTGCGCTGATCGCCTTCGGGATCATCCAGATCAGCGTGCTGTTCGTGTTCCAGACGGTGCTGGCGCGCAAACGCCTGCCGCGGATCCTGAACGAGTTCGTCGTCGCGATCGCGCTGATCGGATACGCGATCTATCGCTTGAACGCCATCGGCGTGAACCTCGCCGGCCTGATCACGACATCGGCCGTCGTTTCGGGTGCGCTCGCATTCTCGGCGAAGGAGACGCTCGGCAACCTGTGGGGCGGGATCGCGCTCCAGCTCGAGAAGACGTGCCGGATCGGCGACTGGGTGCGCGTCGACACGGTGACGGGACAGATCGTCAGCATCCGGTGGCGCTACATGGCGATCGCGACGATCAACAACGAGACGATCGTCATCCCGAACGGCGCCGTGATGCAGCAGCGGCTGACGGTGATCGGCCGCCGCGGCGATGAACGTACGGCATGGCGGCGCTACGTATCGTTCCAGGTCGAGTACGAGCACACGCCTGCGCGCGTCGTCGCGGATGTCGAGAGGGCGCTCGCGCATGCGCAGATTCCCTACGTGTCGCAGCAACCCCATCCGACGGTCGGCTGCACGGGGTTCAGCGACAGCGGCATCGAATACTCCGTCGCATACGACCTCACCGACGCGTCGCAATACTGGCATGCCGACTCGGCGATCCGCGTCCACGTCTACGCGGCGTTGATGCGCGAAGGCCTCGGCATTCCGTTCCCGCGTCGCGTCGTCGAGCTGCGGCGCGACGAGCGCCCGCAGCTCGCACAGCGCGAAGTCGATCACCGGATCGCGGCACTCGGCACGATCGACCTGTTCGCGTCGCTGACCGACGCCGAGCGGACCGCGCTCGCGCACAAGCTGACGACCTGCGTCTACGTCGCGGACGAGCTCGTGTTCCGCACCGGCGAGCCGGCAGACTCGCTCTATCTGCTCGCGCAAGGCCGCGTCGACATCTTCTCGGAAAGCGAAAACGGCGCACGCCACCGGCTCGCGACGCTCAAGGCGCCGGCGTATTTCGGCGAGGGCGGCCTGCTGCTCGGCCAGCCGCGCAGCGCGACGATCGTCGCGCTCGGCGAAGTGATCTGCTATCGGCTGGACAAGGAGGGCTTCGACAGTGTCATTCGCGCGCGTCCCGCCCTTGCCGAAATGCTCGGCCACGTGCTCGCCGAGCGGCAGGCAGCGAACGATGCGACGCTGTCCGCGCTCGACGCCGAGGTCGTGCGCGGACGCGCCGCGTCACGCCGCAACGATCTCGTGCGCAAGATTCAGCACTTTTTCGGCTTGTAGCCTATCCGCCCGCGCAGCCCATTTTGCGGTCAGCGGCCGGCGACGATGTCTTCGCGGCGAAGCAGAAACACGCTGTCGGCAGCCGATCGCGTCGACAGCCACACGAACGGCATCCGCGGGAACGCCGCTTCCGCATTCTCGCGGTTGTGACCCACCTCGACGACGAGGATGCCGTCCGGCTGCAGGAACCGCGGCGCCTCGCGCAGGATCGTGCGCACCGCATCCATTCCGTCGTCGCCGCCCGCGAGCGCCAGCTCGGGCTCGTGCCGATATTCCCGCGGCAGCTCCTCCATCGCCATCGTCGTCACGTACGGCGGGTTGCTGATGATGAGGTCGTACGACTTGCCCGGAAGGTTGTCGAAGAGATCGGACCGAATGAGGTTGATGCGGCCGGCGAGGCCGTAATCGCTGACGTTGCGCTGCGCGACGGCGAGCGCATCCGCGGAAATGTCGGTCGCGTCGATGTCGGCGTTGTCGCACGCGTGCGCGAGCAGCACCGCGAGGCAGCCGCAACCTGTACAGAGGTCGAGGGCCGACCGGATTGCCGAAGTGTCGGCGACGTACGGCGCAAGACTGTCGGGCAAAAGGTCGGCGATGAACGAGCGCGGAATCAGCACGCGCTCGTCCACATGGAAGCGGAAGTCCCCGAGCCACGCTTCGTGCGTCAGGTAGGCTGCGGGCACGCGATCCTCGATGCGCCGCGTCAGGAGCGCGGCGAGGTCGTTGCGTTCGGCGTGCGTGAGCCGCGCGTCGAGGAACGGCTCGGCCTGCTCGAGCGGCAGATGCAGCGTGTGCAGCAGCAGGTACATCGCCTCGTCGGACGCGCTCGCGAAGCCATGGCCGAACGCGAGCCCCGCCTGCGTGAAGCGCGACACGGCAAAGCGGAGCCAGTCGCGCAGCGTCTCGAGCTCTGGCGGAATGTTCATGGGAAATGATCCCCCCACGCTTGCCGCTTCGCGTCTGCGCTGCCCCCCGCGGGGGCGGAATTCGACCCTTGGGACGGCCCTGCGGGTCTCATGGGTCGATCAAGAGCGCTGCGAGAACCCGCGTGTAGATCTCGGCGAGCGGCTCGAGGTCGGCAAGCGCGACGCGTTCGTTCAGCTTGTGGATCGTCGCGTTGACCGGTCCGATCTCGACGATCTCCGGGCAGATGCGGGCGATGTAGCGGCCGTCGGACGTTCCGCCTTCGCAGGACAGCGTCGGCACGCGGCCGGTCACCTCGCGGATTGCCTGGGTCGCGACGTCGACGAGCCGCCCCCTCGGCGTCAGGAACGGCGAGCCGTGCGCGGTGACCGCAAGCGCGTAGTCGACGCCGTGCTTGCGCAGCACGTCCTCGAGTCGTGCGAGCAGCGACTCACGCGAGCTTTGCGTCGAATAGCGGAAGTTGAGGAGCAGCTCCAGCGTGCCCGGGATCACGTTCGTCGCGCCGGTTCCTGCGTGAATGTTCGAGCACTGGAACGACGTCGGCGGAAAGTATTCGTTGCCTTCGTCCCACGTGATCTGCGTCAGCTCGGCGAGCGCCGGCGCGAGCGCGTGAATCGGGTTTCGCGCGAGATGCGGATAGGCGATGTGCCCCTGTACGCCCTTGACGATCAGCGTCGCGGAGAGCGTGCCGCGCCGCCCGTTCTTGATCATGTCGCCGAGCGCGTCGACCGACGACGGCTCGCCGACGATGCAGTAGTCGATCGAGATGCCGTCGCGCGCGAGTTTGTCGACGACCTTCGCGGTTCCATCGACCGATGGACCTTCCTCGTCCGACGTGATGAGCAGCGCGATCGAGCCGGCCGGCTCGCCGCGCGCGAGCAGGCGCTCGACGGCAACGACGAACGCGCCGAGCGACGTCTTCATGTCCGCCGCGCCGCGCCCGTAAAGGTAGCCGCCGCGCTCGGTCGGCGTGAACGGGTCGCTTGCCCATTCGGCGAGCGGTCCGGTCGGCACCACGTCCGTGTGACCGGCAAGGCACACGAGCGGGGAGGCCGTCCCGCGGCGGGCCCAGAGGTTCGTGACGCCGTTGAACGTCGACGTCTCGCATTCGAAGCCGAGCGGCGCGAGGCGCGCGGCGATGAGCGACTGGCATCCGTCGTCGTCGGGCGTGAGCGAGCGGCGCTCGATCAGCGCGCGCGCGAGATCGAGAACGGAGGTTGCGGCAATGGCGCTGCTGACGGACGGCGGCACGCCCGCCACGATACTCCGGCGCGCGTCGGCAACGCGCGCCGCGCTTTCGCAACGACGAAGCTAGCGCTCGAGAAGTGCGCGGTCGATCGTCATGTCGCTGAAGCCGGCTTTGGCGCTCGCGACCGCCGCCGAATTGTCGCTGGCCAGGTCGAGCCGCGACGACGGCGAGTTCTGGTTGATGAGCCACGCAAGGTTCGTCGCCGAATCGGAGGCCGACATCGCCTCGTCGTAGCTGATCCGCCCATCGAGATGGAGCTTGCAGAGCGCCTGCTCGAACGTCTGCGATCCCGGGTAGAGCGACTGCTCCATCGCTTCCTTGATCTGCGTGAACTCGCCGTTCTTGATGAGCTCGGCGATCAGCGTCGAATTGAGCAGGATCTCGACCGCCGGCTGCAGCGCGCCGTCGACGTTGCGGATGAGCCGTTGCGAGACGATCGCACGCAGTCCGATCGACAGGTCCGACAGCACGGCCGAGCGCGAATCGTGCGGAAACATGTTGATGATCCGCGACAGCGCGTGGTAGCTGTTGTTCGCGTGGATCGTCGACAGGCACAGGTGCCCCGTCAGCGTGTGCAGCAGCGCGGCCTGCATCGTCTCCTTGTCGCGGATTTCGCCGATCATGATGAGGTCGGGCGCTTCGCGCAGCGCGTTTTGCAGCGCCAGGTGGTAGTTGTGCGTGTCGATGCCGATTTCGCGCTGGTTGACGAGACTCTGCCGGTGATCGAACAGGTACTCGATCGGATCCTCGATCGTCAGGATGTGGCCGGTGCGGTTGTTGTTCCGGTGGTCGATCATCGCCGCGAGCGTCGTCGACTTGCCGGAGCCGGTCGCGCCGGCGATGAGGACGAGCCCGCGCTTTTCCATGACGAGGTTCAGCAGCACCGACGGCAGGTGCAACGCCTCGAACGGCGGCACGTTGTTGCGCACGTAGCGGATCACGAGCGCGATCGAGCCGCGCTGGCGGAAGATGTTGATCCGGAAGTTGCCGACCGACCTGTCGAGATGCGAGAGGTTCATCTCGCGCTCGTTCTCGAACTCGCGTGCCTGCTCCTTCGTCATCAGGTCGTAGGCGATGCGGCGCACGGTCTCGACATCCATCGACTGGCTCGATACCGGATGCACGATGCCGTTGACCTTGATGTTGATCGGCGCGCCGCAGGAGATGTAGAGATCCGACGCCTGCTTGTCGGCCATCAGCTTGAAGAGTCGGTCCAGGTACATGTTCGCTTTCCGGCTAGAATGATTGCGAAAGTCCTTGTGCGCCCGCGCTGGCGACGGCGGACGATGATGTCATGAGTCATCGGATCGGACCAGCATCCGGCGCCTCGTACGGGGCCACGGCGCCGCGCGGCTTCTTCGATCGACTCGACCCGGCAATTAAGCAAGTTCCATGCTCGCCATCATCGGCGGTACCGGCCTGACGCGCCTCTCGACGCTCGCGGTGCGCCACCGGCAGGTGATCCGGACGCCTTACGGCGAGCCCTCGGCCGCGCTGGTCTTCGGTGACGTTGCGGGGCACCCGGCGATCTTCCTTGCGCGTCACGGCCACGGCCATACGATTCCACCGCACCGCGTCAATTACCGCGCGAACCTGTGGGCGCTGCGCGAGCAGGGCGCGAGCGCGATCCTCGCGGTCGCGTCGGTCGGCGCGATCCGCGGTTACGGACCGGGCGACCTCGTGCTGCCGCATCAGCTCATCGACTACACGTGGGGCCGCGCGAACACGTTCTTCGACGGCGGAGACCAGCAGGTCGTCCACGTCGACTTCACGCATCCGTATTCGCACCCGCTGCGCGACATCTGCGTTGCCGCTGCAACGAGCGGCCGCATCGCGCTGATCGAAGGCGGCGTGTACGGCGCCGTGTCCGGGCCGCGCCTCGAAACCGCGGCCGAGATCGATCGGATGGAGCGCGACGGCGCGACGATGGTCGGCATGACCGGAATGCCGGAGGCGGTGCTCGCGCGCGAGCTCGGCGTCGACTACGCGTCGGTTTGCGTCGTCGTCAATCATGCGGCGGGCCGCGGCGACAGCGTCTCGATCGTGTCGATGGAAGCGATCGCGAACGTGCTCGAGACGGCGATGGACCGCGTGCGCGCGCTGATCGAGCATGTCGTGCCGCGCGTGCCGCTGGCGCCGCGCGACACCGCGCTGCCGCGGCGAGCGGCGGTGATCATGGGAGCGAGTGCCGATGATCCGTGACGTGCTGCGCATGGGCGATCCGCGCCTCCTCGAACGCGCGCGTGAAGTCGAGCGCGTCGACACGCCGGAGCTCCGCGCGCTGCTCGACGACATGCGCGACACGATGCGGGCGCAAAACGGCGCCGGCCTCGCCGCGCCGCAGATCGGCGTCGGCGCGCGCGTCGTCATCTTCGGCGTCGAGCGCAACCCTCGCTATCCCGACGTCGAGCCGGTGCCGTACACCGAGCTCGTCAATCCCGTGCTGATGCCGCTTTCCGACGAGATCGAGGAGGGCTGGGAAGGGTGCCTCTCGGTGCCGGGGCTGCGCGGCGTCGTCCCGCGCTTTCGGAGGCTCCGTTACCGCGGTCTCGATCCGAATGGCGCCGTGATCGAGCGCGACGTCGAAGGCTTCCATGCGCGCGTCGTCCAGCACGAGTGCGACCACCTCGACGGGATTCTTTATCCGATGCGCGTTCGGGACTTCACGCGCTTCGGCTTCACCGACGTGCTGTTTCCGGGAATCGCGGCGGTGGAGGAGTGATCGGTTGCAACCTGGCAAAATCGGGCGAGCGGGGACACGGAAGATTTACCTCGGCGAGCGCTAACACGAGCGAAGCGAGGTTCAAGCGAAGCGGCGCTCGCTCCAACATCATCGGTCCGCGCAGCCGAGCTTGCCATCGGGCAGCTTCAGCGCCTCGTACAGCGCCGTCTCCAACCGCAGCATCGCCTGCTCGTCGTGCAGGCGCGCGCCGTCGATCAGGAAGACGTCCTCGGCGCGCTCGCCGAGCGTGTTGATCCGCGCGCTCGCGACGTTGACGTTCGCCTTCGCGAGAATCCACGCGATCCGCGCGAGCAGACCGGGCCGGTCGCCGGCGACGACTTCGAGGATGAAGTGTGTGCCCTTGTCGTCGGGAAAGATCTGGATCTCGGGCGTGAGCGGAAAGTGACGAAGCTGCCGCGAGACGCGGCCTTCGGCCGGCGGCTGCAGCGGGCCGGGATCGGTGAGCGCGCGCGTCAGCTCGTATTCGACGAGTTGGATCGTCTCGCGATACGCGGGTGACGCGTTCGACGGCTCGTGCACGGCGAAGGTGTCGAGCGCATAGCCGTGGCGCGTCGTGTGGATCTTGGCGTCGAGAATCGACAGGTTCGCGCGGCCGAAGTAGCCGCAGATGCGCGCAAAAAGGGCGGGCTGGTCGGGCAGGTAGACGAGCACCGACAGGCCGGCGCCGTCGCGGGCGAGCCGCGCCTTGACAATCGGCGTCTTGTCGCGCACGCGCCAATAGAGGTGCCGCGCATGCCAGGCGATCTCGTCGGCGCTATGGCGCTGGAAGTACGGCGTGTCGAGCTCGCGCCACAGCGTGGACTCGGCGTCGTCCGCGACCGCATGGAGTCGCAGCAAGCGACGCGCTTCCCGCTGCCGTTCGGCGACGCTGTCGCTGCCTGCACGCTCGCCGGCGCCCGCGTTGATGACCGTGCGGGCCGCGCTGAAGAGATCTTCGAGCAGCTTGCCTTTCCACGCGTTCCAGACCTTCGGGCTCGTGCCGCGGATGTCGGCGACCGTCAGCAGATACAGCGCGATCAGCCTGCGCTCGTCGACGACCTTGGCGGCGAACGCCTCGACGACGCGCGGATCGGTGATGTCCTGTTTCTGCGCCGTGAGCGACATCGTCAGATGGTCGGCGACGAGCCACCCGACGAGCTTTGCGTCGTCGTCGGCAAGACCGTGCGCAAGGCAGAAGCGCTCGGCTTCGCGCGCGCCGAGCGTCGAGTGATCGCCGCCGCGACCTTTCGCGATGTCGTGGAACAGTGCGGCGAGGTAGAGCACTTCCTTGCGCTCGAAGTCGCCGATCAGCCGCGAGCACAGCGGGTACTCGTGCGCATGCTGCGCCTCGGTGAAACGGCGCAGGTTTCGGATCACCATCAGGATGTGCTCGTCCACGGTGTAGACGTGGAAGAGGTCGTGCTGCATCTGCCCGACGATCGCGCCGAACGCGGGCAGGTATTGGCCGAGTATCCCGTACAGATTCATCCGCCGCAGCTCGTGGGTGAGGCCGCGCGGCTCGCGAAACATCGCGATGAAGCGCGCTCGGTTGCCGGGGTCCCGGCGGAAGGCGGCGTCGATCCGATGCCGGCTTCGCCACAACGCGCGCAGCGTGCGCGCGGTCATGCCCTTGAGCTCCGGGTGCCGCTGCAGCATCAGGAACGCATCGAGCATCGCCGGCGGATTCGCGTCGAACAGCGTCTCGTCGCGCAAGTCGAGGAGCTCGTCGACGCGCGACCACGTCGCGTCGATCGGCGCCGGCGCGGTCGCGGCCGGGTAAAGGCTCGCGTGCAGGTTCTGCAGAAGCACCGTATTGACCTGCTGCACGAGCTTCGCCGCGCGGTAGTAGCGCTGCATGAGCTGCTCGCTCGCCCGCCGTGCCGGGGTGTCGGCGAGCCCCAGCTCGCGCGCGAGCGCCGACTGCAGATCGAACACCAGCCGATCCTCGCGGCGCCCGGCGAGGTAGTGGAGACGAATGCGCAGGTCGGCGATCAGCCGTTCCTGACGGGCGATGGCCCGCGCCTCCGCCGTCGTCATCAAGCCGTTTCGCGCAAGCTCGCGCCACGAGCGACCGAGCTTCGCCCCGCGCGCGATCCAGATCACCGTCTGCAGGTCGCGCAAGCCGCCGGGGCTTTCCTTGACGTTCGGCTCGAGGTTGTACGCGGCGTCGTGATACTTGAGATGCCGCTGCTGCTGCTCGAGCGCCTTCGCGTCGTAGAACGTGCGCATGTCGCGCGTCGCGTCGAGCATCCGCGCGAATTCGCGGTGGAGTGCGCGCGACCCCGCGAGTGGTCGCTGCTCGAGCAGGCTCGTCGCGACCGTCGCGTCGGCGTGCATTTCGTGCAGGCATTCGTCGATCGTGCGCACCGCGTGCGCGAGCTCGACGCCCGCGTCCCACAACGACGTCAGCAGCCGCTCGATCGCCTGCGCGCACGCCGCGTCGGCGCCTTCACGCAAGAGAACGAGCACATCGACGTCCGAATGCGGAAAGAGCTCGCCGCGGCCGTAGCCGCCGACCGCCACGAGCGCCGCCGATGCCGGCAGACGGGCATGCGTCCACGCGTCGACGACGATCGAATCGGTGATTCGCGCAAGCCCGCGCAGGAGCCGCGACGGATCGGGCCTTGCGAAGAAGCGATCGCGCAGATCACGCCGGCCGTCGGCCAGTGCGCGGCGCCACGCAGCGACGCGCTCGCGCCCTGCGTCGGCGATTGTGTCGTGTGCGTCGACGGTGATGCTCGCCACGCGGAGTCGACGGCGGTGAGTTACTGCGGCGGGGCCGGCGGCGTGCCCGCCGACTGCGTCAGGATCTCGTAGCCGTCCGGCGTGACGAGCACCGTGTGCTCCCATTGCGCGGACAGCGAATGGTCGGCGGTGACGATCGTCCAGCCATCGGCGAGACCGCGGATCTGCGGGCGCCCGGCGTTGATCATCGGCTCGATCGTGAAGATCATTCCCGGCTGCAGCTTGAGCCCGGTCCCGGGACGGCCGTAGTGCAGGACCTGCGGGTCCTCGTGGAAGCGGTTGCCGATCCCGTGCCCGCAGAACTCGCGGACGACCGAGAAGCCGTGTCCTTCGGCGAAGCGCTGGATCGCGGCGCCGATGTCGCCCAGGTGTGCGCCGGCGCGAACGACGCGGATCCCGCGCCACATCGCCTCGTACGTGATCTCGACGAGCCGTCGCGCCTGGATCGACGGCTTGCCGATGAAGAACATGCGGCTCGTATCGCCGTGATAGCCGTCCTTGATGACGGTGACGTCGACGTTCAGGATGTCGCCGTCCTTGAGCTTCTTCTCGCCGGGAATGCCGTGGCAGACGACGTGATTGACCGACGTGCACAGCGACGCCGGATACGGCGTGTGCCCGGGCGGTGCGTAGTTGAGCGTCGCCGGAACGGTCTTCTGCACGTTGACCATGTAGTCGTGCGCGGCGCGGTCGATGTCCTTCGTCGTGACGCCGGGCTTGACCATCGGCGTCAGATGGTCGAGCAGTTCCGACGCGAGGCGGCCCGCCACGCGCATGCCTTCGATATCGGCTTCGGTCTTGATCTGAACCGACATGAGCGTTCGTCAGTGAAAAGCGCGCGTCGCCGTCGTCATGCGCGAAGCAGCTCGTTGATGCCGGTCTTCGCGCGCGTCTTCGCGTCGACCTTTTTCACGATCACCGCGCAATACAGCGCATGGCTGCCGTCGGCGGCCGGCAGGCTGCCCGCGACGACGACGGATCCGGCGGGGACGCGACCGTAGCTGACCGTCCCGCTCGCGCGGTCGAGGATCTTCGTGCTCTGGCCGAGAAATACGCCCATGCCCAATACCGAGTTCTCCTCGACGATCACGCCCTCGACGACCTCGGAACGCGCGCCAATGAAGCAGTTATCCTCGATGATGGTGGGGTTCGCCTGCAGCGGTTCAAGCACGCCGCCGATGCCGACACCGCCGGACAGGTGCACGTTGCGGCCGATCTGCGCGCACGAGCCGACGGTCGCCCAGGTATCGACCATCGTTCCCTCGTCGACGTAGGCGCCGATGTTGACGTAAGAGGGCATCAGCACGACGTTGCGGGCGATGAAGGCGCCGCGCCGCGCGACCGCCGGCGGGACGACGCGAACGCCGGCCTCGGCGAAGGCCGTCGCGTCGTAGGCCGCGAACTTGGTCGGCACCTTGTCGTAGAAGCGAAACGGCGCCTGCGGACCGGCGAGACCGATCGGCGCATTGTCGGCGAGCCGGAACGACAGCAGCACCGCCTTCTTGATCCACTGGTGCGTGACCCACGCGCCGTCGATTTTCTCCGCGACCCGCCGACGCCCGCGATCGAGCGCGTCGATGACCTCGGCGACGGCGTCGCGGACGTTATTTCCGGCGTGCGCGGGCGAAAGCTCGGCGCGCGCTTCCCACGCCTTCTCGATCGTTGCCTGCAGAGCGTCCATGCGATCGCCCAAAAGGGCGAAATTTTACACGCCGACGGCCGCCTTGATCCTCTCGCGCGTGAGCGGCACGTCGCGAAGCCGCACGCCGGTCGCGTTCGCGATCGCGTTGGCGATCGCGGCGCCGGCCGGTCCCTGCGCGGCCTCGCCGGTGCCGAGGAACGGCTCGCCGGGGCGATCGATGACGTCGACGTCGATTCGGTCGGGAATGTCGGCGAAGCGCGCGATCGGATACGTCGACCAGTCGACGCTCGTGATGCGCGTCGCGTCGAACGTCACCGCCTCGAACAGCGTCCAGCTCGTCGACTGCACGATGCCGCCTTCGATCTGGTTGCGGATCCCGTCCGGATCGACCGCCTGCCCGCTGTCGACGGCGGCCGCCGCGCGAACGACACGCGCGCGTCCCGTTTCATGCTCGAGCGCGACCTCGACGGCGACAGCGCAATAGGCAGCGAGGTTCTTGTAACGCGCGAACGCGAAGCCCCGGCCGCGCCCGTGCCGCGCCGTGAAGCCTTCCCAGCCGAAGCGCGTCGCGGCGGCGCTCACGACGTCGCGTGCACGGCGGTCGGCCAGATGGCGCAATCGGAACGCGACGGGATCGGCGCCGGCAGCCTGCGCGAGCTCGTCCATGAAGCTTTCGATCGCGAACACGTTCACGTACGCGCCGAGCGAGCGGAGCGCGGAGACTCGCACCGGCATTTCGGGGATGAAGTGATGGACGACGCGAAGCGACGGCACCGTGTAAATCGGGATCGCGTTGCGATCGCCGCCGCCCTCGGGCAACGGAATCGGCTTCGGTCGCGGCTGCGTGAACGGCGACGCGAGATACCACGCCGGCATCAGGTTGCCCGCGCCGCCGGGGCGCGAGCTGTGCGTGCCGCTCCAGCTCTCGCCATTCCAATCGACGATGTTCCCGCTGCCGTCGACGCTGCCCGTGTGCCTTGCGATCATCGCCGAGCCGTACGGCTCGCATGCGTGCTCCTGCTCGCGCATCCACTGCAGGCGTATCGGGTGTCCGGGCATCGAACGCGCGAACAGCGCAGCGTACGCGGCGACATCGTCGGCCCCGTTGTGTCCGTAACATCCGGACCCCTCGAGGTGGACGCACTGCACGCGCTCGGCCGGCATCCGCAGCATCTCGGCGATGCTCGCACGCAGCGGATAGACGCCCTGCGAGTGCGTCCACACGGTCAGCGTGTCGTCGTCGAGCAGCGCGACGGCGCACGAGGGTCCGATCGCGCCGTGCATCTGGTAAGCGCGCGTATACGTCGCGTCGATCGAGCGCGCGGCGGGCGCGGCGTCGCCGTGCAGCTCGGCATCGACGATCTCCTCCGACGGCAACCCGCGGATCGCCGCAGAGAGATCGCCCTGCGGCAGCGACGGGCTCGTCTCCCAGCGCGCGGCGGTCGCGAGCGCCCGCATCGCGCGAATCGCCTCGAATTCGTGCGCGGCGATGACGCCGAGCACGCTGCCGTCGCGCAAGACGTTCGCAACGCCCGGCATCCGCGCGACGTTCGCCACGTCGGCGTCGACGAGCCGCGCGCGATACGCAGGAGGGCACACGACGCGCGCGTGCAGCATGCCGGGCAGGCGCAGGTCCTGCACGTACGCGACGCCGCCGGTTACCTTCGCCGGAATGTCGACGCGCGCTAGCGCCTTGCCGACATAGCGGTAAGTCGACGGATCCCTGAGCTTCGACACCGGCTGCGCGCGCACCTCGGCATAGCCCTGTGCGGCGAGCTCGCCGAATCCGACGTTGCGCCCGTCGCGGGCGACGACGTTGCCGTCCTGCGCGCGGAGCTCGCCGGCGGGCACATCGAGCTTCGCCGCAGCACGCGCGATCAGCAGCTCGCGCACCTGCGCGGCGGCAGCACGGATGGCGGTGCCGCTGTCCTGCATCGAATGGCTGCCCGCGGTGTACGCCTCGTTCGGCGTGCGCCGCGTATCGGCGGTGACGAGCGCGATCGCGCCGGTCGCGACGCCGAGCTCCTCGGCGGCGACCGCGATCAACGCCGTCTTGATGCCTTGCCCGAGCTCCGCCTTGCCGGTGAACACCGTCACGCTGCCGTCGGCGCCGACGCGGATCCATGCAGCGAGGCGCGGCGCCTGGTCGAGGCTTCCCGGCAGCTTCGGACCTTCCTGCTGCTGCGCCAGCGCATCGAGCGGCGCGAGCGAGAACGTGACCACGAGCGCGCCGCTTCGCACGAGAAACGCGCGGCGTGCGACGCTTTGCGGGTTGCGTGTCATGTCGAGCGCGGTCGCGGCGGCCTGATCGCGCGCTCCGGCTTTTTCGCGGCGCGGCGGATCGCCCGCAGGATCCGCATATGCGTTCCGCAACGGCAAAGATTCGGCGCCATGTGGCGGCGTATCTCGGCGTCGCTCGGCGACGGATTCGCGTCGAGCAGCGCCTGCGCGCGCACGATCATGCCCGCGATGCAATAGCCGCATTGCGCGGCCTGCTCGTCGATGAACGCGCGCTGCAGCGGCGACGGGCGTTCCGCGGTGCCGAGGCCCTCGATCGTGCGTATCGCGCGTCCGGCAAGCACCGAGATTGGCGTCACGCACGAGAAGATCGCCTTGCCGTCGACGATGACCGTGCAGGCGCCGCACTGGCCCAGGCCGCAGCCGAATTTCGCGCCGTTCAATGCGAGGTGATCGCGCAGCGCGTAGAGCAGCGGCGTGTCGCCGTCGGCGTCGATGGCATGCCGGGTGCCGTTGACGGTGAGCTCGATCACGGCGCGTTCTCCGTCTCGATGCCGGACAGCGTCGCCGCGACGTCTGTCCAGCTTGGAGCGTCGCTGAAGCGGGCGCGCATGTATTCGACCACGGCGACGATCTGGGCGTCGGTCAGCGCTCCGCCGAAGCCGGGCATGATCGCGCCCGGCTCGCCCGCCCGTGGATGCAAACCTTCGACGACGATCCGCAGCGCGTTCCGCGGCGTCGTCGCGTTGACTGCCGTCGACAGCGCGAGCGGCACCGGCTTCGGATCGGGCGGGGCCACGCCGGCGAAATGACACGTCGCGCATGCGCCTTCGAAGATCACCTCGCCGGCGTCCTCGTTCCGCGCTGCGCGTGCACCCGCTTCGGTGGCGCGGTCAGGCGCGTGCTGGGCAATGGGGCCGAACTCGCGCTGCGCCGCAGCGGCGATCGTCGCCTCGGCCGACAGCGGCCGCTCGCGCTGCGGCAGGCTTGCGAGATACGTGACGATGGCGCGCACGTCGGCTTCCGGCACGCTTGCGAGCCCGTCGACGACGGGCGCCATAGGACCCGCGGCGAGGCCGTGCTCGCGATCGAAGCCGTCGCGCAGATAGCGGAAGAGCCGATCGGGCGTCCATTCGATCGGCGCAGGCGAGAAAGCGAGCAGGCCCGGCGCCTGCCAGCCCTCGGCTTCGCCGCCCGCGAATCGCGCGTCCTTCTTTTCGGCGCCCATGGCGTTGCGCGGCGTGTGACACGCGCCACAGTGCGCAAGGCCCTCGACCAGGTACGCGCCGCGATTCCATTCCGGCGTTTGCGCCGGATCGGGCGTGAAGCGGCGATCGTCGAGAAAGAGCCAGTTCCACGCGGCGAGCAGCGGTCGCATGCTCGCCGGGAATGCAACGCGATTGGGTGGCGGACGAGCCTTCACCGGCTCGCGCGTCATGACGAACGCGTAGAGCGCGTCGACGTCGCCGTCGTTGACGCGCGTGAAGTGGTCGTACGGGAAGACCGGATACAGGCGATGGCCGTCGCGCGCAACACCCTCGTGCAGCGCGCGCCGGAACTCGTCGATCGTGTAGCGGCCGATGCCCGTCTCGTCGTCGGGCGTGATGTTCGTCGAATGGATCGTGCCGAACGGCGTCGGCAACGCGCGCCCTCCGGCGAAGGCGCGTCCGCCCTCGGCGGTGTGACAGACGCGACAGTCGCCGATTGCCGACAACTGCGCGCCTTTCGCGATCCGGGCGGCGTCGAACGCGGCCTTCGCCGGCGTTTGCGCCGTCGTCGTCGGCGTTTCCGCGCAGCCAAGCAGCACGATGGCAAGAAGCGCCGGGATCGACAGCCGGTGCGCGAGGCCCGCGGTCATGCGCTTGAGACAGGGACCTCCGCGTCGTGTTCAGCGACGGCGCGTTGCGCCCGCCGCCTGGGTCACATCGTCTTGAAGCGGTGTGCAAAGGTCCGCGAGACGGTCAAGCGCTCGGGGCGCGACTTGAGCGTGATCACCGGCTGGTCGCGGAAGTCGCGCTCGATGCGGGCGATCGCGTTCAGGTTGACGATCGTCGCGCGGTGGATCTGCCAGAACGCCTCCTGGTCGAGCTCGTCGTAGAGATCCCTGATCGGCTTGCGGATCAATGCCTCCGCATCGCGCGTCACGACCTTCGTGTACTTATCCTCGGCGCGGAAGTAGACGACGTCGGCGACGGGAATCATCTGCATCACGTTGCCGAGCGAGGCACGGATCCACTTGAGCGGCGCGCCCGATTCGTCGCGCTCGGCGAGTTTGCGCAGCAGCGCCGCGAGATCGAGCGGCGGCAGCGCGAGGCGCGCCTTGACGCGCGCGACGACTTTCGCGATGCGCTCCGCCGTCGCCGGCTTCAGCACGTAATCGACGGCGCCCTCGTCGAAAGCGGCGATCGCGTACTCGTCGTAGGCGGTGACGAAGACCACGTGGCAGCGGCCCGCGAGCGTCTGCGCCACCTCGATGCCGGACTTGCGCGGCATCCGGATGTCCAGGAAGACGACGTCGGGACCGCGCTCGTGGACGAGCGCGAGCGCCTGCTCGCCGTTCTCGGCCTCGATGATCTCGGTCACCTCGGGCCACGCGTCGACGAGGCGGGCCTTGAGCTGCGCGCGGAGCAGCGGCTCGTCTTCGGCGATCAGCACCCTTGCCATCGGAGGGGCCTAGCGGCGGTCGACGGGTTCGTACGGCACGCAAAGTGTCGCCCGCATGCCGCGCGGCGCCGCGGGCTCGAGGCTGAATCGCGCCCTTCCGCCGTAGAGCGCGGCGAGACGCTCGCGGACGTTCGTGAGCCCGACGCCGTGCCCGTCCTTCGCGTTCGCAGCGACGCCGCAACCGGTGTCGGCAACGGTGACGACGATCGACTCGCCGCTTCGCGCGGCGCCGAGCGCGATCGAGCCGCCGTCCGCGGACGGCTCGATACCGTGCTTGATCGCGTTCTCCACGAGCGAAATGACGAGGTTCGGCGGAAACGGATGATCGCGCAGGTCATCCGGCACGTCGATCGTGAAGCGCAGCCGCGGACCGAGACGCATCGCCAGGATGTTGAGGTACGCCTCGGCGAGCGACATCTCGCGCGCGAGCGTCGACGAGCGGGCGCGAAGCTGCGGCAGCGCAGCGCGCAGATACGCGATCAGGTGACCGAGCATGCGGCTCGCCGCCGCAGGATCGGTCTCGGTCAGGTACTGCACGGACGCGAGCGTGTTGAACAGGAAATGCGGCTCGACCTGCGCTTGCATCAGCTTGAGCTCCGCCTCGACGGCCTGCTTCGACAACAAGTGGCGTTCGGCTTCGGCCTTGTGCAGCGCGGCGGCGGTGCGCGCCTCGCGGCGCTTGATGTAGAACATCGAGCTGATCGAAAAGCCGATCAGGAACGCGGCGACGACGTTGAAGACGAACGACATCGGCTCGGTTCGCATGTGCGCGAGCGAATAGCCCTTGACGACGATGACGAGCGCGAGCCCGAGCAGCGACCCGACGCAGTTGGCGATCGCCAGACGAGAAAGGGGCCGGCCGTGATCCCACGGCGCGGCGGCGTTGACGCAGTACGCGATCGCCAGGCCGGTGAGCTGGGTCGTGACGAGCGGCTGCCAGAACGGCCGGACGTCGCGCTCGCCGCTCCAAAGCAGCAGCGCGACGCCGGTGTTGATCGCGACGAGCAGCAGCAGCGTCGTCCAGCTGAACCGCAAGCCGTCGCGCAGCGACGAGGCGGCGCGGGGGAGGGCGAGGGTTGCCATGCCCGGCATTCTAGAGAGATGTGCCGTCACGGCCGGCGCGCGCGACGGAACGCCAACGGTGCGGGACGAAGCGCGAGCGACGCCGACGAAACGAGGCGGCGCCGGCGATCCTCGCGGCCGGGCAGGTCAGGAGAGCCGCTTCGCGCAGGCGACGATCCGCTCGACGCCTTCGGCGCATTGCTCGGCGTCGGCAACGAGCGCGATCCGCACGCGGCCGGCACCGGGATTCGCGCCGTCGGCATCGCGCCCGAGCAGGCTGCCGGGCAGCACGGCGACGTTCTCCTCCTCGAGCAGACGCAGCGCGAAGCGCACGTCGTCGCCGGGCGTTTGTGCCCACAGGTAGAACGCGGCCTCCGGCATTGCGCACGCGAGCGTCTGCGCTAAGCGCGGTGCGAGCACACGGAACTTGGCCGCGTATTGCGCGCGGTTCGCAATGACGTGCGCTTCGTCGCGCCACGCGGCGATGCTCGCGTCGGCGACCGCGTTCGACATCGCGGATCCATGATAGGTGCGATAAGTCAGAAACGCCTTGATGAGCGCACGGTCGCCGGCGACGTAGCCCGATCGCAGACCCGGCGCGTTCGAGCGCTTCGACAGGCTGCCGAACACGACGAGCCGCGGAAAGCCGTCGCGGCCTTCCGCCTGCGCCGCTGCGAGCGCGCCGAGCGGCGGCTTCGCTTCGTCGAAATAGATTTCCGAATAGCATTCGTCCGACGCGATGACGAAGCCGTAACGATCCGACAACGCGAACAGCGCGCGCCATTCCTGCTGCGGCA
Organism: Casimicrobiaceae bacterium; assembly: GCA_035495715.1. Classification (GTDB taxonomy): domain Bacteria; phylum Pseudomonadota; class Gammaproteobacteria; order Burkholderiales; family Casimicrobiaceae; genus VBCG01. The sequence continues at coordinate 22,299 of DATJFI010000033.1, forward strand.
TCACACGGCCGGTCGGATTGTCCGGCGAGCACACGTAGAGCAGTTGCGTGCGCGCCCAGACGTCGTGCGGCACGCGCGCGAAGTCGTGCGCGAAGCTGGCCCGCGCGTCGGCATTGACGCAGTGGATCGCAGCTCCGGCAAGGAGCGCCGCGCCTTCGTAGATCTGGTAGAACGGATTGGGCACCACGACGGTCGCGCCGACGCGGCTGCCGTCGATCACCGTCTGCCCGAATGCGAACAGGGCTTCGCGGCTGCCGAGGACCGGCAGCACTTGCGTCCCCGGATCGAGCGCGCGCAAGCCGTGGCGATGGCAGAGCCATTGCGCGATCGCCTCGCGCAGCGCAACCGGCCCTGCGGTCATGGGATAATTCGCGAGCCCGCCGTGCGCCGCGCGGCCGAGCGCTTCGATGATGAACGGCGGCGTCGGATGCCGGGGCTCGCCGATCGACAGGTTGATCGCGCGCTTCGCGGGATCGGGCGTCACGCTCGCGGTGAGCGCGCGTAGCCGTTCGAACGGATAGGGCTGCAGGCGGCGCAGCAGGGGATTCATGCCGGGGAAACGCGAAGGCGAACGCGAGCGCGATTATAGCGAGCGGCGCGCCTCGAACGAACGATGAGGCTCCTCGCGCATCTCGCGACGCTGGCGGCGGGTTTCCTGCTCGCACTCGTCGTCGCGTACTGGGGCTGGCAGATCGTCGCGCCGGCACCGTTGCACGTTGCCGCACGCGCGCCGGCCGACCCGGTGACGACGATCATGGCGGCCGACCTGTTCGGCGGTCATGCGCCGGCAACCGACGCAGGCGCCGTGCAGGCAACGCTCCCCGCCGACGCGCGCCTGCTCGGCGTCATTGCCGAGCCCGCGCAGCAGGGTTACGCGCTGTTCCGGCTGCCGAGCGGTTTTCGCCTGGTTGCGCAGGGCCAGGAGATCGTTCCCGGCGTGACGCTCGCGTCGGTCGAGCCGTTTGGCGTGACGATCCGCGAGGCCGGACGCGAGCGCCGCTTCGCGCTTGCGCAGGACCGGGCGGGCGCGACGACGAGTGGCTCGCAGGCGCTCGCGCGAACCGCCGTTGCGTCGGCGCGCGGCACGCCGCGCAATGCGACGTGCGCCCCGCCGGCCGGTTTCAGCGGCAACGTCGTGAAGATCAATGCCGAGTTATTGGGCGGTCTATCCGGCGACGCCGGACCCTGGCGCGCGCTGCTCGCCTCCGCGGGCGACGCGCTGGTGGTGCGCGAAGACGGCGGTTTCGCCGCGATGCTCGGTCTGCGCGCGGGCGACCGGATCACGCAGGCGAACGGCATCGCGCTGCGCGTGCCCGACGACGTCGCGTCCGCGGTCGTCCGGCCTCTCGCGGCGAACCAGGGCGTGCGCGTCGTCGGCTCCCGCGGGGGGACGAAACACGAGCTCTGGCTCGCGAACGTCGCCTGCGCGGGCTAAGGCCCTCGGCGAGCCGATGAAAGGTTGCTGACCGGCCGAAAATTCTGTGGGATGCTGCGCGCCTCAAAAACAAGAAGGGGGACAGCATGAGCCACAACGACGAGAAGCCGTCCCAACCCGCACGGCGCGATGACGGGCAGCAGCCCGCGCGACCGGCGCGGCGCGATTTCCTGACGACGACCGCCGCGACGCTCGGCGCGCTCGGCCTTCCCGCGATCGGCGACGCGACGGCTGCCACGGGCGTGCAGGCCAACGCCGGCAAGGGCAACCGGCCGAACTTCCTGTTCCTGATGGTCGATGAAATGCGCCATCCGCCGGTCTACGAATCGGACGAGCTGAAGGCATTCCGCGCGACGTATCTCAAGACGCAGAATGCGCTCCGCGCGACGGGCGTCGAATTTCAGCGCCACTATGCCGGCTCGGTCGCGTGCACGCCGGGCCGCGCGACCCTCTACACGGGGCAGTATCCGTCACTGCACGGCGTGACGCAGACCACCGGCGCGGCGAAGGAATCGTTCGATCCCGACGTGTTCTGGCTCGACCCGAACAGCGTGCCGACGATGGGCGACTACTTCCGGGCCGCCGGCTACGCGACCTTCTGGAAAGGCAAATGGCACGCGTCCGACGCGGACATGCTGATTCCCGGGACGCATTCGCAACTCACGAGCTATGACCCGACGACCGGGCAGCGCGATCCGTCGAAGGAGGCGCTCTATCTCGCCGGCGATCGACTCGATCGCTACGGCTTTACGGGCTGGATCGGACCCGAGCCGCATGGAAAGTCGCCGTTCAACAGCGGCTCGTCGGCGAAGGACGCGCCGGGGCGCGACGAGGCGTTCTCCTCGTACGGGCAGGACCTGCTCGGTCAGCTCGGCCGCAACAACAGTACGAAGCCGTGGCTCGCCGTCGTTTCGTTCGTCAATCCGCACGACATCACGCTCTACGGACTTTGGTCCAACCTGCTCGCGAAGAATCCGGACACGACGCCGGCATTCGACTTCACTGTCGAGGACGTCGTTCCGGTCAATCTCTTCACGCCCGACGCGCAGCTCTCCGAGCAGGAAACGCTGCTCACGAAGCCGTCCTGCCAGAAGTTCTACCAGGAGAGCTACGCGATCTGGATGCAGCCGGTGCTCGACATCAAGCAGTACCAGCGCTTCTACTACCAGCTCCACAAGAACGTCGACGAGCAGATGTACGCGGTCTACCAGGCGCTGATGAACTCGCGCTTCCGCGACAACACGATCGTGATCTTCACGTCCGACCATGGCGATCTTCTGAACGCGCACGGCGGGATGCACCAGAAGTGGTACCAGGCGTACGAGGAATCGATCCACGTCCCGCTCATCATCTCGAACCCGACGATGTTCCCGCAGCCGCGGACGATCAATGCGCTGACGAGCCACGTCGACGTGCTGCCGACGCTGCTCGGCCTCGCCGGCGCGAACCAGGCTGCGCTGCGGCCGACGCTGGCCGTCGATCACAGCGACGTCCTCCCGCTCGTCGGCCGCGACCTGAGCGCCGTGGTGACCGGCGCAGCGCCCGAGACGACGCTGACCGACCCGCTCTATTTCATGACCGACGACGATCCGAGCCGCGGCCTCGATCAGGACAACTGGACCGGCATCGCCTACAACTCCGTGCCGCAGCCCAATCACATCGAGACGGTGATCGCGATGCTGGACGGGGAGGTCTGGAAATATTCGCGCTACTTCGACAATCCGCAGTTCTGGTCGACGCCGGGCGATCCGAACGCCAATCCGCCCGCCGATCCGCCTCCCGAGGACGTCGTTCTCGCGCCGCTGGATCCCGCACCGCCGCCCGATCGGGACTCCTTCCCGGTGTACTCACGGACCGTCAAGAAGGCGCCCGTGGAGCCGGAGGAATTCGAGATGTACAACGTCTCGGCCGATCCGCTGGAACTCGCGAACCTGTACAAGGTGCCGGCCTACGCGGCGCAACAGGCGACGCTCGAGCAACTGCTCGAGCAACAGCGCGCTCAGAAGCGCCTGACGCCCGTGAGCGGAACGGTGCCGGGAGAACCGACCTGACGATGGCAGCGGCGCTTTCGCGTCACGCGCCTGACGGCAGCCAGTCGAGCAGCGCAAGCGGCCGGTCGATCCAGCCGGTCGCCGGCCAGTCGTCGGCGCATCCCTGTTCGCCGAGGTAGCCGTACTCGGCGACGATCGTCGCCATGCCTGCGGCATTGCCGGCGGTGACGTCGCGCAGGTCGTCGCCCACGTAGACGCACGCTTCCGGCGCGACGCGCAGCAGTGCCGCCGCGTGCAGCAGCGGCGCCGGATGCGGCTTCGGGTGGGACGTCGTATCGCCCGACACGACCGCGCCGGCGCGATGGTCGAGCCCCAGCGCCGCGACGACGCGTTGCGTGAAGCGCGTCGCCTTGTTCGTCACGATGCCGAACGCGAGCGCGCGCGTGTCGAGCGCATCGAGCAGTTCGGCGACGCCGTCGAAGAGCCGCGTCGTCCGATCGAGGCCCGCCGCGTAATAATCGAGGAACGTGTCGCGGAGGCTCGGATAGTCGGCATCGGTGGGCGTCACGCCCATGCCCGCGCCCAGCAGCCCACGCGCGCCGGCCGAGGCGTGCGGTCGCAGCAGTTCGACGCCGACCGGCGCGAGGCCGCGTTCGGCGCGCATCCGGTTCACCGCGGCGGCGAGATCGCCGGCCGAGTCCGCGAGCGTGCCGTCGAGATCGAACAGCACTGCCGACACCGGCAGCGTGCGCGCCGACCGACGGGCACGCGTGTCAGCCGGCATCGCGTTCCGTGCGCCTGAACGCCGCGAGGTAATTGACCGACGTGTCATCCGTCAGGCGGTAGACCTGCGTGAGCGGGTTGTACGTCATGCCCGTCATCGCGATCAGGTCGAGCCGCGCGCGGCGGCCGAACGCGGCGACCTCCGACGGCCGCAGGAACCGCGCCCAGTCGTGCGTGCCGCGCGGCAGCAGCTTCAACACGTATTCGGCGGCGAGAATTGCCTGCGCGTACGACTTCGGGTTGCGATTGATCGTCGAGAAAACGACGGTGCCGCCGGGCCGCGCGAGCGCGCTGCACGCGGCGACCGTCGACGCGGGCTCCGGCACGTGCTCGAGAAGCTCGAGGCAGGTGACGACGTCGAACGCGCCCGGCATCTCGAGCGCGAGCGTCTCCGCGGCGACGCGTCGATAGTCGACGCTGGTTCCCGACTCGTACTGGTGCAGGCGCGCCACCGCAATCGCCTTTTCCGACAGGTCGATGCCGGTCACGTCGGCGCCGCGCTGCGCGAGCGCTTCGGCGAAAATGCCGCCGCCACAGCCGACGTCGGCGACGCGCTTGCCCTCCACGCCGCCGGCGATGCGCTCGACCCAGCCAACGCGCAGCGGATTGATGTCGTGCAACGGCTTGAACTCGCTGCCGGGATCCCACCAGCGGTGTGCGAGCGCCGAGAACTTCGCGAGCTCGGCCGGATCGGCGTTGCCGGCTCCGAAGCGACCGTCGGTGGTGCTGTCGCGTGCAGGCATTCAACGAACCTGAAGGTTCAGGCGAGGCGCGACTGCCACATGCGCGTGCGGCTCATGAGCGCACCGGCGTCGATCCGCGTGAGGCGGCGCTCGTCGAGCACACGCTCGCCGGCGACCCAGACGTCGGTGACGTGCTCGCGTCCCGCGGCGGTGACGAGTTGCGAAACCGGATCGTACAACGGCAGGGTCTCGACGTCGGCGAGCCGCACCGCGGTGACGTCGGCGTCCTTGCCCGGAACGAGCGAGCCGATCCGTTCATCGAGACCGAGCGCGCGTGCGCCGTTCAGCGTCGCCATCCGCAGCGCCGTCGCCGCCGGAAGCGACGCGGCGTCGGCGCGCGTCACCTTCGACAGCAGGCTGGCGAGGCGCATTTCGTCGAGCACGTCGAGCCGGTTGTTCGACGCCGCACCGTCGGTGCCGAGCGCGACGTTGACGCCGGCTGCAAGCAGCGCGGCGACCGGCGCGGCGCCGCTCGCGAGCTTCATGTTCGAGCCAGGACAGTGCACGACGTGGCAGCCCTGCGCGACCAGGATGTCGACGTCGCGCGCGTCGAGATGCACGGCGTGGATGGCGACGAACGCCGGCCCCGTTGCGCCGAGCCGGTCGAGACGTTCGAGCGGCGTCTCGTGCGTTCGTGCGCGCGACTGTTCGACTTCGTGCGCCGTTTCCGCGACGTGGGTCTGGATCACGAGATCGAGCTGGCGCGCATAGACGACGATCGTGCCCCACGTCTCGTCGCCGACGGTATACGGCGCGTGCGGCGCGAGCGAGAAGGCGAGCCGGGGAGAATCCTTGTACGCGTCACGCGCGGCGAGCCCGCGCTGCAGGTACCCGTCGGCATCGGCGGCATACGGCGTCGGAAAGTCGACGATCACCATGCCGATCATCGCGCGCATGCCCGTCTGCTCGTACGCCTGCGCGGCGGCGTCCGGGTAGAAGTACATGTCGTTGCAGCACGTGATGCCCGAGCGCAGCATCTCCGCGGCCGCGAGCAGCGTGCCGTGGTGGACGAAATCGGGCGCGACGAACCGGGCTTCGCGCGGCCAGATGTGCTCCTCGAGCCACGCCTTCAGCGGAACGTCGTCGGCGATGCCGCGCAGCAGCGTCATCGCCGAATGCGTGTGCGCGTTCACGAGGCCGGGAATCAGCGCATGCTCGGGAAGTGCCACGCGCTCGCGCGACGCGTACTCCGCGTCGGCCTGCGCGAACGGAACGAGCGCGACGATGCGGCCGGCGTCGACGACGAGCGCGTGGTCCGCGAGCGCGGCGGGCGGCTCGACGGGGATGACGAAGCGCGCGTCGATGCGCAGATCGACGGCGCGCGGCTCGCGCGAGGGCATGCGCCGAGTGTAGCAGCCGTGATGCAGCGTCCGCCGTGCACGCCGGAACCTTGCAACGCCGCGAGCGCTCCGAATACGCATAACGTCGACGACGCGCAACGTGCCCGAACCCCGGCAACCGCTTTCGCCCACCGACGCGGTGCCGACACACGTCGCGCCCGTTCCCGCCCAGAACACGGCCGGGCTGACCGGCGTGGTCGTCGGTGTCGTGATCGTCGCCGCGCTCTACCTCGGGCGCGAGGTACTGGTGCCGATCACGCTCGCGTTCCTGCTGTGTTTCGTGCTGAGCCCGCTCGTCGCGCTGCTGCGGCGAATCCGGCTCGGACGCATCCTTTCCGTCGTCGTGAGCGTCGTCGTTGCGCTTGGCCTCATCCTCGCGCTCGGCGCGGCGATCGGCACGCAGGTCGCCGATCTCGCGCAGGACCTGCCGCGTTACGAAACCACGATCCAGCAGAAGGTCGAGGGCCTGCGCAGCGCGGTCGTCGCCGGCCTGTCGCCGCTGCTCGGGCCGCTGCGGCGCGAACTGCCCGCCGAGGCGTCGCCGCAGACGCGCCCGAAGGCGCCCGCCGTGAATGAAGAAGCGCGGTCCGCAGCGGCAACCGCGCCGCCCTCGGCCGCGTGGGCGCTCAAAATCATCCCGACCCTGGTGCGGCCGATCCTCAATCCACTTGCCACGTTCGGGATCATCCTCGTCGTCACGATCTTTGCGCTCTTGCAAAAGGAGGATCTGCGCAACCGCGCGATCCGCCTGTTCGGGTCGAGCGACATGCAGCGCACGACGCTCGCGATGGACGAGGCAGGGCATCGGCTCGCGCGCTATTTCCTGACACAGCTCGGGATCAACACGGCATTCGGCGTCATCGTCGGCACCGGCCTCTACTGGATCGGCGTGCCGAATCCGGCGTTATGGGCGATCGCGAGCGCGCTTCTGCGCTTCATTCCGTACATCGGCTCGTGGATCGCCGCGGCGTTGCCGCTGGTGCTTGCCGCGGCCACGGAACCCGGCTGGAGCATGGCGATCTGGACCGTCGTGCTCTACGCCGTCGTCGAGGTCACGCTGAGCCAGGTCGTCGAACCGCTCGTCTACGGTCACAGCACCGGCCTGTCGCCGTTCGCGGTGATCGTCGCCGCGATCTTCTGGACATGGCTGTGGGGACCGATCGGCCTCATCATCTCGACGCCGCTCACGCTCTGCCTCGTCGTGCTCGGCCGCCATATCGAGCACCTCGAATTCATCGACGTGCTGCTCGGTGACCAGCCGGCGCTGAGCCCCGTGGAGAACCTGTACCAGCGGATGCTCGCGAACGATCCCGACGAAGCGGTCGACCAGGCGGAAGCGTTCCTGAAGACGCAAACGCTTACGGCGTACTACGACGAAGTCGTCGTGAGCGCGCTGCGCCTCGCCGCCACCGACGTGCACCGTGGCGCGATGACGCATGCTCGCATTGCACAGGTGAAGAGGAACGTCGACGACCTCGTGAGCGAGCTCGCCGATAACGAGACGACGTTGCGAGCGGAAGTGAACGAAAGCGCGACCCGCGCAGCCGCGTCAAACGGGCCATCCGGCCGCATCGACGACACCCGACTCCCGTCTGCGTGGCGAGGCGAAAGTCCGGTGCTGTGCATCGCGGGCCGCGGGCCGCTCGACGAAACGGTCGCGGCGATGCTCACGCAACTGCTCGAGCAACGGGGTCTTGGCGCGCGCGTCGTCCGGAACGCCGCGGTGTCGCGCGAGAACATCGCGTCGCTCGACGTCGAGGGCGTGGCGATGGCCTGCGTCTCGTACGTCGAGATTCGCGGTCACCCGGCGCACCTGCGGCTGCTGTTGCGAAGATTGCGCGCGCGGCTTCCTGCCGCCCCGCTGCTGGTGGGACTGTGGCCTGTCGACGATCCGATACTCGCCGATCGCGAGTTGCAGCGCGAAGCCGGCGCGACGCATTGCGTGAGCACGCTCGGCGACGCCGTGACGATCTGCGCCGAGTCGGCGCAGGCACCGGCGCCGGCCCTCGAAGCCGCGACGACCTGACCGCCGTTCGACGACCCGACAAAAAAGCCCCGCAAACGTCGCGGGGCTTTTCGGGGCGAGGACTGCGGCGCTCAGCGCGCGACGCCTTCGCCCTTCACTTCGATTTCGACGCGGCGATTCGGCGCGAGA
>DATJFI010000034.1:0-2156 GCA_035495715.1 Casimicrobiaceae bacterium
TGAAGGCAGGATCCACAGCAGTGCAATATGCAGCGCGAGCGAAATGACCAACGCGAACCCGATCGCGCGGTTTGCGCCTTCGAACGTCGGGTCGTTGAACGTCGCCATATAAGGCGTCGCGGCCTTTTCTACGCGGTTTGACCTCGCAGCGCGCGCCAGATTCTTTCCGGCGTCAGTGGCATCTCGAGGTGCGTCACGCCGTGGCCCGAAAGCGCGTCGAGCGCCGCATGCATCGCAGCGGGCACCGCACCAATCGTGCCGATCTCGCCGCAACCCTTGACGCCCAGCAGATTCGTCTTGCACGGCACGCTCTCGTCGAACGCGCTATTCATCGGCGGCATCTGGTCGGCTCGCGGCACGCAGTAATCCATCAGCGACCCGGTCAGCAACTGCCCGCTCGCCGGGTCGTAGACCGCCTGCTCGAAAAGCGCCTGGCCGAGGCCCTGGGCGATACCGCCGTGGACCTGCCCCTCGACGATCATGTGGTTGATGATCCGGCCGATGTCGTCGACGCTGGTCATCGAGGCAAGCTCGATTTCGCCGGTATCCGGATCGATCTCGAGCTCGCAGACCTGCGCGCCGTTGGGCCACGACGGCGTCGAGGGCGTCTCGGTCGCCGAGACGCGGATTCTTCCCTCGGGCGCACGCGCGGCGACTTCCGCGAGTGCGAGCGAACGGTCGGTGCCCGCGATCGAGAACCGCCCGCCCGCGTATTCGATGTCGGCGACCGAGCTCTCGAGCGCATCCGCCGCAAGCTCCTTGCCGCGCACGATCGCGCGCTTGCCGGCGGCGACCGCAGCCGAGCCGCCGACGAACGCCGAGCGCGAGCCGACGCTGCCGACGCCGGTGGCCGCGTCCGTGTCGCCCTGGACGACGCGCACGGTCTTCGCCGGAATCTGCAGCACCTCGGTAATCAACTGGGTGTACGTCGTTTCCAACCCCTGCCCCATTGCCTGCGTACCCGTGTAAACGCTCACGGTGCCGTCTGCGTCGACCTGGATGTCGACGGTTTCCGTGCGAATCGGCGCGCCGGTCCATTCCAGGTAGCAGGCGAGGCCCCGGCCGCGCAGCCTTCCGCGAAGCTGCGAAGCCTTGCGCCGCGCCGCAAATCCGTTCCAGTCCGCCGCCGCGAGTGCGCGGTCGAGCACGCGGGCGAATTCGCCCGCGTCGTACCAATCGTCGACATGGGTCTTGTATGGAAACTGGTCCGGCCGGATGAAGTTGCGCCGGCGGATCTCCGCGCTGTCGAGCTTCATCTCGCGCGCGGCCTGCTCGATCAGGCGCTCCATCAGGTAGTTCGCCTCGGGGCGCCCGGCGCCCCGATACGCGCCGGTCGCCATCGTGTTCGTCAGCAGGCCGTAGACGCGATAGTCGACTGCCGGGACGTGGTAGACCGTGGTCTGCACCTTCGGCGCGAGCAGCAGCGGGATGATCGCGGTCGAGCCGACCGGCGTCGCGCCGAAGTTGGCGTGCGTCGTGACCCGCAGCGCGAGGATGCGGCCTTCGCGGTCGAGCGCGAGCTCGCCGTCGTAGTGCTGGTCGCGTCCCATGTGCGCGGCAAGGAACTCCTCTGCGCGCTCGGCGCGCCACTTGACCGGCCGGGCGAGCTTGCGCGCTGCGTAGCAGACGAGAACGTCCTCGTTGGCGACGCCGGTCTTCATGCCGAAGCCGCCGCCGATCTCGCCGATGATCAGCCGGAAGTCGGCCGGCTTGCCGCCGAGCGACGCCGCAAGGCCGTCGCGCGCGCCGGTCGGCGTCTGGTTCTGCGTATGCAGCGTGAACCGGCCGTTCTCGTGCGTTGCGATCGAGCAGCGCGGCTCGAGCGCCATCGCGATCAGGCGCTGGTTGTGCAACGAAAGCCTGGTTACGTGCGCTGCGCGACCGAACGCCTCGTCGACCGCCTTCGCGTTGCCGATCCGCGCGAACGCCGACACGTTGCCGGGCGCTTCCGGCCAGATCTGCGGCGCGTCACTCTTGGCTGCCTCGCGCGCGTCGGTGACGCACGGCAAATCTTCGTATTCGATGGCCGCGAGGTCGGCCGCGTCCTGCGCCTGTTCGCGCGTCTCGGCGACGATCGCGACCACCGGCTGGCCGACGAAGAACGCCCGGCCATCGGCCAACAGCGTGCGCGGCGGCGCCGCCATCGGCGAGCCGTC
>DATJFI010000035.1:0-18808 GCA_035495715.1 Casimicrobiaceae bacterium
TCGCGTTCTCGCAGAATTTCACCGCGAACCAGCCCGACGATCGCGCGCTCGGCATCGCGAAGGCGTTCGCCGTCGCCGACGACAACTACAACCTGATGGCGAGCTCGCGCGGCCTCGAGCTTTACGCGTACCGTCTCGACCCCGGCAATCACTGCAACCTCCTCGAGTTCTTCGATTCGACGCCCGACGGCGGCCTCGCGCTCCGCGCAGGGCTTTCGAACGTCAATCACTTCCGCGCAGCGCTGCCCGACAACCCGCGCGCGGTCGCGCACGTCGACGCGCGCTTTCGTACCTTGCGCGACCGGCTGTCCGCCCGCGTCGCCGCGAAACGCGCGTACATCGAAGCGGCCGGCGTGCAGCCGACCTACGCGCTCGATCCGCGCATGTTCGACGTCTTCGCACGCGCGCCGGTGCCCGGCGGCGCGCCGCCTTCGCGACCTGCCGCGCCACCTGCGATGGCGCCGTTCGAATTCTCGTTCAAGCTGTCGCCGTGATCGCGACGCGAGTCGCGTAGGTCATGCGCTATCTGGTGCTCCTTGCCGGCATGGGCCGGCGCATGGGGAGCGAATATGCGCGCAGGCCGAAATGCCTGATCGACGTCGGCGGCGAGCCGCTCGTGGCGCGGCTGCTGCGGCAGATCCGCGCCGCCGATGCGTACGCCGACGTGCACGTCGTGCTCGGGTTCCAGAGCCACGCGATCATGCCGTGGGTGCGCGGCTGCGAGGTCGTGCTGAATCCGTTCTTCGACATCACCGGCATCAATGCGTCGCTCTGGTTCGCGCGCGCGTCGTTTGACCGTGCCCTCACGATCATTCATGGCGACGTCGTGCTCTCCGACGCGCTGGCAGCCGATTTATTCAGCGTCGCGCCGTCGCTCGTCGCCTATGACAGCAGCGTCCGCGATCCGCTGGAGATCAACGTCGCGGTCGACGCGGGCCGCGTCACGCGCTTCGGCGTCAACTTCGAAGGTTATGCCGGCGCATACGCGGGGATCCTCAAGCTTTCGGCGCACGCCGCGCGTGGGTTCGCCGATACGCTCGACGATCGCGTTCGCCGCGGATTCAACGAGCCGCGCACCTATTACTTCTTCGTGATGCGCCGGCTCATCGCGGATCCCGGTATCCGCTTCGCCGCCTTCGACGTCGCGCGACGCGGGTACTGGGAGGTGGATCGGCCCGAGGACGTCGTCCGGCTCCGACGGGCGTTGGCAGGCGATGGACTCGTCGCTGCGCGATAACGCTGCGGTCGCGGATTGCGCGAGCGCGCGGGACACCGCGGCCGCATGCCGGATCCTCGACCGTGGCGCACGAGTCCCGAGCCTGCAGTCCCTCACCGGCGCCGTGCGCGCGATCGTCGCTGGAACGCTGCCCGAAGTCGCGCGCGATCGCAACGCGATCTGCCACCGCGCGCTGCTCGCGGGTCGTCGCGGCGTTCCGCGCCCGGTGATCGTCAAGAGCCCGCGCCTCGGGCCGCAGCGCACGAACCGCGATGCGACGTTCGCCTGGGAGGCCGGGATCCTCGCGCAGTTGCCGATCCTCGGGATCGACAGTGCACCGGAGCTGATCGCACGTGTCGCGGCAGGTGACGCGCATTTCCTGTTCATGTCCGAGCTTCCCGGCAAGCATCCGGATGCGCGCAAGCATCCGCTCGACGCGCTGCAGCTTCGTGCGATCGTCGACGCGCTGCAACCGATGGACCGCCTCGGCTTCATGCATTACGACCTCAAGGCGGGCAATGTCCTCACCAATGGTGCGCGCGCCGCCTTCATCGACTTCGAATTCGCGCGCGTCGGCGCGCCGTGGGACGCCGATGCGCCGGCCGACGCGTCGTTCGGCGAGGACTTCAACGTCGCCAACAACCCGTTCCTGCGCGCGCGCTCGAACGTCGCGAACTTCGAGTTCCGTTGCCTGCATCGGCACCTCGTCGACGTCGAGACCGTCGATCCGAACGCCGCCGAGGCGCTCTTTCGCGCGTGGCTCGCGGCGAAGGTCTCGTACCACGCGCGGATGGCGCGGTGCCTTTCGGGTTCCGCGGCCGCACACGAGCGGCGCCTCGCATCGCTTCTCGACGATCCGCCGGCCACGGCGATCCGCGTCGAACGGCTGCTGATCGCGTATCGCACCGCAGTGTTCGAGCGCGATTCTCGCGACGTTCTGCGCTCGCGACGCGCGATACGCGCCGCGATCGATGCGCGTCGTTCGCGCGGCGGCGCGGTGCCGCAGTGGTACGCGGATTCGGCGGCGCGCATCGTCGAGCTGGTCGCGCGCAGCACGCATCCGACGCCGTGATGCCGCGCCGAACGGCGCCGGCACGCGACGGGTCGTTCGCTATAATCGAATGGTGTCCGAAGTTCTCGCCCTGCGCGGTGGCTCCGCGCTGTCGCCGTTCCGCGTCGCGAAGCTTCTTGCCGCCGTCGCGGCGCTGCGCCCGAACCCGTCGATCTCCGACCTTTCCGCGCGCTACTGGCACTTCGTCGACGTAACGCGTGCGCTTTCGGCGCATGAGCGGGCGACGCTCGAACGGCTGTTGACCTACGGTCCCGCGGACAGCGGCGACGACGACTTACGGACGCCGGCATTCGTCGTGCTGCCGCGCTTCGGCACGATCTCGCCGTGGTCGTCGAAAGCGACCGACATCGCGCACAACTGCGGTCTTCGCGTGGTTACCCGCATCGAGCGCGGCGTCGCGTACTCGATCGCGACCGGCGGCGACTCCTGTTTCGGCGACGCCGAGCGCGCAGCGCTCGTTCCGCTCGTCCACGACCGGATGACCGAAACGGTCGTCGCGAAGCTCGGTGATGCAGAGCGGCTGTTCGCGCAAGTTGCGCCGCGTCCGCTCACGCGCGTTCCACTGCTTGCGCAGGGGCGGCGCGCGCTCGAGGACGCCGACGTCGCGCTCGGCCTGGCGCTGTCCGACGACGAGATCGATTACCTCGTCGACGCATTCACGCGCCTCGGTCGCGACCCGACGGACGCCGAGCTCACGATGTTCGCGCAGGCAAACTCGGAGCATTGCCGGCACAAGATCTTCAACGCGACGTGGCGCATCGACGGAGAGCCGCAGCCGCAAAGCCTGTTCGCGATGATTCGCGCAACGCACGCCGCGCATCCGGGTGGAACGCTCGTCGCGTACTCCGACAATTCGTCGGTGATCGAAGGGGGCATCGCCGAGCGCTTTTATCCCGATGCGGACGGCTGCTATCGCGCGCATCGCGAAGCCATGCACGTGCTGATGAAGGTCGAGACGCACAACCATCCGACCGCCATCGCGCCGTTTCCGGGCGCGGCGACCGGCGCCGGCGGCGAGATCCGCGACGAGGGCGCGACGGGCACCGGCGCGCGACCGAAGGCCGGCCTCGTCGGCTACACGACGTCGCATCTGCGCATCCCCGCGCTGATGCAGCCGTGGGAGTCGACCCTCATTCCATCCCCGTCTCCCAACCGGCGAGGGGAAACGGCGCGCGCTGCTGACGCAGCGGGGTCGTGGTACGGCAAGCCGGAGCGCATCGCATCGGCGCTTTCGATCATGCTCGACGGTCCGATCGGCGCGGCGTCGTTCAACAACGAGTTCGGGCGGCCGAACCTGACCGGCTACTTCCGCACGTTCGAGATGGAGGTTGGTGGCCGCGTACGCGGCTACCACAAGCCGATCATGATCGCGGGCGGCGTCGGCAATATCGGTGACGCGCACATCCACAAGAAGCCGCTCGCGGCCGGCTCGCTCCTGATTCATCTCGGCGGTCCCGGCATGCTGATCGGCATGGGTGGGGGCGCCGCGTCGTCGATGGCGACCGGCGTCAACGCGGCCGATCTCGATTTCGATTCCGTGCAGCGCGGCAACGCCGAGATCGAGCGCCGCGCGCAGGAAGTCATCGACCGCTGCTCGCAAATGCGCGACGCGAACCCGATCCTGTCGATCCACGACGTCGGCGCCGGTGGCTTGTCGAATGCGCTGCCCGAACTGCTGCATGGCGGCGGCGTCGGCGCGATCATCGATCTGCGTGCGGTTCCTTCGGAAGAGCCGGGCATGACGCCGCGCGAGATTTGGTGCAACGAGGCGCAGGAGCGCTACGTGCTCGCGATCGCGCCGCGGGATCTGCCGACGTTTCGTGCGATCTGCGAGCGCGAGCGCTGTCCGTTCGCCGTCGTCGGCGAGGCGAACGCCGAGGGACAGCTCGTCGTCGTCGATGCGCGCTTCGACAATGCGCCCGTCGACGTGCCTCTCGACGTGATTCTCGGCAAGCCGCCGCGGATGTCGCGCGACGTGACGCGCACGTGCACGCCACGCGCACCGCTCGACCTTGCGGGCATTGCGGTGCGCGACGCCGTCTATCGCGTGCTCGCCTTCCCGGCCGTTGCCGACAAGACGTTCCTGGTGACGATCGGCGATCGCACCGTCGGCGGATTGTGCGCGCGCGATCCGATGGTGGGTCCGTGGCAGGTGCCGGTCGCCGACGCCGGCGTCACGCTGCGCGATTTCGACGGCTACGCCGGCGAGGCGATGGCGATGGGCGAGCGAACGCCGCTTGCGCTGATCGACGCGCCGGCGTCGGGACGCATCGCGGTCGGCGAGGCGATCACGAACATCGCTGCCGCGCCCGTTGCGCGACTATCGGACATCAAGCTGTCCGCGAACTGGATGGCGGCCGCCGGCGAGCCTGGCGAAGACGCGGCGCTCTACGATACCGTGCGCGCGGTCGCGCTCGATTTCTGCATTGCGCTCGGCGTGTCGATACCAGTCGGCAAGGATTCGCTGTCGATGCGCACGACGTGGCGCGACGGCACGATCGACAAGAGCGTGACGGCGCCGGTGTCCCTGATCGTGTCCGCGTTCGCGGCGATCGACGACGTGCGCGCGTGCCTGACGCCGTTGCTGCGACTCGAGGCCGGCGACACGCTGCTCGTACATCTCGACGTCGCGGGCGGCCGCCGGCGGCTCGGCGCGTCGGCGCTCGCGCAGACCTGCGGCCAGATCGGCGACGAAGCGCCGGACGTCGAGCCCGAGCGTCTTGCCGCCTTCTTCTCGCTCGTGCGGCGGCTGCGCGGCGACGATGCGCTGCTCGCCTACCACGACGTCAGCGACGGCGGCGTATTCGTCACGCTTTGCGAGATGGCATTCGCCTCACGCTGTGCGCTCGACGTCCGCTTGCCCGGCCCGGCGGGCAATGTCATCGCCGCGCTGTTTGCCGAGGAGTTGGGCGCGATCGTGCAGGTTCGACGCGAGCGCGCCGACGCGGTACTCGCCGCTGCGCACGACGCCGGCATTGTGGCGAGCGTGATCGCGACGCCGCGCCGCGGCGATCGCATCGTCGTGCGTTGCGGCGAGCACGTCGTGCTCGACGAGTCCCGGATCGACCTGCATCGCACATGGTCGGCGACGACGCATGCGGTGCAGCGGCTGCGCGACAACCCGCGAGCCGCCGACGACGAGTACGCACGGCTTGCAGACGACGAGCCGGGCCTCGTGCCGCTGCTCACGTTCGACATCCACGCCGACCCGGCGGCGCCGTACGTCGCGACGGGCGTGCGGCCGCGCATCGCGATCCTGCGCGAGCAAGGGGTCAACGGTCACGTCGAGATGGCCGCCGCGCTCACGCGCGCGGGATTCGACGCGTACGACATCCACATGACGGACCTGGGCGCGGGACGCCACGCGCTGCGCGATTTCGCGGGCGTCGTCGCCGGCGGCGGGTTCTCGTACGGCGACGTGCTCGGCGCCGGCGAGGGCTGGGCGAAATCGATCCTGTTCGACCCGAGGCTCCGCGACGCCTTCGCCGGCTACTTCGCGCGCGCCGACACGTTCGCGCTCGGCGTCTGCAACGGTTGCCAGATGATGAGCAACCTGAGCGAAATCATTCCCGGCGCGGCGCACTGGCCGCACTTCGTGCGCAATGCGTCCGAGCAGTTCGAGGCGCGCTTCGTGATGCTCGAGGTGCAGCGCTCGCCATCGCTGTTCTTTTCCGGAATGGACGCAAGCCGCATTCCCGTGGCGCTTGCGCACGGCGAAGGCTACGCCGAGTTTCGCGACGCGGATCAGCTCGCGTCGGCGCAACCGTACGTCGCGCTGCGCTTCGTCGACCATCGAGGAAAGGCGACCGAGCGCTACCCGTACAACCCGAGCGGCTCGCCGCAGGGCATCGCCGGGCTCACGACGGCGGACGGACGCTTCACGATCCTGATGCCGCACCCGGAGCGCGTGTTCCGTACCGTGCAGATGTCGTGGCATCCGGACGACTGGGGCGAACTGTCGCCGTGGTATCGGATGTTCGCGAACGCGCGGCGCTTCGTCGGCTGACCGGCGTAATCTCGATCCCATGTCGACCAACGAGCTGACGGTTTACGCAATCAACGGCGTCACGCCGGTCGTCGACCCGACCGCTTACGTGCATCCGTCGGCGATCCTGATCGGCGACGTGGTCGTCGGCGCCGGCTGTTACATCGGTCCCTGCGCGTCGCTGCGCGGCGATTTCGGACGCATCGAAGTTCGCGCCGGCGCGAATCTGCAGGATTCGTGCATCGCGCACGGCTTTCCGGGCACCGACACGATCGTCGCCGAGGAAGGCCACGTCGGTCATGGCGCGATCCTGCACGGCTGCGTCGTCGAGCGCAACGCGCTGATCGGCATGAACGCGGTGATCAACGACAGCGCCGTCATCGGCGAATCCGCGATCGTCGCGGCGATGGCGTTCGTGAAGGCGAAGATGGTCGTGCCCCCGCGGACGCTCGTCGCCGGCACGCCGGCGCGAATCGTCCGCGCGCTCACGCAAACCGAACTCGCGTGGAAGATCGAAGGGACGCGAAGCTACCAGGACCTGACGAAGCGCAGCCTTGCGACGATGCAGGCCACGCAACCGCTCGCGCACGTCGAGCCGGATCGCAAGCGGATCGAGCTGCCCGAGTTGCTGCCGCTGTCCGCGGTCAAGTCAAAGACGCCGTAACCACGGGCATCGACATGCGTCGCCGAACGCGGGATCAAAAGCCGGCCGCTTGTCCGTCTCGCCGCGGATCCGACGCGGCGACGTAGCCGCGATCGGCCTTCACGATCACCTGGCCCGCGCCAAAGTCCATGTACGAATCGGGGATCGCGGCGAGCACGTGCCCGAGCGCGATCAGGCCTTCGCGCATTTCGCACGGCGCGCTTGCCTCGAGGTCGATCGACTGGTCGACGTTCACCTTGAATCGCGGCGCGTCGAGCGCCGCCTGCGGGTTCATCGCGTAGTCGGTCATCCGCACGACGGTCTGCACGTGACCCGGCGGCTGGATCGGACCGCCCATCACGCCGAGCGTCGCAAGCGGGGCGCCGTCCTTGGTGACGAACCCCGGGATGATCGTGTGGAACGGCCGCTTGTGCGGGCCGACTTCGTTCGGATGGTCGCGCTCGAGCGTGAACCCGGTGCCGCGGTTCTGCAGGCTGATCCCCGTTCCCGGCACGACGATGCCGGAACCGAAGCCCATGTAGTTCGACTGGATCAGCGACACCATCATGCCGGACGCATCGGCCGCGGTGACGTAGACGGTGCCGCCGCGCGGCGGCTCGCCGGCGCCGAAGTTCTGCGCGCGCTTCGGGTCGATCTGCGCCGCGCGCTCACGCAGGTAGTCGCGATCGAGCAGCGCGTCAGTCGATACCCGCATCGTCGACGGATCGCCGACGTGGCGGTATGCGTCGGCGAACGCGAGCTTCATCGCCTCGATCTGCAGGTGCATGCCGGCAACCGAATCGGGAGCGAGCGACGCGAGATCGAATGCTTCGAGGATCCCGAGCGCCATGAGCGCGGCGATGCCCTGTCCGTTCGGCGGAATCTCGTGCACGCGGACGTCGCGGTAATCGACGGCGACCGGCGTCACCCAGTCCACGGTGTGGCGCTCGAAGTCGCCGCGCTCGTGCGCGCCGTCATGCGCCTTCGCGTGCGCGCAGATGGCATCGGCGAGAGCGCCTCGGTAGAACGCCTCGCCGCGCGTCTGCGCGATCGTCGTCAGCGTGCTCGCCATTGCCGCGGAGCGAAAGCGCTCGCCCGGCTTCGGTGCGCGGCCGTCGATCAGGAAATGCGCCTGCCAGCCGAGATCCTTCGGCATCAGCGGTACGGCGAGGCGCCACTTCTCGGCGATGACGGGCGAAACCGCGTAGCCGTCGCGCGCGTAGCGGATGCCGGGCTCGAAGAGATCCGCGAACGGCAACTTGCCGTAACGCTGCGACAGCGCGATCCAACCGGACACGGCGCCGGGGATCGTCACCGTATCGAAGCCGCGCTGCGGCATCTGCTTGCGGCCTTCGAACCGCGCGCGCGTCCAGCCGGCCGGCGCGCGTCCCGACGCATTGAGGCCCGCGAGCGTGCTGCCGTCCCAGACGATGGCGAAAAGGTCCGAACCGATGCCATTGCTGCACGGCTCGACGACGGTCAGCGCGATCGCGGTGGCGAGCGCGGCGTCGACCGCATTGCCGCCGCGCGACAGCATCGCGAGGCCCGCCTGTGTCGCGAGCGGCTGCGACGTCGCGACGACGTTGTCGGCGCAGACCGGCTGGCGGCGGGAGGGGTAGGGTAACGACCAGTCCATCGCGCGATCTTAAATCGATTACGCCGAGGCTTCCTGGAACGCTTTCTCGCGCTGCCTGCGGATGTTCGGCACCGCGATCACGAGCACGAGCAGGATCGCCGCAAGCAGCAGTGCCGCCGATATCGGACGCGTCGCGAAGACCGTCGCATCGCCGCGCGACAGCAGCATCGCCCGGCGCAGATTCTCCTCCATCATCGGTCCGAGCACGAAGCCGAGCAAAAGCGGCGCGGGCTCGCACTCGAGCCTCGCGAACAGCACGCCGAGCGCGCCGAAGAACGCCGTCTGCATGACGTCGAAGCTCGTGTTGTTCACCGTGTAGACGCCGATGCCGCAGAACAGCAGGATGGCCGGATACAGCATCCGGTACGGGACCGTCAGGAGCTTGATCCAGATGCCGATCAGCGGCAGGTTCAGCACGACGAGCATCAGGTTGCCGACCCACATCGACGCGATCAGGCCCCAGAACAGCTGCGGATTCGACGTCATCACCTGCGGGCCGGGCTGGATGTTGTGGATCGTCATCGCGCCGACCATCATCGCCATCACCGCGTTCTCGGGAATGCCGAGCGTCAGCAGCGGAATGAACGACGTCTGCGCGCCGGCATTGTTGGCCGACTCGGGACCCGCGACGCCGCGGATCGCGCCCTTGCCGAACTCCGACGGATCCCTCGCGAGCTTCTTCTCGAGGCTGTACGACGCGAAGGACGACAGCATCGCGCCGCCGCCGGGCAACACGCCGAGCACGGAGCCGAGCGCGGTTCCGCGCAGCACCGCGGGCGCCGCTTCGCGGAGCTGGTGCTTCGTGAGCCAGAGTCCATCGAGCTTCGCCTTGATCACCTCGCGCTTCTCGGTCGACTGGAGGTTCAGGACGATCTCCGCGAAGCCGAACAGGCCCATTGCGACGACGACGACGCCGATGCCGTCCGAGAGCTCCGGGATGCCGAACGTGAAGCGCTCGACGCCGGAATTCACGTCGGTGCCCACGATGCCGAGCAGAAGGCCGAGCACGATCATCGCGATCGCCTTGACGAGCGAGCCGTGCGCGAGGACGACGGCGCCGATCAGGCCGAGCACCATCAGCGAAAAGTATTCGGCAGGACCGAACTTGAGCGCGAGCGCCGACAACGGCACCGAGACGCCTGCAACGAGCACCGTCGCGACGGTACCCGCGAAGAACGAGCCGAGCGCCGCGATGGCGAGCGCGGCGCCCGCTTGCCCCTTGCGGGCCATCTGGTAGCCGTCGAGGCAGGTGACGACCGACGATGATTCACCGGGCATGTTGACGAGCACGGCCGTTGTCGAGCCGCCGTACTGCGCGCCGTAATAGATGCCCGCGAGCATGATCAGCGCGGACACCGGTTCGAGCGCGTACGTCGTCGGCAACAGCATCGCGATCGTCGCGACGGGACCGATGCCGGGCAGCACGCCGATCAGCGTGCCGAGCAGCACGCCGATCAGCGCGTAGAGCAGGTTGACGGCGCTGAGCGCCGTGCCGAAGCCAAGGGCGAGATGATGCAGGATGTCCACGTCTCAACAGCGGCACGTGCCCGCGACGATGACGGCGATGTCGCCGCTCGCCACCGCCTACGCCTGCCCGGGCCAGATCGGCAGCTGGAGTTGCAGGCCGACGACGAACACGCCGACGGCGAGCGCCGCGAGCAGCACGCCGACGACGAGCGACTCGCGCGGACGGAATTCATGGCTCGCCGCGCTTGCCGCGACGATCAGGACGACGGTCGACAGCGCGACGCCCAACGGGCGCACGATCGCGCCGAACAGCACGACGCTGCCGAGCACGATCAGCGTCGGCCGCCAGCGGAATGCCGCGAAGCGCGTCCCGGGAACCTGTAAGCTGCGTGCGGCGAGGATGCCACCGAGGACGATCAGCAGAATGCCGAGGATGCGCGGAAAGTAACCGGGACCCATCCGCGCCGCGCTGCCGAGCGTGTAGCGCGTGCCGAGGGCGATCGTCGCGATGCCGATCGCGATGAACAGCGCGCCCGCGAAGAAATCCTTCGAATTGCGGATCCGCTGCATCGACTCCCCCCGTCGGTCGCGCGAAGCGGCGGGCGGGGCCCGCCGGGCGGCGCGTAGCATAGCATCGGCGTGCGTCGCGACACGCAAAAAAGGGCAGGCGCGCGGCCTGCCCTTCGTGGCTTGGGTTTGAAACCCGGATCAGACGCCGTTCTTTGCGCGGAGATCCTTGAAGTACTTGTCGAGCCATTGCGCCTGCAGCCGTTGCGTGAGCTGCGGCTTCACCTCTTCGAAGCTTGGCACCTTCGCGTCGCGGACGTCCTCGACCTCGATCACGTGCCAGCCGAACTGCGTCTGCACCGGCTGCGGCGTGAACTTGCCCTTCGGCGTCGCCTTCATCGCGTCGCCGAACGGCTTGACGAAGTTCGCCGGCGCATTCCAGCCGAGGTCGCCGCCCTTGTCCTTGGAGCCGGGATCCTCCGAGCGCGCCTTCGCGAGCTCGTCGAACTTCGCGCCCTTCTGCAGCTCGCTGATGATTTCCTTCGCCTGGTCCTCGGTTTTCACGAGGATGTGGCGGACGTTGTATTCCTTGTCGCCGATCTGCGCCTTGATCGCGTCGTATTCCTTGTGCAGCTCGGCGTCCGGCACCGGGTTCTTCTTGACCCAGTCGGTCACGTACGCGCGCACGAGGACGGTCTGCGCCGCGAGGTCCATCTGTGTCTTGACGTCGGCGTTCTTGTCGAGCCCTTCCTTCTTCGCCTCACGCGCGAGGAGCTCGCGCGTGTTGAGCTCGTCCTTGACTGCGGTGCGGACCTCGGGGCTGTCCTGCCCGCCTTGCGCGAGCCGCTCCTTCAGGAGGAGATCGAACTGTCCCTGCGAGTAGAGCTGCTTGTCGGTGCTTCCTGGCGCCGCAGCCTTCGCCGCCGCCGCGGCCTTCGCCGCAGGCTTGGCGGGTTGAGCCGGCGCGGAAGGCGCCTGGGCGAACGCGGCCCCCGAGCAAAGCGCGGTCGTGACCGCAAGGGCAACCAGCATACGTTTCATTGCTTCGTCCTTTCGTCTCTACGGATTTCGTCCGGTGTACGCGCGTCGATGGAAAGCGCGTGGACCGGATACGGGATGAGGTCGCCGACGCGCTCGAGGATCGCCCGGTGGCGGGCAAGGCGCGTCAGCCCGAGGAAGTGCTCGGACACGATCGTCAGCGAAAAGTGCCCGGCGCCCGACGCGGCGCCGGCGTGGCCGACATGCCTTTCGCTGTCGTCACGAATCTCGAGGACCCTGGGCGCGAACGGCGCGAGGCGCGCGGCCAGCGCGGCCCTCGCATCGACGCGGCTGCTTGTCGCCGCCACGCTCGCGCCGGGCGCCGCTTCGCTGCCAACCCCGGAGGGAGTGGGGTTCGCGACTTGAAACGGCCCTGCGCCGCTCATTGCGCGCTCACTGCCGTGTGGGCTCGGTCACGTGCCGGGCGAGAAAGAGGCCCTGCACGAGCGCGAATCCGATGAAGAGGCCAATGGCGCCCCAGACCTTGAAGTTGACCCACGTGTCGGTCGGAAAATGGAACGCGATGTACCAGTTCGCAAACGCCATCGCGGCGAAAAAGCCGATCCACGACCACGTGAGCCGCGTCCACACCGGCGCCGGCAGCGCGATCTCCTTCATCACGACCGCGAGCAGATCGCGCCGCCACAGCAGCTTGCCCGCCGCGAGGATCAGACCGAACGCGAGATAGAGCACCGTGGGCTTCCATTTGATGAACGTCTCGTCGCGAAGCCACAGCGTGGCGCCGCCGAAGACGACGATGATCGCCAGCGACAGCCAGTGCACCGGAGAGACGCGGCCCCGCCAGTGGAACCATGCGATCTGAACGATCGACGCCGCAATGGCTGCCGCGGTGGCCACCCAGATACCCTGCCACTTGAACGCGACGAAGAAGATGAGGAGCGGAAAATAATCCGCGAGAAGGCGCATAAACAGTCGATTATACCGCGGTCGGCGACGGCTCGGCCACCGCGCGTTGCGTCAGCCGGCTTCGCGCTGCGCCGCATGCTTTCCGCTACCGACCCGCGCCGGCAGGCCGCCGAGTTGCCGCGCAAGCCGGCCCCAGTCGAACGCGGGGCCGGGATCGGTCTTGCGGCCGGGGGCGACGTCGCTGTGGCCGACGATGTCGACGATCGGGTAGCGGCGCATCAGTGCGCAGGCGAGGCGGCCGAGCGCACGGTATTGCGCCGCCGTGTAGGGGCGCGTGTCGGTGCCTTCGAGCTCGATGCCGATCGAGAAGTCGTTGCAGCGGCTCTTATCCCGCCACGACGATTCGCCGGCGTGCCACGCGCGTTGTGCGCACGCGACGAATTGCACGATCCTGCCGTCGCGGCGAATGAGAAAATGCGCGGACACGCGCAGGCCGGCGATTGCAGCGAACGACGGATGCGCGCGCGCATCGAGGCGGTTCGTGAAGAGCCGCGCGATCGCATCGCCGCCGAAGCGGCCGGGGGGAAGTGAAATGCCGTGCACGACGAGCAGCGAGATCGGCGTATCGTCGGGTCTGTCGTCGCAGTTCGGCGAGACGACCTGCGCCGCAGCGGCCACCCGGCCATCCGCGTCGACGGCGAGGCCGCGGATGCGCGAAAACGCACCGGCGTGCAGGCGAGGTGGGCGTCTCTTCACGATTGGCGCGCGATTGTGCCATGGCCGGGCGTCGTGGAAACTCCGCGGCCCCGCAAGCTGCCCAACACTGCCGGTCGTTTCGCTCCGACCGCTCGATAGGTCCGGAAAGCGGCGCCACGGCGCCTTCCAACGATGGACTTGAGGACGCTCTTCCGCCGGGTCGGACTCGCACTGCGGTTCATCGCGCCGCTTACGCTGGTGCTGGCGCTGCTCGCGCTCGCATTGGTGCCGCTCGTCGAGTCGCTGACGCTGCGCTGGTGGGTGACGGACCTCGAAACGCGCTCGCGCCTCGTCGCCAACACGATGCAGGAGCAACTCGTCGACCTGGTTCAGCAGGGCAACGGCGCGCGGGTGCGCCAGCTCTTCCGCCGGGCGGTCGAGGACGAGCGCCTCTTCGCGCTCGCCTATTGCAACGACGCGGGCCAGATCGTCTACCGTACCGACACCTACCCGGTGGCCCTCGGCTGCAACGAGATCAGGGGCAGCGGTCCCGACGCGCATGTGTTGCGCCAGTTCCCGCCGGCGCCGATCCACGTGACGTGGTTCCCGATCCCGTCGAACGGGCAGAAGATCGGCACGCTCGTCCTCGTTCACGACATGAGCTTCGTCGAGCGCCGCACGGCCGACACCCGCCGCTACATCATCGGCTTCTTCATCCTGCTCGGCGTCGTCGTCTCGCTGATCACGGTGTTCGTCGCGCACCTGTCGTGGCGCGGCTGGATGGACGGCATGCGCGCACTGCTGCGCGGCGAGGGAATCATCCAGCCGTTTCGCGCGTCGGCGAATCCCGACCTGCAGCCGATCGTCGACGAGGTGAAGGCGCTGCTGCGCGAAGTCGACCACAGCCGCCGCAATCTCGGGCGCGGTGCGGCGTGGAACCCGGACATGCTGCGCTCGGTGCTGCGCAACGAGCTCGCGGGCGACGAAATCCTGCTCGTCTCCAATCGCGAGCCGTACATTCACATGCGGCAGGGCGACAGCGACAAGCTCGCGATCAGGCGGCCCGCGAGCGGGCTCGTCACGGCGATGGAGCCGATCATGCGCGCGTGCTCCGGCACGTGGATCGCGCATGGCAGCGGCACCGGCGACCGCGCCGTGGTCGATCGTCACGATCACATCCTCGTGCCTCCCGACAATCCGAGTTACACCCTGCGCCGCGTGTGGCTCTCCGAGGAAGAAGAGCGCGGCTACTACTACGGATTCGCGAACGAAGGACTGTGGCCGCTCTGCCATATCGCGCACGTGCGGCCGGTGTTTCGCACGAGCGACTGGGAGCGTTACGTCGAGGTCAACCAGCGTTTCGCCGGCGCGGTCTGCTCGGAGGCGCGGACCGAGGATCCGGTCGTTCTCGTCCAGGACTACCACTTCGCGCTGCTGCCTCGCTTCATCCACGAGCGGTTGCCGAAGGCGACGATCATCACGTTCTGGCACATTCCGTGGCCCAATCCCGAGTCGTTCGGGATCTGCCCATGGCGCGCGCGCGTACTCGACGGCCTGCTCGGCAGCACGATCCTCGGCTTCCACACGCAGTATCACTGCCGCAACTTCATCGACACCGTCGACCGCTATCTCGAAGCGCGGATCGAGTACGAGGCTTCCCGCGTTTCCTACGGCGGACACCGGACGAGCATCGAGCCGTATCCGATCTCGATCCAGTGGCCGTCGCCGTGGGCCGATGTGCAGCCGGCGGTCGCCGAGTGCCGCCGCCGCGTGATCGAGCGCGAGGGCTTTCCGGGCCACGTGCGACTCGGCATAGGCGTCGACCGGATGGATTACACGAAGGGAATCATCGAGCGTTTCCACGCCGTCGAGAAGCTCCTCGAGACACACCCCGAGTATGTCGGCCGTTTCGTGTTCGTCCAGATCGCGGCGCCGTCGCGCTCGTCGCTCGACGACTACCGGATCTTCCAGGAGGAGGTGCATTCGCTCGCCGCACGCATCAACGCGCGCTTCGCCGACGCCGCCGTGCCGCCGATCCGGCTCAAGGCCGAGCACCACGAGCCGGAGCTCATCAACGAATATTTCCGCGCGGCGGACGTGTGCATCGTCACCAGCCTGCACGACGGCATGAATCTCGTCGCCAAGGAGTTCGTCGCGGCGCGCGACGACGATCAGGGCGTGCTCGTGCTGTCGCAGTTCACGGGGGCCGCGCGCGAGCTGCACGACGCGCTGCCGGTGAACCCGTATCACGTCGACCAGTGCGCGGAGGTCCTCGACCAGGCGCTGCGGATGCCGCCGGATGAGCAGCGCGTGCGCATGCGCAGCATGCGTCGCCTGGTGCAGGACTACAACGTCTATCGCTGGGCCGGCGCGATGCTGCTCGACGCGAGTCGGTTGCGGCAACGGCAGCGGATCGTCGATCGCATCGACCGGCATCGCGAGCGTACGGTGGCGACCGGTTGATCTACGCGTTCTCGCGGGACGGGATCGCCTGCATCGCGGCGATCATGACGACGCGGCCGCTGCTCGCGTTCGACATCGACGGCACGCTCGCGCCGATCGTCGACGATCCCGGCGGCGCACGGCTGCCTGCGGACATTCAGCAATGCCTGGCGACCCTCGCGCGCCGCTACGACGTGGCGATCGTCACCGGCCGCGCCGTCGAAGATGCGCGGCGGATGTTCGCGTTCGAGCCGCGCTACCTGGTCGGCAATCACGGCGCCGAAGGCATTCCCCGCTGGGCCGAGCGCTCGCAAGCGTACGTTCGCACGGTTCACGGCTGGCGTGAAGCGCTCGAGACGTGCGAGGCGCTCGACGCCACCGGCGTGACGATCGAGGACAAGCGCTATTCGCTGTCGCTTCACTATCGCCGCGCGCCCGACCGCGGCGCCGCGCATCGCGCGATTCGCGCGTGCGTCGAGCGCCTCGAGCCCGCGGCGACGATCATCGACGGCAAGGCCGTCGTCAACCTGCTGCCGCCTGGTGCGCCCGACAAGGGCGATGCGGTGCGCGCGCTGATCGACGAGACGCAGCGCCCGACCGCGTTCTACGTCGGCGACGATGACACCGACGAGGCCGTGTTCGGTCTGCATCTGCCGAGCGTGGTCACGGTGCGTGTCGAGCCCTCCGACGACAGCCAGGCGACGCTCTTCCTGCGCGACCAACGCGAGGTGCTCACGTTGTTGCAGCACATCGCGCGGCTTTGAGTTGCGCACTTCACCGACGCTGATCGGCTGCGGTTCCCTTCGCGACCACCTCGTCGACTTCCGCGCCGGCGAGGACGACGAGGCCGGCGATGTAGAGCCATAGCATCAAGAGCACCATCGCGCCGATGCTTCCGTAGACGTTGCTGTAGTTGCCGAAATGCGACGTGTAGAGCGAGAAGCCGTACGACGCGACGATCAGCAGCACCGTTGCCGCCGCGCTCCCCGGCGTCACGAGGCGGAACGGGTCCTTTCGGTTGGGTGCGAGGTAGTACGTGGCCGAGATCGCGAGCAGCAGCGCCAGGACGATCACGATCCAGCGAAATGCGATGAAGAAATCGAGCAGCACCGGACCGAAACCGAGGCGATCGCCGATCCACGACTGGATCACGCCGCCGAGAACGATCAGCGAAAAGCCGGCGAGAATGAGGACGCCGAACAGCAGGCTCAGAAGCAGCGCCGTTCCGCGCGCCCGCAGGAACGGCCGGCCCTCCTCGACGTCGAACGCGACGTTGAGCTGGCGCATGATCGCGTACATGCCGTTCGACGCCGACCAGTAGGCGGCGGCCACGCCGAGCGTCAACAAGCCCCCGCGCCGCTCGCCCGTCACCTGCTGGACGACGCCGGCGAACATGTCGGCCGCGCTCGTCGGCAGCGCCTCGTGCATCAAATCCATGATCGCCTGGTCGACGCGCGCAATCGGCAGGTACGGCGTCACCGCGAGCAGCGCGATCGTCGCCGGAAAGATCGCGAGCGTGAGGTAGTACGCGAGGACCGCCGCGCCGTCGAACGCGTTGTGCCGCTTCATCTGGCGGTAGACGCTCCGCAGGAACTGCATGGGGGGCATGGCGCGGCGTGCGGATGTCCAGCGGGTTCGCCTCGGCTCGCGACTTTAGCAGGGCCCCATGTGTCGCGGGCCCGGGTCTCGACACATGGGAGGCGAGGCGAGTGCCGAGCTATTCGAGGATTCGCAGCTTGCAATGTCGGCTACGGTGACGCGCCGCGAGCGCAGCGCAGGAGCGGTCGAGCCCGCACGCCGTTGTGAGGTCGTTACTGCAGATCCCTGCAATCCGGATCGCAGCGGACCGAGAGCGCCGAACCGTTCGCGCACATCACGGCGAACGTTTCGGATGTCGCCGTCCTGATGTTCATCGTCGCAGCAGGGCGCACGCAACCGTTGGCTCTCGCGAACTGTTCCGCTTTGAATTGATATTTGGAATTCGCGAGGGGCAGCGTGTTGGCGAGCATGAGCGCACGTGGCAGATAGCTCGGCGCATTCAGTGCAATGGCATGCGCTTCGGTGGCTGGCGGCACATCAGATTCCGCAGGCGCCTTTGCCGCTACCTTGACGGGCGCCGTTGACGGCGTTGCGGGTGCCGGCTGCTCGGCCGAGACAGGCGCAGGTGATCGCGTCGGCGCCGGGACCGGTTCGGCCGGCGCCGGCGAAGTCGATTGCATCGCCGGGCGAGGCGCATCCGCTGCTGCGGTTGACGGCGCCGGCATT
This sequence comes from Casimicrobiaceae bacterium, assembly GCA_035495715.1. GTDB lineage: Bacteria > Pseudomonadota > Gammaproteobacteria > Burkholderiales > Casimicrobiaceae > VBCG01. The sequence continues at coordinate 17,835 of DATJFI010000035.1, forward strand.
GGAGCGCGAGGCGCGTCAGCGACGCTCGGCGAAGGTGACGGGGGCACCGGTCGAGGCGCCTCGTCCGATTGCGGCTTTCCCGTCGACGTCGACGCAAGCGAGACGTTGCTTGCCTTGTCGGCCGGCAAGCGGCGCGCGACCTCGTTGAAAAGCGCCTCGCCCCCCTCCGCAACGCTCCGCGACGCGTTCGCCTTGCAGTAGTTGTCCATCCAGACGGCGATCGATTCGCTGTCGACTGCGCGCAGGACGTCCTTGTCGCTATGGACGGCGGCCCCCGACAGATAACCGACGAGCCACATCGCGTTGAAATAACTCGAGTGGCCCCCGGGCTCCCGGTCCTGCAACCAATAGGTGCAACTGGGGACGCCGCGAATCGTCGCGCCATCGACGCCGGCGCCGGCGAGCAACAGCAATGCGAGGACGACGCATCGGCTTGTCACGCGGTCCATCGGATATGCCCTCGCGATGAAAGGGTACGTTCGCACCGCCGCCGCCAGATCAGCGATTGCGTCATGCGTTGCCGGCCGTTTCACGTCCGCGACGCGCGACCCCGGGCGCGACGCGTGTCCAATCGCGGCGACTCGAACATCGAAGTGCGATAGCGTCGGACTTGTTGGCATCTACCTTCGGCGACAGCGCCGAGTTGACAGATTACCGGAAGGCGAGCGCTTGGGCGTAGAGCCGCGGGGGTCTCGTCGTAAGAGACAGAACCCTCACGTTGCCCTCGAGAGCCGACGATCGCGGCGCCCCATTTCCAGGGCCTCTTGTTTGTCACCGCCGGCTGGCGGTGAGAGTTGCAAAGAGTACGAATTGGCGTACTGTCCAAAATTCTGCTAGACAATATGGTCGCGTCGAGGAGTTGCGGCGGCCGGTCTCCAGCGACGTAGGTTGCGCGGCGAGCCGCGCCGAGCTACATGCTGAGAACGAGTCATCAGCAACCTGAACGGAGACCGGCCATGGAAGAAGGTATCAAG
>DATJFI010000036.1:0-26512 GCA_035495715.1 Casimicrobiaceae bacterium
GCGGCCGATCGCCCGCGAGACCCGGCACTTCCAATCCACTCACGAAGGAGGTCACATGCGTCACGCGTTCCCGAAATCGCTCGTCGCTGCCGCGTTCGCGTTCGCCGCGGCGGTTGCCGGCGCGGCCGGCACGCCGGTCACATTCCAGTTGAACTGGATGGCGGGCGGGCCCAACGCCGGCTTCGCCGCCGCGCTCGCCGAGGGCTACTACAAGGATGCCGGCCTCGACGTGACGCTGGTCCAGGGCAACGGCTCCGGCAACACCGCTCAGCTTGTCGCCAACGGACGCGCGCAGCTCGCGTACGCGGACGCCGTCGCGGTGATGCAGCTCATCGCGAAAGGCGCGCCGATGAAGATCGTCTCGACGATCTACCAGTCGAATCCCAACGCGGTGATGGCGCTCAAGAAGGAGAACATCCATTCGGTCAAGGACCTCGTCGGCAAGAAGGTCGGCGTGCCGTCCGGCTCGTCGCAGACGACGATGCTGCCGCTCCTGTGGAAGGCGAACGGGATCAAGGAATCCGACGTGAACACGATCGACATGCCGCCGTCGTCGATGGTGCCGGCGCTGCTGCAGGGCCAGGTCGACGCGGTGCTCGGCTCGATCGACGCCTACCAGATCCAGGCCGAATCGCAGGGGGCGAAGCTCGACGTCTTTCGCTTCGCCGATCACGGCGTACCGACGGTCAGCACGTCCATCTTCGCGAGCGACGATTACCTGAAGACCAACGGCGACGTCGTGAAGAAGTTCATCGCCGCGAGCCTCAAGGGATGGAGCTTCGCGCTCGACCATCCCGAGCAGGCGGTCAAGGACCTGAAGAAGGTGTTTCCGGAACTGAACGAGAAGCTCGCGACTGCCGAGCTCGGGGCGATCACACCGCTTTTCTGCAGCGGCGGCGCGAAGTACATCGGCAAGGCCGAGGACGCGCTGTGGGCGAAGTCGCAGGACCTGCTGGCCGAGGTGAAGCTGTTGCCGGCCGGCCAGGATCCGAAGTCGTATTACAGCGATGCGTACCTGCCGCCCGCCTCGCAGATGCGCGCGTGCAAGGCGTCGTAGCGGCTCGCTTCGCGACATGGGCCATTCATCGAGGCGCGGCTTTTCATATGGCGACCTGCACGTGGGAATGTCGTTTCGCAGTCCCGGCCGCACGATCACCGATGCCGACCTCGTTGCCTTCGCCGGGCTGACCGGCGACTACTCGGAGCTGCACACGAGCGACGTCTACGCGCGCAACAGCCAGTTCGGCCGCCGCGTCGCGCACGGGATGCTGGGACTCGCCTACGCGCACGGGCTGATGTGGGCGAGGACCGGTGAGCTGCGCGACATGGCCGTCGCGTTCCTCGGCATCAGCGACTGGCGCTTCGTGGGTCCGATCTTCGTCGGCGACACGATCTTCGTCGATTACCGGATCGCGGAGCTCCGCGACAGCCGGTCGAAGCCGACGCAGGCAATCGCGACGTTCGACGTCGATGTCGTGAACCAGGACGGCACCGTCGTGCAACGCGGCCGCAAGGCGCTGCTCGTGTCGAAGGTGCCGCTTGGCGGCGTCGAGGCGTCGAAGGCGGCGCACGCGAAAGGCGGAGCATGACGGCGGCGATCGACACGCATGCGATGGCCGTGACGAAAAGCGGGGTGCCGATCGGCGTCCATCGCGTCGTGAAGATCTTCGGCGAAGACAGCGACACCCCGTTTCGCGCGCTGAGGGAAGTGACGGTCGACGTCGAGGCAGGCGAGTTCGTCTCGGTTGTGGGGCCCTCGGGCTGCGGCAAGAGCACGCTGATGCTGATGGTCGCGGGCTTGCTCGAGCGCAGCCGCGGCGACATCCTGATCGCAGGCCAGCCGGTGACGAAGCCGATCACCGACGTCGGGATCGCGTTCCAGGATCACCTGCTGCTCGAGTTCCGCACGGCACTCGACAACGTGATGCTGCACGCCGACATTCGGAAGCTGCCGAAGAAAAGCATCGAGGCGCGCGCGAAGGAGCTCTTCGAGCAGTTGCAGCTCACGCACGCGATGCAGAAGTACCCGCGGCAGCTTTCCGGCGGCATGCGCCAGCGCGTGTCGCTGATCCGCACACTCGTGCACGACCCGTCCCTTTTGCTGATGGACGAGCCGTTCGGCGCGCTCGACGCGCTGACTCGGCTGCAGGTGCGCACCGACCTCGAAGCGCTGTGGCTGCGGCGCCGCCCGACGGTGCTCTTCATCACGCACAGCGTCGAGGAGGCGGTGGGACTGTCGGACCGCATCCTCGTGATGAGCCCGAGCCCCGGCGAGGTCGTCGAGGAGATCGTCGTCGACATCCCGCGGCCGCGTCCGATCGTGCTCGGCGACGTGCCCGAGTTCGCCGGCTACGTCGATCGGATCCATCGCCACTTCGAGCGCCTCGGCGTGCTGCACGGGCTCGACGCGCGAGGTGCGCATTGAACGGCACGGTGTCGTCGGTCGCGTTGCGTCGCAACGGGGCGATTGCCGAGATCGCCCTCGACAGCGGCCCGCTCAACCTGGTCACCAGGGTGTTGCTGCGCAGTCTCAATGCCGCGCTGACCGAGCTCGACGCCGACGGCGGCGTCCGCTGCGTCATCCTGCACGGCGGCTCCGCGCGCGCCTTCTGCGCGGGCAGCGACATCAACGAGTTCGCGGCGCTTCGTCACGATGCGAGCGAGCACAAGATCCTGTTCGAAGACATGGTGCTGCGAAGGCTCGCGCAGCTTCCGATGCCGACGATCGCCGCGATCGACGGGCCCGCGCTCGGCGGCGGATTCGAGCTGGCGCTCGCCTGCGACCTCCGCGTCTGTCGGAAGGGCGTCGCATTGGGCCTCACCGAGTCGCGGCTTGGCGGCCTGGCCGGCAACGGTTCGGTCCGGCTCGCGCGGCTCGTCGGGCCCGCGCGTGCGAAGGAATTGCTGTACACCGGCGAGGCGATCGACACCGAGCGCGCGCTCGCGTGGGGCCTCGTGAACCGCGTCGCCGTCGAAATGAGCGCGCTGGACGCGGCGCGCGCGCTGGCCGCGACGATCGTCGCCAGGGGACCGCTTTCGAACCGCCTCGCGAAGAAGCTCGTCGACGCGGCGCAGGACGTCGCGCTCGACGCCGCACTGTCGCAGTCGACGGACGCGCAGCAGCGGATCTTCGACAGCGACGACCTGCACGAAGGCGTGCAGGCGTTCTTCGCGAAGCGCGAGCCGCGGTTCGCGGGCCGCTGATGACGGCGTCTGCGACGGCTTCGGAAGCGGCGACCGCGTGCGAAGGCGGGGCGCGTTCCGAAAGTGCTGCAGCGCTGATGGGACGCGCCGCCGTGCTGATCTGGAACGACGTCGCGCCGGAAGGACGTGAGCGCTTCTATGCGTGGCACGATCGCGAGCACGTTCCCGAGCGTCTGTCGCTCCCCGGATTCCTGCGCGGCCGCCGCTATGCGCGGCCCGGACATTCGCCCGAGTGGCTGACGCTGTACGAAGCGGTCGCCGTCTCGGCCCTGGTGTCGCCGGTGTACCTCGCGAGGCTCAACGCGCCAACGCCTGCGACGACGCGGACGCTCGCGTTCTTTCGCAACACGTCGCGCGCCGTCTGCCGGCTCGTCCATTCGATGGGATCGAGCAGCGGCGGCCACCTGCTGGCGCTGCGGATGAGCGTGGATCCGGCGCGCGCCGACGCGATGTGCCGGTATCTTCGAGACGACGCGTTTCCGCGCGCTCTCGCGGGAACCGGCGTCGTCGCGTGCCATCTGTACGCGACCGACGCCCCGGCGAGCCACGTCGACACCGCCGAATCGAGCACGCGCGCGTTCGACGTTCCGGCCTGGGTTCTGCTCTGCGAGGCGAGCACGGCCGACGCCGCCGAACGATCGCGCGAGATTATCGCAGCGGGCGAATTCGCGCGGCTCGGCGTTGACGTCCGTCGCGACGCGGCCGTCTACGCGCTCGAGATCTGCAGGATCGCGCCGGCGGCGCTCGCGCCGCTCGCGTCGGAGGCCGCGGCATGAACGTCGTCGTCACCGGGGGCGCCGGCTTTCTAGGACAACGCCTCGCGCGGAAGCTCCTGGCGCGCGGAGCGCTGTCGGCGCCCGACGGTCGACGCGAACCGATCGAGCGTCTCGTGCTGCTCGACGTCGTCCCCGCACCCGATTTCGGCGATCCGCGCGTTCGCGTTATCGCAGGCGACCTGAGCGACGCGGAGGTCGTGCGCGAGGCGTTCTCAGCCGGCGCCGCGAGCGTCTTTCACCTCGCCGCCGTCGTCAGCGGCCAGGCGGAGGCCGATTTCGACCTCGGGATGCGCGTGAACCTCGATGCGTCGCGGCTCGTGCTCGAAGCATGCCGCGCGAGCGGACGGAAGCCGCGTGTGCTGTTCACGAGCTCGGTGGCCGTGTACGGCGGCGAATTGCCGCCGCTCGTCGACGACCGCACGGCGCTCACGCCGCAATCGTCGTACGGCGTGCAGAAGGCAATCGGCGAGCTGCTGCTCGGCGACTACACGCGCAAGGGGTTCGTCGACGGACGGGTCGCGCGGTTGCCGACGATCAGCGTGCGTCCCGGTCGCCCGAACCGGGCGGCCTCGTCGTTCGCGAGCGGGATCATTCGCGAGCCGCTCAACGGAGAAGCCAGCGTGTGCCCCGTCGGGCCCGACCTTCGGCTTTGGCTGCTGTCCCCGCGGCGCGCGATCGACTGCCTGATCAATCTGCACGAGATCCCCGCGGAGAGGCTCGGGAGGGCTCGCAGCGTCAACCTGCCGGGCGTCTCGGTATCGGTCGCGCAGATGATCGACGCGCTGCGCGTCGTGGCCGGTAACGCCGCCGCACAGCGCGTCCGCTTCGAGCGCGATCCGGTCATCGAGCGGATCGTCGGAAGCTGGCCTTCGGCGTGGGACGTGACGCGCGCGACGTCGCTCGGGCTCGAAGGCGACATCGATTTCGAAGCGATCATCCGCGCGTACGTCGAGGATGATCGGTAACCAAAAAGATACGGCTGATTCATGGAAAAGATATCAGCGGACGAAGCCGCCCGGCTGGTCGAAGACGGCGACGCGATCCTTATCAGCGGCTCCGGTGGGGGTCATTCGGTGCCCGAGGCGCTGCTTGCCGCCGTCGAGCGACGCTTTCTCGCTGAGCGCAAGCCGCAAGCGATCACGTCGGTCAGCATCGTCGGCATCGGCGACCGCGCGGCGCTCGGCGCGACGCATCTCGCGCACGAGGGCCTGCTGAAGCGCGCGATCACCAGCGCGCTCGTCGATTCGCCGGGGCTCGTCCGCCTCGCCGCCGACGACAGGATCGAGGCGTACACGCTGCCGCAGGGCGTGCTGTCGCAACTGATGCGCGACATGGCCGCGGGGCGTCCGGGCCTGATTACGAAGACGGGCCTGCACACGTTCGTCGATCCCCGTCAGCAGGGCGCGCGGCAGAGCCCCAGAACGCCGCCCGACTTCGTCGAGGTCGTCGAGCTTGCCGGCGAGGAGTGGCTGTTCTTCAAGCCCGTTCCGGTGAACGTCGCGTTCCTGCGCGGCACCACCGCCGACGAGGACGGCAACGTCACGATGGAGGAGGAGGCGGTTCTCGGCGAGATGCTGGCGATGGCGCAGGCGACGCGCCGCGCCGGCGGCATCGTCGTCGTGCAGGTCAAGCGAATGGCAAGCCGCAACACGTTGCCGGCGAAACAGGTGCGAATTCCGGGCATCCTCGTCGACTTCGTCGTCGTCGATCCCGAGCAGCGACAGACGTACGCGACGCACTACGACCCGAGCTATTCCGGCGAGCTGCGGATACCGATCGACGACATCAAGCCGTTGCCGTTCGGGCCGCGCAAGGTGATCGTGCGGCGCGGCGCGATGGAGCTTTTCCCCGGCGCGATCTGCAACCTCGGCGCCGGCGTGTCGACGGGCATCTCGACGATCGCGGCCGAGGAGGGGCTGCTCGAAGCGGTACATCTGACGAACGAGCAGGGCATCATCGGCGGGGCGCCGATCACCGGCCGCGATTCGGGCGGCGGCCAGAATTTCGCAGCGATGATCGAGCAGCCGGCGCAGTTCGATTTCTACGACGGCGGCGGGCTCGATCTCGCGTTCCTGTCGTTCGCCGAAGTCGATGCGCAGGGCAACGTGAACGTGAGCCGGTTCGGCGACCGGATCATCGGCGTCGGCGGCTTCATCGACATCAGCCAGAACGCGAAGTGCGTCGTGTTCGGCGGCACGCTGACGGCGGGCGACCTCGATATCGGCTGGGAGAGCGGCAGGACGGTGATCCGCAGGGAAGGCCGGCATCGAAAGTTCGTGCCGAAGCTCGAGCAGATCTGCTACAGCGCCGACATCGGCCGCGCGAACGGACAGGTCGCGCTGTTCATCACCGAGCGCGCCGTCTTCCGTGTCGGCCGGGACGGCCTCGAGCTGATCGAGATTGCGCCGGGGCTCGACGCGGAACGCGATGTCGTCGCGCAGATGGACTTTCGGCCACGCATTGCGCCCGACCTGCGCGTAATGGACGCGCGCATCTTCGAGCCCGGAAACATGGGTCTCGCCGGCGACGTGCAGCGCAAGCCGCCGCGCCACCGATCGCCGCGGGTTGCGCAATGGTACGCGGCGCGCAAGGCGGCGAGCCGATGATGGGGGGCGCGACGATCACCGGCGCGACGCGCCTCTACGCGATCGTCGGCGACCCGATCGCGCAGGTGCGTTCGCCGGAGGTGTTCACGCAGCGCTTCGCGGAACAAGGCGTCGACGCGGTGATGATTCCGCTGCACGTTCCCGCGGATCGGTTCGACGCAATCGTTCCGGCGCTCCTTGCGCTGGGCAATCTCGACGGCGTGCTGGTCACGGTTCCGTTCAAGGCGCGGATGGCGGCGCACGCGACGCGCGTCGGCGTGACCGCGGCGACGATCGACGCCGTGAATGCATTGCGACGCGAAGCGGACGGCTCGTGGACCGGCGACATGTTCGATGGCGTCGGGTTCGTGCGCGGCGCCGGGCGCAAGGGCGAGCGTATTGCCGGCCGGCGCGTGACGCTCTTCGGCGCCGGTGGCGCCGGCAGCGCCATCGGCTGCGCACTCGCGCAGGCGGGCGTCGCGTCGATCGACATCGTCGATACCGACGCACGGAGGGCGGCGCGCCTCGTCGAAACGCTGACACGTGCCTTCCCGCGCTGCGCGTTCATCACTGCGCGTGGCGTTCGCGACGGCAATGACATGATCGTCAACGCGTCGCCGGTCGGCATGCGGCCCGATGACGGACTGCCGGGCGCGATCGGCCGGCTCGATCCTTCAACGCTCGTCGGCGACGTCGTCATCACGCCGGCGCCGACGGCGCTGATCCGCCATGCGACGCAATGCGGATGCGCGTGGGTCGACGGACGCGACATGCACGGCGGGCAGGTCGACGCGCTGCTCGCGTTCTTCGCCGGCGCGGCGCGCGCCGGCAACGCATCGGCGCCGGACGCGGCGCACTGAGCCCCGAAGCGAAACGCCTTTCCATGGCTCACGTCCCCGCCGAACGCTGCCTCGCGATCATCGAGCTCCTTGCCGACGGTGCGCGCGCGATGCCGCTCGGCGACATCGCCGAGCGCCTCGCGTTGCCGAAGAGCGGCGCGCATCGGTTGCTCGCAACGCTCGTCGATCTCGGGTGGGCCGAGAAGGATGCCGACACGAGCTTCTATCGGCTGACGATGCGCCTCGCGGTGCTCGGCCAGCAGTTCTACGTCGCGACGGGCATCCCCGACATGTGCCAGCCGCTGCTCGACCGTCTCGCGCAGTCGTGCCACGAATTCGCGCGCCTCGCCGTCGTCGACGGTCATTCGCTCGTCTGGGTCGCGCACGCGCAGGGCGCGACGGCGGGACTCATGTACCAGCCTTCGCTCACGTCGAACACGGTGCCGCTCTTCGCGACGGCGAGCGGCAAGGCGTGGCTCGCGACGCTGCCGGGCGACCAGGCACTGACGATCCTGATGAAGAACGGCGGCGTGCGCAACGCCGATCGCTATGGCCCGAACGTCGTGCGCTCGATGGAGGCTTTCCTGCGGGAGGTCAAGGCGACGGCGCGCCGCGGATACGGGATCGCGCTGAGCGAAGCGGAATTCGGCGTGACGGCGGTCGCCGCCGCCATTCGGGCCGGCGCCGGCGACGCCGGCCCCGCGCTCGGCACCGTCAGCATCGCGGGACCGAGCGCGCGCATCACCGAAAAGCGCGCGCACGGGCTCGCGCCGCTGGTGCTGCAAAGCGCCCGCGAGCTGTCGACCATGTGGCCGCTTCGCGTCGGCACCGGCACGAAGGTGCGGCAACCCGACGGCGAGCCGCGCGCCGTGCGGCGGACGGCGGCGGTCTGACGCGCGGCGACGTCACGCCATGCCTTCGCTTCGTCTGGGCTGCATCGCCGACGACTTCACCGGCGCGACCGACCTCGCGAACAACCTGGTGCGCGCCGGCATGCGCGTCTTGCAGGCGATCGGCGAGCAGCGGGACCGCTTCGACGACGACGCCGACGCGATCGTCGTCGCGCTGAAGACGCGGACGATTCCGCGCGACGAGGCCATCGCGCAGTCGCTCGCGGCACTCGAGTGGCTGCGCGCGCAGGGCGCGGAGCAGATCTACTTCAAGTACTGCTCGACGTTCGACAGCACGCCGCAAGGCAATATCGGACCGGTGACCGAGGCGCTGATGGGCGCGCTGGCAGACCGCGCCGGCGCGGACTTCACGATCGCGACGCCCGCGTTTCCGGACAACGGTCGCACCGTCTACAACGGGTATCTCTTCGTCGGCGACGTGCTGCTGAGCGAAAGCGGGATGCGCAATCATCCGCTGACGCCGATGACCGACGCGAACCTCGTGCGCGTGCTGCAGGCGCAATGTACGCGCAAGGTGGGTCTCGTCGACTATCGCGTCGTCGCGTGCGGCTGCGACGCGATTCGCGCGCGCTTCGACGCGCTTCGTGCCGACGGCGTCGCGATCGCGATCGTCGATGCCGTGTCGAACGACGATCTGCTGCGTCTGGGCCCCGCACTTGCGCAAATGCCGCTCGTGACGGCGGGCTCCGGCGTCGCCATCGCGTTGCCTGCGAATTTCGGCATCGTGCCGTCGACGGCGGCGAGCGCGCTGCCGCACGCAGCCGGCGCGCAGGCGGTGATTGCCGGTAGCTGCTCGCAGGCGACGAATCGCCAGGTTCGGGCATTCATCGACGGCGGCGGCGCTGCGCGACGCATCGATCCGCTCGCGATCGCGGCGGGTGTCGACGTGACGCGCGACGCGCTCGCCTGGTGCCGATCGCATCTTGCGCGCGGACCCGTCCTGCTCTACTCGACGGCCGAGCCGCGAGACGTGCAATCGGTGCAGCAACGGCTTGGCGTCGCGCAGGCGGGTTCGATGACGGAACAGACGCTCGGCGCCATCGCGCGCGGGCTCGTCGATCTCGGCGTGCGCCAGTTGATCGTCGCCGGCGGCGAGACGTCGGGCGCATGCGTGCAGGCGCTCGAAATCGCGAGGATGAAGGTCGGTCCGCAGATCGATCCGGGTGTGCCGTGGTGCTGGGCGAGGACCGACGCGGAGCGCGGCGCAGGCGTTCATCTCGCGCTCAAGTCCGGCAATTTCGGCGCCGACGATTTCTTCGCCAAGGCGTTCGGGATGCTGCAATGAACGAGGTCGAGGCGCGCGACGCAATCTGCCGCGTCGGGCAGAGCCTGTTCGCGCGCGGCTACGTTCACGCGACCGCTGGCAACATCAGCATACGCCTCGACGACGCGGCTGGCGGCGGCTGCCTGATCACGCAGACCGACGCCTGTCTGGGCTTTCTCGAGCCGGGGCGACTCGCGCGCATCGATCCGAGCGGCCGGCAGACCGACGGCGATCCCGCGACCAAGACGATCGCGCTTCATCGCCGGATCTACGCGGCGGTGCGCGCATTCGATCGCGACACGGCGTGCGTGATCCACACGCACAGCACGCATTGCGTCGCGTTGACGCTCGGCGCGCACGAGGCGGAGCTCTTGCCACCGATCACGCCGTATTTCGTGATGAAGGTCGGGCACGTTCCGGTCGTTGCCTATTGCCGGCCCGGCGCCTCGGAGGCTGCCGACGCGGTCGCGCAGGCGATCGCGCGCTACGGCAAGGCGGGAACGCCGATCCGTGCGGTGATGCTCGAGCGCCTCGGACCGACCGTCTGGCACGATACGCCCGCGGCGGCGATGGCGGTGCTCGAGGAGCTCGAGGAGACGGCGCGCCTCGCGTGCCTCGTCCGCGACGTGGTACCACTCGGTGAAGCGCAGATCGACGAGCTGCGCACGACGTTCGGCGCACGTTGGTGAGCTGTTTCGCAACACGCGAAGGCCGGGCGTGAAGACCATCCGCTGGGGCATGATCGGCTGCGGAGAGGTTGCCGAGGTGAAGAGCGGTCCCGGCTTCTACGAGGCGCGAAACTCGCAGCTCGTCGCGGTCATGCGGCGCAACGGTGCACTGGCCGCCGACTTCGCGCGCCGCCACGGCGTACCGCGCTGGCACGACGACGCCGACGCGATCATCGGCGCCGCTGACATCGACGCCGTCTACGTTGCGACGCTGACGGACACGCATCGCGACTACACGCTGCGCTGCGCCGCCGCCGGCAAGGCAGTCTATGTCGAGAAGCCGATGGCGCTCGATCTCGCGCACTGCATCGAGATGGTCGACGCATGCCGCGCGGGCGGCGTCCCGCTCTGGGTCGCGTATTACCGGCGCGCGTTGCCCCGGTTCGTCGCCGTGCGCGAGCTGATCGAAGCGGGCGAGATTGGCGACGTGCGCGTCGTCACCGTGCGCCAGATGCAGCGCGCGCCGACGCCCCGTGACTTGAGCGCACACGCGCTCGCCTGGCGCGCCGATGCTGCGCGGGGAGGCGGGCTCTTCTTCGAAGGCGTCGGTCACACCCTCGATGTGCTGGATTACCTCGTCGGGCCGGTCGCCGGCGTGCACGCGTTCGCCGGCAACCAGGCCGGCGCGCATGCGACCGAGGATGTCGTCGTCGCGAGCTTTCGCTTCGCATCGGGCGTCTACGGCAGCGGGACGTGGTGCTTCGCGAGCGACGAGAACGACGAGTACGTCGAGTTGACCGGATCGCGCGGCGCACTGCGCTTCTCGGTAACGCGGGCGTTCCCGATCCGGATCACGTCGTCGGGCCATACACGCGAACTGCTCATCGCCGATCCGCCGCACGTCCAGCAGCCGCTGATCCAGTCGATCGTCGACGAGTTGAACGGAGAGGCGCGCTGCGCGAGCAGCGGCGAGAGCGCGCTTCGCACGGCCCGCGTGCTGGACGCGATCGTCGCCCCCTTCCGCGAGCGCATGCGCGCGGGGCAGCCCTGACCGTACGCCAGGCGCTGCGTCGATCGGAATCGCGTAAGCTGCGAGGCGGCCAGCCACGTACGGATCGTTCTGCGCGATGATCGACGCAACTTCCGGCGGCGAGAACCACGCGGCACGGAATCGCCCGCTCCGTGTCGTGTTCGTCGACGCGAATCCGGCGCTTGCCGCCGTCGCCGGCGCGATGCTGCCCGCGGCGAATCTGGACGTTGCGATCAACCGCGACGCCGACGTGCGCCCCGATGCGCTGCCCGCGCTGCTCGACGGCGCCGACGTCGCGATCGTCGACCACACGTCGCTGCCCACGCCGATCGCGCGGCAGTGCAGGGGACTTCGCCACGTCGTATTTCTCGGCACCGGCGTGCGCAGCTACATGATGCCCGAGGAGCTGCGCGCGGTCGGGGTCAGCACGCACACGATCAAAGGCTACGGCGACACCGCAGTCGCCGAGTGCGCGATCGCGCTGATGTTCGCTGCGGCACGCGGGATCGCACTGATGGACGGCGCCATGCGTGCCGGCCAATGGCTGCGCACCGAGGGCATTCAGTTGTCCGGCCGCACGCTCGGTCTCGTCGGCTTCGGCTCGATCGCCACGGAAGTGGCGCGAATCGCCGGCGGCATCGGCATGAATCTCGTCGCGTGGAATCGAAGCCCGAAGACGCACGCGAGCGTGACCTTCGTTCCGCTCGAGCAGCTTCTCGCCGAAAGCGACGTCGTGTCGCTGCACCTGCTGCTCACCGACGAGACGCGAGGTTTCCTGTCGCGCGAGCGCATCGCCGCGATGCGGCCCGGCGCGATTCTCGTCAACACCGCGCGCGGCGGCCTCGTCGACGAGCCCGCGATGATCGACGCGCTTTCGACCGGCAGGCTCCGCCACGCGGGCCTCGACGTGTACGCCGTCGAGCCGCTGCCCGCCGGCCATCCGCTGACAACGCTGCCGAACGTGACGCTGTCCGCGCATTCGGCGTTTCGCACGCCCGAGGCGAACCGGAAGCTGATCGTGGCCGCACGCGAGCACTGCCTGCGAATCCTCGAACAGTCGCGGGATCGTTAACCGATGGCAATGCGCGTCACGGTCATCGGCGGCGGCATCGTCGGCACGCTCTGTGCGCTGCATGCGTTGCGCGCCGGTCACGACGTCACGATCGTCGAGCCCGAAACCGCGGGTGGCGAGCACGCATCGAGTTACGGGAACTCGGGCTGGCTGTCGACGCATTCGGTGATTCCGCCGGCCGAACCGGGCGTCTGGAAGAACCTGCCGAAGTACGTGATCGATCCGCTCGGACCGGTGTCGGTCCGCTGGGACTACCTGCCGCGTGCGCTGCCGTGGCTCGTTCGCTATCTCGCATCGGCCGCGACGTGGGACCGCGTAGCCATCACCGCACGGGCGTTGCGGATGCTTCTTGCCGATTCCCCGCGGCTGCACGCGGAGATCGCGCTGGCGGCCGGCATGCCGGCGCTGATTGCGCAGACCGGCGTGCTGCACGCGTACCGGTCGCGCGACGATTACGCCCGCGACGCGAAGGCCTGGCAGTTGCGGCGCGACGTCGGCGTGCGCTATCGCGAGCTCGACCAGCAAGAGGTGCATGTGCGCGAGCCGGCGCTTCATGGCTATCGATTCGCCGTTCACGTCGAGGAGGCGGGCCATTGCCGCGATCCGGGGGCGTACACGCAAGGTGTCTTCGCGCACGTGCTCGCGCGCGGTGCGCGCCGCGCGCAAACGCGCGCGACCGGATGGCGGATCCAAGGCGGGCGGCTGTGCGCGGTGCGCACCGAGGCCGGCGAGATCGCGAGCGATGCGGCCGTCGTCGCTGCCGGTGCGCGTTCGGGGCCGCTTGCCGAGGCCGCCGGCGACCGCGTCTTGCTCGAGACCGAGCGCGGCTACCACGTGTCGATCGCGTCGCCGGAAGCGGGACCGAACACGCCGGTCATGGCGATGGATCGCAAGGTGATCGCGACGTCGATGCTCGGCGGCCTGCGCGTCGGCGGGCAGGTCGAGATCGCCGCGCACGACGCGCCGCCGAACTGGCGTCGCGCGGAGGTCTTGCGTCGCCACGCGCTCGCGATGTTTCCGGCGCTGCCCCGCGATCTGCCGCCCGAGCGCGTTCGCCTCTGGCTCGGTCGGCGTCCGAGCACGCCCGACGGCCTTCCATGCATCGGGCGCGCGAGCGGATGCGGCGGCATCGTCTACGCGTTCGGGCACGGACACGTCGGTTTGTCGGCGTCGGCGCGCACCGGGCGCGTCGTCGCGCAACTGCTGTCGGGCGACGCGACGGAGATTCCGCTCGCGCCGTTCGACGCCCGCCGTTTTCGCTGAGCGCGCGAAGCGCGCCGTCGCTCGGATACCATTCGTGTTGCGGCGATGCGGATCCTGACGAGCAAGCGAGGACGCGATTATCTCGGCGGTGTGCTGATGATCGCGCTCGGGGTCGCGGCGGCCTTCCAGGGCGCGTCGTACCGGATCGGCACGCTGTCGCGGATGGGTCCCGGTTTCTTCCCCGTCGCGCTCGGCGTGATCCTCGCGCTCGCCGGCGTCGCGATCGCGATCACCGCCCGCTTCGAACGCGACGCCGTCGACGCGAAGTCGCTGCCGCCCGAGTGGCGCGCCTGGTTCTGCATCTGCGCGGGCATCGTCGCGTTCGTGGTGCTCGGCAAGTACGGCGGATTGCTGCCGGCGACGTTCGCGATCGTGTTCGTGTCCGCGCTCGGCGATCGCGAGAACAACCTGCTCGCTGCTGCGATCCTCGCACTCGGCTGCGTCGCCGTCGCGGTCGTCGTCTTCCGCTTCGCGTTGCAGCTCCAGTTTCCGCTGTTCCAGTGGGGCTGATCATGAACGCGTCGCGCGCCCTGCGTCCATTGCAAAGCTGACCGCATGCACCAGGCGCTCGTCGACCTCTGGTACGGCTTCGGCGTGGCGCTCGAGCCGCACAACCTGATGTGGTCGTTCTTCGGCGTGCTCGTCGGCAACCTGATCGGCGTCCTGCCCGGCATGGGCGCGCTGTCGGCGATCTCGATCCTCTTGCCGCTCACGTACACGATGCACGCGGTGCCCGCGTTCCTGATGCTCGCCGGCATCTTCTACGGGTCGATGTACGGCGGTGCCATCGGCGCGATCCTGCTCAACATGCCGTCGCATCCGCCGCACGCGGTCACCTGCCTCGACGGCTATCCGATGACGCGGCAGGGCAGGGGCGGCACGGCGCTCGGCATCACGATGATCGCGTCGTTCTTCGCGGCGTCGTTCGGCATCGTCGTCATGATCTTCGCGTCGCCGCTGCTCGTGAAGGCGGCGCTGTCGTTCGGCCCGACCGAGATCTTCTCGATCATGCTGCTGGGCCTGATCGCCGGCGGCACGATGGCGCGCGGCTCGCCGATCAAGGGCGTCGCGATGACCGTCGTCGGCCTGCTGATCGGCGTCGTCGGAACCGACGTCAACAGCGGAACGATCCGCTTCGCGTTCGGCTTTCCGGAACTGACCGATCGCGTCGAGCTGGTCGCGCTCGCGCTCGGCCTCTTCGGCGTCGCCGACTTCCTGCGCAGCGTCAACCGGATCAAGTTCGTCGGCACCGAGACGAAGGTGCGGCTGCGCGACATGCGTCCGTCGAAGGCGGAACTCAAGCAGTCGTTCATGCCGATGCTGCGCGGCACGCTGATCGGGACGCTCTTCGGCGCGATGCCGGGGACCGGCCCGACGATCACGACGTTCATCGCCTACGCGTTCGAGCGCCGCATCTCGCGAACGCCCGAGCGCTTCGGCCACGGCGCGCTCGAAGGCGTCGCCAGCCCCGAGGCCGCGTCGCATTCGAAGACCCAGGTCGACTTCATTCCGACGATGAGCCTCGGCATTCCGGGCGACGCGGTGATGGCGCTCTTGCTCGGCGCGCTGATGATCCAGGGGATCGCGCCCGGCCCGCAATTGATCCGCGAGCACGCCGACCTTTTCTGGGGCCTGATCGCGAGCTTCTGGATCGGCAACGTGCTGCTCGTCGTGCTGAACGTGCCGCTGATCGGCGTCTGGCTCAAGGTGCTGCAGGTGCCGTACCGGCTGATGTTTCCGTGCGCCATGTTCTTCATCGCCGTCGGCGTCTACAGCACGAACAACAGCCTTTTCGAGGTGAACGAGGTGCTGGTCTTCGGCATCGCGGGCGCGATCCTGATGGCGCTGGACTTTCCGATCGCGCCGATCCTGCTCGGCTACGTGCTCGGCCCGCTCGTCGAGGAGAACTTCCGCCGCGCGCTTCTTCTGTCGCGCGGCAACCTCGGCGTGTTCTTCGAGCGGCCGATCAGCCTCGCGTTCATGATCGTCTGCATCCTGCTCGTCGCCGGGCAGATCTTCTTCGCGGTGCTGCGCGCGCTACGCAGGGGCCGCGCGACGCGCGAGCTGCCGCTCGGCGAGGCCGTCGCGCGCTGATTCAGAATTCGAGGCGATACAGCCGCACCCAGAGGTCGGGCTCTTCCCGGCCTTCCTTCTTGACGTTGAAACGGTTGCTGCCGTCGGGCGTGGCCAGTTCCGTCGTGCGCCACAGCGAAGGCCGTTCCACGAGCACCTGGCGGAATTCCCCGGTCGCCCAGATCTGGCCGGGCTCCACGTGCGGCTCCACCCGGCTTGCGCACAGGATCGCGCTTCCGCCCGCGATCGCCGGCTTGTCGCCGGCAACCTTTTGCAGCTGGACGTCGCCGTAGTGCAACGCGATGCGCAACCGAGGCTGACCGGTCGCCTGGTACACGTCGTCCATGATGTGGCGTGCGGCCTGCGCGAGGAACACCGGATCCTCGTGCACGATCAGCACGGAATCCCCGCCTTCCGTTTCGGCCACGACGGCTCTGCGGCTCCAGTGACGTACGGCCTCCTCCAGCGCTCGTCGGGCCGGCGCCTCGGCGCCCGCGTGCATGAGGCTGCCGAATCCATGCACATCGCCTTTGAGCACACCCAACGTGTGGGATGTCGTCGCGCTGGCGGCAGGTTGCACGTCGAGCCATGGTCGGCCGTAACCGACGATATTGACGCGGTCGATCCGCTGCAGGTAGTCCCCATTGAGTCGTCCGATCACGTCGGTCAGGACCGGATGAAGCAGGTAGTGCCGCGCCGATGGAAGGCTGCCCGTGGGTTCGAGCGTCGCCTCCCCGGGACGCATGAACCGCTGGACCCACTCGCCGCGGATGCGGTCGTGATACACGTAGCCGAGCAGGCCCACGCGGTAGAGCGCGCAGAACACGTGCTTCTCGTCGCCGCCCGTGGCGATGCTGTGTTCGAGGAACAATTTCTCGACTTCTTCGCGCGTCAGCACGTTGCCGGGAAGGATGCGCAACAGCCGCTCGAGCTCGAGGTGTCCCGTGAACGGCGCGATCTCGGCAAGATACTCGTGGGCGATCTCCGCCGCGGCTTGATGGACGACCTCCTTGAAGCGCAGCTCGCTTCGCCGCTCGTCCGGCCGCAGAGCGGCGAGGTGCTCGCCGATCGTCATCAGGTCGCGGGGCCGAAGCAGCGTATGCCGGCAGATGAACTCGAAGCACTCCTCTTCGCCGTGCGTGTGCGCGTCGGTCACGGTCGTCCGTCCGAGGAAAGCCTCGAGCGGATCGGCACGCAACCGATCCGGACTCGCCATCATGTCCTTCTTCACCAGGCGGACGTTGTTCATGAAGATCTCGCGCAGGCTCTGCGGCGAGTACGCGATGTCGACGGCGCTGCCGCGATACTGCTGCGCCATGACCGTCGTCCTGGCGAGACGCGCGTACGCCTCCTTGCGCACGGCGGCGAACACCTTGATGTGGTGATTCACCCGGCGAAGCTGGTAGGCGACCTCGACGAGACCGAGCTGCGCGAAGTGCCACACGTTCGGTGACAGCTCGCCGGTGATGCTCGGATGATCGGTGACGCCTTCGACATGCTTGTTGAAGTACTCGTCTACCCCGTCGATGAAGAGCGCCACCGGCGAGCCCACCGCGCGCAGCCGCGGCACGAGATGGCTGTCGGTGTCGGCGCCGCAGCGCTGGAGCTCCTTCGGGGTGAAATCGAGAAGGCGGACGAAATGGTCGATGGCGCCGTGGAGCTGATCGTCGGCGATGAGACTGCCGAGGCCGGAACCCACCTTGAGATCACGTACCGCGCCGACGTGCTTCAGCGTGGCGAGCGCGATCGCGGAAAGCCAGATCTTCGACCACGGCAGTGGTGAAGCGACGAAGAACGCCAGCAGCTCGCGGCTGAAGATCTTGTCGCCGATCGGCTTGTCGAGCAGTGCGCGCGTCGGGAGGCACGCCGCCCGCCCTTCGCGCTGGTAGAGGATCCGCTTGGCCTTGAGAAGGAGCGTCTTGCCGAATCCCTTCGTCCCGATGACGATGAACTTGTCGTCCCGGTCCGGGCGCAGAAAACCGCTGATCTCGGGCGTGCGGTGAAGAAGGGAATCGTCGAAATCCTCCTCGACCCGGATGTCGTCCGCGTCAACGGTCCAAGCGCGCATGCCGTCTCCCAAAAGCCGCTCGTAGCATACCCCTTCACGCAGTGACGATCAGCAGCAGCAGGCTCATCGCGCCGAGGACGATCGCCGTCGCCCACTGGATCGCCTGCAACGCGCGCCCGCTCGCGTATTCGCCCATCACGGCGCGATCCCGCACGAGCAGGACGATGAAGACGAGAATGACCGGAAGCTGCACGCCGTCGATGAACTGGCTCACCACCATCAGCCGGACGAGCGGCATGTCGGGTACGAGCGCGACGAGCGCGCCGAGCAGCAGCGTCGCCGTGTAGATGCCCATGAACACCGGTGCCTCGCGGAACGTGTGCGCGATGCCGCGCTCGAAGCCGAACGCCTCGGTCGTCAGGTACGCGGTGGAGAGCGGCAGCACCGTCGCGCCGAACAGCGACGCCCCGACGAGGCCGATGGCGAACAGGATCTCCGCATAGCGTCCGGCGAGCGGGACCAGCGCCTTGGCGGCCTCCGCGGCGGTGTCGATACGCACGCCGGTCCTGTTCAGCGTCTGCGCGGTCGTCACGATGATGCAGAACGCGATGAAGTTCGCGAACACCGACGAGATGACGACGTCGGCGCGCGCGAGCTTCAACTCGCGCACCCCGGTTCCGCGCTCGACGTACGCCGCCTGCAGGAAGAACTGCATGTACGACGTGATCGTCGTGCCGATCAGCGTGATCGCCATGAACAGGAATCCCGGATCGGCGCGAAGCGTCGGCACGACCGACGCGCGAAGCACCGGCAGCCACTCGTGCGTCGTCATGAACGCGGTCACGACGTAGCCGAAGAACACGATCGTCATCGCGAGGAACACGCGCTCGACGATCCGGTAGGTGCCGCCCGCAACGAGGTAGAACACGACGGCGAACGCGACGGGCACCGTCACGTAGCGGGAGACGCCGAAGAGCTCGCCGCCCGCAGCGATCCCCGCGAATTCGGAGGCCGTCGTCGCGACCGACGCGACGAAGAAGCTCGCCATCGCGAGTGCCGTCCAGCGGACGCCGAAACGCTCGCGGATGAGGCCCGAAAGGCCTTTGCCGGTGACGATGCCCATCCGCGCGCACGCTTCCTGAACGACGACGAGGCTCACCGTGATCAGCGGCAGCACCCACAAGAGGTCGAAGCCGTACGACGCGCCGGTGATCGAATAGGTGGCGATGCCGCCGGCGTCGTTGCCGGCGTTCGTCGTGACGAGGCCTGGCCCGAGGGCCGCGAGAAAGGCCCAGATGCCGCGCCGCGGCCAACGCAACCGCGGCCGGCGCCGAACGAGCCGGCGCACCGGTTCGGGAACGCGCACGGATGGCAGCTTGCGCATCGCGCGACGGGCGCTTTAGGGCCTGTTCACACCATGTTCGCTGACGCGAACGGGTGCCGTGGGGCGCCAATCAAGGCGCTTGACGAAGCGAAGACTGGCTGTCTTCGCAAGGAAAGCAACGCAGAGTGGCGCCCCACGGCACCCGTTCCCGTCGGGTTGCGGCCGAAATGGCCATGCGCTTTGTTGCAAAGCCTCGCCAAGCGCCCAGCCTGCCTTCGGCATTGCGCCTCGCGCATGGCCATTTCGGCATCGAAACGCGTCAGCGAACATGGTGTGAACAGGTCCTAGCTGAAGAGGCGCGGCAGATGCCGCCGCACCGACTGCGGCAGCATCATGTCGAGCACGTCGTCGGCAGTGACGAGGCCGAGCATCCGGCCCTGGTGATCGACGACCGGCAGCGCGAGCAGGTTGTATTCGCGCATCACCCGCGCGACCTCGCGGCCGGGCGCTTCGGCGTCGACGCTATGCACGTCGCGGTTCATGACGTCGATGAGCCGCGCGTCGGGCTTGGCGAGGAGCAGGTCACGCAGCGAGACGACACCGCGCAGGCCCCGCCTGTCCGCGTCGTCGACGACGTAGACGTAGTAGACAAGGTCCGGCTTCGAAAGCTGCGTGCGCAGATGCTCGACGGCGTCGCGCGTCGTCTCGTGCTCGAGCGCGATCACGAAATCGGTCGTCATCAGCCCGCCTGCCGATTTCGCGGCGAACGTCAGCAGCAGCCGGACGTCGGATGCGGCTTCGGGCTCCATCCGCTCGATCAGGTCGTCGGCCTGCTTCGGCGGCAGGTCGTTCAGGAGATCGGCCGCCGCATCGGGCGCCATGTGATCGAGGATGCTCACCGCCTTGTCGGGGCTCAACTGGTCGAGAAGCTCGGGCTGCCGGTCCTTGCCGACTTCTTCCA
Organism: Casimicrobiaceae bacterium; assembly: GCA_035495715.1. Taxonomy (GTDB): domain Bacteria; phylum Pseudomonadota; class Gammaproteobacteria; order Burkholderiales; family Casimicrobiaceae; genus VBCG01. Next base: position 19,979 of record DATJFI010000036.1, read on the forward strand.
ACGCATCGGCGGCCGTTTCGTCGTCGAGCGCCGAAACGAGCTCGGCCCCGTGACGATACGGCAGATGGTCGATGATGCGGCCGAGGTCGGCGGGATCGAGGCGCGTCAGCTTGCGATGCGGCAGGCGCAGCCGAACGTCGGGCATCTCCGCGGCGAGCGGCTCGACGAGCGACCAGTCGAGAAGCTCGCCGTCGATCGCCGGCACCATCCATCCGGGCGCGAGCCGGCGCAAGAGGCCCCGGACGCTGACGTCGATGCCGACCAGCGACACGCGCCGCTTGATTGGCGCGAACATCACGTCGTTGACGCGCAGAACGCGCGCACCTTGCGCGTCGACGACCTGGCGATCGAGGAGGTCGCCGTAGCCCAGGAATTCGCCGTCACGGCGCTCGAACGGTGTCGGGGACGCACTGCGCCGGATGCGTGCCCCTCCGGCGTCGAGTTGCGCAACGTCGTCGAGCGGCACGAAATGATCGCGCCGCGCCGATCGCATCACGATGCCGCGTACCGGCGGATAGCCGTTGGGCTCGATCGCCGCGACGACATCGCGCAGCCGCCCGATGCGCGCGCCGTCGCTGTCGACGACCGTGGCGTTGCGAACGCGCGAGACGTAGAACCCGGCGCGGCCGTTGGCCGTCTTCGCGCGGCGCGGACGAGCGTTGCGGTCGAGATCGGTTGCCATCCGTCACTCCACATGCCGGCGGCCGCGTGCGACGCGCCGACGAGCCGACGCCAAAGACGTTGCGGCGACGATCGTTGGACTGCGGTGGGAGCGCTTCGGCGGCCGCGCGTTGTTCGAGCAACGCGTTTTGGCCAGGTCTGCAGCGTCCCGCTTTCGAGCGAGACGCGGAAGGCAATGCGACCTTGCCGGAATCTCGCCCGTTACTTCGTGGTCAGGCAGCGACGACTAGGGCAAGGATCCATCAGGGGTATCCGTGAATCGGGCGGTCGAATTGTAGGAGCGGCGCCAATGCGCCGTCAATCGGACCCAGCCCGACATGCGACTTCGCGCAGGTCGAAATACGCGTCAGTCGTGAAACGTGCGACCGCTCGTCACTTCGCGGACGTAACCGGCGCGGATCGCGAAGTCGCCGAACCGCTCGCCCGGCTCGCGCTCGGCCGCGTAACGGCGCAGCACCGGCGCGAGCTCGGCGAGGATCTCGCTTTCCGTGAGCGCGCTGCGAAAGAGCTTGTTCAGGCGCTCGCCCGCGAAGCCGCCGCCCAGGTAGACGTTGTAGTGACCCGGCGACTTGCCGACGAATGCAATTTCCGCGAGGTAGGGGCGCGCGCAACCGTTCGGGCAGCCGGTCATCCGCACCGTGATCGCATCGTCGCGCAAGCCGCATTCGGCGAGAAGCGGCTCCAGCTTGTCGATCAGCGTCGGCAGATAGCGCTCGCTCTCGGCCATCGCGAGCCCGCAGGTCGGCAGCGCGACGCACGCCATCGCGTTCATGCGCAGCGCGCTGCGGCCGTCGATGCCGATCCGATGCCGCGCAAGCATACGATCGATGTCCTGGCGTCGCGCCGGATCGACGTTCGCGATGATCAGGTTCTGGTTCGCGGTCAGGCGGAAATCGCCGTCGTGAACCTTGGCGATCTCGCGCAGGCCCGTCATCAGCGCGGCGCGCGGCGCATCGCTGACGCGGCCGTTCTCGATGAAGAGCGTCAGGTGGTGCTTGCCGCCGACACCTTCCGTCCATCCGTAGCGATCGCCGTTGTGCTCGAAGCGGAACGGCCGTGACTCTTCGAGCGGCGCGCCGAGCCGCTTCGCGAGCTCGGCCTTGAACCAGTCGACGCCGCGATCGTCGATCGTGTACTTGAGCCGCGCGTGCTTGCGGTCGGTGCGGTCGCCGTAGTCGCGCTGGATCGCGACGACATGCTCGGTCACCGCGAGCATCCGGTCGGGACGGCAGAAGCCGATGACGTCGGCGAGCCGCGGGTACGTCGCCGGCTCGCTGTGCGTCATGCCCATGCCGCCACCGACGGTGACGTCGAAGCCGGCGAGCCGGCCGGCCTCGACGATCGCGATGAAGCCGAGATCGTGCGCGAACACGTCGACGTCGTTGCTCGGCGGGACCGCGATCGCGATCTTGAACTTGCGCGGCAGGTAAGTGCGGCCGTACAGCGGCTCGCGCTCGATCTCGCCGCCGGCGACGCGCTCGCCGTCGAGCCAGATCTCGTGATAGGCGCGCGTCTGCGGCGTCAGGTGCTCGCTGATCCGGCACGCCCAGGCATAGACGTCCGCATGCAGCGGCGACTGGTACGGATTCGGATTGCACATCACGTTGCGGTTGACGTCGCCGCACGCGGCAATCGTCGTCAGCAGCGCATGGTTGACCGTGGCGATCGTCTCCTTGAGCCGCGGTTTCAGGATGCCGTGGAACTGGAACGATTGCCGCGTCGTCAGGCGCAGCGAGCCGTTCGCGTGCGTGCGCGCGAGCTCGTCGAGCGCGAGCCATTGCTTCGGCGTGACGACGCCACCCGACGCGCGGACGCGGACCATGAACGCGTAGAGGGGCTCGAGCTTGCGGCGCCGCCGTTCGTCACGCAGGTCTCGGTCGTCCTGCTGGTAGCTGCCGTGGAACTTGAGGAGCTGCGCGTCGCTTTCGGCAAGGGCGCCCGTGATCGGGTTCGCGAGGCTCGCCACGATCGAGCCGCGCAGGTAATTGCTTTCCTCCTTGACGCGCTCGACCTGCGAGGGCCCTGCGCCTTGCGCCGTGTCGTTCAACGCCCGCCTTCGAATCTCAATAGACGTCGCGCTGGTAGCGGCGCGTCCGCGCGAGCTCTTGCACGTATTCCGTCGCACGCTCGGCCGACAGGCCGCCGTGCTCGGCGACGATGTCGGTCAGCGTCCGGTGCACGTCGCGCGCCATCTGCTCGGCGTCGCCGCAGACGTAGAAGTGCGCGCCGTCCGCAAGCCACGCGTACAGGTCGCGCCCCTGCTGTTGCATCCGATGCTGGACGTAGACCTTGTGCGCGCGGTCGCGCGAGAACGCGACATCCATCCGCGTCAGCGTGCCGTCCTTCAGGAACTGCTGCCACTCGCGCTGATAGAGGAAATCGGTCGTGAACTTCTGCGCGCCGAAGAAGAGCCAGCTCCGGCCGGTCGCGCCGATCGCCTCGCGCTCCTGCACGAACGCGCGGAACGGGGCGACGCCGGTCCCGGGGCCCACCATCACGATCGGCGTCGCCGGATCGGCCGGCAGCTTGAAGTTGCGGTTCGCTTCGATGTAGATCGGAACGCTGTCGCCTTCGGCGATGCGGTCGGCAAGATAGGTCGACGCGACGCCATTGCGGAGGCGTCCGCGGCTCTCGTAGCGCACCGTCGCGACCGTCGCGTGCACCTCGCCGGGGCTCGCCTTGTGGCTCGACGCGATCGAATAGAGTCGCGGCGGCAGCTTGCGCAGCAGGGCGACGAATTGCGTCGGCGCGACGCCGCGAAGCGGAAATTCGGCGACGAGGTCGATCAGGTGGCGGCCCTTCAGGTACTGCCAGAGCTCGCTGCTGCGTTCGCTCGCGAGCAATGCGCGAAGCGGCGTGGCGTCGGCGAGCTCCGCGTACTTCTCGACCAGCGGGCGCGTCAGCGTCGTGATCTCGTGGGTGTGCGTCAGCGCGAACTCGAGCGTCGCCGATTCGCCGCCGAGGTCGATGCTGGCCGTGGGATCGAGGTCGAGCGCCGACATGACCTCGGCGACGACCGCAGGATCGTTCGTCGGCAGCACGCCGACGGAGTCGCCGGGCTCGTACGACAGCCCCGAGCCTTCGAGCGACAGCTCGACGTGGCGCACGTCCTTTTCGGATCCGTGTCCCGAAAGCGGGAGGTTCGCAAGCGCGGTCGCGAGAAACGGGTGCTTCTTCGAGTAAAGCGGCGTGACGTTGCCGCGCGACAGCGCACGCGGCGCATGCGGGACCGGATGCGCATTCGTCGCCGCGAGCGCGCGCAACGCACCGTCGATCCACTGCGCCGCCGCGTCGTCGTAATCGACGTCGCAATCGACGCGCGGATACGCGCGCTCGGCGCCGAGTGCCGAAAGACGCGCGTCGAAATCGCGGCCGGTCTTGCAGAAATGCTCGTAGCTCGAATCGCCGAGTGCGAGCACGGAATAGCGGACGCCTCCGAGGCTTCCGGCCTTGCGGCCGTGCAGGAATTCGTGAAGCTCCCTGCCGGCATCCGGCGGCTCGCCTTCGCCTTGCGTGCTGACGACGATCAAGAGCTTCTTCTCGGCCTTGAGCTCGCCCGGCCGATACTCGTCCATCGACTTCAGGCGCACCTTGAAACCGCGCGCCTCGGCCTGCGCCTTGATGTCGGCGGCGATGCTGGCCCCGTTGCCGGATTGCGACCCGTACACGATCGTGAGCGGCGGCTCGTCGCGGTCCTCGGCGGGCACGAGACGCGGCGTACCGGTGCGGTGGGCGGCGGCGAGCCCGGCGAGATAGCCACCGATCCAGACGAGCTGGTCGGGCGAAAGCGGCTCGACGAAGCGGTCGAGCGTATGCAACTGCTCGTCGGACAGCGGCGTGGCGAGCGCGCGGCGTTCGTCGAACGGGCGGACGGCTTCCAGGAGCTCGGGGCGGGGCATGCCGCGATGATGCGGGCGCGGGATGCAAATCGGAAGGAATGAAACGCTATGTGTTCATGCCTAACCGGGATAACACGGACCTGCAGCTGGTGCAGGCGGGCCGGCCAAACACGCACGACACCGCGCCGCTATAATAAGCTGTCCTTATTATATGCAGCCCGATGAAGCGACCCTCCCATAACCTCGGCTTTCTCGTCGCCGACATCGCCCGGCTGATGCGGCGGGCGTACCGCGAGCGGCAGCGGCGCAGCGAACTGACCGTCGCACAGGCGCGCGCGCTCGTGCACGTCGCGCGGCGCGAGGGCGTGCGCCAGATCGACCTCGCCGACACGCTCGAGGTGCAGCCGATCACGCTCGCACGGCTGATCGATCAGCTCGCGCAGGCCGGCCTCGTCGAGCGGCGACCCGACCCGCTCGACCGGCGTGCGCATCGCGTGTACCTGACCGGTGCGGCGGCGCCGCATCTGGCGGCGATCGAGGACGTCGCGGCGTCGATTCGCACGGACGCGTTGCGCGGCCTCGACGGCCGCGAGGCGGCACGCGTGATCGACGCGCTGCAGAAGATCCACGACAACCTCGCGACGGCGCACGGCTAACCGGCAACAACGTCGCGGACGTCGATCCGGTAGTCGCTGGCCTCCCACCGTTTCGTGGCCGTGCGCAGGAACGTGAAGTTCAGCGCCTGTCCGGCTGAAAGCGTCGCGGTGGGCACGTCGGCGACATGCAGCCCGAGCCCGCTGTCCTGCGTGGCGACGTCCGCCGTGCGCTGCCATCCGTCGACGCCGTAATGCACGAGCGCGGGTTCGTCGAGGCACACGCTGAGCCTGCGTCCGGGCCGCAATTCCGTGATCGGTGAGCGCGGTGTCCAGACGACGACCTCCGGATCGGGCCGGCGGCCCTGGTAGCGTGCGAATACGGCGCGCGGCCGGTCGGACGGAACGCCGTTCGCGACGCTGGTTGCGAGCTTGATGAACTCCGCGTGCGCCCACACGAGCGGCATCGCGCTGCCGGACGGCTTGCCGGGATAAAGACCGCGTTCGGCGATCGTCGCTGCGTCCCAGACCTGCTCGGGCATCAGGCCCGCGCTTCCCGTCATCGCCGCCATCCACTCGAGATACGGCGACGGGTCGTCGCCGGCGACGAGCGCGTAATGACCGCGCTCGCCGGTGAGAAGCGGCCATGCGCGGCCGATCCCGGTACCGTCGAACGGGTTGCCGTCCCCATCCTCGCCGTAACCGTCGCCGGTGAAGCGATGCCACGACCTGCCGGTCGGCAGATCGACGGCGAGCATCCGATCGACGACGCGGATCGTGTCGACGATGCACGCATCGCGCGCATCGCGCAGTCCGAAGCGGACGAGTTGCAGAAAGTCGGTCGCCACCTGCTGGTCGGCGCGCAACCCCGGGTCGCTCGCGCGGTTGCGGATCGGAACGACGCGCGCGAGCGCGGGCTCGTTCGGCGAGGACATCCTCGGCGCGATGCGCACGTAATAACCCGCGACGCCACATGCGCTCGCAACCGGCGTATCGCGCGCGAAGGTCCAGTCCTCGATCCGCGCATTCCAGTCGTCGGCGACGGCAAGCGCGAGGGCGCGCGCCGGCGCATCGAGCCATTCGGCGCCGCAGACGAGCGCGGCAATGCAGACCGCGAGCGTGAACGCATTGATGCCCGCATCCTCTTCCCAGCGGTCCTGCGCGGTCGCCGGGCCCATGCGAATGATGAACCCGAGCGCGCGGCGCACCATGTCGCGAATCTCGATGCCGTCGTGCGCGTCGCGCTCGGCGAGGGCGCCGGCGAGCAGCACCGGGAACGCCGTCTCGTCGAGCTGCTCGCCGCGCCAGAATGGCGTACCGCCCAGCCACTGGTTCTGCGACCAGCGGCCGTCGGCGCGCTGCGTGGCGATTAGGTAGCGAAGCATGTCGCGCGCCTCGTCGATCGCGCCGAGCGCGAGCGA
>DATJFI010000037.1:0-53938 GCA_035495715.1 Casimicrobiaceae bacterium
ACGATCGAAACGAGCATCGGCCACGTGCAGGTCGTGCGCAAAGGCTACTTCGACCACGGCCTTGCGGATCCGCTCCACTACCTCATCACGAGCGCCGATGTGGACGCCCGCGCGCTGTCCGGCATTGCCCACGTGAAAGCGGTCGCGCCTCGCCTGTCCTTCAACGGTTTCGTGAGCCACGGCGACGCGACGATCTCGTTCATCGGCGAAGGCGTCGACCCGGCGAGCGAGGCGGGATTTCGCAACAGCGTGGTCATCAAGAGCGGCAGGCAGCTCGAAGCGCGCGACGACGACGGCGTGATCATCGGGCGCGGTCTCGCGGACAACCTGGGCGTTGCGATCGGCGACCGTGTCGTGTTGCTCGTGAATCCCGCCTCCGGCGGCGTGAACGCCGTGGAAGTCCCGGTGAGAGGCATCTTCTCCACGGTGAGCAAGGCCTACGACGATTCCGCGCTTCGCGTGCCGTTGCAAACCGCGCAGAAGCTCATGCGCATCAACGGCGTCCACCGGCTGGTCGTCCTGCTCGACGACACCGAGAATACCGACGAAGCGCTGACGGCCGTACGCGACAGGATCGCCGGGACTCGCCTCGAGGCCGTGGCCTGGCCGTCGCTTGCCGACTTCTACCGGAAGAGCGCCGCGCTCCTGTCCCGCCAGATGTCCGTGATGCGGGTGATCGTCGCCGCGATCGTCGTGATGAGCATCCTGAACACGATGACGATGAACGTGCTCGAGCGCATTGCCGAAATCGGAACGCTGTTGGCGATGGGCACCCCCGCAGGACGCGTGCTTCGGCGCTTCGTGCTCGAGGGCACGCTGATCGGCATCGTCGGCAGCGTGCTGGGCGTCGCCGTCGGACTCGTCGCCGCCTATGCGATCTCGTCGATCGGCATCCCGATGCCGCCACCGCCCGGCATGTCGGAGGCGTACACGGCGAAGCTCCTCGTGACGCCCATGCTCGTGCTGGGTTCGGTCGCCCTTGTCGCCGGCGTCACCGCGCTCGCAAGCCTTTATCCGGCCTACAAAGCCGCGCGGCTCGACATCGTCGATGCTCTACGAACGGGTCGCTAGGCACGCCGGCGACGCCGTGCAGATCGTTCGGCTCGCTTGCCGCAACGTGCCTCGTCATCGCGCGCGGACGGGCGTCGTGCTGGCTGCGATCGCCTTCGGCGTCGCCGCGCTCGTCGTGGCGGGCGGCTACGTCCACGACGTCTACGCGAAGCTCGCGGAAACCCTCATTCATTCGCAAACCGGGCACATCCAGATCGCGAAGGCCGCTTTCTTCACGAGCGGCTCGCGTTCGCCCGAGAAGAACCTTCTGACCGATCCGCGACGACTCGCGGCGCTCGCGTCGCGTGTCGCGCCCGGCGCGACGGTCATGAGCCGGCTGACATTCGCCGGCCTCGTCGACAACGGGCGAACGAGCTATCCCGTCGTCGGCGAAGGCGTCGAGCCGGAGAAGGAAGCGGCGCTCGCATCGCACGCGACGATCGTCGCAGGGCGCGCGCTTTCCGGGACAGACCGCATGTCGACGGTCGTCGGGCGGGGCCTCGCCGAGGCGCTCGGGCTCGTTCCCGGCGATCGCGTCAACGTTCTCGTCTCCACCGTCGGCGGCGCGATGAACACGCTCGAGTTCGAAGTCGTCGGCGTCTCGCAAAGCTTCTCGAAGGATTACGACCTGCACGTCGTGCGGATTCCGCTCGCGACCGCGCAGGAGCTGATGGACACCACGGCCGCGAACGCGATCGTCGTCCTCCTCGCACAGACCGCCGATACCCGCGCGGTCGCCGCGGCGCTCCGGCACGATCTTGGCGCAAGCGCAGACCTCGCGGTCAAGACATGGGACGAGCTCAACGACTTCTACAAGGCCACGGTGGAGCTCTACGACCGGCAATTCCTCGTGCTGCGAGTCGTCGTGATCGTCCTCGTCGTCCTGGCCGTCGCGAACGCGATCAACATGGCGGTCTTCGAGCGCGCCGGAGAATTCGGGACGATGCGAACGCTCGGCAATCGCTCGCGGCGCCTGTTCGTCCTGATCCTCGTCGAATCGGCGATCCTCGGCCTTGCGGGCGCCCTGCTCGGCGTCGCGCTCGGTGCCGGCATCGCGCGCGTCATTTCGATCGTCGGCATACCGATGCCGGCGCCACCGGGATCCGATCTCGCCTACACCGCGCAGATCATGCTGGTTCCGAGCGTGATGGCCGGCGCATTCGTCGGCGGATTCCTCGCGGCCGCGGTCGCGAGCGTCGTGCCCGCCTTCCGCGTCTCGACGATGCCGCTCGTCGATGCGCTCGGCAGAAACCGTTAGTCACGCTTCCGCTGCGTCCGCGTGGCGGGACGAGCGGGTGTACCAGTAGTCGAGCACCGGTTCGAGAAAGCGCACGATCGGCGGCGCGACGATCCCGCCGCCTTCGAGAAAGCGCGACGTTCGCTCGTGCTCGAACAACTGCGGGTCACGCAGATAGTCGAGGAAAAACGGCAGCGTCGCGAGCGCTCGCCGAACGGACCCCGGCGACAGCGGTGTCGCGACGGCCAGCAGCGCGCGCATCGCGGGCAACGGCAGGTAACGCGGTCGAAAGACCGTTTCTCCCCGCGACGCGAGAAAGACGCGCAGGCGTTCGCCGAGATCGGCCAGTCGAATGGCGCCGGTGGGCCCCGCGCAAAGGTGCAGGATGCGCCCGACGGCGTCGTCGCGCCGGCTGCAGGCGACGAGCGCGCGTGCCACGTAGTCGGCGGGTACGAGATCGAGCCGCGCATCGCCGAAGGCCGGCAGCCAGCCGCGCGTGCGCGATCCGGCGATGAAGCGAAGCAGGTGGTAGAACACCTGGAAACGCCTGACGACGCCGTCGCGCGAGTCGCCGACGACCATGCTCGGCCGGTGAATCGTCGCCGGCAACCCCCGTTCGATCTCGCGCAAGACGATCGCCTCGGCCTCGGCCTTCGCCTGCTCGTAGGTGTTGTGGTACCCCGATGCGTTGGCGAGCGGCTCTTCGGGAATCGTCCCGGCACGGCGTCCGGCCACGCCGACCGTGCTCAGATATTCGAGCTTCGCCATTCCCCGTGCCGATGCGCAACGACGAGCGAAGGCGACGACCTCCGTCGCCGAACCGATCGCGAGCGTGCGCGCCTGTTCGAGCGACTGGTTGAGCCTCACTTCGCCTGCCGCATGAATGATGTTCGTCACGCTCGCCGCGAGCGCATCGTGACCGCGCGCATCCAGCCCGAGACGGGTCTGGCCCACATCGCCTCTGACCGCCTGCAGCCGGCCCGCGCCATCGGTTACGCCGATTCGTGGCGCCCAGAATTGCATCAGCTCCGACAGGCGTGCCGACAGTGCGGTGTCCGACGTCGCGCGGAGCAGAACGCGAACCTCGGTATCCGGCTCGGACAGCAACAGCGGCACCACGGCGGCGCCGATGACGCCGCTCGCGCCGGTGACGAGATAGACGTTCGTCGCCGTCACTGCGGGCCGTACATCGCGTCGATCAGCTCGCGATAGTTGCGAAGGATCGTATCGCGTCGCAGTTTGAGCGACGGCGTGATCTCGCCGCGGTCGAGCGCGAACGGCCGCTCGAGCAACTCGAAGCGACGGATGCGCTCGTGGCCGGGAAGCTCGGCTCCCAGCGCCGCGATGTCGGCTTCGACCTTCGCGCGAAGCTTTCGCACATCGCTCGACGACGTGACGTCGCGGCCGTCACTATCCTGCACGAGGCGCGGGTTCACGCGTACGAGCGCCCCGACGAACGCTCGTCCGTGGCCGAACACGATGATCTGATCGATGTAGGGCAGTTTCCTGTAGTGTGCCTCGACCTTCGACGGCGAAATGCGAAGGCCGCCGGACGTCTTGAACACCTCGGATTTGCGCCCGGTCAGGTAAAGGAATCCGTCGTCATCGACGACGCCGATGTCGCCGGTCGCGAAGAAGCCGTCGGCCGAGAATCCGCTCGTGTCGGTGCCGTCGGCGCTCCAGTATCCGTCGAAGAGGCCCGGACCACGAACGAGCAATTCGCCATCGTCGGCAAATCGGACCTCGTTCTGCGGAAACAACTTGCCGACCGATCCGAACCGGAACGCGTCAAGACGATTCGCCGCGATCGGCACCGTGTCTTCGCTCAGTCCGTATGCCTCGAGCAGCAACACGCCGCATCGCCGGAAGTATTGCAACAGCCACACCGGCATCGGCGCGGAGCCGGTCACGACGAACTCGACCCGGCCGCCGAACGTCCGGCGAACGGCACGGGCCACGAACGCGGCCGACATGCGCTCGACGACTCCCGCACGTGCTTCGCGCGCATCACGATCGAGCGACCGGCCGCGAAACGCGCGCGGGAGCTTCGACAGCCGTTCCTGTATCTCGCCGTGGAGCCTTTCGAACAGCCGCGGAACGGCGATCAGATAGGTCGGGCGAACCTCGCGCGCGACGGTGACGAGTTGCGCGGGGTCTTCGACGAAGTAGATCGTCACGCCGGCCGCCAGCGCGACGTAGTTCATCATCCGCTGAAACAGCGGCGCCATCGGCAGCCAGCAGATCGTTCGGCCTCGCGACGCCGCGAGCATCGGAAACGCAGCCAGAATTGCCTGGCACGCCGCGACGAGGTGCATCTGCCGGAAGAGAATGCCCTTCGGGACGCCGGTGGTCCCGGACGTATACAGAAGCGCCGTCGGCGACCGCGCCTCGTCGTCTTCGGCAGGTGCCGGCCTTTGCTCGTTTGCGACGTCGGTCGCCTCGAGAAGCTCCGACCAGTCGACGCTCGAAATTCCGGACGGCGGATCCTCACCCGTCGGCTGACCCGTAACGGTCAGTCGCATATGCGCAACGCTCGACTCGGGAAGCGCCGCAAGCGCGCTCGGTTCATCGACGAACAGTGCCGAAGGCTGTGCCTCGTCGAGAATCCGCGCGAGCGTATCGCCCGGCGCGTGACGATCGAGACCGACGACGACGAGGCCGGCCGACATCGCAGCCAGCTCGACGAGCAGCCATTCGACGCGTGTCCGGCTGAATATCGCGATGCGGTCGCCGCGCTTCAGGCCGCGACCGACGAGGGCGCGCGCCAGCCGCTCGACCGTCGACGCGAGCGCTGCATAGGTCATCGGTTGCCACGCGGCCGTTCCCGCTCGGTGGCAAAGGGCAACGGCGTCGGGCGATCTTCGCGCGCGGTCTGCGACGAGCGACGAAATGGTCTTCGCGCCCAACGGCTCGCGCATTACGGCTTCGGCTTGCGCCCCGGAAACATCGTGTCGTCCGTTTGCGCGGCGCGCGTGATCCGCAGTTCGCCGGTCTTGAGGTCCAGGTCTTTCAACGACTCGCGCACGTTTCTGCCGAGGAACGTCTGCGTACGGATCATGTTGTCGACGACGGGCGCCATGATCCTCCAGTATCGCCTGCTGGCCTTGCCTTCCCGGATCAGCTTCGAAAACTCGGGCGCATACGGGTTGTAACCGAGGTTCTTGAGGTCCGAGTACATGAGAAGCCAGTTGAGCGGGCAGTTGCTGTGCACCGGGCTCGCCTTCGTCGTGTTCTTGATCAGGCCAAGCTCGACGACCTTTCGGATGTTGTCGTCCTGCGAGTAGGGCCACGCGTGGAATGGCGCCAGGTAGCGCGGGAAGCGGGTGCCCTCGGAATAGCGTCCCGGATTCCAGAAATATCGCAGCTCGGCCTCCGAGAAAAGGCCGCTTTCGCGCACCTCCGGCGGAGTCCAGTCGGTGTCCTCGATCAGCGCGCGCCGGAACTCGTACTTCATCCGGCTCGGATCCGGCTGCCCCGGCGAGTAACCGGCCAGAACGAGCGGAATATGCTTCTCGACGGCGACCTGGATCGAATAGCCCTCGTAGAGCGGTGCGCAGACGTAGCAGACGGTGCGCACGGCGCCCCCCGCCTCCTGATTGCGCAGCAGGAACCGGTAGAGCTTGCGATAGAAATCCTTGGGCGGCGTATAGACGACGTGATCGACGTTCACGAGCCGTACCGTTCGCCGGATGTTCTCCCACGCGACGTCGGGAATGTTCACGTCGGCCGTGAAGGCGAGGACGCGCAGTCCGTGCTCCTTCGCGATCCGGTACAGGAGCAGGCAGCTGTCCTTGCCGCCGCTCAGGTTGACGATGCAGTCGTAGTCGCCGGTCCCGCGGACGGTGGCGAGCGTCCGGCTCAGGTCGGCTTCATATTCCTGGCGCAGCGCTTCGTCGCGTTCGCGCAGGTCGTCGTGTTGTTCGCGGCAGGCGCGGCAACGGCCCGACGCGTCGATGTCTGCTCCCGGGACGCTGTCAGGCAAAAGGCAGTTCTTGCACTTGCGCATGGCACAGGCGAGGCTCGATGACGCGAGGAGGCACGCCTCCGCGCGGACGCAGCGCGCGAGCCTACCCGAGCGCGCGCAGTCTCCGCTCGATCATCACCTGCTCCCGCTCCGCGAACGCATACGGATACAGGGATCGGGTGATCGACGAAAGATTGGGATTGCCGCCGATGCGCGCGATCTCCGATTGCGCGTAGTCCAGCGAAAGCCGCAAGAGCTGGGCCGGCGCGCCGATGCGCGGATCCTGGCGGATCGGCCCGGCCATCTCGAATCCCAGCATTCGCCGGTAGTAGCTCTCGTGCCGAGGGTTCACCTCGATCAGCAAGTGCGTGCACCGGTGAATGCGCTTGGCATAAATGAATGCAATATGGAACAGCGCCGCGAGCAAGGGCTTCGAATGGACGTTGTTGTCGATCGCGAGCTTCGTGAACTCGGCCAGCCGGTAGCCTTGCGCGCGCAACAGATCGGCTTCGGCCTGGTACAGGCCGTCGACGAACAGGCCCTCCGCCGAATCGAGTCCGACGGTGACCGTGCCGGCGGTCGCGTCCCGGTCATGCGCGGCGACCGTGATCCGGCTCGGCGTACGGTCCGTATGCTCGCCGACGGCATAGCCCCGCCACGCGTATCGGCGCTGGATCAGGTAGCTTGCCTGGGAGCGACGCTCCTGCGTGTTGGCGAGCCGGAGCTTGAAGAGATTCGTCTGCGACTCGGTCGCGAGCCGGCGCGAATCCGGATCTTCGACGCACAGGCGGACCGGGGAGACTTGATGGGGAATTGCGGTGATCGTGTCGCCGCCGACCGGGGCTGCCTCGATCGGGCGGCGCCTAGCAAGTGCTGCCAATATCGGGCCTCATTTATCGATTTGTGACGGGCAAGCGTGATCTCGTCGTCGTCTACAACTATGGAACCGGCGGCAGTCTAACCAAGAAATTTGCCGGCCGATAGTGTCTCTGATCGGCGACGCACAAAAACCGGCCTTTCCGCGCACTTTCTACCGCGCGAACCGTCGTTGCGCCCATTCTTGCCGTGCGGCGCGCCGGGTCGACGGGGGACCCGATCGACAGGCCACGACCGATGTCGACGAGGCCTTCGCGAATGCTCCGCGAGGCCGGCTCTATAATCGGCCAACCCTTGGCCAGCGCAGGTGGTCGGGGTCCGCACCCAACCATGCATCTGCCCGAATTCCTGAATCTCGGTGCCGGCTTCAGCAGGTACTTCCGCGTACAGCCCGCCGTCGACGAAGCTTCCCGGCGCGCCGTTTACCGGATCCGGCACCTGGTCTATTGCGAGGAGCTGGGGTACGAGCCGCTGCGCGACGACGGGCTCGAGTCCGATGCGTTCGATCCGCAATCCGTTCACTGCCTCCTGCAATCGGTTGCCACTGGCGAATACGTCGGATGCGTTCGGCTCGTCCTCACCAACCCCGCGGATCGTCACGCGAAGCTTCCGTTCGAGGCGCTTTGCGGCGACTCGCTCGATCGCGCGACCGTCGACCCGGATCGAATGAACCGCGCGCAAATCGCGGAGGTTTCGCGCCTCGCCGTGATCGCGCGATACCGGCGGCGCCGCGGTGAACAGCAGGTGCCGCTCGGCATCGACGAGAGCGACTTCGGCACGCCCGACCGCCCGCGCTTCCCCTACATTGCCGCCGGCCTTTATCTTGCGATACTCGCGCAAGCGCGGCGGCACGGCATCGAAACGCTGTTCATGCTGACCGAGCGCCGCCTCGCCAAGCATCTCGGCCGTCTCGGCGTCGCGCTCACGAGGATCGGCTCACCGATCGAGCATCGGGGCCTCCGGCATCCGTCGATGATGCGTGTTTCGGACGTCATCGACGGATTCAGCTTTTTCGTGCGGCCGCTCTTCGCCGTGATTGCCGCCGAGATCGATCAGGGCTACCACGAGTCGGCCGTGTCGGCCGGCTGAACGCGCGGGTCGTCACTCGAGCTTCTTCAGGTAATCCTTCGTGAACACCTTGTCGGGCAGGTCGCGAAGCTTCATCGCGCTGTAGTCGAGCACCGATTTCTCGCCTTCGTGCAGCGCGTCGTCCATCACGAGCTGCGTGGGCCGGAGCTTTCCGAGCACCTTCTCGTACTTGCCATACGTGCAGGTCTTGAGGAGGCGGTTCGACGTCGAATAGAACTCCGCCTTGTACGGCGCCGAATTCGACTGGCGCACCCAGTACAGGACACGCGCATACGTGACCGTCCGATCGACGGCCGTCAACTCGAGCACGTCGTAATTCTCGCCGTCGATCGTATCGGTGCGCACGATTCGCGGGTTGTAGTCGCCGGCGAAGTTCGCACGTGCGAGGTCGCCGTTCGCGACCTCGCCGGTGAGCCGTTGCGCGAGCGACAGCCGCACGGGCTGCGAGACGTTCGGCAGGAACACCCAGAGGTCGTGTCCCTTCATCAGGATGATCTGCCCGCGCTCCGATGCGGGCGCGGTGATCATCACGACGGTGTTCTCGTTGCCTTTGGACAGCACGCGGTACGTGCGCTCGTCGTCCGCTTCGTCCTTGCGCGTCGTGACGATCGACACGTCGACCTGGAAGCCCTCGTCCGGGAAGCGGACGCGATCGGCGTCCTCGACGATCTTGCGCGCACGCGCGTCGTCCTTGTCCGCGACGCCTTCCTGCGCATGGACGGCAGCGCCGACGAATACCGCCGACAGCAGAACGATCGACAGAAAAAGCGAACGTTTCGACATGGAAATTCGAATCATCGTGGATGGCGACGCGTGCATCACGGTTCGAGGACCGCAGCCGGCGCGCGATCGGCGCATCGGCCGACCCTTCGCGGAAGACGGAAGGTCACGGGACGCGCGCACGTTGTCTCGTGGCGCGCCCGACAGGATTCGAACCTGTGACCCTTGGCTTCGGAAACCAATACTCTATCCAACTGAGCTACGGGCGCGTGGCGCGGATTATACGCTTCGGGTCACGTGAGAGCCGCACGTTGCCGCTATAATCATCGGTTTTTGGCCGCCGATGCTCATGTGGCCTTCGCACGCGTCTCGCGTGCGTATTTTCTCCCGCGATCCCGACCCATGACGGAACACGACGTTCACTCCTCCGCGATCAAGACCCCGAAGCAGTTGATCATCGTCGTCCTGCTCGCCTTTCTCGTACCGATTACGGTTATCGGTCTCCTGTCGCAGCTCTTCACCAGCGGCGCACGCGACATGAGCGAGGACAAGACGAAGGTGCTCGAGCGCATCAAGCCGTTCGGTACCGTCGTGATTGCCGAGGCGTCGCCCGCGAGCGGCAACATGAGCGGACAGCAGGTGTTCGCGCAGGTCTGCAAGACGTGCCACGAAGCAGGGATCGCCGGCGCACCGAAGATCGGCGACAAGTCCCTCTGGTCACCGCGCATCGCGGAGGGCGAAAGCACGCTCGTCCAGCACGCCATCAACGGTTACCAGGGCAAGAGTGGCGTGATGCCGCCCAAGGGCGGCAACCCGAGCCTCACCGACGACGAAGTTCATCGCGCGGTCGTCTATATGGCCGACCAGGCGGGCGCGAACTGGAAGGAGCCGGCGCCCACGCAGACGGCGGTCGCGACACCCGCGGCAGCGCCTTCGGCGCCACGCGCAGCGCCGGCGCCAGCCGCAGCGGCGACGCCGGCACCGACCAACGTCGCGAGCGCTTCCAACGTGCCGAGTTCGCCGGCGCCCGGCGCAACGCAGGCGGCGAGCGCAGGCGGAAGCGCGGAAGGCAAGTCCGTGTACGACCAGACCTGCCACGTGTGTCATGCGACCGGCCTCGCCGGTTCGCCCAAGTTCGGGGACAAGGCCGCGTGGGCCCCTCGCATCGCAACCGGCACGCCCGCGCTCTACAACGCGGCGCTGCATGGGCTGAACGCGATGCCGCCGAAGGGCGGCAATACCGCATTGACCGATGCGCAGGTCAAGGCAGCGGTCGACTACATGGTTTCCGCCGCCAAGTGAAACGCCAGCGTTGCCGGCACCTGAGCATGACGCCTGCTCGAGGTCAGCGCGCTCAACGCTTGTCGGCGCAAGGCTCCTCGACGACCAGTTCGCGCTCCGTGCGTCGACTGATGTAGTTCGGCGGCACGAGCTCCGCGTTGAAGTAGATCTGGACATTCGAAATCTTGTCGGTATGCGAAGGATCGTCGTTCCATACGCGACATAGATAGCGCGCGTAGTACGGACGGTACTTCGCGTGCGACTCGTTGATCAGCCACATCCGATAGCGTTCCCATCGATAAGTCGCGTGCTCGCGCGCCAGGTATTCGGGCCGCTTCCAGTCCGGCTCGCCCTCCCGGTCGTGAAGGACGTCCACGGCGTGGCCATCCTTCGTCGTGCCGCGGGCGACGAACCAGCCATCGAGCCGGGAAGGCTGCGGCGCGAACATCGTCCACCCCTGGGCGAGATGCAGCGTCTCCGCCACGGGATCCGCAATCCCGACGACACCGGGGACGACAACGTGGATCGATTGCAGATTGACGATAAGCAGCACCGCCAGCAGCAGGCCGGCGACCACTTGCGCACCGGCAGAAGGGGTGATCGGACGGCTGCGGTAAGGAAGCGTCACCGCGGACCAGCGGCCCAATTCGCCCCTGTTTCTCGCGACCCAGGCGTAGATTCGCTCGCCGATCGCGCGCATCGGCGCCAGCGCGAATAGCCGACCGAGCCAGGAAAAGAGCACCGAGCGCCGAAACACCAGCACGATCGCGTCGAAGCGGACGTGGTGCGACCCGTCGTGATCGACGACGACCCAGCTGTTGTGCATCTGCATTTCGCGATGGATCGCCGGGACTTGCTGGGCAGGCAGGATCGGCGTTTCGGGCAGCAGCAGGAACATCCGAAGGATCAGGCAGATCTTGCGACAGAATCCGCAAGGCTCGTCGTAGTAGATGGCAACGCCGCGGCGCTCGGGCGTGCGGATACGCTGGCCAATGCGATCCCACACCCGACCGGGGGTGAACGCGAGGATCGACGTCATGCTGCACAGGCCGAAGATGCCGATGTAAATGAACAACAGGAAGCCTGCGTGCAGCATCAGCAGCAACGCCATGCCGATCAGTCGCGTCCGGTAATGCGCGATCGGCGAGAACATGATGAGCGGCGCGACGAGTTCCAGCGACCAGACGTAGTAGGTCAGGAACTGCAGCAGAGTGCCGAATTGCCCGAGCCAAACCCCGAGCGGCGTGATGATGTAATCGAGATGCAGCGCGTAGTAAATCGCCGTTCCATCCGGTATCCACGCAGGGCTCGTCTTGAGCAGCGCGCCGAACGTATAGACGCACATGGCCTGCACGAGCAGCGCCATCGTGGCGATCGAGAAGAACGCGTTGGGCGCTTTCTGCGCGTCTTCGTTGAGTGCGGCGTCGACGGAGAAGCGGGCATCGAGCGGCAGGAAAATCCCCCAGAACAGCAGCAGGTAGAGCAGCATGTCGCCGCCCTGCATGAGCGCGGGATTTCGCGCCTGCAGCGACAGGGCGAGCAGCCACGAAAGGATCGTTGCGAGCCGCGTGCGGTACCCGACGAGCAACGCCACCGCGACGAGACCCTGGAACAGGAACAAAAGCGCCTGGACCTTGGGCGAGCCGCTTATCAGGTGCAGCGAAGGAAATCGCTGTCCGATATCGCCTAGGAGCGCGGCACGGGGCAACACGCCGTAATCGGAATAATGGGCGGTGAGGTCGCGTGCCCGCATCGCGAGATCCAGCAGGATGATCAGCGCGAGGCCGATCCGGTAGAGGGCGAGCGTCCGCAGGTCGATGCCGAAGATTTGGGCGACCTTGCTTCCGACGCGCGACAGGAAGTCGCTCGGCGTTGCCGGCGTTTCGATCGAGGGGGAACGCGTCGAGAACATGAATGTGCGACCGCCGCTCACAGCGGCCAGTGTCAGAGTTTCAATATAGCGGTGTCACGCGACGGGGGTAAAGGAGCGGGAAACGTGCCCGGATCGGGGGCGCCACTGGGGCGGGAAATTCGAGCGAAGCCCCGTCGAAGATTTTTACAGAGCACCCGCCAGTTGGACGGAGCGACGACTAAAAACCTTGCTGACCCAATGACTTGCAACTTCGGCACGCTCGCTGCTTTAAAGACGCTGACAGATTGCGGCCAGCCTGTTTTCGGCGCCACGAGGGACGAGGCGTACAACGGAGGCCGATGGATTATCACTAATGACGCCGGTCTGGCGCGGAGGTCAAATGAAGGCTCTGAAATCGTTGTTCGCGGTCAGCGCAGTCGCCCTTGCCGTTTCAGTATCGCCGGCGGCGAATGCGGATCCAATTTTTCAAGATACGTTCAACAACGTCACGTTTACGTTCACGCAAACGGGCACCAACACCTTGACGCTGGACATCCTCAATGCGGATAACGCGGACGGTTCCTGCAATGCCGCCGATCCGACTTGCGGCTCGTGGGCTGGCGTGCAGTTTTTGGGCGCGTTCGATCTTAAAGATCTCGGTCTCGATTTTTCGACTGCCACCGCCACAGCAAATGGTCCGGGTGCAACGGACCTTGCCGGGTTGAACCAGCAGCTCAGCGCCAACGCGGTCGATTGCAACAGCCCGTCATCGCCGCCCGGCAGCATCTGTTTCGATATCGCGCCGGATACGCCGATACAGCACGACATGCTGTACACGATCACGTTCTCGGATCCGCTCAACATCTCGTCGCTCGGCCCGCACTTGCAGATCGCGTTTACGGATACCGTAGGCGGCGACAAGGTCGGTAGCCTGTATTCGCAAAACGTGGGATCGACCACTTCGACGACGAGCACCACCGCGACGACGACCACGACCAGCACGACGAATACGACGAACACGGTTCCCGAGCCCGGCATGATGATGCTGCTCGCGGCCGCGCTGATGGGTCTCGGTCTCTCGAGGCGGCGCCGCGTGTAAAGGGCGTCGGAAAGCCAACGAAAAACGCCGGCGTCCGCCGGCGTTTTTCATTTGCTCGCTCGGCTCAACCCGTGCACGGAGCCGAGCAGACGGGGCACGTCATCGCGTCACGGTTTCGCTCGCCGTCGACGCGTTGCCTGCCGCGTCCTTGGCCGTGACGCTGATCACGTGCGCGCCCGACGCCAGACCCCTGGTGGCCCAGGCATACGAAAGCGACGAGGCGTTTCCGGTGGCCTTCAGCACGCCGTCGACGTAGAGACTCATCGACGCCACGCCGACGTTGTCGGTTCCCGATGCGCTGATCGTCACGTTGCTGCCCTTGATCTTCGATCCGTTCCTGGGCGACGTGATCCGCACGACGGGCGGCGTGATGTCCGCCGTCGGCGTCGTCGTCGTCTGCGTCGAATTGGAGACCGTCACGCTCACCGATTGTGATGTCGTCGCATTGCCCGCGGCGTCATAAGCCTTGGCGTACAGGCTGTAGGTTCCATCTGCGCGCTTCGTCGTATCCCAGCTGAAGCTCCACGGGGCGGTCGTGTCGCTCGCAAACAGCACACCGCCGACGTAGAGCTCGACCCTCACGACGCCGACGTTGTCAGCCGCGCTCACGCTGACCGGCACGATGCCGGATATGGCGCCGCTCAGCGGCGACGTGATGGCGACGGTCGGCGGAGACGAGTCGGCTGGCGGCGCTGTCGTATTGACCGCTGCCGCAACCGCACCGGCGGCATTGACCATGCCGTATCCGAAGTAAATGTCGTAGCCGGCGGCGCCGAGGTTGGTCGCCGTCGAGAACAGCGCGTTCTCGATCTGGCTCGGCGTCAGCGACGGATTCGCCGACATGACGAGTGCAACGGTACCGGCGACGATCGGCGTGGCGAACGAGGTTCCCGTGCCCCAGCCATAACCGCTGTTCCACAGCGTCGTCCCCACCTGCACGCCGGGCGCGGCCAGATCCACCATCGGCCCCCAGCTCGAGAAGCTCGCAAGCGCGTTGTTCTGGTCGGTCGCCGACACGGTGATCATCGACGTCGTATTCGCCGTCCCCTCGTCGATCGCATCGTTGTTCGCCGAAACGACCGTCTCGCCGCCCTTGTTGCGCAGGTAGGTCGCGGCTGCGATCACCGTCGAGCTCTTGTAGAGGTTGCTGTAGCTGATGTTCGCCACGTCCGCGCCGTGGTCCGCCGCCCAGGTCAGCGCCGACGCGACGATGCTGAGCGTCGTATAGCACGATGCATCGGTCATGCGGACCGGCATGATCCTGGCGTGATACGCGACGCCGACGACGCCGATGCCGTTGTTGCCGATGGCGGCGATCACGCCGGCGACGGCCGTGCCGTGACCGTTCACGTCGTTGGTGTTGCTGTTGTTGTTGTAGACGTTCCAACCCGGTACCAGATTCGCCTGCAGGTCCGGGTGATTCGACTGCACACCGCTGTCGAGAACGGCGACCGTGATCCCTGCACCGGTCGACGTGTTCCACGCCGTCGCGGCGTTGATCTTCGGCAGCTGCCATTCCGTGGAAAGGAGCGGGTCGTTGGCCGTCGCGCTCGGCGACACGACCTCGTCGACCTCGGCGAACTTGATGTCCGGGTTGTGCGCGAGCAAGTTGGCGACCGCATGCTCGTTCGCGTTCGCCGGCAATTGAACGATATGCACGTCGAGACCGTTGATCTTGCCGAGCGACTTGCCGCCGTGGACCTTGAGGTCGCTCTCGAACCGATCGTCCGGCAAGCCGGCGTTCGGCTGCACCAGGATGCGGCCCTTCGCCCAGTTGCCCCAGGGCGAGCGCTCGATCGCCGTCGAGGGCAGCGTTGACGAGTCGCGTCGCGCTGCATGTGCGAGGTTCGCGCTGAGAACGTATGCGCCGAGCGTCCCCGCGACGACGAAGCCGAGAAGACGGAAGAATCGCGGTGTGAAGACTCGGGTTTCCATGCTGCTCCTTTCAGCCCATCGAAACGCGGCCGGGACTGCAGCATGGGTTGCGTCTCCCTCATGCGGAGACGACAGGGCGCCCGAAGGACGTCCGGGACCCCTCGCGAGCGACCGCTCGCGGTGCAACCGATCTGGCAGTCCCGCTGTCATGGGGCGAATCGCCCTTTAGACCGGTGACTTTGCGTCCCCTGCTTTCGCAGGGTTTGCCCTTTTCAGTTCGTGTCTTGCCGGCGACCATGCCGGCTTCGCGTGAATGGCACGGTCGCCGTTGTTGCTAAAACATGCTCCTCGCGTTCGCGTTCAGCGATACACGGTAATCGTGGTGCTCCCCGCGTTGCCGGCCTTGTCCTTCGCCGTGGCGGTGATCGTGTGCTTGCCCACGGCAGCGGCCGTGGCGTTCCAGATGTACGAAATCGACGCGGCATTGCCGATGTACTTCAGCGTTCCATCGACGTACAGCGAGATCGAGGCGACGCCGACGTTGTCGGTCGCCGACGCGTGGATCGTCACGCTCGTGCCGACCTTCGTGCCGTTCCACGGCGCCGAGATATGCGCGACGGGCGGCGTCGTGTCGGCCGACGTGGTCGTCGTCGTCGTCGTGCCGTTCGACACCGTCACGCTAACGGTCGCGGACGTCGTCACATGACCCGCGGCGTCGTAAGCCTTGGCGTAAAGGCCGTACGTTCCGTTCGCTTTCTTCGTCGTGTCCCAGCTGAAGCTCCACGGCGCCGTCGTGTCGCTCGCGAACAGCGCGCCGCCCACGTAGAGCTCGACCCGAACGACACCGATGTTGTCGGCCGCGCTCACGCTGACCGGCACGATGCCCGACACGCCTCCGCCGGTCGGCGACGCGATCGCGACCGTAGGCGGCGTCGTGTCCGTCGTCGTCGACGACGTCGAGCGGGCCGCCGCGACCGCGCCCGCCGCGTTGACCAGTCCGTAGCCGAAGTAAATGTCGTAGCCGGCGGCACCGAGATTGGTCGCCGTCGAGAACAGCGCGTTCTCGATCTGGCTCGGCGTCAGCGACGGATTCGCCGACATGACGAGTGCCACGGTACCCGCGACGACCGGTGTCGAGAACGACGTTCCCGTGCCCCAGCCATAGCCGCTGTTCCACAGCGTCGTCCCCACCTGCACGCCGGGCGCCGCGAGGTCCACCATCGGACCCCAGCTCGAAAAGCTCGCGAGCGTGTTGCTCTGGGTGGTTGCCGACACGGTGATCATCGACGTCGTGTTCGCCGTTCCCTCGTTGATCGCGTCGTTGTCGGCCGAGACGACCGTCTCGCCGCCGTAGCTGCGCAGGTAATTCGCGGCTGCGATCACCGTCGAGCTCTTGTAGAGGTTGCTGTAGCTGATGTTCGCCACGTCCGCGCCATGATTCGCGGCCCACGTGAGCGCCGACGCGACGATGCTAAGGGTCGTGTTGCAGGATGCATCGGTTATGCGGATGGGCATGACCTTCGCGTGATACGCGACGCCGACGACGCCGATGCCGTTGTTGCCGATGGCGGCGATCACGCCGGCGACCGCCGTGCCGTGACCGTTCACGTCGTTGGTGTTGCTGTTGTTGTTGTAGACGTTCCAACCCGGGACCAGATTCGCCTGCAGATCCGGATGGTTCGACTGCACGCCGCTGTCGAGAACGGCGACGGTGATGCCGGCGCCGGTCGAGGTATTCCATGCCGTCGCTGCGTTGATCTTGGACAGCTGCCATTCCGAGGAGATGCGCGGATCGTTGACGGTCGCGCTCGGCGATACGACTGCGTCGACCTCGGCGAACTTGATGTGGGGATTGTGCGAAAGCGCGTCGGCGACCGCCTGCTCGTTCGCATTGGGCGGCAACTCCACGACATGCACGTCGAGCCCATTGATCTTGCCGAGCGACCTGCCGCCGTGAGCGCTGAGATCGTTGGCGAAGTCTTCGTCAGACAGCCCGGCGTTCGGCTGTACCAGAATGCGTTCTTTCGCCCAATTGCCCCAGGCCGAGCGCTCGATCGCCGCCGAAGGCAGCGTCGTCGAGTTTGCCGAAGGAACCGCAGACGAATCTCGCCGCGCTGCATGGGCTGGCGTTGTGCTGACGACGAATGCGACGAGTGTCGCCGCGACGAGGAAGCCGAGAAGACGGAAGAATCGCGGGGCAAAAACTCGGGTTTCCAATGCTGGTCCTTTCAGCCAATCGAACACGGCCGGAACTGCAGCACGGAAGCGTCTCCCGATGCAGAGACGTCAGCGCCCCGAATCGACGTTCGGGACCCTGCGCGAGCAACGCTCGCGTTGCAACCGATCTGGCAGTCCCGCTGTCATGGGGCGAATCGCCCTTTAGACCGGTGACTTTGCGCCCCCTGCTTTCGCAGGGTTTACCTTTGTCAGCGTTACGCTATGACGCCGTCATTATCGCGGTGTCATAAATCGTCCGTCAAGGGTGATTCGCACGGAAGTATGCGTAAGGTGTGTTTCTGGTGCAACTTTGTGTAGTCAACAACCGCATCTGTCGTCACGAAACGACGGGTTTATGAACGGCCGTACGAGAAGTTTCGTAGACCACAGAGCTCGTTATGTCGTCATGAAACGACATGATTTCACCGGCGAGCGACGAGCGCCTTCAGCGCAGCGAGCCGCGCGCTGCCTGCCTGCTTCGCCGTCGCCGCCTCGTCCGCCGAGAGCGTGCGATCCGCGTATCGGACGTCGTCCTGCGCGAGTTCGGCGAGAAAGCGCGACGGTGCGCAGTCGACCTTCTCGCCGCCACGCTTGCGCGTTCTGCAATACGAAAGCTGCAGCGTCTGCTGTGCACGCGTGAGGCCCACGTACATCAGGCGACGCTCCTCGTCGACGTTGCCGGCGTCGATCGCTTCGCGATGCGGCAGCACGCCTTCCTCGAGGCCGACCAGGAACACGTGCGGAAACTCGAGACCTTTCGCCGCATGCAGCGTCGAGAGCCGCACTGCATCGGGACCTTCCGTGTCGCGCCCTTCGAGCATCGTGATCAGTGCGACCATTTGCGTGAGCTCGAGAAGATTCCTGCCGTCTTCCTCGCCCCTGCGCGCAAGCCATGCAACGAAATCGTCGACGCTCTGAGATCGCGCCTGCGACTCGCGCCTGTCGAGCGTCGACGCGAGCCAGTCGGCGTAGCCGATTGTTCGCATCAGTTCGTCGAGCAGGCGGCCCGCCGGCTCGCGCTCGGCGCGATGACGAAGACCATTGATCAGCGCGCAGAAGTCGTCGAGCGTCGCGCGCTGCCGCGCGGGCAGCGTCTGCGCGATCTCGCGCTCGTACACGGCGCCGAACAGGCTCGTCCTGCGTGCGAGCGCGACGCGACCGAGGTGCGCGAGCGTCGCCTGCCCGACCCCGCGCCTGGGCGACTGCAGCGCGCGCACGAACGCCGGCTCGTCGTCCTCGTTCGCGATCAGCCGCAAATAGGCGACGACGTCCTTGATCTCGGTGCGCTCGAACATCGACTGGCCGCCCGAGATCTCGTACGGGATCGACTGCGCGCGAAGCGCCGTCTCGAACGGCCGCGCCTGGTGATTGCCGCGGTAGAGGATCGCGTAGTCGGCGAACTTCGTGCGCGCCTCGAATTTGTGCGCGAGCAGCCGCCGCACGAGCGCCTCGGCCTCGCCTTCCTCGTCGGTGGCAGGCGCGACGCGCAGCGGCTCGCCGTGCGCAAGCTCGGTCCACAGGCGCTTGTCGAAGAGCTTCGGATTGTTGCCGATCAGCGCGTTCGCGCAGCGCAGGATCCGCACGGTCGAGCGGTAGTTCTGCTCGAGCTTGATCACGCGAAGGTTCGGATAGTCGCGCGGCAATGCGGCGAGATTGTCGAGCGTCGCGCCGCGCCAGCCGTAGATCGCCTGGTCGTCGTCGCCGACCGCAGTGAACGGCGTGCCGCTTCCCACCAGATGGCGGAAGAGCCGGTATTGCGCGCCGTTCGTGTCCTGGTATTCGTCGATCAGAACGTGTGCGCAGCGCGACTGCCAGCGCGCACGCGCTTCGGAATCGCGATCGAACAACTCGACCGGAAGGCCGATCAGGTCGTCGAAGTCGACGGCCTGGTACGCGAGGAGCGCGTCGCGATAGCCGGCATATGCGCGTGCCGCCGCGAGCGCGTCGTCGTCGGTCGCAGCGGCGAGCGCCGCGGCGGGCGCGACGAGCGCGTTCTTCCACTGGCCGATCTTCCATTGGATCGCACGCGCGCGGGCGCGGTCGGCCGTCGCCGCCAACTCGGCGACGATCGGCTCGATGTCCGAAGGATCGAAGATCGAGAAGCCGCGCTTCAATCCGAGCGCGGCCGCTTCCTCGCGCACGATCCGCAGGCCCAGGCTGTGGAACGTCGAGATCGAAAGCCCGGCGGCGGCCGCTTTGCCGCGCAACGCGCGCTCGGCGCGCTCGCGCATCTCGCGCGCGGCCTTGTTCGTGAACGTGATCGCGACGATCGCAGTGGAATCGCTGCCGCGTTCCACGAGGTGCGCGATCTTCGCGGTGATCACGCGCGTCTTGCCGCTGCCCGCGCCGGCGAGGACGAGCAGCGGCGCGCTGTCGTAGCGCACCGCCTCGCGCTGCGCGGCGTTCAGGGGGAACTGCAAGGGAAACGAATCCGGGTGCGCGTTGCTACAATGGGTCGCGATTGTACCGGCGCGACGTGTCGATGAAAGTCTTGACGCGCGCGCCGCAACCCGTTCCGTTTCCATGCCGCATTACGCGATCGGCGACATCCAGGGATGCCATGCGGAGTTCTGCGAGCTCCTGACGCTGATCGGCTTCTCGAAGGCCGACGATCGGCTGTGGCTGACCGGCGACCTCGTCAATCGCGGTCCCGATTCGCTTGGCGTGCTGCGCGAAGTGCGCGCGCTCGGGCGCTCGGCGACGACCGTCCTCGGCAACCACGACCTGCACCTTCTGACGGTCGCCGCCGGCCATCGCGACGCGCATCGCGACGACACCCTGGCGCCGATCCTCGCGGCGCCCGATCGCGACGAGCTTCTCGACTGGCTCGCGCGGCAGCCGCTTGCAATCGCCGACGCGGGCCTGCTGATGGTGCACGCGGGCGTGCTGCCGCAATGGACGACCGGGCGCGTGGTCGAGCTTGCGCGCGAGGTCGAGGCGACGCTTGCAGGCGACGCACGCGAGCCGTTCCTGCGCGTTCTCTACGGCGACGAGCCGCACACGTGGCGCGACGGCCTCGAAGGCTTCGATCGTCTGCGCACGATCGTCAATGCGCTGACGCGGCTGCGCTTCTGCACCGCGGACGGCCGGATGGATTTTCGCGAGAAGGGTGGCGCCGCGCATGCGCCGCCCGGCTTCCGGCCGTGGTTCGCGCACCCGCAACGGCGAACCGCGTCGTCGCTCGTCGTGTGCGGACATTGGTCGACGCTGGGCCTCGTACTCGCGCCGAACGTGCTGATGCTGGACTCCGGCTGCCTCTGGGGCGGCGCGCTCACCGCGATACGGCTACCGGATCGTCGCGTGTTCCAGGTGCCGAGCCGCGAGCCGGTGGCACCACTGCCGCGCGGATAGCGGCCTCCGCGGCCGCTGCGACATCCCGGCGATGCCGTCCGGCCGCCGGCAGCGGCGCCATCGCGACCATGTCGACGACGAGCGCGCGCGCGCCGCAGACCCGCCACAGCGAATGCAGGAACGATACGTCGTCGTACACGGGGACGAACGAGCGCTCGCCCGCCGGCGTCCGGTAACGGATCGCGACCGGCTGCACGGCGCCTTGCGCGTCGACGATCGGCTGCAGGAGCGACGCCTTGAATGGCAGCACCTCGCTGCCGTTCGTCACGGTTCCTTCGGGGAAGACGGCGACGATGTCGCCGTCGGCAAGCGCTGCCGCGACCTCGCGGTTGACGCGATGCGTGTCGCGGCGTCGTCCGCGCTCGACGAACAGCGTGCCGACGCCGCGCACGAGGCGTCCGATCAGCGGCCAGCGCGCGATCTCCGACTTCGCGATGAAGCGCACGGGACCGACCGCGTGCAGCGCGAAGATGTCGAGCCACGAGACGTGGTTCGCGACGACGATGACGTTCGGATGCGCGAGTGCGCCGGCGATGCGGATCTCGACGCGCATCAGGTGCAGCAAGCGCCGCGACCAGCGGCGGATGCGCAGGCGCTTCGCCCGCGCGTCGAGCTTCGGAAATACGAACAGAACCGTGCCGAGCCCGACTGCGAAGTGCAGCGTTACGCGCGCGATCCGCGAGGCCCTGCGAACCGGCGCGGCCAACGTACCCGCGCCTCCGTCACCAGAGGTGCTCGCCGAACGCGTCGCGGTAATGCGCGTCGACGCGCTCGCGGTCGAGCGGATGGTTCTGACCGCCGCGGCACGCGATCTTGAGCGAGCCCAGCACCGACGCGAGCTGGCCGGTCTGCTGCCAGTCCCAGCCGGCGGCGATTCCGTAGAGAAGACCCGCGCGGTACGCATCACCGCAACCGGTCGGATCGACGATCGCGGAAGGCTTTGCCGCGGCAATCGCGTACGTGTCGCCGTTCGCGTGAATGATCGAGCCTTCGCCGCCGAGCGTCACGACGAGCGCATCGACGCGCTCGGCGATTTCGCCGATCGACCATCCGGTCCGCTCGGAGAGCAGCTTCGCCTCGTAATCGTTGACGGCGACGTACGTCGCGGCGTCGATCAGCTTGCCGAGCTCGGCGCCCGAGAACAGCGGCAGCCCCTGCCCGGGATCGAACAGGAACGGGATGCCGCTCGCCGCGAACTGCGCCGCATGCGCCTGCATGCCCTGCTTGCCGTCGGGCGCGACGATCCCGAGCGCGACGTCGGCAACATCGGCGACCGCGCTGCGATGCGATTCGTTCATCGCGCCCGGGTGAAACGCGGTGATCTGGTTGTCGTCGAGGTCGGTGATGATGAACGCCTGCGCCGTGTACGCATCGTCGATCATGCGTACGCCGTCCGCGGCGATGCCGAGGTCGGCCAGGCGCTCGCGGTATGCCGCGCCGTCGCGACCGAGCGTGCCCATCACCACGGGATCGCCGCCGATGCCGCGCAGGTTGTACGCGATGTTGCCGGCGCAGCCGCCCCACTCGCGGCGCATGTCGGTGATCTGGAACGAGACCGACAGCACGTGCGTCTGCTCGGGAAGGATGTGGCGTCCGAAGCGGTCGGGAAACACCATGATGGTGTCGAACGCCAGCGAGCCGCAGATCAGTGTGCGCATGGAAGACGCCGCGAGAAAGGTCGCGGCGAAGTGTAGCGCAGACCCTCACCCGTTCCCTCTCCCGCTCGCGGGAGAGGGAACGGGTGAGGGTCAGGCGGCGTTGTTCATCGCCTCGCGGCCGATTTCGCGGACGATGTACTGCTGGCGCCGCGATACCGGCAGGGATTCGTCGATGCCGTGCAGCAGCACCTCCCAATGCGCGTCGCCGTCGTCGTTCGCGCGCCGCTCGAAGCCGCGGATGAAGTCGCGCGCGACGAGGCAATTGCGGTGCACGCGGACGAAGCGCGCGCCGAATTCCTGCTCGAGACGCGTCAGCGACTCCTCGAGCAGATATTCGCGCTGCGCCGTGCGGATCGTGATGTACTTGAGCTCGGCCTTGAGGTAGATCACCTCGTCGACGGGCACGAGCACGACGCGCGAGCGCTCGGTCACCGACAGGAAGCGCCGTGCGGCGGCGGGCAACTGGGTCAGCTTCTCGATCGTCATCGGCTTCAATCGCGGTACCTTCTGCAATGCCGCCAGCAGGCGCTGGACGCGTACCGGCTTCACCAGGTAGTCGACCGCGTGCACTTCGAAGGCAGCCAGCGCGTGCTGATGGAATGCCGTCGTGAAAATCACGACCGGCGGACGCGGAAGCTTGAGCAAATGCCGGGCCAGCTCGATGCCGTCCATCGCCGGCATGTGGATGTCGGTCAGCACGAGGTCGGCGGGGACCGAATGCAGGATGTCGAGCGCCTCGCGCCCGTTCTGCGCTTCGCCGACGATCGAGATCGGCAGCACCGCCGCGCAGTCGTCGAGCAGCTCGCGCAGCCGGTGGCGCGCGGGCGCCTCGTCGTCGACCAGCAGGATGCGTAGCGGTGCCTCAACCATGATGCGCCCCCAGTTGCGCCACCGCGGTCAGCCGTTCGGCGAGATGCGGCTCGCGACGCTTCGCCATCCCGCGATCGCCGTTGCGCTCGCGCCGCGGCGCGTTGGCAGAGCCGCTGCCCGCAGCGGCGGTCTTCGTGGTCCGATACGGCATCCTGATGTGCACTTCGTAAGTGTCGCGGCTCACGCGCGACTCGAGGCTCGCCTCGGCGTCGAAATGCAGCGCGAGCCGCTCACGGATGTTGTCGAGCGCCATCCGGTTGCCCGTGACGTGGCGCGCTCCGTTCGCGATGTAGGGATTGCGCAGGATCGCGTGCACTTCGTCGCGCGACAGGAAGATGTTGATCGACAGCACGCCGGGCGCCGTCGACGGCTCGATCCCGTGATAAACGGCGTTCTCGAGCAGCGGCTGCAGCACGAGCGGCGGAACGAGCGCGTCGCGCGGCATGCTCTTGACGTTCCATTCGATGACGAGCCGCTCGCCGAGGCGGAGCTGCTCGAGCTCGAGGTATTGTCGGCACAGCTCGACTTCGTCGGCCAGCGGCGCGAGCTCGCGGTTGTCGCGCATCAGCACGCGGAAGAGATCGGCCAGGTCCTCGAGCGCGACCTCCGCGCGCCGCGGCTCGCTTCGCATCAGCGACAGCACGGCGGTCAGGCTGTTGAACAGGAAGTGCGGCCGGATGCGTGCCTGCAGCGCCTGCAGCCGCGCCTCGGTGATCGCCGGCGACAGCGCACGCGCTCGCAACCGGAAGTAGCCGATCAGCACGAACTGCGCGATCAGCGCGAACGCGAGATGACGAACGAGTCCTTCGCGCGCCTCGACGGCGAGCGCGGGCATCAACGTTCCGATGCCGAGCGTGACCGCGCACGTGACGACGGTCACGATGCCGATCGCAGCGCGCGCCGGCGACTTCGCAAGCCACGGCTGCAGCAGCCACAGGATTGCGAGCTCGGCGAGAAGATGCGGCTCGACATAACCGGTGATCGCCGCCCACTCGGTCGCGAATGCGGTCCAGCGCGGCTCGCGCGCGAGCGCGATCAGCAACGTCGCACCGTTGACGCCGAGCAGGATGCGCAGGATCGTGCCGAGATTGCGCAGGTCGGGCAATGCGGGTACCGCGGAAGCTTGTCTTATAATTCCTTGCATAACGAACGCGATATGCAAGCATCATGCCGGGTGCCGGCAGTTGCCCTTGGCGCCCGCGGATAGGATAACGCTTGCATCAGCACACCGCTCCCGCGCGCCGTTCATGCGTCCCGCGGGTCTTCGTCTGCGTCATTCTCGACAAGCCCTCCTGCCCGCGCAAGGCCGGCCCGCACGAAACCGATGTCCGCCCCTGATCCGCCGTTCGACCCCGACAAGCCGGCGCCGCCGAGCGCCGCCACCCCGGTGCCGCCGGGCGGCACCTGGTCCGGCCGCTTCGCCGAGCCGATGTCGGCGCGGATGCAACGCTTCAACGCCTCCGTCGACTTCGACCGCCGGCTCGCGCTGGCCGACATCGCGGCGTCCCGCGCGCACGCGGCGATGCTCGCCGCACAGCGCATCATCGGCGACGACGATCTCGCTGCGATCGAACGCGGGCTCGCCCGGATCGAAGGCGAGATCGAGCGCGGCGAGTTCGAGTGGCGGCGCGAATTCGAGGACGTGCATTTCAACATCGAGCGCCGCCTGACCTCGCTCGTCGGCGAGGCGGGCAAGCGACTGCACACGGCGCGCTCGCGAAACGACCAGATCGCGACCGACGTCCGATTGTGGCTGCGCGGCGCGATCGACGCGCTCGTCGCGCAACTTCGCGCGCTTCGCCGCGCGCTCGTCGACGTTGCCGAGCGCCACGCCGACACGATCATGCCGGGCTTCACGCACCTGCAGGTCGCGCAGCCGGTCACGTTCGGTCACCATCTGATGGCGTACGACGCGATGCTTGCGCGCGACGTCGAGCGCTTCATCGACTGTCGCAAGCGCGTGAACCGCCTTCCGCTCGGCAGCGCGGCGCTCGCTGGCACGAGCTATCCGATCGATCGCGAGCGCGTCGCGCGCGATCTCGGCTTCGAATCGCTGAGCGTCAATTCGCTCGATGCCGTTGCCGATCGCGATTTCGCGATCGAGTTCGCGGCGGCGGCGGCGCTCGTCATGGTGCACCTGTCGCGCTTCGCCGAGGAGCTCGTGCTCTGGTCGTCGCCGCGCTTCGGCTTCGTGACGCTCGCCGACCGTTTCTGCACCGGCAGCTCGATCATGCCGCAGAAGAAGAACCCCGACGTCCCGGAGCTCGTGCGCGGCAAGTCGGCGCGCGTGATAGGGGACCTGACGGCGCTGCTCGTGCTGATGAAGGGGCAGCCGCTCGCGTACAACAAGGACAACCAGGAAGACAAGGAGCCGCTGTTCGACGCGGTCGACACGCTCGGCGACGTTCTCGCGATCATGACCGATCTCACCGCGACCGGATTGACGGCGAACGTGCATCGGATGCGCGAAGCCGCGCGCGAAGGTCATGCGACGGCGACCGACCTCGCCGACTATCTGGTCCGCAAAGGCGTCGCGTTCCGCGACGCGCACGAGATCGTCGCGCGCGCCGTGCGCGAAGCGGAGTCGCGCGGCACCGACCTCGCGGCGCTGCCGCTCGATGCGCTGCAACGCTTCTCGCCGCTGATCCAGGCGGACGTATTCGACGTGCTGACGCTCGAAGGCTCGGTTCGGAGCCGCAACCACGTCGGCGGCACGGCACCTTCAAGCGTGCGGGCGGCGATCGCCGCGGCGCGCCACGACCTCGGGAGCACGACATGAAACACAAGCTCGCATTTCTCGGCCTCGGCGTGATGGGTTATCCGATGGCCGGGCATCTCGCGAAAGCGGGACACGATGTCACCGTCTACAACCGGACGGCGCCGAAGGCCGCGCGATGGGCGGAGCAGTACGGCGGACGCGCCGCGCCGTCGCCTGCAGATGCGGCGCGCGATTGCGGGATCGTGCTGATGTGCGTCGGCAACGACCACGACGTGCGCGCCGTCGCGAAGGACGCGCTGTCCGGGATGAAGGCCGATTCGATTCTCGTCGATCACACGACCGCCTCGGCGGAGGTTGCGCGCGAGGTCGCGGCCGCTGCGAAGGCGCGCAACGTGCGCTTCCTCGACGCGCCCGTTTCCGGCGGGCAGGCGGGCGCCGAGAACGGCAAGCTCACGATCATGGTCGGCGGCGAGCGCGACGTGTTCGCGGAGGCGGAGCCGGTGCTCGCGCTCTATGCGCGCGCCGTCACGCTGATGGGACCGACCGGCGCCGGACAGCTCACGAAGATGGTGAACCAGATCTGCATCGCCGGCCTCGTGCAGGCGCTGTCGGAAGGCATCAACTTCGCGCAGCGCGCGGGCCTCGATCCGAACCTCGTGCTCGACGTGATCAGCAAGGGCGCTGCGCAGTCGTGGCAGATGGAGAACCGCGGCAAGACGATGGTCGAGGACAAGTTCGACTTCGGCTTCGCCGTCGACTGGATGCGCAAGGACCTCGGCATCTGCCTCGCCGCGTCGCGCGCGAACGGGGCGGCCCTTCCCGTCACGGCGCTGGTCGATCAGTTCTACGCGCGCGTGCAGGCGCAAGGCGGCGGCCGCTGGGATACGTCGAGCCTGATCCGGCTGCTGACAGACAGGAGCTGATGAGCGCCGCGCACCCCGCGCGCCACGTCAGTCAGGCAGAGGTTGCCTCGATCGAATCGCCGTCGACGATCCGCACGTCGTACGTGATCTCGGCGCTGTGCGCGAGCATGATCGTCGCCGAGCAGTACTTCTCCTTGGAGAGCTTCACCGCGCGCTCGACCTGCTTCGGGTCGAGCCCGCGCCCGGCGACCGCGTAGGCGAGATGGATCCGGGTGAAGACCTTCGGCTCCTCGGGGGCCCGCTCGGCTTCGGCCTCGACGACGCAGTCGGCAACCGGCTGTCGCGCCCGCTTCAGGATCCAGACGACGTCGAACGCCGTGCAGGCAGCCGCGCCGGCGAGTACGAGTTCCATCGGCCGCATGCCGAGGTTGCGTCCGCCCGCCTCCGGCGCCCCGTCGACGACGACCGCGTGCCCGCTGCCGCTCTCGACCGCGAACGCCACCTGCTCGACCCACTTGACCCGTGCTTTCATCGCTCCAAGCCTCACTGTTGCGCCGGCGCCTGCCGTCGATCGCTCAAACCGTGCCCTTCGTCCCCTTTTGTGCTATGCCACTTGCATTGTGCAGCGCAATATGGAATGCTAACGCCTGTCGCGGGTCGCCGTCTCCTCCTTCGGCATCCGCGACGCATTCCTCCATTCTCCTCCTATGGTGGAATCCTTGGCGCGGTCCTGACGGACCGCGCTTTTTTTCATGGCTCGCCTGGCGTACCGCACCGCACCATGCGCGCGACCGGCGCAGCGGTCGACGCATTCGATGCATGCGCTCAGGCAACGTCGCGTCGATCGCCGCCGGGGGCGTCCGCGCAGGTTGACCGGTGTGCCAACGACATAGTAGGATAGTCGACTTTGCAGTCGTGCTGGCCAAAGGCACGACAATCGTTCGGATCCCGACATGAAGACCTATTCGGCCCGCCCGCGCGACGTCACGCGTGCCTGGTTCGTCGTCGACGCGACGGACAAGGTGCTCGGCCGCCTCGCGGCCGAGATCGCCGCGCGCCTTCGCGGCAAACACAAGGCGATCTACACGCCGCACATCGACACCGGCGACTTCATCGTCGTCACCAACGTCGAAAAGATCCGTGTCACCGGCACGAAGGTCGACACGAAGCTCTACCATCGCCACAGCGGCTACCCGGGTGGCATCACGACGACGACGTTCGGCAAGATGCAGCAGCGCTTTCCCGGCCGTGTGCTCGAGAAAGCGGTCAAGGGCATGCTGCCGAAGGGACCGCTGGGCTACGCGATGATCAAGAAGCTCAAGTGCTACGCCGGACCGGCGCATCCGCATTCGGCCCAACAACCCAAAGTCCTGGAACTATGATCGGCAGTTATCACTACGGCACCGGGCGGCGAAAGACGTCGGTCGCGCGCGTGTTCATGAAGCGCGGCGACGGCAAGATCACCGTCAACGACAAGCCTGTCGACGAGTTCTTCACTCGCGAGACGGGACGGATGATCGTGCGCCAGCCGCTCGTGCTCACGAACCACGCCAATACGTTCGACATCATGGTGAACGTGATCGGCGGGGGCGAGTCGGGTCAGGCGGGCGCCGTGCGGCACGGCATCACCCGCGCGCTGATCGACTACGACGCGCAGCTCAAATCCGCGCTGTCGAAGGCGGGCCTCGTCACGCGCGACGCGCGCGAGGTCGAGCGCAAGAAGGTCGGGCTGCACAAGGCGCGCCGGCGCAAGCAGTTCTCGAAGCGCTGACGACAGGGGCCGCGCGAGCGGCCCTTTTTCCGTTTGTATGCAACCCGCTGCTAGAATCGTTGCATGATCACGATCGGCATCGTCGGCGGCACCGGGTACACCGGCGTCGAGTTGTTGCGGCTTCTCGCTGCGCACCCGCACGCCGAAGTCCGCGCGATAACGTCGCGAAAGGATGCGGGAACGCGCGTCGCGCAGATGTTCCCGAGCCTGCGCGGCCATTACGACCTCGCGTTCTGCGACCCCAAGGATGCGCGGCTCGCGGACTGCAACGTCGTTTTCTTCGCGACGCCGCACGGCGTCGCGATGTCGCAGGCGCGCGAGCTCGTCCCGGCCGGCGTACGCATCATCGACCTTGCCGCGGACTTTCGACTGGCGGACCCCGCGACGTTCGAGCGCTGGTACAAGATGCCGCACGCGTGCCCGGAGCTTCTCGAGGAAGCCGTCTACGGCATACCGGAGATCAACCGCGACGCGGTCCGGGGCGCGCGAATCGTCGCCAATCCCGGCTGCTATCCGACGAGCGTGCAACTGGGCTTCCTGCCGCTGCTCGAGGCCGGCCTCGTCGATACACGCTACCTGATCGCCGACTGCAAGTCGGGTGTGTCGGGCGCCGGACGCAAGGCCGAGCTGTCGCTCACGTTCGCGGAGGCGTCGGACAACTTCGCCGCCTACGGCGTGGCCGGGCACCGGCACCTGCCGGAGATCGTCCAGGGACTGAATCGCGCGAGCCGCGAGCCGGTGCGTCTCACGTTCACGCCGCACCTGACGCCGATCATCCGTGGCATCCTCGCGACGCTTTACGCGCCACTGCGCGATCCGGACACCGACCTGCAGGCGGTCTATGAAAGGCGCTACTCGGGCGAGGCGTTCGTCGACGTTATGCCGCCCGGATCGCTGCCCGACACCCGCGGCGTGCGCGCGTCGAACGTGCTGCGCATCGCCGTCCACCGCCCGCCCGACTCGGATCTCGCCCTCGTCATTGCCGTGCTCGACAACCTCGTCAAAGGTGCTGCGGGGCAGGCGATCCAGAACATGAATCTGATGTTCGGCCTCCCGGAGACGACGGGTCTCGCCGCTCCGCCGGTCATGCCGTGAGCCCGATTGAATCGGGCGCGGGCTGCCTCCATCTTCCCTGGGTTGCCGGTCGCCGGCCGTGCCGCTTTTTGACGGTGCGAGCGGCGCACCGGATAATGACGGTCGGAAGCAACGACGGAGCACGACGATGAACGCAATGAACGAGATGCCGGCGCCGCTGGTGTTCACCGATGCGGCGGCCGCGAAGGTGAAGGCGCTGATCGACGAGGAAGGCAACTCCGACCTCAAGCTCCGCGTATTCGTCTCAGGCGGCGGCTGCTCGGGATTCCAGTACGGGTTCACGTTCGACGAGGTCGTCAACGAGGACGACACGTCGATGAACAAGGGTGGCGTGACGCTGCTCATCGATCCGATGAGCTACCAATACCTCGTCGGTGCCGAGATCGACTACCAGGAAGGCCTCGAGGGCGCGCAGTTCGTGATCAAGAATCCGAACGCGACGTCGACCTGCGGCTGCGGATCGAGCTTTTCGGCGTAGCAGCGGCCGTCCCGCGCGGGTCCCTCTTTCGGATCACCCTACCTCAATACCCGCGCGCTTCCTCCATCACGGGCGGCAGCGCTTCGCGTCGGCCGCGCGGCCGCGCGCTGTCGACGCGTCGAAGCACGGCGCCGAGCGTCAGCAGGCGCGAATACTGCGCCGATGGCGACGCAGCTTCGAGCCATGGTTGCAGGCGATCGCGGGCGAAGACATCGCTCGCCATCAGCAGATCGACTTCCTGCGGCGTCAACCGACGCTGCGGCTTCTGCGCGGTTTGCGCGCCGCGCGCGCGGCCCGATGCCGGCGGCGCAAGCTTCCTGCCGATCCGCGCGCCGTAGTGCGGAACGAGCGGCCAGAAACGATGGATGTTGGTGATCCGGAGCGGCGCGGAAGGATGCCCGGCTTCGAGCGGATAGTTGGCGAGCGCCGGAAGGTAGCGCGCGAGCAGCGACCGGATGAGGCCGCTCCTTATCCGGGACGATGCGCGCGCTTCCAGCACGGGCTCGAGCACGGAGCGAAAGGCAAAAAGCGAAACGTTCGGCCAGATGCGAGCCGTCGACGACGCAATGCGGCCCTGCCATCGGTGCATCCGCAGCGCAAAGTATGCGTGGTCCAGCAGCGTCGTGTTCGGCATTCCGCGCAGCGGACGGTTGACCCGCTCGATGACGTCGCGCATGTGCGTCGCGAGGTCGAACGAGGTGTCGGCGAAAAGCGTGCTGTCATATCGCGCGGCAGCGAATCGCCGGCGCGCGAGCATCGCCGCATCGAGCGGCTCGTCGGCGCCGATCGACGGCCACAGCAACTCCCACCAGTAGCCGCGCGCGAGCTCGCCGAACGAGCCGTTGACGCTGATCTGGTAGTCCCGTGCGTGCTGGCGATGGATCGCCGCCACGCGCGCGTAGTCGGCCGCGTCGCACTCGCCGTCGGTGAGCGCAATCGCGTCCTCGAACTCGGCGGCGTCGCCGCGCAATGCGGGCGCGGCGTGAACGTGCGGGATGTCGAAGCGAGCGGCAATGGCTCTCGAGATGACGACGTCGCGGCTTTCTTCGGGCCCGGAAACGGTGCCGGCGAACGGCACGTCGGCCATCAGAAACGCGGCGATCGTCGCGCGCGAGTCGTAGCCGGCGGTGATGTCGCAGAGCACGCGCGTGTGGCGCGCGCCGATCGCGCGCGCGGCGTCGGGCATCGCGCGCGCGAGACGCAGAATGCTCGTCGCGAAATCGTCGCGCTCCGGGACGATGTTCGCGAAGCTCCAGTACCGGCGTTCGTCGACGACGCCGCCGGACAACAGCGTGGCGACCGTCGACTGCCCGATCTTGCGCACGCGCTGCCATAGCGTGCGCCCCTCGTAGACGATGCCCGTCGCGAGAAACTCGTGGGTGCCGATCGGATCGAGCGACGCGCCGGTCAGCGCAGCGAGCCACGCCGACGACGTGCCGATGACCCATCCGCCTGCATGCTCCGCGACGAAGATGTGCAAGGTGCCGGCAAGATCCGTCACCACCTGCGCTCTCGCGCGACGGCGATCGAAGACAACGAGCGCGTAGGGTCCTTCGAGCTGCCCCGCAACCGCCTCGACGCCTTCATCGGCGATCCGCTCGCCGAGTTCCGCCAGCGATGCGATCCCCGGCGCGAACCACGTTCCCGTCGCGACGACTTCGAGCCCGTGGTTCGCCGAGCGCCAATAGGCGTTGTCGACTACATCGGCTGCGGCCAGCCAGCCGTGAAGCCGCGCGCCGGGCAGCCGCTCGCGCCGCTGACCCGGATAGAGCGCGTCGTGCGCGCGAGCCGCATCCTGCACGGCGCCGGCAGGCCCCGAGGAGGCCCCGTCGGGCGAATACAGGATCAGGTACTGCGGCATCGCGAACCACCGGAAAGGGACGCGAGGACGGCAGCAAGTTGGATGCCAGCATCGGAGACATCGAGACGCCGGCCTGGACGTTCGTCAAAACACGCGGCGCGACGCGCCGCGTCGTTTGAAGATCGTCAGCGTGGATAGACCGCGCCGAGCACGCGCTTGCCGCGCGCCCCGGTGACCTCGGGAAGATTGGCGGGCCGGCGTGCAATCGCCTCGCGCGCGAGCCACGCGAACGCCAACGGCTCGACCTGCTCAATCGGTACGCCCTCGTCCGCGGTCGTGCGCAGCGTGCGCGGCTCGATTTCGTTCGCGAGGTACTTCATCAGCGTGACGTTGTTCGCGCCGCCGCCGCACGCGAGAACTTCGTCCGCCGTCGGCGCGTAGCCGCGAATGGCGTCACCGATCGTGCGCGCGGAGAGCGCGACGAGCGTCGCCTGGATGTTTTCGGCGGAGTCGTCGATCGCGGCTGCCGCGAGGCGATCTTCGAGCCACTGCAGGCTGAACTTGTCGCGATGCGTGCTCTTGGGCGGCGGCGCGCTGAAGAACGGATCGGCGAGCAACGCCGCGAGGAGCGTGGGATTCG
The DNA here is from genome assembly GCA_035495715.1 of Casimicrobiaceae bacterium. Classification (GTDB taxonomy): domain Bacteria; phylum Pseudomonadota; class Gammaproteobacteria; order Burkholderiales; family Casimicrobiaceae; genus VBCG01. The sequence continues at coordinate 32,507 of DATJFI010000037.1, forward strand.
GCTTGCCTTCGGCCGCCCACGCGCCCTGCGCGTCGAACGTGGCGCCGCGATTGCGCGCGCACCAGAGGTCGGAGAGCACGTTCCCCGGGCCCGTATCGAACCCGCGCACGTCGCCGTCCGGTGGCAGATCGGTGATGTTCGCAATGCCGCCGATGTTGACGACCACGCGGTGCCGATCGCGGCGCGCGAACAGCGCCGCGTGGAACGCCGGCACGAGCGGCGCGCCCTGCCCGCCCGCCGCGACGTCGCGGCTTCTGAAATCCGCGACGATCTGCATGTCCGCCTTCTCGGCGACCCGCGCCGGATTGTTGAGTTGCACCGTGAAGCCGCGGTCGGGGCGATGGCGCAGCGTCTGGCCGTGCACGCCCGCCGCCACGACGTCGTTCGCGGTGACCTTCGCCTCGGCAAGCGCCCGTGCGATCGCGTCGGCGTACATTTCGGCGAGCAGGTTCGCGGCCGCACCCGCGCGCGCGAGCTCGTTGTTGCCGGGCTGCTGCAGCGCGAGCAGTTCGTCGCGCAGCATGGATGGAAACGCGATGTGCGCGGCGCCGAGCGTTTCGCACGCCTTGCCCTTCACCGCGAAGTCCGCCACGACCGCGTCGACGCCGTCGAGGCTGGTTCCCGACATCACGCCCGCATATAGGTCGCGCGGCATCGTTTCGGCAAAGACGGATGACACGCGCTGCCGGCACGCGGCGCGCGCGTAGGGGAGTCAGTTGGCGGCGACGAGCCGCGTGGCGGGCAGTTCGCGCACGACCGCGAGCTCGCCCGCGAGCGGCGCGATGGCCGAAGCGAACGCCGGACGCTGCTCGTCGGTGATCGGCGTCGCCATCGGCAATGCGACCGTCAGCGGGTCGCGAGGTTCGTCGTCGACGCGCAATTCGTAATGGAGGTGCGGGCCCGTCGCCCATCCGGTCTGGCCGACGAAGCCGATCGTCTGCCCCTGACGCACGCGCGCGCCATCCTTCGTGTCGACCGCGAAGCGGGACAGGTGCGCATAAACGGTCGAGTAACGCCCGTCGTGCTTCAGCATGATGACGTTGCCGTATCCCGTCTGCTGGCCGACGAACGTGACGACGCCATCCGCGGTCGCACGCACCGGCGTGCCGACCGGAGCCGCGAAATCGATGCCCTTGTGTGCGCGCATCGTGTGCAGCACCGGGTCGAGCCGCGCGAGCGTGAAGCCGGACGTGACGCGCGAGAACTCCATCGGCGAGCGCAGGAACGCGTTGCGCGAATTGCGGCCATCATCGTTGTAGTAGCCTTCGGTGCCGTCCGCCGAGCGCCAGAGGAAAGCACGAAGCGTCCTGCCGCCGCTCGCGAACTCGGCGGCGACGACGCGGCCGGTGCCGACGGGCTCGCCGTCGACGTAGCGCGTCTCGTAGAGCACCGCGAAGCGGTCGCCGCGCCGCAGGTCGTGATAGAAGTCGATCTCGCCGCCGAAGATGTCGGCGAGCGCGATCGTGATCGAATCGGGAAGCTTGGCGGCGTCGGCGGCCGCGAACAGCGTCGTCTGGATTTCGCCGCCGCGAAGCGTCAGTCGTGTGTCGTCGGGCGGCGCCGCGCGCGCGGCGACGAAGCCCGTTGCCGTGCGCGAAATCGAAAGCAGCTCGCCATCGGGCCCAAGGAAGCGCAGGCCGGCGAGTCGCCCGTCGTCGTCCGTCGCCACCTGCAGCGAGCGACCGGGCTGGAGCTGGTAGAGCGCGCGCGCGCTGGCATCGCCGCGCAGGAACGCGAGCGCATCGGGATCGACGACGGATGCGCGCGCAAGCAGGCTTCCGATCGTGTCGCCGCGCTCGACGCGCTCCTCGCGCCAATAGCGGCTATCCGCAGGATCGGTGATCGCGACCGAGGGTAGCGGCAGCGCGCGCGTGATCGTGCGCACCTGCGGCGCATCCAGCGTGGTGTCGGGCGTGATGCCGAACGCCGCGACGCCTGCGAACCCGAGAACGGCGATCGCGAGGGCCTGGCCGGGCGAAATGCAATGCGCGAGCGCGCGCAATGTGACGCGGAAGGGCTGCGATAGAATGCGGAGTTCGTGCGCGCGCAACGGTCGGTCGATGGCTTTTGTTCTCGCGGATTCGCGCAGCCGGAGGCCCGCGCCGGAGCGGCCCGATTGTAGCAAGCTTCCGGCGAAAGCGTACAGCCGAATTGGCGAAACTCCTACAGACAATGGCCTTCGACATCGACGAGCAGATCGCGGTCTTCCGCCGCGGCGCCGACGAGCTGCTGGTCGAAAGCGAATTGCGGGCCAAGCTCGCGCGAGGCAGGCCGCTGAACATCAAGGAAGGCTTCGACCCGACGCGGCCCGACCTGCATCTCGGTCACACCGTCCAGTTCAACAAGCTGCGACAGCTTCAGGATCTCGGCCATCACATCGTGTTCCTCGTCGGCGACTTCACGTCGCTGATCGGCGACCCGACCGGACGCAACGTCACGCGGCCGCCGCTTCCGCCCGAGGAAATCGCCGTCAATGCGAAGACGTACACGGATCAGGCGTTCCTGATCCTCGATCCGGCGAAGACGGAAGTCGCCTTCAACTCGAAGTGGCTGTCGGCGCTCGGCGCCGACGGGATGATCCGGCTCGCGGCGAAATACACGGTCGCGCGGATGCTCGAGCGCGACGATTTCGCGAAGCGCTACGAGTCGCAACAGCCGATCGCGATCCACGAGTTCCTGTATCCGCTCGCGCAGGGTTACGACTCGGTTGCGCTTCGCACCGACGTCGAGCTCGGCGGCACCGACCAGAAGTTCAACCTGCTGGTCGGCCGCGAGTTGCAGCGCCAGTACGGGCAGGAGCCGCAGATCGTGCTGACGCTGCCGTTGCTCGAGGGCCTCGACGGCGTGAACAAGATGTCGAAGTCGCTCGACAACTATGTCGGGATCACCGAGCCCGCATCGACGATGTACGGCAAGCTGATGTCGATCTCCGATCCGCTGATGTGGCGCTATTACGCGCTGCTGTCGTTTCGGCCGGAAAGCGCGATCGCGGCGCTACGCCGCGAATGCGACGAGGGACGCAACCCGCGCGACGCGAAGGCGATGCTCGCGCACGAGATCGTCGCACGCTTCCATTCGACGGATGCGGCGGACGCGGCGCAGGCCGAGTTCGACGCGCGCTTTCGCGCCGGCGCGCTGCCCGAGAGCATGCCCGAGGTGACACTGCACGCGAATGGCGCCGGCTTGCCGGTCGCGCAGCTCGCGAAGCGGGCCGGTATCGTGGATTCGACGTCCGAGGCACTGCGACTCATCGCGCAGCGGGGATTGAAGATCGACGGCGACATCGTCGCCGACAAGTCGCACGTGATCGCGTCGGGAACCACCGTCGTCGTGCAAGCCGGCAAACGCCGTTTCGCGCGCGTGACGGTTCGTTGATTCAGGCAAGGCCGGGGTCGGACCCGACGCCTTCGAGCTTCGGCAGGTTGAGCTTGCGTGGCGCGATCGTCTTTTCCGCGCGCAGGTATCGCGCGACCACGTCCCACACCGGCTCGCCGCCGGCCGCCCTCGCCTCCTCGGATACCGGCGCCCATCCCGCGACCGTGTACCGGTGTGACGGCTCGATCGGCTTGCCGTCGAGCTCCATCCGGCTGACGCGCCGGCCGATCGTCGCATTCGGATCGATCGCGTAGCGCAGTCCGCCGACGCGCACCATGTCGCCACCCTGCTGGTAGTACGGGTCCGGATTGAACAGGTTGTCCGCGACGTCCTCGAGGATCGTCTTGATCGTCTCGCCGGTCATCGGCGTGACCGTGACATACGGATACGTGATCGCGGTATGCGAGAGCAGGTCCTCGTATCGGACCGGGTCGCCCGGCAGCAGCGAAGGTCCGAAGCGGAAGCCCGGCGAGAACGCGATCTCGGCATTCTTCTCCGCCATCAGCGCGTCGAGCAGGAGCTGATCGAACGTCCCGTTGAAGTTGCCGCGCCGATACAGGAGATCTTCGGTGACGGCGAGCTTCTCCGAGAGCTTCGGCTCGTACGGCGCACGGAGCTTCGTCACCAGCGCATCCATCTCGCGGTCGGCGGCGAGCAGATTCGCGAATACCGGAACGAGGCGATAACGGTGGTCGGCCACCTTGCCGTCGCGCACGTCGAATTCGAGCAGCCCCACGAACTTGCCGTCGCTGCCCGCATTCGTCACGAGCGTCGCACCGCCGCGATTGGCGATGCGTACCGGCTGCGGAACGGCATCGTGCGTGTGTCCGCCGAGAATCGCGTCGATGCCCGACACGCGGGAGGCGAGCTTCAGGTCGACGTCCATGCCGTTGTGCGACAACAGGACGACGATCTGCGCGCCTTTCGCGCGCGACTCGTCGACGGCCTTCTGCAGGCTCTCTTCCTGGATGCCGAACGTCCACTCCGGAACGAAATAGCGCGGGTTGGCGATCGGCGTGTAGGGAAACGCCTGGCCGACGATCGCGACGGGTACCCCGTTGATCATGCGCAGCACGTAGGGTGCGAACACCGGATCGTCGAAGTCAGCCGTGCGCACGTTCTGCGCGACGAAATCGATGCGGCCCGCGAAATCGCGTGCGATGATCTCCTTGACGCGCGCCGCGCCGTAGGTGAATTCCCAGTGACCCGTCATTACGTCGACGCCGAGAAGCTTCGCTGCGTCGACCATGTCCTGCCCCTTCGTCCACAGCGCGGTAGCCGAGCCTTGCCACGTGTCGCCGCCGTCGCAGAGGATCGCTCCGGGACGCTGGCCGCGCAGGCGCTTGACGAGTGTGGCGAGCTGCGGAAAGCCGCCCATCGCGCCGAACGTCCGTGCCGCATGCGTGAAATCGAGGTACGTGAGTGCGTGCGCCTCGCGCGTGCCGCGTGCGATGCCGAAGTGCGCCAGCAGTGCATCGCCGACGAGATGCGGCGGCTTGCCGCGTGCGGACCCGACGCCCAAATTCACGCTCGGCTCGCGAAAGTACGTCGGCCGCAACTGCGCATGGCAATCGGTGACGTGCAGCAACGCGACGTTGCCGAACGGCTCCAGCGCGTCGTACAGGCGCCCGTCATTGCGTTCGGCTGCGCGCGGTGCGTCGAGCGGCAATCCGGCGAGCGATGCAGCCGCGAGCGCTTGGAGGAACTCGCGGCGTTTCATCGCGCTTTCCCCTCACCCGCCTCGCTTGCGCCCGACTCCCGTTCCCCCTCGGGGGAGAGGGTCGGAGTGAGGGGTGCTGTCACTGATTGACCGGCGATGCCGGGTCGACGAGCAGCGCGACGACGTCGCGTATCTGCTGCTCGGTCAGGATCCCGTGATAGCCGAAGCGCGGCATGCTCGAGCACGCGGCGAACGCCTCCGCGTTGTAGATCTTCTGCCATGCGTAGCGACGCGTCTCGTCGGTGTAGCCGCGCAGCTTGCCGAAGCGATAGAGCGACGGGCCGATCGTGCCGTACGAAAGCTCCTTCGGCGAAAGCTGATGACACGCGTAGCAGTTCGCACCAGCCGGCCCCTTCGGATCGTCGGAGTACTGGAAGCCCTGTCCGCTTTGCGCGATCTTCTCACCGGCTTTCCAGTCGCCGACGAGATTGTTGTCGCCCGGGTAGCGGATCGTCGCCAGATTCGCCTTCTGGATGCGCTCGACGATCGGCGCGGGCAACGGACGGCCCGCGTACTCGCTGCAAAGGCGCTGTGTCTCGTCCTGGTCGAGTCTTGCGAGCGTCGCCTGACCGTGCGCCTTGAACGACGACTTCATCATTGCGGCCGCGCGCGCGGCGGCGTCGTCCGTTTCGGGCGGCGCGCTCGCACAGCCGTGAAGAACGACGCCGACAGCGCTGATCATCATCGCCACCCGCGTTGCAACGAACGTTCGCATGGTGTCTGCGTCAGCGCTTGATGGCCGGACCGTCGTACGCGGCGCCGTTCGCGCGCCCGGCGAGGTACGCCGTCAGCGCGATCGACGCATCGGAGCCGTACTCGAGCTCGGGGAAGCGCTGCTGGCGAAAGCAATCGTTGAGCCGCCACTGGAACGTGCGCAACTCGCCCTGGGATACGCGATAAGCGGGCCACGTCGTGTAAGCCTTCTGCGCGCCTTCCGTCTTCGTCAGGTTCGGAAGATCCTGCAGACGTATCCGCCTGCCGTCGTCGCCATGGCAGGTCGCGCAGGCGAAGTCGTGCGTGCCGCCGCGGTAGTAGAACATCTTCTCGCCAAGCCGGTACATGTCATGCACATGCGGCTCGTCGATCGGCACGTTCATCGCGACGCCCTGCGACTGCGACGCGACGTACGCGGCCAGCGCCTCGAGATCCGAGCGCTTCTCGCTGCCGTTGCCGAAGACCGTCTTCGTCGCCGCGGCTTCGGTCATCCCCTGCTGGTTGACCATGCACCAGACGAGCCGCGTCTCGAGGTCCATCACGCGCTTCGCGTCCGGGAAGTACCGCGGAAGCTGCGCATAGGCGCCCTTGACGACGCCCGGGCCGAGGCCGAGATCGCAGCGCTCGAACGAGACCTTCGCCGGACCGCGCGGCGTTTTCCACATCGCCTCGCCGCGCGCCTCCCACAATTCGGCAGGATTGCCGTCCTGCAGCGCCTCGCGGTACTTCGCGATCTCGTCGCTCGTGGATTGACCGAGCGCCGGCGCCCCCGTCGCCGCAACGATCGCGACGGCGCCTGCCGCCGCGACCGATTGCATCGTCTTTCGCATGCCAGCGTCCCCTACGCGATCGTCGCTTCGTCGGTGCGCGTGTCGTTGCGGCTGTCGACCCAGGTGATCTTCACCTTGTCGCCCTTTGCGCCGCCCTTGAAGCGGAACGACACGAACGGATTCTTCGACACCGCAGGTCCCCATTGCGCGGACAGCACGATCTTGTCGCCATGCAACACCGTCACCTTCTGGATGAACCACGCCGGGATGACGTTGCCCTGCGCATCCTTGCGCTGCCCGGTCTCCATCTCGTGGCTCATCAGCACCTTGACCTCGGTCGAATCTCCGACGAGATTCGCCCGGATCTTCATCGGATCTGCCATTCTCGCTCTCCCGCGCTCGTCAGCCGCCGCAGCCGCCGAGCGTCACCTTGATTTCCTTCGACGTCACGAAGTACCTGCCACCCGCCTTGACGAGCGCGTAGACGTTCGACGTCTGCGCCATCTTGATCCGCGTCGAGAGGGCGGGATCGGTGCCGGGCGGTATGTCGAAGACGGCCGCGAGCATATTGGGATTCTTCTCGATCAGGATCGCGATCGCCTCGGTCTGCGGTATCTTGCTCGCGATGCCAACCGGCACGACGGCGCCGTTCTCGGCGATGTCCGGCGTCGAAAGGAACGCGATGTCGTTGCTCGGCAGCGGAGCGTTGCCGCCGAGCGCCTTCATCGTCTCGTCGAGCGAATGCGTCTCGAACGCGCTCTTGTTCCAGGCGTCCGCCGGGGCCGCCTCGGATGGGCGCGCCCAGCCCGCGGCCGCAACGAGCGTTGCGAGCGACAGCGCGCCGCCTGCCTTGAGCGCGTGCCTGCGATTCGTGTTCATCCGCAATCCCTCGTGTCGATGTCCCGCACGAAAAGGCGGTCATTGTAAACGGGATGCACGGGCGCGGCCGGCGCGGTGCACGCGGTCGATCGGAACGAAAAGGAACGCGCGGGAGGCGCACCCGCCGCAAATGCGAATCGGCGGACGGCCCGCGAAGCGAACGTCAGTGGACCGTGGCGCTGGTCAGGAAACGCACGAGGTGGCCGTCGGACAGCCGGTAGAAACCGTCGGCGACGTGTTCGGCGTCCTCGAAATCGGACTGCGTGAAGGCGAGCTCGGTGTCGCCGTGGACGGCTTCGAGCACCACGTCGTCGGCCACCGTGAACTCGTCCGGCACCCGAACGTAGGCGGTCTCGAACAGGATGCCGTCGATGACGACGAAGTCGGCGTCGTGCATCGTGTCGGACAGTTTGAGCGTCATGACGTCGTTCACCCCCGATGAATCGGGCGCCGCAGGCGGCAACCTTTCACGGATCAAGATGCGGCCCGGCGGGCGAACGTTCAAGATGGGACGCTTACCGACCCTCGGACCTCTGCCATCACGAGTCGATGATGCGCGGGGGCCCGCGCAGTGTCGAGGCGACGAACTCGCTGAATTGCGTCGGCTTTCCGCCTACGAAGCCGCCGTTCGGCGCGTTGCGGGGCGGCCTTCAGCCGACCAGCACACGCACGAAATTGGGCAGCGCGAGCACCGCCCGGTACGTCTCGCCGTTGATGTACTGGAGCGCGCCGAGCCTGCGTTCGGCGATGCGCGCATCGATCGTCGCCGCATCGTGCGTCCGCGGATCGAGCGTGCGCGAGCAGCACGCCATCATCCACAATCCGCCGTAGAGCGGCACCGCCGTCAGGTACGGCGTGACGCGCGCGAATGCGACGCGCAACGCCGCCAGCGCGTCGCGGATCCGATCGCCGTGCGCGACGGGGCTCGCGATGTGCATCGTCATCGCACCCTGCGGCGTTAGGCGGGCCGCGCACGCCTCGTAGAATGCGGCGGTGTAAAGCGCGGTCGACGGGCCGCCCGGATCGGTCAGGTCGAGCACGATCAGGTCATACTGCTCGCGCGCGTTCTCGACGAAGCGAAAGCCGTCTTCGATGCGCACGCTGACGCGCGGATCGTCGAGCGCGCCGCGGTGCACGGCGCCGAAATGGCGACGTGCTATGTCGATCACGGAACCGTCGATCTCGGCGACCGTGACGGACGTGATTGTCGGGTGCTTCAGCAGCTCCTCCGCCGAGCCGCCGTCGCCGCCGCCGACGACGAGCGCGCGCGCTGGTCCCGGATGCGCGAGCGCGGCGATGTGAACGAGGTTCTCGTGATAGAAGAACTCGTCCTTCTCGGACGTCATGAAATGGCCGTCGAGCCGGAACAGGCGGCCGAACGCGGCGCTGTCGTGAACCTCGATGGCCTGGTATTGCGAGCGGAACGCTTCGAGCGTGGCGGTCGAGCGGACGAAGACGCCCCACTCGTCCGTCATGTATTCGGTCAGGATGCCGGGGCGAAGGTCATCCGGCGGCGACGCGGCGCTCATCCTCGACCATTTCCCGGCCGCCGCGCGCAATCGCCTGGAAACGCTTGCGCGCGGGCTTGAGCGCCGCTTCGAGCGCCTTGAACACGCGCTCGGCCTTGCCCGTGTTGTCCGTCGTGTAGTTGCAGACGTAGACGTCGAGCGTCACGAATCCCGCTTCGGGCCACGTATGGATCGCGAGGTGCGATTCGGCGAGCAGCACCGTGCCGGTGACGCCCTGCGGCTCGAACTGAAAGAAGCGATCGCCGACGATCGTGAGCCCCGCGTCGTCGACGGCACGCCGACAAAGGTCGCGCAATGCGTCGGCTTGCGTCAGCAATGGTTCGTCGGTCGGGCATCCGTACCACTCTCCCAGCAGATGGATTCCGTACATGGCGTTTAGCCTCCACGCGCGGCGTCTTCCCGGATACCGGAGAGAACCGTTGCCAAAGTGTTTGCGTCAATGACGGGTCGGCCGCCGCTTGCCCGCTGCCTTCCCGTCGTGAGATTTCGATACGGCTCCCGCGCCCTCGGCGCGCGAAATCGCAAACTGCGAATTATGGCACAATGATGGTGATTCTGCGAGTGTATTCAATCCCTTCGCCCCTTTCGTCGCGCGGGGCGCCGCTCGTCTCCGTCCCCGCCGTTTCGCCATGCTCGATTCCGCACGTGATTTGAACGAAGCGAACGTTCGCGACACCGATCTCGCAAACGCGATCCGTGCGCTCGCAATGGACGCCGTCGAGAAGGCCAGATCCGGGCACCCCGGCATGCCGATGGGCATGGCCGAAATCGCGGTCGCGCTCTGGAAGCGGCATCTGCATCACAACCCGGCCAATCCGCACTGGCCCAACCGCGACCGGTTCGTGCTGTCGAACGGCCACGGCTCGATGCTGCAGTACGCGCTGCTGCACCTGACCGGTTATGCGCTGCCGATCGGGGAGATCGAGCGCTTCCGCCAGCTCCACTCGAAAACGCCGGGGCACCCCGAGGTCGGCGTCACGCCGGGCGTCGAGACGACGACGGGACCGCTCGGACAGGGCCTTGCGAACGCGGTCGGCATGGCGCTCGCCGAGCGTCTGCTCGCAGCGACGTTCAACCGGCCGGGGCACGCGATCGTCGATCACTACACGTACGCGTTCGCCGGCGACGGCTGCCTGATGGAAGGCATCTCGCACGAGGCGTGCTCGCTCGCCGGGACGCTCGGCTTGGGCAAGCTGATCGTCTTTTACGACGACAACGCAATCTCGATCGACGGGCCGACCGCCGGCTGGTTCACCGACGACACGCCGCGCCGATTCGAGGCGTACGGGTGGCACGTCGTGGCCAACGTGAATGGCCATGATATCGATGCCGTGAGCGCGGCGATCGACGCGTCGAAGAGGGAGACGTCGCGGCCGAGCCTCATCTGCTGCAAGACGATCATCGGCAAGGGCGCGCCGACGAAAGCCGGCACCGCCGACACGCACGGCGCCGCGCTCGGCGAGAAGGAAGTCGCGGCGACGCGGCAAGCGATCGGCTGGCCGTCGGCCGCGTTCGTCGTGCCGCAGCCGATCTACGACGCATGGAACGCGCGCGCGCAGGGCGAGCGCGACGAGCGCGAATGGAACGCGGCGTTCACGCGTTATGCGGCGCGGGAACCTGCACTCGCGGCCGAATTCGAGCGGCGCATCGCCGGCACGCTGCCGGCCGATTTCGCGGCGACGAAGGCGCGGCTGATCGAGACGCAGTCCGCGAAGGCCGAATCGATCGCGACGCGCAAGGCGTCGCAACAGGCGATCGAGGCGTTCGCGAAGGTGCTGCCGGAGATGATCGGCGGTTCGGCCGATCTGACGGGTTCCGTCTTCACGAACTGGTCGGGAAGCGTTGCCGTCACGGCGTCGCAGCCCGGCAACTACGTGAACTTCGGCGTGCGCGAATTCGCGATGGCGGCGATCGCGAACGGGCTCGCGCTGCACGGCGGCTTCATTCCGTACGTCGGAACGTTCCTGACCTTCTCCGATTACATGCGCAACGCGGTACGCATGGCGGCGCTGATGATGAAGGCGAAGTCGATCTTCGTGTTCACGCACGATTCGATCGGGCTCGGCGAGGACGGCCCGACGCACCAGCCGATCGAGCACGCGGCGAGCCTGCGGCTCATTCCGCAGCTCGACGTCTGGCGGCCCTGCGACACGGTGGAGACCGCGGTCGCGTGGGGTCATGCGCTCGCGCACTCCGGCCCGTCCGCGCTGCTTTTCACGCGGCAGAACGTCGCGTTCGCGAAGCGCGATGCGCACGCGTTGGCGGACGTCGAGCGCGGCGGTTACGTGCTCGCCGATTTCGAAGATGCCGCCGTGCGCGCCGTCGTCATCGCCACCGGCTCCGAAGTGCCGCTGGCGCTCGGTGCACGCGAGCGGCTAAAGGACGAAGGCATCGCCGTGCGCGTCGTGTCGATGCCGTGCACGCAGGCGTTCGACCGCCAGGACGAAACCTATCGGCGGGCGGTGCTTCCGAGCGGCGTGCCGCGGCTCGCCGTCGAAGCGGGCGCAACGGACGGCTGGCGAAAATACGTCGGCGCCGCCGACGATCCGCACGCCGGCGTCGTCGGCATCGACCGCTTCGGCGAATCGGCGCCCGCCGCGGCGCTCTTCGCCTATTTCGGATTCACCGTCGACAACGTCGCCGACGCCGTGCGTCGGATCGTCGGCCGCGCGCGCGCATGATCGCGATCCGGCCCGCGACGAAGGCCGACGCCGCCGCCATCGCACGCATCCGCATCGATTGCTGGCGCACGACATACCGTGGTCTCATCCCCGACGCTTACCTCGACGCGATGGACGTCGACGCGAGCGCGCAGTTGTGGGACCGTGTGCTGTCCGCGCCGCCCAACACGACGAGCGTCTTCGTTGCCGACGACGGTGGTGACATCGTCGGCTTCGCCGCAGGGAACCGGCTCGAGGAACCCCGCTACGCGCTCGATGCCGAACTTTCGGCAGCTTACGTGCGGCGCGACCGCCAGCGGATGCGTATCGGGAGAGGGCTCGTCGCGGCCGTCGCCCGCGCGCAGCAAACGAACGGGGCGCACGGACTGATCGTGTGGGTGATCGCCGGGAACAAGGGCGCACGCGCGTTCTACGAGGGCCTCGGCGGCACGCTGCTCGTCGAGCAGCCGTTCGAATGGGACGGCATGCCGCTCGTCGAGGCGGGCTACGGATTCGCCGACGTCGACACGCTGATCCGCGCCTGCGAACCCGCGGAGCGGCCTGGCGGCACTGCCGTGCATTGAGGACTGGAATCGCGATGGGCACGGCCCGCGCGCGACGTTGAAGAGGAGCTGGCATGACGATCAAGGTTGCCATCAACGGCTACGGACGCATCGGCCGCAACATCCTTCGCGCGCACTACGAGGACGGCAAGAAGCACGATCTCGCGATCGTCGCGATCAACGACCTGGGCAGCCCCGAGACGAACGCGCACCTGACGCGCTACGACACCGCGCACGGCAAGTTCCCCGGAAAAGTCGCGGTCGAAGGCGACGCGATGATCGTCGACGGCGACCGGATCCGCGTGCTCGCGCAGCGCGACCCGGCGCAGCTTCCGTGGGGGTCGCTCGGCGTCGACGTCGTGCTCGAGTGCACCGGGTTCTTCACGTCGAAGGAGAAGGCCTCGGCGCATCTTTCGGGCGGCGCGCGCAAGGTCATCATCTCGGCGCCGGGCGGCAAGGACGTCGACGCGACGATCGTCTACGGCGTGAACCAGCAGACGCTCAAGGCATTCGACACCGTGATCTCGAACGCATCGTGCACGACGAACTGCCTCGCGCCGCTCGCGAAAGCGCTGAACGACGGCATCGGCATCGAGCGCGGTCTGATGACCACGGTGCACGCCTATACGAACGACCAGGTGCTGACCGACGTCTACCACGAAGACCTGCGGCGCGCGCGGTCGGCGACGATGAGCATGATCCCGACGAAGACCGGCGCCGCGTCGGCGCTCGGCCTCGTGCTGCCCGAGCTGAACGGCAAGCTCGACGGCTACGCGATCCGGGTGCCCACGATCAACGTGTCGATCGTCGACCTCACGTTCATCGCATCGCGCGAAACGAGCGTCGCCGAAGTGAACGCAGTCATGAAGAAGGCGTCCGAGTCCGGCCCGTTGTCGGGCGGCATCCTGCGTTACAACGACCAGCCGCTCGTGTCGATCGACTTCAACCACGACCCCGCGTCGTCGACGTTCGATGCGACGCTCACGAAGGTGTCGGGGCGGCTCGTCAAGGCCTGCAGCTGGTACGATAACGAGTGGGGTTTCTCGAACCGCATGCTCGACGTGACCATGGCACTCGTGGCCGCGAAGTAAGGGGCATGGATTACCTGCGTCTTTCCGACGTCGACGTCGCCGGGCTGCGCGTGTTCATCCGCGCCGACCTGAACGTGCCGCGCGACGACGAAGGACGGATCACCGACGACACGCGCATCCGCGCCTCGATCCCCGGCATTCGCGACGCGCTGTCACGAGGCGCGGCGGTGATGGTGACGTCGCATCTCGGGCGACCCAAGGAGGGTGTGCTCACCGATGCCGACTCGCTCGCCGGTGTCGCGTCGCGGCTCGGCGAGCTGATGGGACGCGAGGTCAGGCTCGTCCGCGACTGGGTGAACGGCGGCGAGTGGCACAGCGCGCTCACGAGCGGCGACCTCGTGATGCTCGAGAACTGTCGCGGGAACCGCGGCGAAAAAGCGGACGACGTCGCGCTCGCGAAGCAGATGGCGAACCTCTGCGACGTCTATTGCAACGACGCGTTCGCGGCGGCGCACCGCGCCGAGGCGACGACGCATGCGATGGCGCGCTACGCGCGGATCGCGTGCGCGGGACCGCTGCTCGCCGCGGAGCTGGAGGCGCTCGGGCGCGCGCTCGAAAAACCGGCGCGGCCGCTCGTCGCCATCGTTGGCGGCGCGAAGGTTTCGACGAAGCTAACCATCCTGCGCGCGCTCGCCGCGAAGGTCGACACGCTGATCCTCGGCGGCGGCATCGCGAACACGTTCCTGCTCGCGTCAGGCGTGCCCGTCGGGCGCTCGCTCGTCGAGGCCGACCTGGTCGCCGAGGCGCGCGGCATCCTCGATGCGTTTCCGGGGAGGATTCCGCTGCCGGTCGACGTCGTCTGCGCGACACGTTTCGCCGCCGACGCGCCGGCGTCCATCAAGCGCGTCGATGCGATCGCGGAGAACGAGTTGATTCTCGACATCGGTCCGCAGACGATCGGAGCGCTCGTTCCGATCATCGCGAGCGCCGGCACGATCGTCTGGAACGGACCGATCGGCGTGTTCGAGTTCGACGCCTACGCCAACGGAACGCGTGCGCTCGCCGAAGCGATCGCCGCCGCGTCGGCATTCTCGATCGCGGGCGGCGGCGACACGATCGCCGCGATCGCGAAGTTCGGCGTCACCGACAGCATCGGCTATATCTCGACGGCAGGCGGCGCGTTCCTCGAATTCATCGAAGGGCGCACGCTGCCGGCCATCGCAGTGCTCGAGGAGCGCGGCCGCGAGCTGCGCGAGCGCGCGCATGGCTGAGACGCGCATGGCGGCAGCCACGGGTGACCGCGGATCGATGGCGCTGCGACCGATGCCGCGTTCGACGAAGATCGTTGCGACGCTCGGACCCGCCTGCAGCAAGCCCGAAGTGCTGCAGCGGATGCTCGCGGCCGGCGTCGACGTCGTGCGGCTCAATTTCTCGCATGGCAGCGCCGCCGACCACGTCGAGCGCGCGAAGCGCGTGCGCGAGGTCGCGCGTGCGCAGGGACGCGAGGTCGCGATCATGGCCGACCTGCAGGGTCCGAAGATCCGCATCGGCAGGTTCGCCGAAGGCAAGGTGGAGCTCGTTCCCGGCGCCCGATTCATCCTCGATGCCGAGTGCGAGCTCGGCGACGCGACGCGCGTCGGCCTCGATTACAAGGAGCTCGTCCACGACGTCGGTCCCGGATCGATGCTGCTGCTCGACGACGGCCTCATCAAGCTCGAGGTCGAGACGGTCGACGGCCCGCGGATCGTCACGCGCGTCCTGCTCGGCGGCGTGCTGTCGAACAACAAGGGCATCAACCGGATGGGCGGCGGCCTCACCGCGCCGGCATTGACGCCGAAGGACATGGAGGACATGAAGACGGCGGCGCTGCTCGAGGCCGACTACCTCGCCGTCTCGTTCCCGAAGAGCAAGGAAGACATGTACATGGCGCGCCAGCTCATGCGCGCCGCCGGCGGGCGGGCGATGCTGATCGCGAAGATCGAGCGCGCCGAGGCGATTCCGGCGCTCGACGAGATCATCGATTCCTCTGACGGGATCATGGTCGCGCGCGGCGATCTCGCGGTCGAGGTCGGGAACGCGGCGGTTCCGGGTCTCCAGAAGCGGATGCTGCGCGCCGCGCGCGAGCACAACAAGCTCACGATCACCGCGACGCAGATGATGGAGTCGATGATCCACAACCCGGTCCCGACGCGCGCCGAGGTTTCCGACGTCGCGAACGCAGTGCTCGACGGCACCGACGCGGTGATGCTGTCGGCGGAGACGGCCGCGGGCCGCTTCCCGGTCGAAACCGTCGAGACGATGGCGCAGATCTGCCTCGAGGCGGAGAAGTCGGATCCGGTCCAGCTCGACCGCGACTTCATGGATCGCACGTTCACGCGGATCGACCAGTCGATCGCGATGGCGACGCTCTTCACCGGCTATCACCTGCGCGTCAAGGCGATCGCGTCGCTGACCGAATCGGGATCGACCGCGCTTTGGATGTCGCGGCACAACTGCGGCTGCCCGATCTTCGCGATCACGCCCAAGCTCGAGACGCAGCGCCGCATGGCTCTGCTGCGCAACGTGACGTCGCTGTTTCTCGAGCAGAGCGACGACCGCGACGAGGTGCTGCGCGCGGCCGAGGAGCTCCTGCTCGCGCAATCCTACGTTCAGCGCGGCGATCTGATCGTGCTGACGATCGGCGAGCCGATGGGCAAGTCGGGCGGCACGAATACGATGAAAATCGTTCGCGTCGGTGACCAACGAGCCTGAGGCGTTCATGCCACCGCGAATCCACTTCCCGAAGGTCGCCCCCGAGGCATACATGGCGATGCGCGGCCTCGAGGCGTATCTGCGCCAGTGCGGCCTCGAGAAGCCGCTGCTCGAGCTCGTGAAGACGCGCGCGTCGCAGCTCAACGGCTGCGCGTACTGCATCGACATGCACACGAAGGACGCGCGCGCGCACGGCGAGACCGAGCAGCGCCTCTACGCGCTGGCGGCCTGGCGGGAAACACCGTTCTTCTCCGAGCGCGAACGCGCGGCCCTAGCGTGGACGGAAGCGGTCACGCTCGTCGCCGACGCGCCGATCGAGGAGGAGGATTACGAGGCTGCGCGCGAGTATTTCGACGAGAAGTCGCTCGTCGACCTGACGCTCGCCATCGTCGCGATCAACGGCTGGAATCGCCTGTCGATCGCCTTCGCCACGGTGCCGGGCACGTACCGCCCGACGGCGCCGGAGTCCTGAGTCTGGGAGTCACGCATGGACCACCCGATGTATCCCGAAACGACGCGCGAGATCCACGCCAAGCGGCGGGAGCTGGCGCCCGAAGCCTACGCAGCATTCCGCGCGTTCGGTCAGAAAGTCTTCGCCGACGGCGCGCTGCCGTCGAAGACGAAGCAGTTGATCGCGGTCGCCGTCGCGCACGTCACGCAGTGCCCGTACTGCATCCGCGGCCACACGGAAGAGGCGCGAAAGCAAGGGGCGACCGAGCAGGAAGTGATGGAGGCGATCTGGGTCGCTGCCGAAATGCGCGCGGGTGCCGCCTATGCGCACGCGAGCCTCGCGATCGACACGATGAACCGGCTCGGCGCGAAGACCGGCGACTGACAGGAGAGTGCCGATGGCGATTCCGCATGCGGCAGCGAACGAGGTCATCGACGTGCGGCCGCTCGGCCGCCAGATCCGCGAGCAGGATTCGGAGCTCCTGATCCGTACCGAGCACCTGCAGGTGTTCCGCTACGCGCTTCCTTGCGGCAAGTCGATTCAGGAGCACACCGCCGCCGGCCTGATGATCGTCCAATGCATCGAAGGCGCCGTCGCGTTTACCGCGCAGGGGCGCACGCAGACCCTTGCCGCCGGCGACATGCTCTACCTTGCCGACCGCGCACCGCATTCGCTGGAAGCGCTCGCCGACTCGTCGCTGCTCGTCACGATTCTGCTGCATCGCACCTGAGCGCCGGCAGCCCGAACGCGTCGCGGATCGCGCCTCGGTAGCTGCGGCCGGACAGGATTTCCACGCCGTTCGCAAGGCGCAGCAGGAACTCCTCGTGCATTTGCGGCACGAGCCCGCGCACGCAATCGAGGCGCACCGCATGCGAGCGATGCACGCGCAGGAACTGCCGCGGATCGAGCCGGTCGCACAGTCCGCCGAGCGTCTCCTTGTGCAGGTACATCCGGTCGGCCCGGATGCGCACGTAGTTGCCGTCCGCCTCCAGGCGGGAGATCGTCTGCACGCGGACGATGACGATGCGCTCGAGCGAGCGGATCGCGATGCGCTCGAGCGGCGGCGGATGAGCCGGATCGGTCGCGGCCCGGACGTGCAGGCCGGGCAGCGCGATCGGCGCGCGCCGGTGCCCCGCCGTCGGCCGGCGTTCCCGTAGAATCGACAGCATCGGGGCATCGACGAGTCTCTGCATGGGGCACCGGAGAAAAATTGGAGAAAAAAGGAGCGCGTCGTGCGGGACGAAACTTCGCGACGGCCAGCGGGCCGCTGATGCAGCTATGGCGTGCGCCGGTCGCGGAGCCGGAGCAGCGCGAGCGACTGCCGTTGCCGCTGGTCGAGACGTTCGATCTGGCCGGCCGCACGCGCCTGATCCGAGCCCAACGTGACGGACATCACCGTCTGCACGCGGCGCGATCTGCGCTGCGCCGGCGATCGACCTGATGCTCGCGCCGGCGCATTGACGTCGAACGCGATGAAGCCGATCGTGCACTGAGATGACCGCGCGAGCGTGCGCGCTCCGCGCGGTTTTCGCGTGTGCCCTTGCCGCAGCTTCACTGCACGCGGCAGCTCTGTTCGCGTTCGACCTCGAGGGTCACCGCGGCGCGCGTGGCCTCGCGCCGGAGAACACGCTCGCCGCGTTCCGCCGCGCGCTTGCGATCGGCGTCACGACGATCGAAACGGACATCGCCGTCACCAAGGACCTCGTCCCCGTCGTCAGCCACAATCCCAACCTCGCTCCCGAGCTCGTTCGCGGGCCCGATGGCAACTGGCTTTCGTCGCCGGGACCGCCGATCCATTCGCTTTCGCTCGCCGAGCTTCGCCGCTACGACGTCGGGCGACTCAACCCGCAAACACAGTACGCGCGGCAGTTTCCGGAGCAGCAGCCGAGCGACGGCGAGCGCTTTCCGACATTGCGCGAGCTTCTCGACCTCGTGAGGGCGTCCGGCAAGCCGGTGCGTCTCGACGTCGAGACGAAGATCACGCCCGACAATGCCGGCGACACCGTCGACGCCGCCACGTTCGTCCGCGTGATCGTCGACGAGGTGCGGCGCGCGGATCTTCTCGATCGCGTGACGCTCCAGTCGTTCGACTGGCGCACGCTGCGCGAGGCGAAGCGCGTCGCGCCGCAGATGCGCACGTCCTGCCTGACGATCGAGTCACGCGGCATGAACACGATGGCGCAGGATCCCGACGGGC
This sequence comes from Casimicrobiaceae bacterium, assembly GCA_035495715.1. Taxonomy (GTDB): domain Bacteria; phylum Pseudomonadota; class Gammaproteobacteria; order Burkholderiales; family Casimicrobiaceae; genus VBCG01. The sequence continues at coordinate 51,147 of DATJFI010000037.1, forward strand.
GCTCGCCATGGCACGCGGGGCTCGTGGACCGCGACTATGCATCGGTGCCGGCGCTCGTCGCGGCAGCGGGATGCGACGCCTGGTCGGCGTTCTACCGCAACCTCACGCCCGCGCTCGTCGCCGACGCGCACGCGCGCAAGGTCGTCGTCCTCGCGTGGACGGTCGACGAGGCTCCCGACATGCAGCGGCTGATCGACATCGGCGTCGACGGCATCATCACCGACTATCCAAACCGGCTGCGCGAGGTGATGGAAGCGAAGCACATGCCGCTCCCATGATCGACGGATTCCGTCGTCAGTGCGTTGCGCACCCGTCGAGCGGAACCGCGAGCGCCTGCAGCACGTCGCCGTTGGACGGGCGCTCGACGAACGCGACGAGCGTCGGATGCGTGCCGCGCTCGGTCGGCCGGGGAAGCGTCAGCGTCGCGTCGATGCGGCCGGCCGCGTCGGCGCGGCCGGCATTGCGCAACGCCCGCACGACGTGATCGTGCGCGAGACGGCGCCCACGATTCTCGCCGGCCTTGATGTCGGAGACGAGACCGCTGTCGGCGTAGGCGACGACGAGCTCGGCGTCGGCGTGCGCGCCGCTCACGACCTGCGCTTTCGCGTGGACCTCGACGTCGCGTTCGCCGGGCGTGACGTCGATGCCGATCGTCGCCGCGGGTGCGGCACTCGCCGCCGCATCGATCGCGGCCGCGTCGTCGGCGTTCCAGCTCGCGTAATCGTGTCCCTGCAGCAGCACCTGCGGCGTGTAGACGAACGTCGCGCGGTTGGCGCGCATCGACTCGTACTGGCGCGCCGTGTATTGCGCGCTCGCGAAGCGATCGACCCAGCCGAGACGATCCCAGTAGTCGACGTGAAACGCGAGCGCGATCGCCGATTGCCGTGCATCGGGAGCGAAGCGCGACGAAAGCCAGCGCTCGGCCGGCGGGCAGCTATCGCAGCCCTCCGACGTGTAAAGCTCGATCAAGGGTCGCGCAGCCCGATCGCTCGCCGCGTGGCAAACCGGCGCCGCCGATGCCTGCGCAGCGCAAAGCGCTGCCGCAACGGCCAGCGCACAAATCCGCAAACGCATCGCGCATCTCCTTTTCGCAGTCGCGCAGTCGACAGCGACGATCGCCGTCGCGCACGCGATACCGACAGTCGCGAAAGCCCCCGGCCGACTTACACGCCGGCGGTTCCGCCTATGCTACGCTGCCGTCCCCGGCGAGATTTCGAGGCGCCGTCCGACAACGAGGAGGTTCCCGTGGGTCTGCTGCACATCATCTGGATGATCATCGTGGGGTTCATCGTCGGCGTCATCGCACGCTTCGTCTACCCGGGTGCGATCGCGATGGGATTCTGGGCGACGGCCGCGGTGGGCATCATCGGATCGCTCATCGGCGGCGTGATCGGCGGCCTCATCTGGCGGGCGCCCGACGCCAAGTTCCACCCGGCGGGCTTCATCATGTCGATCATCGGCGCGCTGATCGTGCTCTGGATCTATTTGAGCTTCATCGCGACGAAGTGACGGGGCGCCGCCCGAGGCCCCGGTTCGATGTACCGGAGCGTGCCGATGGCGCGCGTCTAGGCGAGGTCGCCCGCGGGCCCGAGGATCTGCTCGCGCAACTCGCGGTAGCGGGGAAGCTGCGGCGGGTAGATGCAGACGTACTTGACCTGCGCGGCCTGCAGGCAGCGCTGCTTGATCGTCTCGAGCTTCTGGTCGCGCGGGTCGATCACCTGATCGGGCTCCTTCGCGTCGACGATCGCGACGATCGTCATGTCGCGGTCGCAGACGACGAAGCCGACGTGCTGGTTCGCGATCTTGCGGAAGGCGCGCAGCCGCTCCATCCCCTGCGGGCCGATCTTCACCTGCAGCACGTCGGCGAGCCGCACGCGCGCGAAGATCTCGTGACGCGGGAATGCGGCCTTGAGAAGCAGGAAGACGACGGTCTCGGCCTTCGACAGGAATCGCGGGCGCAGCAGATAAAGACCCGGTACCTCGGCCGACGAGAGCAGCCGGGTCGTCTCGCCCTCGGTCCATTGCGGCATCGCGGTCGGTCCATCGAGTCCCGAGCGCGGGCCGGCCGGCGCCTCGCGGCTTCGGTGCATCAGTCCCGCAACGATCACTGCGGCGAGCAAGATGACTGCCGAGCCGAATAGGATGCCCGACATCATCGGTGACGGACGAATGGCGTGACGTGAACGAGCGCGGCGGATACGAGCACGGCGAGGGTCCGATGCGTGAGCATTGCAGATGTGCCGATTGCGCAGCCCGCGGTTAGTCTAAAGCATTCCACCAGCGAACGGCGGCAATGCCGGTCGCTGGTCGGTCCAATCCAGCCGCGGATTGGCAAAACTGCAACGTGCCTCGTCATCGGCGACGACGCCGCGCAAAGGCGACACGTCGGGGGGCTAACGCTTGCGGAAGGCGAGTCCTCCAATGTCGTATCCGGTGCGCTATTCGGCGTTCCGGAGAACGCGACCCTCGTTCCCGACTGCGACGCAACCGTCAGCAGCGGATAGTTCTGGCGTGCATTCGGTCCCGAATCGGCATCGCCGACGTCGTTCGCGGTGACGAGATCGTCGTCGAGGTCGATGCCGAGCGTTTGTTCTGCGTGATCGTATCGTCCGCGGCCGGTTGGCGAGGCGACGTATCATCGAACGCCGCGGCGCGTACAAGGCCCCATGAAAAAGGCCCGCGTCTCCGCGGGCCTTTCGTACTGCGTCTTGCTGCGCGAGGCAGTGGACCGGAATTACATGTCCATGTCGCCCATGCCACCCATGCCGCCACCACCAGGCATCGCCGGCTTG
>DATJFI010000038.1:0-6866 GCA_035495715.1 Casimicrobiaceae bacterium
GGGAGGATGTCCGGCGTGTTGGGCCAGCAGTTCGGCCGGAAATACTCGCGGCCGGGCCCGCGCGTCAGCTCGGTGAAGTATTCGGTGAGCTCGCGCTTGCTGTCGCGCCACGTGAAGTACGTGTACGACTGCGTGAAGCCCACCTTCGCGAGCCGATGCATCACCTTCGGCCGCGTGAACGCTTCGGACAGCAGGATCACGTCGGGGTGCTCGCGCTTGATCTGCGCGATCGCCCATTCCCAGAACGGAAACGGCTTCGTGTGCGGATTGTCGACGCGGAAGATGCGCACGCCCTCGCCGATCCAGAACGCGAAGACGCGGTAGAGCTCCTCCCACAGCGTACGCCAGTCGTCGGACTCGAAGTTGAACGGGTAGATGTCCTGGTACTTCTTCGGCGGATTCTCCGCGTACTGGACGCTGCCGTCGGGCCGATGCCTGAACCAGTCCGGATGCTCGCCGACATACGGGTGGTCGGGCGCGCACTGGAACGCGACGTCGAGCGCGAGCTCGAGGCCATGCGCCTGCGCCGCAGCGACGAGATGACGGAAGTCGTCGAGCGTGCCGAGTGCCGGATGGATCGCCGTGTGCCCGCCTTCGGCCGCGCCGATCGCCCACGGGCTGCCGGCGTCCTCGGCTGCCGCGTCGAGCGCATTGTTCGGGCCCTTGCGCCGCTCGCGGCCGATCGGATGGATCGGCGGCAGGTACAGCACGTCGAAGCCCATGCCGGCGACGTAGCGAAGACGCGCTTCGCAATCGAGGAACGTTCCGTGCACGCCGGCATATGGCGACGTCGAGCGCGGGAACAGCTCGTACCAGCTCGAGAAACCGGCGCGCGCGCGGTCGACGACGAGCGGAAACTCGGCCGGATAGGACGTCTCGAAGCGCCGATCCGGATAACGCTGCGCGAGCTCGCAGCGCATCGCGTCGAGCGCGATGTTGCGGAGCGCCTCGACATCGGTCGTCTCGCGCAGCGCGCACGCCCAGTCGGCAAGACGCTTGCGATCCTCGCCGCGCGCGCGCGCCGCTGTTGCGGCGACGATGTCCGCGCCGACCTGCGCCGCGACTCGAATGTCGTCGGGCTCGATCCGCCGCTCGAAGTCGTGCCGCCACGACAGAAAGTGATCGACCCACGCGCAAACGGTGTAGCCGTGGCGGCCGATGTCGTTCACGACGAATTCGCCGCGCCAGCGGTCGTTGCCGAGCGGCTGCATCGGCGCTTCCCTCCACGACGCTTCCCCTTCGCGACGCGAGCGCACGCGGCACGCGAGCACGTCGTGCCCGTCGGCGAAGCAGTCGGCCTCGACGATCACGCGATCGCCGACGATCCGCTTCACCGCGAAGCGCCCGTCGTCGACCTGCGGCGAAACGTTCTCGACGACCGCGCGCGCACGGCCCTCGGCCGGCAGCGAGGCACTCTTGCGGGAGGCGGTCTTGCGTGCGGGCAACTCAGATTCCTCCGTGCTCGAGATAAACCGCGGCAAGCGGCGGCAGCGTCAGCGAAAGCGACTGCGCGCGACCGTGCAAGCCGTGCGGCTCCGTGTGCACGCCGCCGAGATTGCCGATCCCGCTTCCACCGTAAGCGCTCGCATCGCTGTTCAGCACTTCGCGCCAGAAGCCGGGCTCCGGAACACCGACCCGGTAGTGGCTGCGGGGCACGGGCGTGAAATTGCACGCGACGAGCAGCGGCGCTCCGCGACGCGCGCGGCGCACGAAGACGACGACGCTCGCGTCGCGATCGTCGCCGACGATCCATTCGAACCCCGGCGTCTCGAAGTCGATCTCGAAGAGCGCCGGCGAGCGCGCGTAGAGCCGGTTCGCATCGGCGACGAAGCGTTGCACGCCGGCGTGCTGGCCGTTCATCGCGAGCGCCCAGTCGAGCTCGCCCTCGTGCGCCCACTCGCGCCATTGCGCGAGCTCGCCGCCCATGAACAGCAGCTTCTTGCCGGGATGCGCCCACATGAAGCCGAAGAGCAGCCGCAGGTTCGCGAAGCGCTGCCACGCGTCGCCCGGCATGCGCTCGATCAGCGATCCCTTCCCGTACACGACCTCGTCGTGCGAAAGCGGCAGCACGAAATTCTCCGAGAACGCGTACCAGATCGAGAACGTCAGCCGGTCGTGGTGATGCTTGCGGTGGATCGGCTCGCGGTGCATGTAGTCGAGCGTGTCGTGCATCCAGCCCATGTTCCATTTCATGCCGAAACCCAGGCCCCCGGCGAACGTCGGCCGCGACACCATCGGCCACGACGTCGACTCCTCGGCGACCGTCTGCACGTCGGGATGCGCGCGGTAGACCGCCTCGTTCAACTGCCGCAGAAACGTGATGGCGCCCAGGTTCTCCTTGCCGCCGTGGACGTTCGGAACCCACTCTCCTGCATTGCGCGCATAGTCGAGGTAGAGCATCGACGCGACGGCGTCGACCCGCAGGCCGTCGACGTGGTAACGGTCGAGCCAGAACAGCGCGCTCGATACGAGGAACGCGCGCACCTCGTGCCGATCGTAATTGAAGATCAGGCTCTTCCACTCGGGATGGAAGCCCTTGCGCGGATCGGCGTGCTCGTAGAGGTGCGTGCCATCGAACCACGCGAGCCCGTGCGGGTCGTCCGGGAAATGCGACGGGACCCAATCGAGGACGACGCCGATGCCGCGCTGATGCAGCACGTCGATCAGGTACATGAGGTCCTGCGGCGTGCCGTAGCGGGCCGTCGGCGCGAAATAGCCCGTCGTCTGGTAGCCCCACGAACCGTAGAACGGGTGCTCCATCAGCGGCAGGAACTCGACGTGCGTGAAGCCGTGCGCCGACACGTAATCGGCGAGCGGCTCGGCCACGTCGCGATAGGTCGGCAGCGTGCCATGCGGACGCCGCCACGATCCGAGGTGCACCTCGTAGATCGAGATCGGCGCGTCGAGCGCGTTGCGCGATCGTCGCGACGCCATCCACGACGCGTCCTGCCACGCGTACTCCAGGGTCCAGCTTCGCGATGCGGTCGCCGGTGGAACTTCGGCGTAGAACGCGAACGGATCGGCCTTCTCCAGGACCGCGCCGTGGCGCGCGACGATCCGGTACTTGTACGCCTGGCCGCGCACGACGCCGGACGCGACGCCTTCCCAGATGCCCGTCTCGTCGTGGCGCGCGGTGAGCGGATCGGCGTCGCCGTTCCAGCCATTCCAATCGCCGATCACGGACACGCGCGCGGCGTTCGGAGCCCACACGCGAAAGCGCACCGCGTCGCCCTGCATGTGGCAACCGAGAATCGAGGCGAGCGACGCGTGCGTGCCCTCGCGAAACAGATAGACGTCCTGTTCGCCCAATTCGGCTCTGGTATCCACCCTGAACGTCGGTCCAGCCGTTGCTTCGATCATGCCATCGGTTCCGTCGGGGCCATGGCGTCGGTCGACGCGGCTTCGCGCCAGGCTTTTTTCAGTGCCGGCTTAACGAGCGGACAAAACGATCGCGGTTTGGTTCAGGCCCTCGCGAAATCATGCCCATCGCATCAACCCGGTCTCGTGCGGGTGCGTGAGATCCGGATGGTACGGATACGCGCGCAGCCGATACGTCAGATGTCCGCAAAGCTCCGGCGCGAGCTCGATCCGGAATCGGTGCTCGCCGCCGTCGGTCCGACCGTCGATCGGCGCAAGCGGATACTGGCGCCGCTCGCCACGCCCGGTCCGCTCGTCGATGCGCTCGAGCAGCACCTCGACGACGATATCGCGCGGATCGAGTCCCGCCAGTTCGACGGCGACTTCGATCGCGAAGCGTTCGCCGAATGCGATCTGCTGCGCGCCCTTGTCGAGCATGCGCAGCGCGACGCGCGGCCACGCCTCGCGCACGCGCCGCTTGAACGCCGCGACGGCGCTCGCAACTGCGGCGTTGCCCGCCACGTAGCGCTTGCCCTGCCGCGCCGCGCGCGTGTAGAGCTTGTCGACGTATTCGCCGAGCATCCGGCGCGCGTTGAAGCGCGGCAGGATCGTCGCCATCGACTGCTTCGCCATCCGCACCCATGCCGGCGAATAGCCGGCGGGCGAGCGGTCGTAGTACATCGGCAGCGTGTGATCCTGAAGGATCTCGTAGAGCGAGCGCGCCTCGTCGCCGTCGCGTCGCGCCGGGTCGGCCACACCCGAGGCCGGTTTGATCGCCCAGCCGTTGCCGTGCCGGTAGCCCTCGCCCCACCAGCCGTCTTGCACCGACAGGTTGATGACGCCGTTCATTCCGGCCTTCATTCCCGACGTACCCGATGCCTCGAGCGGGTGGATCGGATTGTTGAGCCAGACGTCGACGCCGGCGACGAGCCTGCGTCCGAGTCGAAGATCGTAGCCCTCGACGAGCAGGATCTTGCCCTCGAATTCGGGCATCCGCGCGACGCGTGCGACGTCGCGGATCAGGTCCTGTCCCGGCACGTCGGCCGGATGCGCGCGGCCGGCGAAGATGAACACGATCGGCCGCTTCGGATCGCTCGTGATCGCGCGGAGCCACTCGAGATCGCTGAAGAGCAGCGTCGCCCGCTTGTACGTCGCGAAACGGCGAGCGAAGCCGACGGTCAGCACGCTCGGGTCGCCCGGACGCGCGAACCGCAGGATGCGGTCGAGGTGCGATTCGCTGCCCTGGTTGCGGAAGTGCTGCGCGCAGATCCGATCGCACACGACTTCCAGCATGCTCGACTTGAGATGCTGGTGGACCGACCAGAACAGGTGATCGGGAATGCGGTCGATGTCGTGCCACGCGTCGCTGCTCGCCAACCGATGCGCCCATTCGGCACCGAGGTAGCGGTCGAACAGGTCGAACCATTCGAGCGCGAGGAACGTACGCACGTGCACGCCGTTCGTCACGTAGTCGACCGGGTTCTCGTCGGGCGGAATGTCGGGCCAAAGCGACTGCAGTGTCCGCGACGTCACCTCGCCGTGGATCCGCGACACGCCGTTGTACATCCGCGAGCCGCGCACCGCGAGCGCGGTCATGTTGAAGTCGTCGCTTCCCGCGCTGCGGCCGAGCTCGAACAGCTTCGCCATCGGCACGTCGACGTCGCCGCAATACCGCGCGAAATAATCATCGATGACGCGCGTCGCGAACTGGTCGTGGCCGGCCGCCACCGGCGTGTGCGTCGTGAAGACGTTGTTCGCCGCGACGGCTTCGAGCGCCGTCTCGAACGGCAATCCGCGGCGCACCAGCATCCGGACGCGCTCGAGCACCATGAATGCCGCGTGGCCCTCGTTCATGTGCCAGACCGTCGGCTCGACGCCGAGCGCGGCAAGGGCGCGCACGCCGCCGATGCCGAGCACGATCTCCTGCTCGATCCGCGTCGTGCGATCGCCGCCGTAGAGACGGTACGTGATCAGGCGGTCGCGCTCGGCGTTTTCGGCGACGTCGGTATCGAGCAGGTACAGCGCGACATGGCCCGCGCGCGCGCGCCAAAGGCGCACCGACACCTCGCGGCCGGGCAGGTCGACCGCGACACGCAGCTCGTGACCGTCGTCGTCGCGAACGAGCTCGACCGGCAGTTCCGCGAAGTTCGAGTCGGCGTAGTTCGCGTGCTGGTTCCCTTCGGCGTCGATCGTCTGCGAGAAATAGCCTTGCCGATACAGCAGACCGACGCCGGTGAGCGGCACCTTGCTGTCGCTTGCCGCCTTGCAATGATCCGCGGCGAGGATGCCGAGCCCGCCCGAGTAGATCGGCAGGCTTTCGTGAAAACCGAACTCCGCGCAGAAATAGGCGACGTGATCACCGGGGTCGAGCGCGATGCCCACGCCGGCCGGCGTCGCGATGTCCTCGTAGGTGTCGTGCGCCGACACGATCCGGTGAAACTTGTACAGGAACACCGGATCCTTCGCCGCCGCGTCGAGACGGCTCTGGTCGATGCGCGCGAGAAATGCCTTCGGACTGTGGCCGACCGCGTTCCACAAGCCGGGGTGCAGCCGCGCGAACACCTCGCGCGTCGGGCGGTCCCAGCTATACCAGAGATCGTTCGCGAGATCCGCGAGCCGCGCGAGCGGCTTCGGGATGGCCGGCGTGACTTCGAGGACGTAGCGGGTGCCGCGCGTATCCATGCTGGCGCTTGACGAATTGCGAGGGGAGGGAAAAACAAATCATTCTAGACGAGCGCGCGACGGTCTTTGGCCGCGCCGCGATAAGCCGCAGCGACGCGCCGCCGACAGACAAGGCTCGAGCCGAGGACGGCTGCACGCTCTGCGTCGTCGCGTGCGCGACGTCGTCGGACATGCGTTCGCTTCCGGCGGCCGCCGGAAGCGAGAAATGAAACGCGGCGCCTCGCGGGTGATCCGATGCAAGCCACAAGCGGCCGCCGTGCGCGGACACGAGCGAGCGGCATATCGCAAGGCCCATCCCGGTTCCCGTCGATTTCGTCGTGAAGAACGCATCGAAAATGCGCGCGGCGATTTTCGCATCCACGCCGTCGCCGTTGTCGATGACCGATACGATGGTGCACACGTCGCCGCGTCGCGTGCGGATCGTCAGCATCTTCGCGCGATCGTCGATGTGCGCCAGCGCGTCGATCGCGTTGGCCGCCAGGTTGGGAATCACCTGCTGCACCTGGCCGCGATTGGCGACGACGGGCTCGCCCGGCTGCTCGTGGTCCAGCATCGGCGCGAAATCGCCGGTCCATGGCTTGGCCGCAACGGACAACGCCCGCGGTGCCTGCGATGGCGGCGTTGGCGCAGCGTCGGCCGCGAGGGCCACAATGGGCGCGCATGCGAGCGCGAACGCGGCGACGATCGCTTGCCACGCGAGCGCGACAGTTCTTACTCGACGAGTCGATGGAAGTGAACGCGCATCGTCTCGCGCCGGCGCAGCATCAGCCGAACGGACCGACGTTGTAGGCCCTGCTGAAGCCCGCGAGGATGCCGATCACGAGCAG
>DATJFI010000039.1:0-115749 GCA_035495715.1 Casimicrobiaceae bacterium
GGCCGAAGAGGCCGCTCTTGACGTCGAAGCGCGTCGTGAGCTTGCGGACGGAGAGGAGCGGCCCCTTACCCCGTCTCTCTCCCCGCTCGCGAGGAGAGGGTGCCGAGCGCAAGCGAGGCGGGCGAGAAGCCGATGGCTGTGAAGGGCCGCCATCCGTAACCGGAAATTTGCGTGGCACATCCGACTGTGCGAGCGCGCCGAGCTTCGGCACGGCCGCGAGCAGCGCGCGCGTGTACGGCTGCGTCGGCGACTTGAAGATCGCTTCGGCAACGCCTTCCTCGACCTTGACGCCGTCGTGCATCACGACGACGCGATCGGCGACCTCGGCAACGACGCCCATGTCGTGCGTGATGAACATCACCGCCATGTGCATCTCGTCCTGCAGCAGCCGGATCAGCGTCAGGATCTGCGCCTGGATCGTGACGTCGAGCGCCGTCGTCGGCTCGTCGGCGATCAGGAGTGCGGGCCGGCACGACAGTGCCATCGCGATCATCACGCGCTGTCGCATGCCGCCCGAGAGCTGGTGCGGATAGCGTCGGAGCACCGAGCGCGCCTCGGGAATGCGGACCTGCTCGAGCATGCGCAGCGCCTCGGCGCGGGCCTGCGGCGCACTCTTGCGCTGGTGCAGCCGGATCGACTCGGCAATCTGTTCGCCGACCGGGAACACCGGGTTCAGCGACGTCATCGGCTCCTGGAAGATCATCGCGATTTCCGCGCCGCGAATCGCGCGCAGCGTCGATGCGTCGGTGCGAACGAGATCGACGCTTCCACCGTTCGGTCGCGCGAACTCGAGGCGCCCGCCGACGATGCGACCGCCGCCGTGCTCGACGAGCCGCATGATCGACAGCGCCGTGACCGACTTGCCCGAGCCCGATTCGCCGACGACCGCGACCGTTTCGCCGCGATGGATCGCGAACGACAGATCGCGCACGGCCGTGACGACACGCTCGGTCGTGGCGAACGAAACGGCCAGACCTTCGACGGCGAGGACGGCGGAAGCGGGAGCGGTCGTGGACAACGCGCTTGATGGCAGGACGAAGACGGGCGCATTATCGGGGCACATCCGACGTGCGGCAAACCGCGAGGAGGAGGACATGGCGACGCCCAAGTGGAACCTGAGAGGCCAGTATTACGAGACATGCAGCTGCGACTTCGTCTGTCCGTGCATCACCGGGCAGATGGCGGTTATGCCCACGCAAGGCTCGTGCACGTTCGCGATGGCCTTCGACGTCGAACGCGGCCGCTATGGCGACGTGCCGCTCGACGGCGTCGGGTTCATCGTGCTCGGTCGCACGCCGGAAGCGATGAACAAGGGAAACTGGACTGTCGGTCTCATCGCCGACGAGCGGACGAGTGCCGATCAGCGCGATACGCTGGCCGCGATCGTCAGCGGTGCCGCGGGCGGTCCGATGGCGGCGTTGTCCGGGCTCGTCGGCACGTTCGCCGGCATCGAAACGGCGCCGATCCGCTTCAGTCGCGACGGCGTCGCGTGGTCGGTCAGCGCGGCGAACCAGGTCGACATGGCGGCAGAGGGCGCCATGGGCGTCGCTTCGGATGCGCGCGCTCCGCTGCAGCTCGCGAACACCGGGCATCCGGCCGCGGACGCCGTGACGCTCGCGCATGCGGCGCGCAGCCACGTCCATGCGCTCGGGTTCAACTGGGACGACGCGAGCGGCCGCAACAACGGACAATACGCGCCCTTCTCCTGGCAGGGTGGCTGAGACGGCAAGCGCAAAGGCTGCACCCGCCGCCCGCGCGCGGCGCGATCGCGTCGTCGTCGCCGCATGCGCGGTTGCGATCACGGCGCTCGCGTGGCTTTACCTCGTCCGACTCGCGCGCACGATGCCGATGGATGCGATGGCGGACATGCCGATGTCCATGGCGATGCCCACGCCGGCGTCGTGGTCGCTCGCCGAGCTCGCGTTCCTGTTCTGGATGTGGCTCGTGATGATGGTCGGCATGATGGCGCCGTCGGCGGCGCCCGTCATGCTTCTGTTCGCGGCGGCGCAGGCGCGCCGCGGCCCGCGTGTCGCGCGCGCCGCCGAGGGCCTGTTCGCGCTCGGCTACGCGATCGTGTGGACGGTTTTCAGCGCGATCGCCGCGCTAGCGCAATGGACGCTGCACGCGTTCGCGATGCTTTCGCCCGCGATGGCCGCGTCGAGTGCGCGCGTCGCCGGGGCGATCCTCCTGATCGCGGGCCTCTATCAGCTGCTGCCGCTCAAGTCGGCGTGCCTGTCGCGCTGTCGCAGTCCCATCGCCTTCCTGATGACCCGCTGGCGCGACGGCTTGCTCGGTGCGGTCGAAATGGGATTGCGCCACGGCGCGTGGTGTCTCGGCTGCTGCTTCGCGCTGATGACGGTGCTGTTCGCCGTCGGCGTGATGAACCTCGTGTTCGTCGCCGCGCTGGCGCTGTTCGTATTGCTCGAGAAGACCGGCCCTGCGGGCCTCCTGGTTGCGCGCGCCGGCGGCGTGCTGCTGCTCGCCGCCGGGGCGCTCATGCTCGCAACGGGCTGAGGACTGTCAGACCTTCTCCGGCTCGGACGCCTTGCGCTTCTGCAGCAGCATCGGCACCGGCTTCGTTCGCCGTGCCGCATGGATATGGGCGTGTGGATGCGACGCGTGTTCGCGACGCGGTGGCGGCTGATCGGGATTCTTCGCGTAGGCCGCCTCGCGTTCCGCGCGCCGCGCGTCGCCGTTCGGAGCCGGCCGCGGTGCACGAGGCTCGCTGTGTTCCTGCCGAGCGCCGCTGCCGCGCGGGCGGCCCGTTCGCTCGCCTCGCGCCGGACGTTCGCGCCGCGGCTCGGCCGCGCTCGAGGGATCGAAGCCCTCGACATTCGCGATGGCGATCTTCTTCTTGAGCAGCTTCTCGATCTCGACGAGGTATTTCTCTTCCTCGGGCGAGACGAACGAGATCGCTTCGCCGCTCGCCCCGGCGCGGCCGGTGCGGCCGATCCGGTGGATGTAATCCTCGGGCACATGCGGCAGTTCGTAATTGACGACGAGCGGCAGGTCGTCGATGTCGAGACCGCGTGCAGCGACGTCGGTGGCGACCAGCACCTGGAGCTTGCCGTCCTTGAACTGCGACAGCGCTTCGAGCCGCGCGGCCTGCGTCTTGTCGCCGTGGATCGCCGACGCCGCGAGGCCTTCGCGCTCGAGCTGACGCGCGAGCCGCGACGCGCCGTGTTTCGTGCGCACGAAGCAGAGCACCTGCCAGACGTTGCGCGACGTGACGAGATGCACGAGCAGCGCGCGCTTCGCTTCCTGCGCGACCTTGTGCGCGCCTTGTGCGACCGTCTCGGCGGCCGTGTTGCGCCGCGCGACCTCGATCAACTGCGGCTTGTTCAAGAGCTCGTCGGCGAGCTTCCTGATCTCGTTGCTGAACGTCGCGGAGAAGAGGAGGTTCTGCCGCCTGGCCGGCAGCAACCGCATGATGCGCTTGATGTCCGGGATGAAGCCCATGTCGAGCATCCGGTCGGCCTCGTCGAGCACGAAGATCTCCACCTGCCCGAGATTCACGCTCTTCTGCTCGAGGTGATCGAGGAGTCGCCCCGGCGTGGCAACGAGAATCTCGACGCCGCCGCGCACGATCGCAAGCTGCTGCTTGATGTCGACGCCGCCGTAGACGCAGGTCGAGCGCAGGTTCGTGTGCTTGCCGTACTCGCGGATCGCTTCCTCGACCTGGATCGCGAGCTCGCGGGTCGGCGCGAGGATCAGCGCGCGCACCGGATGGCGCGCGGGCGAGGGGCTCGCGTTCGCCTGCGGCGCAAGCTTGTGCAGGATCGGGAGTCCGAAGCCGGCGGTTTTGCCGGTGCCGGTTTGCGCGCCGCCCATGATGTCGCGGCCGGCGAGGATTTCCGGAATCGCCTGCGCCTGGATCGGCGTTGGCGTCGTGTAGCCGGACTCGGCGACGGCCCGCAGGACCTCGGGCCGCAAGCCGAGGTCCTCGAACCTCGTTTGCTGCATGCAGTGCTCCTGGTAACGCGGCCTACCGCATCCTGCGGTTTCCGGTCCAGGCAGCGGGAATCGTTGACGACGTGGACTCGCGTCCGGCCCCGGACTTCGGGACCCGGCTTGCGGAAAGGGCGGTGACCGGAACGGCCGCCCGAAGACGAATTATAGCCGGAGCGCGGGTTTTTCAAGTGGTCACGCGCGCGCCTCGCGTGCTACAATGGCGGGTTTTGCCGAAGCTCATTCGCATGTCCACGCCCCGCCACGATCTTCGCAACATCGCGATCATCGCGCACGTCGACCACGGCAAGACGACGCTCGTCGACAAGCTGCTGGTGCAGGCGGGCACGTTCGCCGCTCACCAGCATGTCGCCGAGCGAATGATGGACAGCAACGACATCGAGCGCGAGCGCGGCATCACGATCTTCGCGAAGAACTGCGCGATCCGCTATCCCGGCGACAACGGGACCGTCCACATCAACATCGTCGACACGCCGGGGCACGCCGACTTCGGCGGCGAGGTCGAGCGCGTGCTCGGCATGGTCGACGGCGTGCTGCTGCTCGTCGACGCCGTCGAAGGGCCGATGCCGCAGACGCGCTTCGTCACCCAGAAGGCGCTCGCGCAAGGTTTGCATCCGATCGTCGTCGTCAACAAGGTCGACCGGTATGGCGCGCGACCCGAATGGGTCGTGAACCAGACGTTCGAGCTCTTCGACCGGCTCGGCGCGAACGACGCGCAGCTCGACTTTCCCGTCGTCTACGCGTCTGCGCTCGAAGGCTTCGCGACGCTCGACGTGAACGTCGCAAAAGCCGCATCGATCGCACCCTCGACCGATCGCCCGCGAGCGGACGAGGGGAACGCCGAACGCGTGCAACGCCGGGACATGCGCCCGCTCTTCGAGACGATCCTCGCATATGTGCCTGCGCCATCCGGAGACGTCGACGGGCCGTTGCAATTGCAGATGAGCGCGCTCGACTATTCGAGCTACGTCGGGCGCCTCGGCATCGGGCGCATCCGTCGCGGGACTCTGGTTGCGGGGCAGGAGGTGGCGATCGTCGAGCGGCCGCTGGCCGACACCGAGCAACCGAGGCGCGGGCGCATCGGCCAGGTGTTCATGTTCGAGGGACTGAACCGTGTGCCCGTCGAGCGCGCGGCGGCCGGCGACATCGTGCTCGTCACCGGCATCGAGGAGCTGACGATCGGCACCACGCTCGCTGGCGTCGAGAGCCCGGAGGCGCTGCCGCCGATCGCCGTCGACGAGCCGACGCTGTCGATGCATTTCCAGGTGAACACGTCGCCGCTCGCCGGCAGGGAAGGCAAGTACGTGACGTCGCGCAACCTGCGCGACCGTCTGCGGCGCGAGCTGTTGACGAACATGGCGTTGCGGGTCGAGGAAACCGCGGACACCGACGCGTTCCTCGTCTCGGGACGCGGCGAGCTGCACCTCACGATCCTGCTCGAGAACATGCGCCGCGAAGGCTACGAGCTTGCAGTGTCGCGGCCGCGTGTCGTGATGAAGAACGTCGACGGCGTCGTCTGCGAGCCCGTCGAGTTGCTCTCGGTCGACGTCGAGGCGCAGCACCAGGGCGCGGTGATGGAAGCGCTCGGCACGCGTCGCGGCGAGCTCGTCGACATGGCCTCCGATGCGCAGGGACGTACGCGCCTCGACTACCGGGTTCCGGCGCGCGGGCTGATCGGCTTCCAGAGCGAGTTCATGAACCTGACGCGCGGCACCGGCCTGATGAGCCACGTGTTCGACGTGTTCGCGCCCGCGAAGGGCGACATTCCCGAGCGGCGCAACGGCGTGCTCGTGTCGCAGGAGGACGGCGAGGCGGTCGCCTACGCGCTGTGGAACCTGCAGGAGCGCGGGCGGATGTTCGTCTCGCCGGGCGAGATGCTCTACGAGGGAATGGTCATCGGCATCCACAGCCGCGACAACGACCTCGTCGTCAATCCGATCAAGGGCAAGAAGCTCACGAACATCCGCGCCGCCGGCAAGGACGACGCGAACCTGCTGACGCCGCCGATCGCGCTGACGCTCGAATATGCGGTCGAGTTCATCGCCGACGACGAGCTGGTCGAGATCACGCCGAAGTCGATCCGCATCCGCAAGCGGTACCTGAAGGAGCACGAGCGTAAACGGGCCGCAAGAGAAGCGGCCTGAGCCTTTCATGCCGTCCGGATCGTGCATGCCCACGCTCGATCGCGCGGCCGCCTCGCGGCTGGCGGCCGTTGCGCTCGCGAGCATCGCGCGCGACTATCCGCACAAGCTCGACCATACGATGGCGGGCGATGCGGACGCGAAGACGCCGCGCGAGCTGCATCCGTCGTTCCACGGCAGCTACGACTGGCACTCGTGCGTTCACATGCACTGGACGCTCGCGCGACTTCGTCGTCGCTTTCCCGACCTGCCGGAGCGCACGGCGATCGATGCGCGCTTCGACCGTGTTTTCGCCCCCGATGCGATCGCCGCTGAGGTTGCCTATCTCGAGCGCGCGGAAAGCGCGTCGTTCGAGCGCACCTACGGCTGGGCGTGGCTCCTGAAGCTCGCGGCCGAGGTCGATACGCTCGGCACGACGCACTGGCGCGAGGGCATCGCGCCGCTCGCGCGCGCGTTCGCCGCACGCTTCGTCGACTTCCTGCCGCGCACGCGCTACCCGATCCGCCACGGCATGCATGCGAACAGCGCGTTCGGCCTGGGGTTCGCGGTCGACTACGCAGGCATCGCGAACGACGCAACGCTCGCGGCGACGTGCCGCGCGAAGGCGATGGCGTGGTTCGGCGACGACCACGACGCGCCGGCGCGTTTCGAGCCTTCGGGCACCGATTTCCTGTCGCCGTCGCTCATGGAAGCCGAGCTGATGCGCCGCGTGCTCGACGCGTCCGCGTTCGCCGAATGGCTGGCGGTGTTCCTCCCACAATTCGTCGACGCGCAACCGCGCGAGCTGTTCACCCCGGCCAACGTCGACGATCGCACGGATGCGCAGCTCGTGCATCTCGACGGCCTCAACTTGTCGCGCGCGTGGTGCCTGCGCGGTATCGCGTCCGCGTTGCCAACCGGCGATGCACGCGCCGCAATTGCGCAGGCGGCCGCAGCGCGGCATCTCGTTGCCGGCTGGCAGGGCCTCGCAAGCGATGCGTTCGTCGGCGCGCATTGGCTCGCGACGTTCGCGCTGCTTGCGCTCGACGGCTGACGAAGGCCTCGCTACACTCGCGCGCCATGCCGTCGCAGACCCTGCTCGTTGCCATCTTCGTTGCGCTGATCGTCGCGGTCGTGCTCGGCGTGATCGGGTTGGCGCGACTTGCGGCGCTCGCGCGTGCGCGCGACGCGGTCGGCCGCGACGTGGCGCAGCTTCGCGGATTGCTCGAGGCGTTCGGCCGCGATGCCGCCGATCACGAGCGCGACATCCGCACGGATCTCGCGATCGCGCGGAACGAGGCGGCCGGATCGGCGACGACGCTGCGGCAGGAGGTTGCCGACGTCATGTCGCGGCAGCAGCAGGGGATGGCGCGCGAGCTCGGCACGATGAGCGCGTTGCAGCACGACCAGCTCCGCGTGTTCGGCGAGCGTCTCGGCCAGCTCACGCAAAGCTCCGAGTCGCGGCTCGAAACGCTCCGCGCGACGATCGAGCAGCGGCTCGATCTGCTGCGCGCCGAGAACACCCGCAAGCTCGACGAGATGCGCGCGACCGTCGACGAGAAGCTGCAGGCGACGCTCGAGCAGCGTCTCGGCGCATCGTTCCGGCAGGTCTCCGAGCGACTCGAGCAGGTGCACCGTGGATTGGGCGAGATGCATGCGCTCGCGACCGGCGTCGGCGATTTGAAGCGCGTGCTGCAGAACGTCAAGACGCGCGGGGGCTGGGGTGAAGTGCAGCTTGCCACGCTTCTCGCCGAGATGCTGACGCCGCAGCAATACGAGACGAACGTCGTCACGATTCCGGGCACCAACCGGCGCGTCGAGTTCGCGATCCGGCTGCCGGGCCGCGGCGACGACGGCGCGCCGTGCTGGCTGCCGATCGACGCGAAGTTTCCGCTCGAGGACTGGCATCGGTTGCAGGAGGCGCTCGAACGCGCCGATGCGGCAGCGGCCGACGAGAGCCGCAAGGCGCTCGAGTCGATCCTGCGCACCGAAGCGCGGACGATACGGGAGAACTACGTCGCGCCGCCGCACACGACCGACTTCGCGATCCTGTTCCTGCCGACCGAGGGGCTCTATGCGGAGATGATGTCACGGCCGGGATTCACCGAAACGCTGCAGCGCGAGTCGCGGGTTCTCGTGACGGGCCCGATGAACCTTGCCGCGTTGCTGAACAGCCTGCAGATGGGGTTCCGCTCGCTCGCGATCGAGAAGCGCTCGAGCGAGGTCTGGCGCGTCCTCGGCGCGGTGAAGACCGAATTCACCAAGTTCGGCGAAGTGCTCGCGCAGACGAAGAAGCGTCTCGATTCCGTGTCGACGTCGATCGGCGAGGCGGAAGTGCGCACGCGGCAGATCGCGCGCAGGCTGAAGGACGTGGAGACGTTGCCCGAGCCGGAAGCGATGCGGCTCCTCGACGAAGGACTGTCGCTCGACGCGCCCGAGGACGCGCCGGACGAGAAATAGCCGGCCGTGTTCGACGCATTCAGGCGTTTGCGTCGCCGTCGCGTGCTGCGAAGCGCGGCGTTGCCCGACGCGCTGTGGACCGAGGCCTGCGCGGCACTTCCGTTTCTTGCGATGTATACCGCCGGCGAGCTTGCACGGCTGCGCGACCTCGTCGTGCTGTTTCTCGACGCGAAGAGCATCGTCGGCGCGCAGGGACACGAGGTGACGCCGCTGCAGCGGACGATCATCGCGATCCAGGCGTGCGTGCTCGTGCTGAACCTCGACCTGTCGCTTTACGACGGCTTCGAGAACGTCGTCGTCTATCCCGGCGAGTTCGTTCCCGGGTGGGAGTACGAGGACGAGTACGGCGTCGTCCACAAGCGCGACGATGCGCTCGCCGGCGAAGCGATGCACCTCGGGCCCGTCGTGCTGTCGTGGCCCGACGTCGAAGCGTCGGCCGACTGGGACGAGGCGCAGATGAACCTCGTGATTCACGAGTTCGCGCACAAGATCGACATGGTGGACGGTGACGCGAACGGCTGTCCGCCGATGCCGGACGGCGCGTTGCGCCGCGAATGGCGACAGGCCATGCAGGCCGCGTACGACGATTTCGCCACGCGCGTCGACTCCGGCGAGGAAACGGCGATCGATCCCTACGCGGCGGAAGCGCCCGGCGAATTCTTCGCCGTGCTGTCCGAAGTGTTCTTCGCCGAGCCGACGCTGCTGCAGGACGAGTACCCGGACGTCTATCGCGCGTTCGCGCGGTTCTACAGGCAGGATCCGGTCGTGCGGCTGGACTCCGCAGGCAGCCCGTAAATCGGGTTGCAAGGAGGCGGGGCGTGTCGAGCCGCGTGCTCGGGCCGTGCGACGGATCGGCAGGGCGATCAGAGCAGCCGGGCAAGCGCGGCAGGCGCGACTTGGGAGTGACGGCCGTCGCGGGTGGCGCCGAGGAGTGAACCTGTTTGTCTCGCGAAGGAGGGCGCCGGGCCCCCGCAGGCCGGCGCTTACGGACTTGGATCGCCGGACGTGTTGCCCGGCTGCCCATCCTGAAATCGGACGAGCAAGCGCATCACGCAACCGGCAACGGATGCAGCACGTCGAGCGCGACCGACGCGCCGTTCGGCTGCACGAGCCGAACGTGCCGCCGCGTGAGCTCGCGCGCGTGCCGCACGCCGCAACTATGCGCGATCATGTCGATCTCCCGGTTCATGTTAAGCGCATAGTGCGCGACCCGCACGTACTTCTCCTCGACGACGAGCCCGCGTTGCAAACGGTGATTGTGCGTCGTCACGCCGGTCGGGCACGTGTTCGTGTGACAGCGCAGCGCCTGGATGCAGCCGAGCGCGAACATGAAGCCGCGCGCGGTGTTGACGAAGTCGGCGCCGCAGGCGAGCGCCCACGCGGCGCGCGCGGAGGTCACGAGCTTGCCGGAAGCGACGACGCGGATGCGCAGCTTCAATCCCGCGGCGACGAGCGCATCGACGGCGCGCGGCAGCGCCTCGTCGATCGACAGCCCGACGTGGTCGGCGAGCGCCTGCGGCGCCGCGCCGCTCCCGCCTTCGCCGCCGTCGATGACGAGAAAGTCCGGTGCGAACACGAGCCCGCGTGCGAGCACCCGATCGCAAAGATCGTTCGCGAACCAGCGGCCGCCGATCGCCGTCTTGACACCAACCGGCTTGCGCGTCAGGTCGCGCACGCGCGCGATCGCGTCCAGCAGCTCGTCCATGCTCGCGATGTCCATGTGCCGGTTCGGGCTGATCGAATCCTTCCCTGGCGGAATGCCGCGAATCGACGCGATCAGCGGCGTCACCTTCGAGCCGGGAAGCAGTCCGCCCTTGCCGGGCTTCGCGCCCTGCGACAGCTTGATCTCGAATGCGCGCACGCAGTCGAGCGCTGCAATCTCGCGAACCTTCGCCGGATCGAGATTGCCGTCCGCGTCGCGCACGCCGTACTTCGCAGTGCCGATCTGCATGATCAGATCGCAGTTACCTTCGAGGTGAAACGGCGACAGGCCGCCCTCGCCTGTATCCATCCAGCACCCAGCTTCCTTCGCGCCGCGCGAGAGCGCGCGCACGGCCGGCTCGGAGATCGCGCCGAAGCTCATGCCGCTCACGTTGACGAGCGACGTCGCCATGAACGGACGGTCGCAGAAACCGTCGCCGATCAGCAGCGGCGGCGTCGGCAGCCGCTCCGATTCGAGCACCGGGAACGGCGCGTTGACGAAGATCAGCGCGCCGGGCTGATGGATGTCGTACGTCGAGCCGAAGCCGATCGTCCCCGGCTCGTCCTTGGCGAGGCGATAGACCCAGCCGCGCGTCGCCCTGTTGAACGGCATCTCCTCGCGATCGTTCGCGAACAAATACTGGCGGAAGTACTCGCCGAGCCGCTCGAACCAGTAGCGAAAGTGGCCGATGACCGGATAGTTGCGCAGCACCGTGTGCTGCTTTTGCGTAACGTCGCGCACGAACAGCACGACCAGCGTGGCGAAAAGCAGCAGCGCGATCAGCGCGCCGAGACCGAAGCGGACGACCTGCATCGTGCCTTCCATGGCGCTACCTCATGTCGACGTCAACCGTTTCGATTCTGAAGTATTCTTGCGCTGCCCGCGACGCCGCCCGACCACCGATGCCTGATTCCCGAATGAACATCACCCTCGTCGGCTCGCGTTATTTCGGAGCGAGCGTCTTCGATGCGCTGCGCGAGGACGGCGTCGATGTCGTGGAGGTGGTGGCGCCTGCGGCCGACGATCGTCTCGCCAAAGCGGCCGAGGCCGCGGGTGCGCCCGTTCACATCCTCGCCAATCCGCGCATCGTTCCCGGCGACGCGGTTCCCGATGGCACCGATCTGATCGTCGCCGCGCACACGCACGCGCGCGTCAGCGACGAAGCGCTCGCCCGCGCGCGCCTTCGCGGCGTCGGCTATCACCCGTCGTTGCTGCCGCGGCATCGCGGCATCGCGGCGGTCGAATGGACGGTCCTGTCCGGCGACCCGATCGCGGGTGGCACCGTGTATCACCTGGCCGAAGGGTGGGATCGCGGCGCGATCGCGATGCAGGACTGGTGTTTCGTCGCCAAAGACGAGACCGCGCGCGAACTGTGGGAACGCGCGCTCGCGCCGATGGGGCTCGAACTGTTGAAGCGCGTCGTGCGTTACGCCGCCACGCACGGTGCATTGCCGGCGCTCGCTCAGGACGAGCGCTTCGCGACCCGGGCGCCGATGATCCGGCCCACCATCTCGATTACCGAGGAGGGCCACGCCGCGCGCGCGTCGCTCGTCGTCACGGCGATCGGCACCGATCGGCCGGGTCTCGTGAGCCTGCTATCGGAGCGCGCGCAGGGGTTCGGCGCGAACTGGGCCGGAAGCCGGATGACCAATCTCGCCGGCCAGTTCGCCGGCATCGTCCACCTCGACGTGGCCGCGCAAAACGCCGAACCGCTCGCGCAGGCGCTGCGCGGACTCGAAACGTCCGGCTTGCGGATCGTGATCGCGCAAAGCGAGACGCCCGCCGCGCCGCCGGGACGCAGGATCGTCTCGCTCGAACTCTCCGGGGTCGACCGGCCGGGCATCGTTCGCGATCTCTCGCGTCATCTCGCCGAGAACGGCATCAGCATCGACGATCTGCACACCGAGATCGTCGACAACGGCGCGTCGGCGCAGCATCTGTTCAAGGTCCGCGCCGTGCTCGTCGTGCCCGAGACGCTGACGACCGAGGTGCTGCGCGCCGCGCTCGACAAGCTAGCGACCGAGATGATGGTCGACATCGCGCTCGGCGAGCGCTGACGCGATTACGCCTTCGGTCGGAGCGCCGACTTCGGCCGGAACGCCTTGCAGACGTCTCCGTTCGTCTCGACGTAGGGGCCACCGATCAGGTCGATGCAGTAGGGCACCGCGGGGAAGACGCCGTCGAGCGTTTCCTTGATCGCCTTCGGTTGACCGGGAAGATTGAGGATCAGCGCGCGGCCGCGCACGACGCCGACCTGCCGCGACAGGATCGCCGTCGGCACGTAACGCAGGCTCACCTGCCGCATCTGCTCGCCGAATCCGGGGAGCACCTTGTCCGCGACGGCGAGCGTCGCCTCCGGCGTCACGTCGCGCGGCGCGGGGCCGGTGCCGCCGGTCGTCAGCACCAGGTGACAGCCGACCGTGTCGACGAGGTCGATCAACGTGCGCTCGATCAGCGGCCGTTCGTCAGGAATGAGCCGCATCTCGAAACGAAACGGCGTCGACAGCGCGGCTTCGAACCACGACCGCAGGCCCGGCACGCCCTGGTCGGCGTACACGCCTTGCGAGGCGCGGTCCGAGATCGAGACGAGGCCGACGAGAAGCTCGTCAGACGGATCCATGGTCGACGATCCGGCGCAATGCGCGAAAAAGGAGGCGCGCCTTCGCGGGCGGCGCACCGTGCGCGCGTTCGGCGCGGGCGGCTTCGACGAGCGCATGGATCGTCTCGCGCGGCGCATCGGGATAGCGCTCGACGAACGCCTGCATGCCGTCCGGCTCGTCGAGCAGGCGCTCGCGCCAGCGCTCGAGCGCCGCGAAGCGCTCGCGCTCGCGTCGCGGCGCTTCTCCCCACGCGGCAAGCGCAGCGCGGATCGGTTCGGGGTCGACGTCGCGCATGAGCCGCCCGATGTACTGCATCTGTCGCCGGCGCGCTTCGTGGCGTGCAAGCGTGCGCGCCGTCGCGATGGCGTCGACCAGAGGCTCGGGCAGCGCGAGGCTCGCGAGTCGCGCGGGGTCGAGCGCGACCAGATCGACGCCGAGCGCCTGCAGCGCGTGCATTTCGTGCTTGCGCTGCGTTTTCGACGGCAGCATGCGCGGATCGGCCGAGGGCAATTGCGGGCGGGACATCGAGGACGAACGAAGGGCGGCAGGCCGTCGGCGACGCACGGCCTTTGCTATGATAGCCGACGCCGATGTCCTCCCCGACGATGCCGATTTCCGCGAACGCGCAGCACGCGCCGCACAGCACGCAGATGCCGGCGCACGCGGCCGCGGCAGCGCATTTCCCGATGTCGACGGACGGGCTCGAGCGTATCGCGGAGGCGGTGCTCGACGCAGCGCACGCAGGCGGCGCGACGGCCGCGGAAACCGAAGTGTCGCAGGCGATCGGACAAAGCGTCACCGTGCGCAAGGGCGACGTCGAGACGATCGCGTACAACCGCGACAAGGGCGTCGGCATCACGGTCTACGTCGGCAAGCGGCGCGGTCACGCGAGCACGGCCGATTTCTCCGACGAGTCGATCCGCGCCACCGTCGACAAGGCGCTCACGATCGCGCGCTACACCGCCGAGGATCCGGCGGCCGGTCTCGCCGACCCGGATCTGCTCGCGAAGACGTGGCCGGATCTCGATCTCTATCACCCATGGGATCTGTCGGTCGAGCGCGCGATCGGGATCGCACGCGAGGCGGAAGCCGCGGCGCTGGCCGTCGATCCGCGAATCGCGAACAGCGAAGGCGCAACGGTCGCGCGCGGCGAGTCGGAGTTCGTTTACGCAAACAGCGACGGGTTCGCCGGCGGTTATCGCACCTCGCGCCATCACATCGACTGCTCGGTGATTGCGGAGGCCGACGGATCGATGCAGCGCGATTACTGGTACACCGCGGCGCGCGCCGCGGAGGACCTGCAATCGCCCGAAGACGTCGGACGCGTCGCGGGCGAGCGCACCGTGCGCCGGCTCGGCGCGCGTCAGCTCGAAACCGTCGAATGCCCGGTGCTGTTCGAGGCGCCGGAGGCGGCCGACCTGCTCGGCTCGTTCGTGCACGCGGTCTCCGGCGGCAGTCTTTATCGCCGCTCGTCGTTCCTGCTCGATTCGCTCGGCACGCAGGTGTTCGCGCCGATCGTCAACGTTCGCGAGGAGCCGCATCTGCCGCGTGCGCGCGGCAGCGCACCCTTCGACAACGAAGGCGTGGCGACGTACTCGCGCGACGTCGTCGTCGACGGCGTGCTGCGCGGCTATTTCCTCGGCAGCTACTCGGCGCGCAAGCTCGGCATGCAATCGACGGGCAATGCCGGCGGCCCGCACAATCTCGTCGTGCCGGGTACCGAGGATTTCGACGACATGCTGCGCCGGATGGGGCGCGGACTCTTCGTCACCGAGCAACTCGGGCAGGGCGTCAACCCGGTGACCGGCGACTTCTCGCGCGGCGCCGCGGGCTTCTGGATCGAGGACGGCGCGATCGCGTATCCGGTCGAGGAGATCACGATCGCCGGCAATCTGCGGCAGATGTTCCGCGACATCGTGGCGCTCGGCAACGACATCGACCGCCGCGGGTCGCGCTACATCGGCTCCGTTCTCGTCGCGCAAATGACGATCGCCGGCGGCTGACTCCGCGACCGTGACGCTCGCGGCCCGTGCCGATTCCGCGATGATCGACTCCGTCGTCGAATGGCTGCGCCACCTGAAGGACCCGCTGCGCAATCCCGCGCAGGTGCGCCGCTTCATCGCGCGCCTTCCCGATCGCGACGTGCTCGAGGTGCAACGGATGTCGCTCGAGTTGCTTGCGAACTTTCCCGCGGGTGGCCGGGACGTCACCGCGCCGCAGCTCGAGGCGCTGCTCGCGCTCGACGCGCGGCTCGAGCCGATCATCCTCGACCTGACGCGCCAGTACACGGCGAATTACCAGAAGAGCTCGACCGTCGAATCGCGGCTCTGGCACGCCGTGTTCGACCTGGTGAAGGGTTTCGTCGGCGCCTACAACGCGGTGCTGCAGGGCGGTTTCGCGCACGCGGAGAACCGCCGCTGGCGCGCGATCCTGCCGTGGGCGCTCGTGCGCCTCACGCACTACCGCGGCCTCGACGGCAAGTTCCGGCTCTTTCGCTACAGCCACTGGATCCCGGCGCAGTGGCGCGATTTTCACGAGACCTACGAGCTCTCTCGCGCGCGCTCGTGGCATCGCGAGCAGCTCGTGTTCGGCGCCGGCGGATTCTCGAAGCCGGGCATCAGCGTCGAGCAGGTCTATCTCGACATGCTGCTTCTGATGCGTCTCGACTCGGGCAACTTCACGCCCGACCAGGTCGAATGGGTCGCGAACCAGCTTGCCGACTGGGCGCCCGCGTTGTCGCTGACGCCGGTCGCGTCGGAGAGCGCCGGCTTTTCCGTCGACGTGGCCGGTGCGCACGGGCTTACCCGGCGCAGCGACAAGCCGCCGGTCGGAGGCAATGTCCTTTACGTCGACACGGGACCGGTCTACATGCGGATCGTCGAGCGGCTGCGCTGGCTGCCGGAGACCGACGACGAGAAGCCGGCGCCGGGCGATCTGCCGGCGCGCGAGCAGCGGCTCCTGCTGATGCGGCTTGCTGCGCTGTTCGGGCCCGAGGCGCTTGCTCATGCGCCGCGCGCGTCGCGGCGTTCCGCCGACGAGCACGTGCGTGTCGTGAGCGGGCTGCATGCGCTGACGCGCGCCGTCGCGGAGATCGACCGGCTGCCCGATGCCGTGCGCACGCCGGGAATCGTCGCGAGTTACGACGAGCCGACGCTCATCAATCCCGGCATCAATCCGGCGTCGATCGAGCGCCGCGTGCGCGGGACGCGCTGGAAGATGGTCGATCGCAGCGAAAGCGGGTGCCGGCTGATGGCGCCGGCGAAGGAGGCGCCCGCCAAGCTCGGCGAACTGCTCGCGATCCACGATGGCGCGAACTGGATCCTGGGCGTCGTGCGGCGGATGCAGCGCCAGCAGGTCGACGAGATGACCGTCGGCGTCGAGATCATCGCGCGGCGGCTGGTGCGCGTGCTGATGCGGAGCTGGGCCGCGCCCGCCGATGCAACGCGCGCAGTCCACGATCGGCCGTTCTTCGGCATCTACCTGCCTGCCGCGCCGGAGAACCGCCAGTCGTCGCAGCGCAGTCTCATCGGCCCCGACGACCGCTTCACGCCGGGCGGCATGATCGAGCTCGACACCGGCAGCGCGCGCTACCTGATCCGCTTCACGCAGACGCTCGAGCGCCAGACCGGATGGACGTGGACGATCTTCAACGCGGTGCGCAAGCTTTCGACGTAAACCGGTCGGCGTGCCGGCGCGTTCGGGGATCAGGCTGCTAGAATCGAGCGGCTCCGCCGGCCAGTCTGGCCGGCCGCCGCTTCTTGGGAGAGAGGCGGGCCCGTTCGCGGGCTCCTGGGGCACGACAACGTCGGCACGGCCGGCACTCGAGAGGAGAAACGGATGGAACGTCGATCGTTCATCAAGCACGCCGGGCTCGCCGGCATACTCGCCGCGGGTTCCGCGCCTGCGTTCGCGCAGTCGCAGCCGGAGGTCAAATGGCGGATGGCGGCGAGCTGGCCCAAGAGCCTCGATACGCTTTTCGGCGGCTGCGAGTTCATCGCCAAGCGCGTCGCCGCGTCGACCAACAACAAGTTCCAGATCCAGACGTTCGCCGGTGGTGAGATCGTGCCGGCGTTCGGCGTTGTCGATGCCGTGCAGAACGGCACCGTACAGTGCGCGCACACGGCACCGTACTACTTCTTCGGCAAGGACCCGACGTTCGCGTTCGGTTGCGCGATTCCGTTCGGGACGAACTATCGCCAGCAGAACGCATGGATGTACCACGGCGGCGGCATGGAGTTGATGCGCGAGTTCTACAAGGATTACAACATCATCAACTTCCCGGCGGGCAACACCGGCACGCAGATGGGCGGCTTCTTCCGCAAGGAGATCAAGACGCCGGCCGACTTCAAGGGACTCAAGATGCGCATCGGCGGCACCGGCGGCCTGCCGCTGCAGAAGCTCGGCGTGATCCCTCAGCAGATTCCTGGCGGCGACATCTATCCCGCGCTCGAGAAGGGAACGATCGACGCGGCCGAATGGGTCGGGCCCTACGACGACGAAAAGCTCGGCCTCTACAAGGTCGCGAAGAACTACTACTACCCGGGCTGGTGGGAAGGCGGCCCAGAGCTCGACCTCTACGTCAACATCAAGGCGTTCAACGACCTGCCCAAGGACTACCAGTCGATCCTCGAATCCGCGTGCGCCGAGGCGAACTCGGACATGATGGCGAAGTACGATGCGCTGAATCCCCCCGCGCTGAAGCGGCTGATCGGCGCCGGCGTCAAGTTGCAGCCGTTCTCGAACGAGGTCATGGCCGCCTGCTACAAGGCGACGGTCGAGGTCTACGACGACATCGCCACCAAGAACGCGAAGTTCAAGAAGGTGTACGAGCCGTGGAAGAAGTTCCTCTTCGACGAGATCTCGTGGTTCCAGGTCGCGGAGAACCGCTTCGACAACTTCATGATCGCGGCGAGCCGGATGTCGCAGCACGGCCCGGGAAAGTAGCGCATCGGACGTCTCGCGCGGACGAAAAAAGCCCCGCTTCGGCGGGGCTTCGTTTTGTCGCGCAGGACGGTCGTCTTCGGTGCTACTTGGCGGGGGCTGGTGGCTCGGTGCCCTTCATCTGCTCGTCGAGCGCTCGCTCCATCGCCTTCGTCTGATCGTCTCCGGCCGACGGGGCCGCGCTTTCCGGGGCTTGCGACTTCGGCTCGTCCTTCGGCGCGGGCTCGTTCCCGCCGCCGCCGAACGCGCGCTCGAGCGCCTTTTCGGCATTCTCCTGCTCGCTCCCGCCGGCGGGCGCCTGTCCGCCGCCCTTGGCGCCGTCGGGCAAGGCCGGCGCTTCCTCGGGCACGATGATCTCGATCTTGTTGATGTCGTATTTCGCCACGCCCGACTTGTAGACGAGCACCATCTGCGGAAACGTGATCACCAGACCCACCATCAGGATCTGGATCAACACGAACGGCACCGCACCCCAGTAGATCTGTCCGGTCGTGACGCCCCTCGTCAGCTTCTTCGACACGCGATCGATGTAGTCCTTCGCCGGCGCCACGCTGCGAAGGTAGAACAGCGCGAAGCCGAACGGCGGGTGCATGAACGACGTCTGCATGTTGACGCCGAGCAGCACGCCGAGCCAGATCAGGTCGATGCCGAGTTTGTCGGCCGCGGGACCGATCAGCGGAATGATGATGAACGACAGCTCGAAGAAGTCGAGGAAGAATGCAAGGAAGAAGATCAGCATGTTGACGACGACGAGGAAGCCGAGCTGGCCGCCCGGCAGGCTCGTCAGCAGGTGCTCGACCCAGATGTGGCCGCTGACGCCGTAGAACGTGAGACTGAACACGCGTGCGCCGAGCAGGATGAACACGACGAACGTCGACAGCTTGGCCGTCGTGTCCATCGCCTGCTTCAGAAGCGACCACGAGAGGCGCCGCCGCGCAAGCGCCATCGCGAGCGCACCCGTCGCACCCATCGCGCCGCCCTCGGTCGGCGTCGCGACGCCCAGGAAGATCGTGCCGAGCACGAGGAAGATCAGCGCGAGCGGCGGGATCAGCACGAAGACGACGCGCTCGGCGATCTTCGACAGCAGGCCGAACCTGAACAGCCGGTTCAGCACCGCCGCGAAGAAGGCGACGCCAGTGCCGACCGAAGTCGCGATCACCAGCGTTTCGTCGAGCGCGCGATCGGCCATCCGCGTCTTCGCGTAGACGACGGCTGCGACCGCCGCGATCACGACGAGCACGATCAGCGAGATGACGCCGCTGCGTCCGGTCGGCTCGCGCATCGTGCGCGCCTCGAGCGGCAATGCGGGCGCCCAGTGCGGGCGCGCGATCGTGGTGCCAAGCACGTACAGCGCGTAGATGCCCGCCAGCACGATCCCGGGAATGAAGGCGCCGGCGTACATGTCGCCGACCGAGCGGCCGAGCTGGTCGGCCATGATGATCAGGACGAGCGAGGGCGGAATGATCTGCGCGAGCGTTCCGGACGCCGCGATGACGCCGCTCGCGAGCCGCCGGTCGTAGCCGTAGCGCAGCATGATCGGCAGCGAGATCAGCCCCATCGAGATCACGCTCGCGGCGACGACACCGGTCGTGGCCGCGAGCAGCGCGCCGACGAACACGACGGCGTAGGCGAGGCCGCCGCGCAGCGGGCCGAAGAGCTGGCCGATCGTGTCCAACAGGTCTTCGGCCATCCCCGAGCGCTCGAGGATCAGGCCCATGAACGTGAAGAACGGCACGGCAAGCAGCGTGTCGTTCGACATCACGCCGAACACGCGCTCCGGCAACGCCTGCAGCAGCGACGGCGCGAGCAGTCCAAGGTGGATGCCGAGGAATGCGAAGCCGATGCCGACCGCGCCGAGCGAGAACGCGACGGGGAAGCCGATCAGCAGCGTGACGATCAGGCCGCAGAACATCAGCGGCGCGATGTTCGCGATGAGCCACGCGGTCATGGTCTGCCTCCGCTTGCGACTCGAAGCCGGCGGGCGCCGCTCACGGCTTGCTCTCCGGGGCGCCCGGCTCGAGCCCCGGCGGCGTGTCACTGCGCTGGCGCGCGATCTCCTGCGCGAGCTCCTCCTCGGCCGACTTCTCTTGGCGTTTCTCGAGCGGATCGGGGATCACCCCGCGCAGGAACGCGATGCGCTTGATGAGCTCCGAGATCGCCTGGATGATCAGGAGCGCGAAGCCGATCGGGATCATCAGGCGCGCGGGCCAGATGATGAGGCCGCCCGCGTTGGTCGACACTTCGTGTCGCTGCAGGGAATCGACGAACAGCGGCCACGACAGCGCCATGATGATGAGCGACATGGGCATCAGGAACAGCAGGATGCCGAGCACGTCGATCCAGTTCTGGGCGCGCGGCGAGAGCCGTCCCTGGATGATGTCAATGCGCACGTGATCGTTGCGAAGCAGCGTGTAGCCGGCGCCGAACAGGAAGATCACCGAGAACAGATACCACTGCACTTCGAGGTACGCGTTCGAGCTGTAGTCGAAGGCCTTGCGCACGACGGCGTTCGCCGCGCTGATCAGCACGACGACCAATATGAGCCAATAGACGAGGCGGCCGACGCGCTCGGTGAAGGCGTCGATCGCGCGCGAGAGCGCGAGCAGGACGTTCACGGCTTCTCCCTCGTGGCGCGTTCGTTCGCGCCGATCCTCTGCGATTGCCGGCACGCCGCGCGCTTGACGGAGGCGGGCGGCGGCCCGGCGTCGGACGGCGAATTATAGGCGATGCTAGAATCAATGCTTTGCCGTTTGTCCTCTTCATGTTCAGCCGCTCCGTCACGCTGGCGCAGTCGGATCCGGATCTCTGGCAGGCGATTGCCGCCGAGAATCGCCGGCAGGAGGAGCACATCGAGCTGATCGCTTCGGAGAACTACGCAAGCCCGGCGGTCATGGCGGCGCAGGGCACGCAGCTCACGAACAAGTACGCGGAAGGCTATCCCGGCAAGCGCTACTACGGCGGTTGCGAGAACGTCGACGTCGTCGAGCAGCTCGCGATCGATCGCGCACGCAGGCTGTTCCACGCCGAAGCCGCGAACGTCCAGCCGCATTCCGGCGCGCAGGCGAACCAGGCGGTGTTTTTCGCCGCGCTGTCGCCGGGCGACACGATCCTCGGCATGAGTCTGCCGCACGGCGGGCACCTGACGCACGGCTCGCCGGTCAACATCTCCGGCAAATGGTTCAAGGTCGTTGCGTACGGGCTCGAGGCCGAGACCGAGCTCATCGACTACGCGGAAGCCGAGCGGCTCGCGCGCGAGCACAAGCCGAAGCTCGTCATTGCCGGCGCCTCCGCTTACTCGCGCGTCATCGAGTGGAAACGGTTCCGCGCGATCGCCGACGACGTCGGTGCGAAGCTGATGGTCGACATGGCGCATTACGCCGGACTGATCGCCGCCGGTCTGTACCCGAGTCCGGTCGGCCTCGCCGACTACGCGACGAGCACGACGCACAAGACGCTCCGGGGCCCTCGCGGCGGCTTCATCCTGATGAAGGAGGCGCACGCGAAGGCGATCAACTCGGCGGTGTTCCCCGGATTGCAGGGCGGGCCGCTGATGCACGTGATCGCCGCGAAGGCCGCCGCCTTCGGCGAGGCGATGACGCACGAGTTCGCGATCTACCAGGAGCGCGTGCTCGAGAATGCGCGCG
Organism: Casimicrobiaceae bacterium; assembly: GCA_035495715.1. Lineage (GTDB taxonomy): Bacteria > Pseudomonadota > Gammaproteobacteria > Burkholderiales > Casimicrobiaceae > VBCG01. Next base: position 21,437 of record DATJFI010000039.1, read on the forward strand.
TGCTCGCGAAGGTGCTGCAGGAGCGCGGCTTGCGGATCGTGTCGGGCGGCACCGACTGCCATATGTTCCTCGTCGACCTCCGCGCAAAGCAGATCACGGGCAAGGATGCCGAGGCGGCGCTCGCGCGCGCGCACATCACGGTCAACAAGAACGCGATTCCGAACGACCCCGAGAAGCCGTTCGTCACGTCGGGCATTCGCATCGGCAGCCCCGCCGTCACGACGCGCGGCTTCGGCGAGATCGAGTGCGAGGAGCTCGCGCACCTGATCGCCGACGTGCTCGAAACGCCCGCCGACGAGGCGGTTTTGACACGCACGCGCAACAGTGTCGCCTCGCTGACCCGCCGCTTCCCCGTCTACCGGGCATGAAATGCCCGTTCTGCGGTAGCGACGACACCCAGGTGATCGACTCGCGCGTTTCGGACGCCGGCGACTCGATTCGCCGCCGCCGCAAGTGCGCGGCGTGCCAGAAGCGGTTCACGACGTACGAGACCGTGGAGCTGCGGCTGCCGCAGGTCGTGAAGAGCAACGGCAATCGCGCCGACTTCGATACCAACCGGCTGCGCGTCGGCTTCGCCCGCGCGTTGCACAAGCGGCCGGTGCCGACGGAGTTCGTCGACGCCGCGATCGACCGGATCGTCCAGCGCGTGCTGTCGCTCGGCGAGCGCGAGATCGCTTCGCGGCAGCTGGGCGAGATGGTGATGGAGGAGCTCTACCGGCTCGACAAGGTCGCCTATATCCGCTTCGCCTCCGTCTATCGCTCGTTCCAGGACGTCTCCGACTTTCGCGATGCGCTGAAGGAGGTGGAGGCCGTGCGCCCGCCGAAGAAGCCGGCGCGCCGGCCGGCGTGAACGGGCTCTCGCGACCGGACGCGGCGCCGAGCGCGTTCACCGACGACGATCGCCATCACATGGCGCGCGCGCTCGTGCTCGCCGAGCGCGGCCTCTACACGACGACGCCGAATCCGCGCGTCGGCTGCGTGATCGTCAACGGCGGCGAGATCGCCGGCGAAGGCTTCCACGAGCGCGCGGGCGGCCCGCACGCGGAGGTGGCCGCACTCGCCGATGCGCGGGCGCGCGGGCGCGACGTCGAAGGTGCGACTGTCTTCGTGACGCTCGAGCCCTGCAACCGCCACGGCCGAACGCCGCCGTGCGTCGACGCCCTGCTCGCCGCGCGCATCGGGCGCGTCGTCGCCGCGATGCGCGACCCCAATCCGGTGCAGGGCGACGGTGCAGCACGCCTTCGCGCCGCCGGCGTGCGTGTCGACGTCGGGCTGCTCGAAGACCAGGCGGCGGCGCTCAACGCCGGATTCGTTTCGCGAATGACGCGCGGGCGACCGTGGATACGAACGAAGATCGCCGCGAGCCTCGACGGACGCACGGCGCTTGTGAGCGGGGAGAGCCGCTGGATCACGGGCGCCGCGGCGCGCGCCGACGGGCACGCGTGGCGGGCGCGGGCGTGCGCGATCGTGACCGGCGTCGGTACCGTGCTGCACGACGATCCGCAGCTCACCGTTCGCGACGTCGCGACGACGCGGCAGCCGCTTCGCATCGTCATCGACCGTCGTGCGGACACGCCGGCTGACGCGCGCGTGCTCGCGGACGGCAACACCGTCGTCGTGACCGCGGGACCGCGCGGGCGCGACTGGCCGGCGAGCGTCGAAAGCGTCGCGTTGCCGGATGCCGACGGTCGCGTCGATCTGCATGCGGTGTTTCGCATGCTGGCAGAGCGCGGTGTCAACGAAGCGCACGTCGAGGCCGGCGCGAAGCTCAACGGCGCGCTGTTGCAAGCAGGTCTCGTCGACGAGCTTCTGCTCTACGTTGCCGGTGCGATCGTCGGCGACCCGGCGCGAGGGATGTTCGAGGCGCAGGCGCCGCTCGCGTCGCTCGCCGACCGCGTCGGCGTCGAATGGTCGTCGATCGAGCGTATCGGTGACGACCTGCGGATCGTGGCCCGCGTGCGTCGGGCGGCATCCTGGTGATGGACCCGAGGATCGGCGATGTTCACGGGCATCGTTGAAGCCGTCGGCCGCATCGTGTCGCGCGAGCGCGGCCGCGACGGCGTCCGGATCGCCGTCGAGGCGGGAAAACTCGAACTGTTCGACGTCGCTGTCGGGGACAGCATCGCCGTTTCCGGTTGCTGCCTCACGGTCGTGCAGATTGCGCCGCCGCTGCTGCGCTTCGACGTTTCCGGCGAAACGGTTGCGCGCACGACCGGTCTGCGGTTGAACGCCGCGGTGAATCTCGAGCGGGCGCTGCGCTTCTCCGACCGCCTCGGCGGCCATCTGATGAGCGGCCACGTCGACGGCGTGGGCACCGTGACGGCGTTCGTAGCGGCGGACGCCGGCGCGAGCGCGCATCGCCGCCTCGACGTCGACGTTCCACAGACGCTTGCCCGTTACGTCGCGGTGAAGGGATCGGTCGCCATCGACGGCGTGAGCCTCACGACGAACGGCGTCGCAGGCACGCGATTTACGGTCAACCTGATCCCGCATACACTCGCCGTGACGACGCTCGGAACCCTCGGCCCAGGCGACACGGTCAATATCGAGGTCGACTTGATCGCGCGCTATCTCGAGCGCTTGCGCGAGGCGCGATGAGCGCGCCGGTATCCGGCGAAAATCCGATCGTGAATTGAACGGCTGGCGGGCGCGCCCGTGTCCGCTGGCATTGGAGGAACGACGATGGACCTGACGACGCTCGAGCGGCTGCCGATGTGGGTAAACGGCCGCGCCTTCTCGCCTTCGACGACGCGCTATGGCGAAGTGACGAACCCCGCGACCGGCGAGGTGATCCGGCACGTGCCGTTCGCCAACGCGGCCGACGTCGATGCCGCCGTGCAATCGGCGGCGGCTGCCTTGCCCGGCTGGTCGGGGGCGCCGCCGCTGCGGCGCGCGCGCGTGTTGATGAAGTTTCGCGACCTGCTGGAGCGGCAGCGCAAGGATCTCGCGCGCATCGTGACGCAGGAGCACGGGAAGACGCTTGTCGACGCCGAAGGGTCGGTGACGCGCGGCATGGAAGTCGTCGAGTTCGCGACGGGAATCCCGCATCTGCTGAAGGGCGAGCACAGCGAGAGCGTCGGTACCGACGTGGATAGCTGGTCGATCCGCATGCCGGTGGGCGTGTGCGCCGGCATCACGCCGTTCAATTTCCCGGCGATGGTGCCGATGTGGATGTTCCCGATCGCGATCGGCTGCGGCAACACGTTCGTGCTGAAGCCGTCCGAGCGCGATCCGACGCTGTCGCTGCGCCTCGCCGAACTGCTGCAGGAGGCCGGATTGCCTGACGGCGTGTTCAACGTCGTGCATGGCGACAAGGAGGCCGTCGACGCGCTGCTCGCGCATCCGACCGTGCGCGCGATCTCGTTCGTCGGCTCCACGCCCGTCGCGAAGTACATCTACGAGACGGGCGCGCGCCACGGCAAGCGCGTGCAGGCGCTCGGCGGCGCGAAGAATCACGCCGTCGTGATGCCGGATGCGGACCTCGATTACGCGACCGAAGCGATCGTCGGCGCCGGTTACGGATCGGCCGGCGAGCGCTGCATGGCGATCTCCGCGGTGGTCGCGGTCGGCGAGGTCGCCGATGCGCTGGTCGAGCGGCTCGCCACGCGGGCGCGCAAGGTGCAGACGGGTCCCGGCCACGTGGCGCAAAACGAGATGGGTCCCGTCATCACGTGCGCGGCGCGCGACCGGATCACCGGTCTCATCGACCGCGGCGTCGAGGAAGGCGCGGCGCTGGTCGTTGACGGCCGCAAGCCGACGATCGACGGGCACCCGAACGGCTTCTTCGTCGGGCCGACGCTTTTCGATCGCGTCACGGCGCAAATGACGATCTACCGCGAGGAAATCTTCGGGCCGGTGCTGGCGGTGCTTCGCGTCGAGTCGCTGAACGACGCGATCGCGATGATCAACGCCAACCCGTACGCGAACGGCGCCGCGATCTTCACGCGCTCGGGGCACGCGGCGCGCCATTTCGAGCAGGCCGCCGAGGTCGGCATGGCCGGCGTCAACGTGCCGATCCCAGTGCCGATGTCGTTCTACTCGTTCGGCGGCTGGCGCAATTCGCTGTTCGGCGATCTGCACGTGCATGGCCTCGACGGCGTGCGCTTTTATACGCGTCTCAAGACGATCACGTCGCGCTGGCCCGACGACGGCAGCGAGGGCCCCGGGTTCCACATGCCGGTCATGGGATAGGCACCTGCTCCGAGCGGGTCATTCGTCGAGCACTTGCCAGGAGCGGCGCGGGTTCGCGTACGCGGCTGAAAGCATCGCCTGCACGTACGTTGCCGCGCCCGCGGGCCCTTCGACGCGCAGCGTGACCCGGTAGGCCGGCTGCCGCGGTGGCTCGCCGGCCGGCGGCGAGCCTGCCGCGGCTTCGCTGCTCGGCGGTGACAACGTGCAACGGTCGGGGGTCGCTGCGCCGGGCAGCGTGCACAGGCGCTCGATCACGTGCCGAACGACGAACCCGTCGCCGGCATCGATCACCGAGCCTCCCGGCGGGTAGTCGGCCGGCGTCCGCAGCATCCTCGGCACGCCGCGGCGATCCTCGCCCGCCTGCCGCGATGCGTAATAGTTGTGCGACGGGTCATCCGAGGCGGGGTCGACGAGCGCGTCGACGAAGAGCGCCACCACGTCGTGCTCCAGCGCCGCCGTCGCCGCGTACGTTGCCTGGCGACGCGCGTTCACGTTATCGCCGATCGCGACGCTCGTCGCGACGGCGCGCACGAGCGCCATGCCGGCGAACGCAAGCGCCATCACCGCGACGATGGCGATCAGGAGCACGATGCCGCGCTGGCGCCGGATCACGCGCCGCCGTTCCACAGGACGTTGCGAAGCGGAACGATCGCCTCGAGCACTCGGTACCGGTAGCTGCCGCTCGCACTCCCCGGAATCGTTCCCTCGAGACGACCAGGACACGCCGACTTGTCGTCGTCCTCGCAATCGAACAGCACCCAGTGAAAGTTACGCACCAGCCCGCGCTCGGGGCGTTCGGTGCGCATGACGATGCCGGCGCGGATTGCCTTGATGCGCGCCAGCGTTGCGTGTGAAGCCGCAAGCACGGCCGCCGGTGACCAGGCGCCGGCGGCATCGGCGCGAACCCATGTGTCGAGCGCACCGTCCCCATCGCTGTCGATGCCGTACTGGAACTTCAGATTGACGACGTTCGACACGAGCGGCACGGGCGCGTCGCCGTTGGCGAGATCCTGGCTTCGCAGCGCGCCCGCTCCGACGTCGAAGCGCAGCGTGGACGCGAGAGCGGCAGCCCCGACATCGAACAGAACCGTCGTGACCGGGAGGTCGATCACGATGCCGGTGTGCGTCACATCGACGACACCGGCGACAGCGGGGGATACGGCCGTGACCGTGGTGGTCGCGCAGCTGCCGCGGCGCGTGATGGCAACGACGCGGTCGCCGATCGCGAATCCGTCCGCGCTTTCGACGTGGAAGTGCGTCCCGGCCGGGGTGGCGCTTGCGATGGCGGCAGGGAGCGCGAGCGCGTGCGCGAACGTTTGCCGCAAAACCAGGCTGTCGGGCCGGTCGGCCGCTCCGCCGTCGGTGATCAGCACGTGGATGGGTCGCATGCTCGTCGCGATGCTTGCCGTGGCGGGACAGGTTTCGAGCCATTGCGACGCCGCTGCCCAACCCGCGCCGGCATTGCCGATTTGCGTGACCAGCGTCGCGAGCGCGAACGCGCCCGCGCCTTGCGCGTCGGCGACCGCCGCGGCGTTGCGCCGCACCGTGTCCGTGGCGACGAACGCCTGGTAGACGACGACCAGCGCGATCATCGCGACGACAAGCCCGACGATCGCGTCGATCAACGACGCGCCGCGCGCTCGCGCATGGATTCTACGGACGCGGCAGCGCGACATGAAGCGATGCCTGGTGCATTGACTCGTTGGGCGGCTGCCAGCGAACGACGACGCGCACGCTCCGGCTCTCGCCGGCATCGTCGACGCTGACGTCCGGGGCATTCGCATCGCTCGACACGCCTGGCAAGCGCAGCGCCTGCGCGAGCAGCGCCCGGTAACCGGCGCCATCGGCCGACGCATCGTAACGGTCGGCGATCGTCGCCGGCGCTTCCGTCGAGATGCGCGCGAGGGCGTCCGCCGCGATGCCGAAGCCGTCGCTGCGCCACGTCGCGCCGGCGCTGCCGCGAAGCGCACCGGCAAGAAGACCGAGCAGGCCGAACAGGCCGAGCGAAAGAACGACGAGCGCGACCAGCGCTTCCAGCAGGTACATGCCGCGCAGCGCACGCGGTCGGCCTTGCCGCCTGTCCATGACGTTCACGCGCAAAAGCCGTCGGCCCGGATGGTCCAGCAGTCGGCCGTACGCCGCCAGCCGCCCGGCACCGACACCGTTGCGCGCGCACCGTTCTGGTCGACCGTGAAGACGAATGCATCCATGCCCTTCGTCGAAAGTCCGGTCGCCGTGTAGAGGTAGGTGGTCGCCGTGGCGGTGCAGGTGAGCGCAAACGCGTCGCCGGTACCGGGGGATGGCGGGGCAGCGCCGCATGCTCCGCTGCCGTCGACGTACGAGCGCGCGTCCTGGAAATACGTCTCCATCTGCTCGCGCGCATCGGAAAGGCGGGCGACCGCTTCGAGGATGTGCGCGCGCTTCACGTAACCCGCGTACGACGGCAGCGCGACCGCGGCCAGTATCGCGACGATGGCGACGACGACCATCGTTTCGAGCATCGTGAAGCCGCGGCGCAGGTCGACGTTCACGGGCAGATGTCGGTCGACGTTTCGAGGCGTGCGCGTCCGCTGCCGGCGAGGACGACCTTGCGCACGCGCTGCCCCGTGCGGCAGATCGTGAACGTGCCCATCTGCAACGCGCCATCGAAGCGCCGCGCATGGCCGGCCGCGGTATACGAAACGTAATCGGCGACCGGTCGGTTGCCGCGGATCGTGACGCCGTCGCTTGCCGGCCGTTCGCGGGCGATTGCGCGCGACGCATCGCGGTTGGCATCGGGCACGACGATCCACCCGGCTTCCCAAGGCAGCGCACCGGCGTCGCAAGTGCCGCCGGCGGGACAGACGTCGACGCGGTCGCCGTGCTTGACGGCTTCGCTGCGCGCGAGATCGAGCGTATGCAGGAGCGCTTCGGCGCGATCCTGCACCTGCTGGCCGGCGAACCAGGTGCCGAACGCCGGCACGCCGAGCGCGCACACGATGGCGCCGATGGCGAGGCCGATCATCAACTCGAGCAGCGTGAGGCCGGACGGTTGTCTCGCAGGTCGCATGCGGCCGATTCTGCGAGGCGCAAGCGAGCGCGGGATATTGGCGAGATGGCCTAGGCCGTTCGCACGATTGCTTCGCGAACCACTTCGCCGGCGCGCACGTTTCGGGCAAACGCTCGCGCCGTTCGTGCCGATTCGAAACGCCCGTCGTGTAAATCTTGCAACGCTGCGCCACGCTTTATCGGCTGTGACAACATCCCGCGAACCATCGGTCCGGAGATACCGTCATGAACGCTTTGCGCCCATTGCTGTTTGCATCGCTTGCTTTCTTCGCCATCGGGCGTGCGGCCGCTCAAATCGCCGGCGCCGGCACGCAGATCATCATTCCCATCGCCGCGTCGACCGCCTCGTTCTCGAGCGAGATCACGCTGAAGGACGAGTCGGGCGGCAGCAACAGCGTGACGATGCAGTTCGTCGAAGCGCTCGGGTCGGCATCGCCGGGCGTGCATGCGTGCACCAGCATTCCGCTCTCCGCCTTCGGCGTCACCACCGTCACGGTCGCAGCCAATTGCGCGCTCGGCGCGGGCAGCCACTTCGGCTACGTGCTGTTGAAGAGCGGCGCATCGGACAACTGGTTCTTCGCGTACTCGCGCACGTCGAATCCGCAGGGCATCGGCTTTTCCGTCGAGGGCTATCCGATCGGACACATCGGCGGCGGCGACGCGTTCTCCGAGGTGGGCGGCGTGAAAAGCAAGGCCGCCACCGGATCGTCGCCTGCGTTTCAGACCAACTGCTTCGTCGCGACGCTCGACGATCCGGTCGACTACGAGATCGACGTCGACGACGCGAGCGGTTCCGGCTTCGTCTCCGGTACGCTGGCGCCGTTCCAGATGAAGCGCTATCTCGACATCTACACGGCGGCGGGGGCACCGGCGGGCGACCACGACAACACGACGGTCACGTTCGTGAAGCTCGACCCGAGCCAGTTTCCGAACACGCTGATCGGGTTTTGCACCGTGCAGGACAACACGTCGTTCAGCGCGGACTTCCGCATCGCGAAGACGCTGAACGAGGCGGACCCCGGCAAGTTCCGGCTGAACTGCATCGGCGTGAGCTTCGGTTCCGCCCAGGGGACTTGCTCGAGTTCGCTGACGCCGTCGGCGCCCGAAGTTCCGAACGCGACGACGAAGGTCCGGATGATCACGCGCATCCATGCGCCGGACACCGTCAACTGCTCGATCATCAGCAGCAGCGCGAACCTCGAGATGCGTCTCGTGCGCGACAGCGACGGCGCAGTGGTCGCCGGCGGCAACAACGCGACGTCGTTCAGTTACAGCACCGGGAAGCGCTCCGCGATCGGCGGCGGCTTCCATCAGTACTACTGGATCGAGGTCGGATCGCAGACCGCGACCGGCACGTTTCCGATTCCATACGGAGTCAAGTGCACGTCGGGTAACGGCATGGCGGATCCGCTCGACGTGAAGACCGCGGTGGACGATTTCTGACGCAGCAGGGGACGGGCGGGCGGCGGCTGCACCGTCGCGGTCGACTGCCCGCTCTCCGCGCGGAATCGGCGGTGTCAATCGCCGTCGCCAATGGCGTTCCGGGACTCGACCGGCGATAATCGCGACGTTCGCGTGCAGCCCCGGTCCATCGTCGCGAGTCGCGCCGTCCCGATGGAGGACGCAGCGCGTGCCCGGAGCCCGTCATGAACGCGCCCGATCCTGTCGCCACCCGAAAGCCGGCATTCCGCTGGGACGATCCGCTGCTCCTCGACCTGCAGCTTTCCGAGGAGGAGCGCATCGTGCGCGACAGCGCGCACGCCTATGCGCAGGAGCGTCTGCTACCGCGCGTGCGCGATGCTTTCCGGCACGAAACCGTCGATGCGACGATCTTTCCCGAGATGGGTGCGCTCGGTCTGCTCGGCTCGACGCTGCCGGCCGAATACGGCGGCGCCGGGCTGAACTACGTCTGCTACGGTCTCGTCGCGCGCGAGATCGAGCGCGTCGATTCCGGCTACCGCTCGATGATGAGCGTGCAGAGCTCGCTCGTCATGTTCCCGATCTTCGCGTACGGCAGCGAGGCCCAGCGGCGCAAGTACCTGCCCGCGCTCGCGCGCGGCGAGCGCATCGGTTGCTTCGGGCTGACCGAGCCCGACCACGGCTCCGACCCGGGCTCGATGGAAACGCGCGCACGCGCCGTCGACGGCGGCTTCGCGCTCGCCGGCGCGAAGACGTGGATCTCGAATGCGCCGATCGCCGACGTGTTCGTCGTCTGGGCGAAGCTCGACGGCGTCGTGCGCGGCTTCATCCTCGAAAAGGGGATGAAGGGCTTGTCCGCGCCGGCGATCGAGGGCAAGTTTTCGCTGCGCACGTCGGTGACCGGCGAGATTGTGATGGACGACGTATTGGTTCCCACCGAAAACCTGCTGCCGAACGTGCAGGGCCTGAAGGGGCCGATGGGGTGCCTCGACAACGCGCGCTACGGCATCGCGTGGGGCGCGCTCGGCGCCGCCGAGTTCTGCTGGGAGGCTGCGCGCCGATACGTCCTCGAGCGCAAGCAATTCGGCCGGCCGCTCGCAGCGAATCAGCTCGTGCAGAAGAAGCTCGCGGACATGCAGACCGAGATCGCATTGGGGTTGCAGGGATGCCTGCGCCTCGGGCGCCTCAAGGATGAAGGTCGCGCGGCGCCCGAGATCACGTCGATCATGAAGCGCAACAGTTGCGGCAAGGCGCTCGAGATCGCGCGGATCGCGCGCGACATGCACGGCGGAAACGGCATCGTCGACGAGTTCCACGTCATCCGCCACATGCTGAACCTGGAAACGGTCAACACGTACGAGGGCACGCACGACATCCACGCGCTGATCCTCGGCCGCGCGCAGACCGGCATTTCGGCATTCTGAGCGAACGGCGTCCGCGCACCGTGAGGCTCTACGACTACTTTCGTTCCTCGGCCGCTTACCGCGTGCGGATCGCGCTGAACCTGAAGGGCGTCGCGCCCGACGAGCGAACGTTCGTGCACCTGCGGATGGGCGGGCAGCGTGCGCAGGATTACCTCGCGCTGAATCCCCAGGGCCTCGTGCCCGCGCTCGCGCTCGACGAGGGCGCGGTGCTCACGCAGTCGCTCGCGATCGTCGAGTACCTCGACGAGACGCATCCGGAGCCCCCGCTGCTGCCGGCCGATCCGATCGGGCGCGCGCGTGTGCGCGCGATCGCGCTGTCGATCGCCTGCGACATCCATCCGCTCGACAACCTGCGGGTGCTGAACTACCTGATCGGCACGCTCGGCGTCGCGCGCGAGCAGAAGGACGGCTGGTATCGCTACTGGATCGACGTCGGCTTCGAGGCGCTCGAGAAGGCGCTCGCGCGCGATCGGGCAACGGGTCGCTTCTGCCATGGCGACGCGCCGACGCTTGCCGACGTCTGCCTCGTGCCGCAAATGGCGAACGCGCGACGCTTCGACATCGATCTCTCCCCGTATCCCACACTGATGCGCATCGAGTCTGCCTGCCTTGCGCTGCCCGCGTTCGCCGACGCGGCGCCTGCACGGCAGCCCGACGCCGAATAGGAGTCGCGACGATGCAGTACGCAATCCCGGGCTGGGAGCTGCCCGCCGTTCCCGTGGCAGGCAGCACCCAGGCATTTCCGGTGCGCCACGTCTTCTGCGTCGGGCGCAATTACGCCGACCATGCGAAGGAAATGGGCGGCGACGCGACGAAGGAGCCGCCGTTCTTCTTCACGAAGGCGACGGACGCGATCGTGCCGGTGGTGCCGCCGGCCGTCGGTCGCATCGCGTATCCGATGGCGACGCGCAATCTCCACCACGAGCTCGAGCTCGTCGTCGCGATCGGCCAGAGCGGTGCCAACGTGCCGGCTGCGGATGCGCAAGCGCTCGTCTTCGGCTATGCGGTGGGCCTCGACATGACGCGGCGTGACCTGCAGAACGACATGCGCGAGAAGAAGCGGCCCTGGGACATCGGCAAGTCGTTCGCGCAGGCCGCGCCGATCGCGCCGATCTCGCCCGTCGCGAAGACCGGCGTCCTCACGCGCGGCGACGTGACGTTGCGTGTGAACGGCGAAGTACGCCAGCACGGCGATCTCTCGGACATGATCTGGGACGTCGCGCACATGATCGAATTCCTGTCGCGGCTCTACCGGCTCGAGCCCGGCGACCTGATCTTCACGGGCACGCCGGCGGGCGTCGGACCCGTCGTCGTCGGCGATCGGCTCGAAGGAAGCATCGCGGGACTCGCACCGCTTGCGATCGAAATCGTGCAGGGCAACGCATGACGCTATCGCCGAGGGTGACGGACGGGGAAGTCGAGCGCGGCTACAACAACCGGGCCGCGGTTCCCGACCATCAGCGCTGGCTCGACCAGTGGGTCGCAGGATCGCAGCGCGCGAAGGCTACGTTGCGCGCCGAGTTCGACCTCGCCTACGGCGCGGGTGCGGACGAGACGCTCGATCTTTATCTGCCCGCGCGCGCCGCGCGCGGCACGCTGCTCTACATCCACGGCGGCTGGTGGCGCAGCCTCGACAAGTCCGACTACGCATTCGTCCCGCCGGCGTTCGTCGAGACGGGTTACGCGGTCGCGCTCTGCAACTACACGCTGTGTCCGCAAGGCACGATCGCCAACGCCGTCGACCAGTGCCGGCGCGCGATCGTGTGGCTCGTGCGGGAAGGACCGGCACGCGGCGCGCCGGCGCCGCTCGTCGTCGCCGGCCATTCGGCCGGCGGTCACCTGACGGCGATGATGTACACGCTCGACTGGCGCGCGCAGGGCTTCGACGTGGCGCCGTTCGCGGGCGGCGTGTCGCTTTCCGGCGTGCACGATCTCGCGCCGCTCGTGCAGTTCTCGTACAACGTCGATTTTCGCCTCGACGACGCGGAGGCTTGCCGGATGTCGCCGGCAGCCGCGCAGCCGACGACACGGGCGCCCGTGCTCGTCGCCTGCGGCGCCGACGAGACGTCCGAGTTCGTGCGTCAGACGGATCTCCTGTGGAACGCGTGGCCGCGCAACCATCCGCCGGGCGTCGCTGCGCCGATGCATATCGCCGGCCACAACCATTACAGCGTGGTGCTCGATTACACGGATCCGGCGAGCGCGCTGACGAAGGCCACGCTCGCGCTCTTTGCGCGCTGACGCGCCGAAGGCGTCGCGCGATGCCGCTACGGTAGAATGCGGTGAATGCCGCTCATCCGTTGCCGGTGACTTCAATGCCGATCGCGCCGATCACCGAAATCGTTGCCGAGATCAAGGCCGGCCGCATGGTGATCCTCGTCGACGAGGAGGACCGCGAGAACGAGGGAGACCTCGTGCTCGCCGCCGATCACGTGACGCCGGAGGCGATCAACTTCATGGCCCGCTTCGGGCGCGGCCTGGTCTGCATGCCGATCACCGAGGAGCGCGCGCGGCAGCTCAACCTGGCGCCAATGACGCCGGTCAATCGCTCGGTGCACGGCACCAACTTCACGGTGTCGATCGAGGCCGCGCACGGTGTGTCGACGGGCATCTCGGCGGCCGACCGCGCGCATACGATCCGCGTCGCTGCAGCCCCCCATGCGACGCCGGACGACATCGTGCATCCGGGCCACGTGTTCCCGCTGATCGCGCACCCCGGCGGCGTGCTCGCGCGGGCCGGTCATACGGAAGCCTGCTGCGACCTCGCGCGGCTCGCCGGCCTCTCGTCGTCGGCCGTGCTCTGCGAGATCATGAAGGACGACGGCACGATGGCGCGCCTTCCCGACCTCGAGCGCTTCGCCGGGCAGCATGGACTGAAGATCGGCGCGATCGCCGACCTCATTCACCATCGCAGCCGCACCGAACGGCTGATCGAGCGCGTCGCCGAGCGTCCGCTGACCACCGCGGCCGGCACGTTCCGCCTCGTCGTCTATCGCGACAAGCTGACCGATGCGACGCATCTCGCGCTCGTTCGCGGACCGATCGCGCCCGACGTCGACACCCTGGTCCGCGTGCACGAGCCGCTTTCGATCGTCGACCTGCTCGATTCGGAAAGCGACTCGCACGCGTGGAGCATCCTCGAGGCGCAGCGCGCGATCGTGGCTGCAGGACGCGGCGTCATCGTGCTGCTGCACCGGGCGGAAAGCCCGCAAGAGCTGCGCCAGCGCGCGATCGCCGGCGAGGCGCCGGTCTCGAGCAAGATCGATCTGCGCAACTACGGGATCGGCGCGCAGATCCTGCGCGACCTGAACGTCGGCAGGATGCGGCTTCTCGCGCGCCAGCGGAAGATGCCGAGCATGGCGGGATTCGATCTCGAGGTCACCGGCTACGAGGAAGCGCCGACGCGGCGCAGCGCGTAGCGCCGGCGCGCGCTTTCGCGCTGCGCGTCTTCGCTTCGGAACACGGCAATGCCCATCTTACGCATCGAACCGAATCGGCGGGGCGACGGCCGCCGCATCGCGATCGTCCAGTCGCGCTTCAATCCGGACATCGGCGAGGGCCTGCTCGCAAGCGCGCTTCGCGCGTTGCGCGAGGCGGGCGTCGCCGAAGACCGGATCACCGTCGTCACGGTGCCGGGCGCGCTCGAAATCCCGCTCGCGCTGCAGCGGCTCGCGCAGCTCCGCGATTACGACGCGCTCGTCGCGCTCGGCGCCGTCGTTCGCGGCGACACGTACCACTTCGACATCGTCGCCAACGAGTCGGCCGCTGGCCTGGCGAGCGTGCAACTGGAATTCGGCGTGCCGATCGGCAACGGCATCCTCACCTGCGACACCGAGGCGCAGGCGGAATCGCGAATGGCCGCGAAGGGCGGCGAGGCGGCGCTGGCCGCGCTCGAGCTCGCGAACCTGCTCGACGCGATCGATGGCCGATAGGGACGCCGTCCACCAACGGCAACGGCATCGAGCGCGCGAGCTCGCGATGCACGGCCTTTACGAGCGGCAGCTTTCGAAGCGGGCCGATCGCGAGATCGCCGCGTCGCTGCTCACCGACCCCGCGCACGACGACGGCGACGACGTGCAATCGGAGCCCGCGCCCGAGCCGGATCGCCGCTATTTCGACGAGCTGTGGCGGGGCGTCACAAGCGACTACGAGTCGCTGCTGGCCGAGCTCGCGCCGCACGTCGACCGCAACGTCGACGCGCTGTCGCCGATCGAGCGTGCGGTGCTCGTGATCGGCGCGTGGGAGCTCGCGCATCGGCTCGACATTCCGTATCGCGTCGTCATCAACGAGGCTGTCGAGCTCGCCAAGCGCTACGGCGGCACCGACGGCTACAAGTTCGTGAACGGCGTGCTCGACAAGGTCGCCGCGCGCATACGCGCCGTCGAGATCCGCGCGCAGCACCCGCGATGAACGAATTCGAGGTGATCGCGCGGTATTTCCGGCGATCCCCGCGAAGCGCCGACGTGCGGATCGGCATCGGCGACGACGGCGCCGTCATCGTGTCGCGCCCCGGCAGCGAGCTCGTCGTCACCGTCGACATGCTGGTCGAGGGTCGCCATTTCGCCGCGAACGCCGACCCCGAGGGGATCGGTCACAAGACGCTCGCGGTGAACCTGTCGGATCTCGCGGCGATGGGCGCGTTGCCGCGCTTCGTGCTCCTCGCGGGCGCGCTGCCGTCGTCGGATCCGCAATGGATCGCGGCGTTCATGCGCGGCTTCGATGCGCTCGCCACGCGCTACGACGTCGAGCTGATCGGCGGCGATACGACGCGCGGTCCGCGAACGCTTTGCGTGACCGCGATCGGCGAGGTGCCGGCCGGAGCGGCGATCACGCGCAGCGGTGCGCGCGTCGGCGACGTCGTCTACGTGTCGGGGACGTTCGGCGACGCCGCGCTCGCGCTCGCGATCGAAGCGGGACGCGTGCCTGCGCAGGCGCACGAGCGCTCGTCGCTCGAGCATCGTCTCGACCGGCCCGAACCCCGCGTTGCGCTCGGCATCGGACTGCGCGGAATCGCCTCCGCCGCGCTCGACGTCTCCGACGGCCTGACCGGCGACCTCGGCCATATTCTCGACGCGTCGGGTGTCGGTGCGACGATCGATCTTGCCGCTGTGCCGTGCGGCGACGTCATGCATTCGCTGCTTCACGGCAACGCGCGCGCGGTCGCGCTCCAGGCGCTGCTCGCAGGCGGCGACGACTACGAGCTTTGCTTCACGGCGCGTCCTGCGATGCGCGAGCGGATCGCGGCACTCGCGCGCACGCTCGCACTGCCGTTGACGCCGATCGGCGTCGTCACCGCGGAACCGGGCCTCGTCGTGCGCGACGAGCGTGGCGAAACGCTCTCGCCGCTGCCGCGTGCGTTCGATCATTTCGGCTAACCGATGCCATCACTCGCGATGAAGGCGCCGACGTTCGCCTTCCTCGTCCGCCACCCGGCACATTTCATCGCGCTCGGCTTCGGCGCCGGCCTTTCGCCGTTCGCGCCCGGCACGGTCGGCACGCTGGTCGCGTTGCCGATTGCGTGGTTGCTGAACGCGCATGCGGGAAGCGCCGGATGGATCGTCGCCATCGTCGCCGCCGCGCTCGTCGGCACATGGTCGGCGCACGTCACGGCGCGCGATCTCGGTGTTGCGGACCACGGCAGCATCGTCATCGACGAGATTGCGGCGTTTCTGCTCGTGCTGTTCTTCGCCGGCCCGAATCCGCTCCGCGTCGCGATCGCGTTCGTGCTCTTCCGCGCGTTCGACATCCTGAAGCCGCCGCCGATCGGCGAGATCGATCGCACGATGAAGCACGCGCTCGGCGTCATGGCCGACGACTTCGTCGCCGCAGGCTATACGCTGGTCGTGCTCGCCCTGACGATGCGCATCATCGGGTCCTCCGCGTGACCATGGACGCGGCTCTCGCCGACGGCCCGTCCGATGCGATGCGCGCGGACGTGGCGCGAATCGAGGAGGCGGGACTCAATGCGCTGCAGACGCAGCAGCAGCTCTTCTACGACGGCTGGGTGTTGCGGTTGTCGCCGGGCAAGGCGAAGCGCGGGCGCAGCGTCAACGCGCACTTCGGATCATCGCTGCCGCTCGCGCGAAAGATCGCGTATTGCGAGCGGCTCTACGCAGCGCACCGCCTGCCGACGCTCTTCCGCATGACGCCGTTCGCGAAGCCGGCCGAGCTCGATGCGGTACTCGACCGAGGCGGCTATCGTCGGTTCGACGACACCCTCGTCCAGACGCTCGATCTCGCGCACGCGCGCCGGGCGCCGGCTCGCGCGGACGTCGACATCGCGGCGATGCCGGTCGCCGAATTCGTGGCCGCCGTCGCGAGACTCCGCGGATCGACGCCGGAGCAACAGGCGGCGCACCTCGAGCGGCTCGCGCTGTCGCCGCTCGCGCTGCATCCGCTCGTCGCACGCGTCGACGGCGAGGCCGTCGCCTGCGGACAGATCGCCTGCGACGACGACGTCGCCGCGATCTACGACATGGTGACCGCGCCCGATTGGCAGCGGCGCGGCCTTGGGAGCGCGCTCGTCGACGCGCTGCTCGCGCATGCGCGAAGCCGTGGTGCGCGCCTCATGTTCCTGCAGGTGAACGACGACAATGCGCCGGCTCTCGCCGTTTACAGCAAGTTCGGGTTCGCGACCGCGTACCGGTATCACTATCGCGGGAGGGAGGGCGAATGCCATTAGCCGACGACCTCGCGCTCGCGCTCGGCGCTGCGCTTCGCGAACGACGGTTGCGCGTCGCGACGGCCGAATCCTGCACCGGCGGTCTCGTCGCCGGGGCCATCACGTCGGTGGCCGGCAGTTCCGACTGGTTCGAGCGCGGCTTCGTCACCTACTCGAACGACGCGAAGCGCGAGATGCTCGGCGTGCCGATCGCGCTGATCGAAGCGCACGGCGCGGTGTCCGAGCCGGTTGTAGCGGCGATGGCCGCAGGCGCGCTCGACGCAAGTGCCGCCGACTGTGCGGTGTCGGTCACGGGCGTCGCCGGCCCGGGCGGCGGGACAGCCGCGAAGCCGGTCGGCATGGTGTGCTTCGGCTTCGCCTTGCGCGGCTCGCCGCCGCGCGTCGAAACGCGGCGTTTCGCGGGCGATCGCGCGGCGGTCAGGATCGCCTCGGTCGAGGCCGCGTTGGCGGGACTGATCGATCTGGTGGCGAACTCCGGCGACCCGGCGCGGTGACGCGCGGCGTTGCATTTTCCATACGGTCAATCGGTGGTTTCGGCTAGGCGGTTCGGCCGCTTCCATCGAACGATCGTTCGTGCCATAATCGCCGGCACTTTCGAAGGAGGCTGGCGATGATTTCGGGACAGGCGATGGACGACAACAAGGGCAAGGCGCTCGCGGCGGCGCTCGCGCAGATCGAGAAGCAGTTCGGCAAGGGCTCGATCATGAAAATGGGCGAGGCGCAGGTGCAGAACGACCTGACGGTCGTGTCCACCGGCTCACTCGGCCTCGACATCGCGCTCGGCGTGGGCGGCCTGCCGCGCGGCCGCGTCGTCGAGGTCTACGGTCCCGAATCGTCGGGCAAGACGACGTTGTGCCTGCAGGTGGTCGCGCAGGTGCAGAAGCAAGGCGGCGTCGCCGCGTACATCGACGCCGAGAACGCGCTCGATCCGGTGTACGCCGGCAAGCTCGGCGTCAACGTCGGCGAACTCCTGATTTCGCAGCCGGACACCGGCGAGCAGGCGCTCGAGATCGCCGACATGCTCGTGCGCTCGGGCGGCGTCGACATCATCGTCATCGACTCGGTCGCGGCGCTCGTACCCAAGGCGGAGATCGAAGGCGAGATGGGCGATCAGCTTCCGGGCCTGCAGGCGCGCCTCAAGAGCCAGGCGCTGCGCAAGCTCACGGCGAACATCAAGCGCGCGAACGTGCTCGTGGTCTTCATCAACCAGATCCGGATGAAGATCGGCGTGATGTTCGGCAATCCCGAAACGACGACCGGCGGCAACGCGCTCAAGTTCTATGCGTCGGTGCGCCTCGACATCCGCCGCATCGGCTCGATCAAGCGCGGCGACGAGGTCGTCGGCAACGAAACGCGCGTCAAGGTCGTCAAGAACAAGGTGTCGCCACCGTTCAGGGAAGCGCTGTTCGACATTCTTTACGGCGAAGGGATCAGCCGCGAAGGCGAGATCATCGAGCTCGGCGTCAACCACCGGATCGTCGAGAAGTCGGGCGCGTGGTACGCGTACGGCGGTGACCGCATCGGGCAGGGCAAGGACAACGCGCGCGAGTTCCTGCGCGAGCATCCGGACACCGCGCGTGAGATCGAGGCGAAGATCCGCGAGGCGGTCGGCGTGCCGTCGCCATCGCCGATCAAAGGCAACGGAAACGGCGCCGACGTCTGACGCCGGACGCCGCGCGCGACTGCGTGGCTGACGCGTTGCGCGAGGTTCGCCGCAAGCAGGCCGGTTCGCTTCGCGCGACGGCGCTGCGCCTGCTCGCGCGTCGTGATTATCCGCGCGCGGCCCTGGAGGCGCGGCTCATCGCCAGCGGCGCCGATCGGGACGAAATCGCGCGCGTCCTCGACGATCTGGAGCGGCGCGGTTATCTGTCCGATGCGCGCTTCGCGCAGATGCTCGTCGCGCAGAAGGCGGACCGCTTCGGCAAGCGCGCGATCGCGCGTGCGCTGCATGCGCGGCGCGTCGATCCCAACGCTGCGCGTGAAGCGCTCGCAGCCGTCAGCGCCGACGACGAAGCCGCGCGCGCGAAAGCCGTCTGGGCGCGCCGATTCGGCGTCAAGGCCGCCGACGAGCGCGAGCGTGCGCGGCAGATCCGCTTTCTGCTCGCGCGCGGCTACCGCCTGCAGGTCGCGCTGGCCGTCGTCGGGCGATCACACGCAGCGGGCGCAGACGACGCCGATCCGGGCAGCGCGCTCGACGACGTCTGAAACCGTTCGTCAGACCGTGACGGCTTCGACGTCGCCTTCGCGCGTCTCGTCGACGCTGGTCTCGGTGAGCAGCGCGAGCGTGCGCCGCGGCAACTCGACCGCATTCAGCGCGACGGCATCGCGCCGCGCCGCGCTTCCGAGCCGCGCTCGCTCCGCAGGCGTTGCGGCGAGCCCGAGCACGCGCGCGACGGCTTCGTCGGTATCGCCGACGACATGCGCGTTGTCGCCGTCGCGCAGCCGCTCGGCATAGCCGCCGTTCTCGCCGGCGACGATCGGCAGTCCGCTCGCCATCGCCTCGATTACGACGCGGCCGTACGCTTCGAACCAGCGGGCGCTCGTCCGGTAGACGAAGCAGTCGAGCGAGCGCAGGAACGTCGCGGCATCCTCGCTGCCCGCGGGAAGGATCTCGACGTTCGGCACGCCCGCCAATTCGGATGCGAGGCACGTGGCGCCCATCAGTCGCACGCGGCAGCCTGCGCGCGCGAGCGCGCGCCAAAGCCCCGGATCGTCCTCGTGATGCTTGCTGCGGATGTCGCGCGACAGCCGGCCGACGGTGAACGGCCGTCCGGCACGCGCGATCCGCAGGGGTCGAAACCGCTCGATGTCGATCGGGCTTTCGAGCACCGGCCCTGCGCCGCGATGCCGTTGCTTGAGCGCCCGCGACGTGTAGACGACGTCGACGCGGTGACCGGCACGCGCGAGGCGTCCGGCGTTCTTCGCAAGCCGATCGGGCTGGTCGGTGTTGTAGAGAATCACGACGCGGTCGTACGACGCGAGGCGCGTCCAGTGGCCGATGCGGAAATACGTGCCGACGAAGACCAGCGTGCCGCCGCGCGGAAGCGAAAGGCGCCACGGGTTGATGCGCGCGACCGGATATTGCGCGAAGGCCGTCGCGGGCGAATATTCGCTCCACAGGCGCACGTCGGCATGCGCGCGCAGCAGGCGCCACGTGTCGATCGTGCGCCAGTCCGCCCCGCCGCTCGCGTCCCATAGCGGGTTCACCAGGTGCACGCGCGGCTGGGCACATCGGTCGCGCAGCATCAGGAGACGGCTTTCGTGCCTGGCATGGTCGGCAAGTGGAACACTGCGGCAATGGAAGCGGTAGCGAACATTTGTAACGAGCGATTGCCGCAACCCGGCGAGGTTATACTAATAAGCCTTTGATTTCAAAATCTTCCCTATCCAGGCTCCCCGGAAAAGCATTGCAATGAATGTCGCGGATATCCGACGCCGGTTCATCGACTTCTTCGTCGCGCGGGGCCACACGCACGTTCCGAGCGCCTCGCTCGTGCCGGCCAACGACCCGACGCTGCTCTTCACGAACGCCGGCATGGTGCAGTTCAAGGACGTGTTCACCGGCCGCGACCAGCGTCCCTACAAGCGTGCGACGACCGCGCAGCGCTGCGTCCGCGCGGGCGGCAAGCACAACGACCTCGAGAACGTCGGCTACACCGCCCGGCATCACACGTTCTTCGAGATGCTCGGCAACTTCAGCTTCGGCGACTACTTCAAGCGCGATGCGATCCGGTATGCGTGGGAGCTTCTGACCAAGGACTACGGGCTGCCCCCGGACCGCCTGTGGGTCACCGTCTACGTCGACGACGACGAGGCGTACGACATCTGGACGCGCGACGTCGGCATTCCTGCGGAACGGTGCATCCGCATCGGCGACAACAAGGGTGCGCAGTACGCGAGCGACAACTTCTGGCAGATGGCGGATACGGGGCCCTGCGGACCATGCTCGGAAATCTTCTACGACCACGGCCCCGACGTGTTCGGCGGCCCGCCCGGCTCGCCGGATGCCGACGGCGATCGCTACATCGAGATCTGGAATCTCGTGTTCATGCAGTTCGACCGCCAGAAGAGCGGCGACGGCTTCACGATGACCCCGTTGCCTGCGCCGTGCGTCGACACCGGCATGGGACTCGAGCGCCTCGCCGCCGTGCTGCAGCACGTGCACTCGAACTACGAGATCGACCTCTTCGTCTCGCTGATCAGGGCGGCCGCGCGCGAGACGCATGCAAGCGATCTCGACAGCCCGTCGCTCAAGGTGATCGCCGATCACATCCGCGCGTGCGCCTTCCTGATCGTCGACGGCGTGATGCCGGGCAGCGAAGGCCGCGGCTACGTGCTGCGCCGGATCATCCGCCGCGCGATCCGCCACGGCTACAAGCTCGGGCAGAAGCAGCCGTTCTTCTACAAGCTCGTCGGCGACCTCGACCGCGAGATGGGCGACGCGTATCCCGAGCTCGCGCGCGACAAGGCGCGCGTCGCGCAGGTGCTGGAGGCGGAAGAGGAGCGCTTCGGCGAGACGCTCGAAAACGGGATGCGCATCCTCGGCGAGGCACTCAAGGGCGGCAAGCGCGTGCTCGATGGCGAGACGGCGTTCACGCTCTACGACACGTTCGGCTTCCCGCTCGACCTGACCGCCGACGTCGCGCGCGAGGCGGGCGTCACCATCGACGAGGCGGGCTTCGAGCGCGCGATGAACGCGCAGCGCGAGCGGGCGCGCGCCGCGTCGCAGTTCAAGTCGGGTGAGGCGCTCACGTACAGCGGTCCGAGAACGACGTTCCGCGGCTACGAGTCGCTGTCGGAGGAGGGCCGCGTCGTCGCGCTCTACCAGGACGGCGCACGCGTCGATTCGCTGTCCACCGGCGATCGCGGCGTCGTCGTGCTCGACCGCACGCCGTTCTATGCCGAATCCGGAGGGCAGGTCGGCGACCGCGGCGAGCTCTCGAAGGGTGGCGCGTGCCTGACGCTCTTCGCCGTCGAGGACGCGCAGAAGGTGCAGCCGGACGTCGTCGGCCACGTCGGCGAGATGAAGACCGGCGAGCTTCGCGAAGGCGATCGCGTCGCCGCGAACGTCGACCACGAGGCGCGCGCGCGGACGATGCGCAACCACTCGGCCACGCACCTGATGCACAAGGCGCTGCGCGAAGTGCTCGGCGGGCACGTGCAGCAGAAGGGCTCGCTCGTCGACTCCGACAAGACGCGCTTCGATTTCGCGCACAACGCGCCGCTCACCGACGACGAGATCCGGCGCGTCGAGGCGATCGTCAACGCGGAGATCCTCGAGAACGAGGCTGTCGAGGCGCGCGTCATGCCGATCGCCGAAGCGCAGGACGCCGGCGCCGTCATGCTGTTCGGCGAAAAGTACGGCGACGAAGTGCGCGTGCTCGACATCGGCAGCTCGCGCGAGCTTTGCGGTGGCACGCACGTCTCGCGCACCGGCGACATCGGCCTTTTCAAGATCGTGTCGGAGAGCGGCGTCGCCGCCGGCGTCCGCCGCGTCGAGGCGGTGACGGGCAAGGGCGCGCTCGAATACGTGCAGAAGCAGGAGGCGACGCTCGCGGGCGCCGCGCGTCTTCTGAAGGCGCCGATCGCCGAGATCGAGGTGCGGATCGCGCAGCTCCAGGAAAGCGCGCGCATCGCCGAGCGCGCGCTCGCGCGGCTCAAGGCGAAGGCGGCGGCGAGCGCGGGTGACGACCTCGCCGGCAACGCGGTCGACGTCAAGGGCGCGAAGGTCGTCGCGGCCGCGCTCGACGGCAGCGACGCGAAGACGCTGCGCGAGACGATCGACAAGCTCAAGGACCGGCTCAAGAGCGCCGCGATCGTGCTCGCGAGCGTCAGCGACGGACGCGTGACGCTGATCGCCGGCGTGACGAACGATCTCACCGGCAAGGTGAAGGCGGGCGACCTCGTCAACCACGTCGCGCTGCAGGTCGGCGGCAAGGGCGGTGGCCGCGCGGACATGGCGCAGGCGGGCGGCTCCGACCCGGCCGCGCTGCCGAAGGCGCTGCAATCGGTGACGGGCTGGGTCGGCGAGCGGCTGTGAGCGCGAAGGGCCGCGCCGAGCGCGAACCAGCCTCGAAGCGCGAAAGCGCGGAGGGCAGCCCAGTCGGCGAGCCGCTTTCTCCGCAATTCGGTTCCGATAACTATGCAGGGATCTGTCCCGAGGCGTGGCGCGCGCTCGAAGCCGCGAATCGCGGGCACGCGCCCGGCTACGGCGGCGACGACTGGACGCGGGCGGCGACGCAGGCGATCCAGCGCGCGTTCGAGACCGACTGCGACGTCTACTTCGTCTTCAACGGCACCGCCGCGAACGCGCTCGCGCTATCCGCGATTTGCCGGAACACCGACGCCGCCGTCTGCCACGCGCTTGCGCACGTCAACGTCGACGAGTGCGGCGCGACCGAGTTCATGAGCGGCGGCGCGCGCCTTCTGCCTGTCGAGGCGCCGCTCGCGAAGCTGACGCCGGAAGCCGTCGTGGCGAAGGCGGTGACGCCGCACGACGAGCATTCTTCCCGGCCGCGGGCGGTCTCGCTCACGCAGGCCACGGAGCTCGGCACCGTGTACACGCTTGCCGAGGTACGGGCGCTCTGCGACCTCGCACACGCGCGCGGCATGCGCGTGCAGATGGATGGCGCGCGTTTCGCGAACGCGGTCGTCACGCTCGGCGCAAGTCCCGCCGACGCGAGCTGGCGCGCGGGCGTCGACGTGCTGTGCCTCGGCGGCACGAAGAACGGCCTTCCGGCCGGCGAGGCGATGCTGTTCTTCGATCGCGGCCTCGCCGACGAATTCGCGCGCCGGCGCAAGCAGGCGGGACAGCTCGCGTCGAAGATGCGCTTTCTCGCGGCGCCGTGGCTTGGCGTGCTCGAAAGCGGTGCATGGCTCGCGCATGCAGCGCATGCGAACGCGATGGCGCGCCGTCTTGCAGACGGCCTGCGCAACGTGCCCGGGAGTCACCTGATCGCGCCGGTCGAGGCCAACGGCGTTTTCGTCGACTTGCCTAAGCACGCGATCGACGCCCTGCACAAGAAAGGCTGGCGCTTCTACGTATTCGTCGGCGACACCGGCGTGCGGCTGATGTGCGCGTGGGACACGACGTCCGACGTCGTCGACCGCTTTCTCGATGATCTGAAATCGGTGCTGACTGCTACATCACCTCGCAGCATCAAGTAGGCATTCGCGCGGGGCATAAAGCGTCGTGCGAAGGCGCGGTTGACGCCCTGCCGACACGATCAGCGCCTCCAATGCAGAAGGTTTCATCTCGCGCCCGTGCGACGCACCGGCCGCACGGGAAATCGTTTCGTCCATGAGCGTCCCACCGAGATCGTTCGCCCCGGCATCGAGGCACGCTTTGGCGCCCGCCGTTCCCATCTTGACCCAGGAGACCTGGATGTTCGAAACGAGCGGATGCAGAACCAGGCGCGCCACGGCGTGCATGAGTACGGCTTCGCGAAAGGTCGGCCCGCGCCGCGCTTTGCCCTTGCGATAGATCGGCGCCTCCATGTGCACGAAGGGAAGCGGCACGAATTCCGTGAAGCCGCCGGTTTCTGCCTGCAACGCGCGTATGCGGAGGAGATGACGCGCCCAGTGCACGAGCTTGTCCATGTGGCCGAACATGATCGTCGCGGTGGTGCGCAATCCGGTCTTGTGGGCGGTCCTCATCACCTCGAGCCATTGCGCGGTTCTGATCTTGTCCGGACACAGCGTGGCACGCACTTCGTCGTCCAGAATTTCGGCGGCCGTTCCCGGCAGCGTTCCAAGGCCGACGCGCTTCAACTCCAGCAGGAATTCCTCGAGCGACACGCCGAGCGTACGTGCTCCCTGCCACACTTCGAGCGGTGAGAACGCATGGACGTGGATGTCCGGAACGGCAGCCTTCACGCTGCGGCAGATCTCGAGATAGGTCGCGCCGGTATACGCGGGATGGATGCCGCCCTGCATGCACACTTCGGTCGCCCCGCGCTCCCAGGCCTCGCGCGTGCGGCGCTGGATCTCGTCCAGCGGCAGATCGTAGGCCTTGCCGCGGAGGTCCTCGCTCGCCTTGCCTTTCGCGAATGCGCAGAACTGGCAGCGGTACGAGCAGATATTCGTGTAGTTGATGTTGCGATTGACGACGTAGCTCACGACGTTGCCGTTGGAGCTTGCGCGCAATGCGTCGGC
This sequence comes from Casimicrobiaceae bacterium, assembly GCA_035495715.1. Classification (GTDB taxonomy): domain Bacteria; phylum Pseudomonadota; class Gammaproteobacteria; order Burkholderiales; family Casimicrobiaceae; genus VBCG01. The sequence continues at coordinate 46,355 of DATJFI010000039.1, forward strand.
CGCAGCGCAGACGGCCGAGAAGTCTTCCCCGCGGGCGCGGAAGAGCTCGACGATTTCCGCCTCGTGCAGCGTTTCGCCGCGCGCGGCTTTCGATAGGATCGCGTGGCTGGCGCAACGCGAGATCGCGGGGCGAGGTGCGCGAATCAGTGCGAGATCCGACGCGGGAGGATCGGCCACGACACCCGGCGACCAGTCGTCGGTGCGTGGGAACCCGTCGCCATCGACGCGATGAAGGAGCGCCGTATGCAAGGCGGGATCGACCCAGCGCTGCATCTCCCGCACGTAGGCCGGATAGATCGCGAGCCGCTCGACGAGCTCCTTCCCCGCCGATTTCGTCGCTTCCCGAAGCACGGTCAGGTGCGGCCAGGGTGCTTCCGGATTGACGTGATCGGGGGTCACCGGCGACACGCCGCCCCAATCGTTGATGCCCGCTTCGACGAGCGTCTGCAAGGACCCGGGGCTGAGATTCGGCGGTGCCTGGATGTTCATCGCCGGATCGAACACCAGACGCGCGACGGCAATCGTCCACAGATGCTCTTCGAGCGATGGCGCGGAGACCGCGGCCATCCGCGTTCCCGGCTTCGGCCGGAAGTTCTGAACGATGATTTCCTGCATGTGACCGTGGCGATCGTGAAGGTCGCGCAATGCAAGCAGCGCCTGGATCCGTTCGGCACGCGTTTCGCCGATGCCGATCAGTATCCCGCTCGTGAACGGGACAGCGGCTTCACCGGCGAGCCTGATCGTCGCGAGCCGCGCTGTCGGCGCCTTGTCAGGGGATCCGTGATGAGCCGCGCCTCGCGCGCACAGTCTGTCCGCCGCACTTTCCAGCATGATCCCTTGCGATACCGACACTTTTCGCAATGCGAGGATGTCGGCGGCGTCGAGCAATCCGGGATTGACGTGCGGAAGAAGTCCCGTCTCGTGCATCACGACGCGCGCCGCCTCGGCGAGATACGACAGCGTCGTCGGGTGTCCGAGCTCGCATAGCTCGTCGCGCGCGACTCGATAACGCAGCTCCGGCTTGTCGCCGAGCGTGAACAGCGCTTCGCGGCAATTCGCAGCCGCTCCGGCCCGTGCGACGGCGACCGCTTGTTCGAGCGTCAGATAGGCGCGCTCGCCTTTGCGGGGCGGCTGCGCGAACGCGCAGTAGTGGCATACGTCGCGGCAGAGGTGCGTCAGCGGGATGAACACCTTGCGCGAGTAGGTGATGACCGCGCCGTGTGCATGATCACGACGCGCGGCCGCCGCGCGCATCAGCTCGCCGAGCTCGTCGGCGTCTGCGAGCGCCAGCGCTTCGTCGCGGGACAACCTGCGATCGGGCGCGAGAGTCGACGCCGGGAAGCGGGTCATGGGTCGCTCGTCGCTTCGATCGTCACGGCGCTTGCCCGGCAGAGGATACGCGGCAGCGATCGCGATCGCGCAACCGCTGCACGATCCCGCTCGCCATCACGTAAGCATAGCTTCGCGTCGGCGATGGCCGGAGCAGAAACTCGGCGAGATCGTCGGGTCGATCGATGTCGAGACCGACGCGCTCGAGCCGCACGATGGTTGGGACGATCCCTGCGGCGCGGGCCGTCTCGATGTGCGCGCGCAGGCTGTCGTCGCCGAAGTGACATGAAATGGCGGCGGGGGGCGAGCAGGCGAGCGCATTCGTTCCTCGATCCCTGGTCGCCGGCACCAGCGTGACCGATGGGGCGGCATGATGCCGGCGTACGATCGCTTCGACATCGTCGACCGTGACGAGCGGCACGTCGGCGGGCATCACGAGCATTCCGTCTTGGCCCATGTCGGCAAGACGGCGCGCCCCCACGGCGACGGCAGCGCTCTGCGTGCCTTCGCATTCGTTGTCGCTGATGACGGCTGCGCCCGCTTCGCGCGCAATCGCGACCCACTCGCGCTCGCTCGTGACGACCATCACGCCGGCGAGACACGGCGCACGCGTGACTGTCGAAAGCACGTCTGCGAGCATCGCGCCGGCCAGCGTCCGGCGTTCGTCGAAAGACAACAGCGGCATCAGCCGGCTTTTCGCATGCGCGAACCGCTTGGCGGGCACCACCGCCCAAAGCGTTCCGGTCCCGTTCACCCTGCGCGTGTCGACTGCGCTCACGAGCCCGTCGCAGTGCCGGTGAGCGTCTCCGCGAACGCCAGGACGGCTTGCGCGAGACGGCGCCGATCATCGAGGTCGTTCATCAGCGTTCGCGTGACGCTCACCGGGATCCCGATCTGCTCGACATCCGATACATCGGACTCGTCGATGACGAGACCGTCGATCAGCCCATTGTAATGGTGCGCAATCGCACTCGACGTCGGTTCGATGCCGAGCTCGCGCATGATCTTCGCGGTAGGTCCCTTGACCGCCTGACCGTGCACGATCGGCGAGACGGCGATGACGGGAATCCGCGCGTCTTCGAGCGCGCGGCGCACGCCGGGGACGGCGAGGATCGGATCGATGCTGAGCCAGGGATTCGACGGCGCGATGACGATGGTGCGCAGTTCCGGATCGGCGATCGCCGCCGCGAACGCCGGGCTCGGTCGCGCTTCAGTGGCGCCGGCGAAGGAGATCTCCGCCACGGCGGGCGCGCAGCGATGCCGGACGAAATAGTCCTGGAAAGGTAACGGACCTTCATCGCGTGTGTGGACCACCGTGCGCACGGGATCGTCCGTCATCGGCACGATCCGAACCGCGACGCCGAGCCGTGACGCCATGTCCGCGACGATCGACGTCAGCGTTTCTCCCATCTGCAGTCGCCGTGTACGCTCCACGTGAACGGCCAGATCGCGATCGCCCAACGCGAACCAGGTTTCGCCTCCCAGCGAGGCGAGCGCGCCCATGAAGTTCCAGCTCTCGTCGGCGCGCCCCCAACCGCGCACCGGGTCGTTCAAGCCGGCGAGCGTGTAAAGCACTGTATCGAGATCGGGCGAGACATGGAGCCCGAGATGCTCGAAATCGTCCGCCGTGTTGACGGCGACCGCGAGATTGCCGGTGCCGAGCACGACACGAAGACCCAGCACGAGCTTCGCTCCTCCAACGCCGCCGGACAATGCCAGCACGCTCATCGAAACAGGTCCTGTTGCTTCGGTCGCAGGAGCGCAGCTCCATTGCGGGAGGGTTCGTTCCAATCGAGTCCGCGCACGTGCACGAGCGGCAGGCCTTCGTTGCCCTGTCCCATCAACATCGACGCCGCGGCGGCGATTTCGTCGGCGAATGCGACTTCCGTGACGCGCAGTTCCCGGCCGAACAGGTCCCGGCTGCCAATCAGGTTCTGTAACGAAGGCAGCCCCGCAGCCCCGAGCGCCACGCCTACGACGCCGTTGCGCCAGGGGCGGCCGAAACTGTCATTGATGACGACGCCGAGATCGACTGCAAAGGCCGCGTCCAATCGGTTCTTCAGTACCGTGCACGAAGCGTCGGGGTTCACCGGCAGCAACAGAACGCGTTCGTGACCGTCCTGTTGATCGACATTGGATTGATCGACGCCGGCGTTCGCCATGACGAACCCGAGCCGATGCGCGACGATCAGGACGTCCTTGCGATAGCGCACGATTTCCTGCGCCTCGGAGAGGATGACCTCGACAACGCGGGGGTCCCTCTGCACGATCGCGGCCAGTTCGGCGGCGCGCGCGGACGGCGCGACCTCGCGCAGCTCGACATACCGTCCCTCGGCCTTGGACACGATTTTCTGCGCAATGACCAGCACGTCGCGATCGCGCAGTGCGATGCCGGCGCAGCGAATGCCGTCGATCAGGATCGCGGCGAGATCGTCTCCCGGCTCGATCAGCGGAAGTCCCTGGACGGCCGTCAACGTGACCGACCGGCCCTGCTTCATCATTTTTACGTCTCGTTCGAAGTCTCGAAGCGGCCGGTGATCCGCAGTCCGGCGCCGAGATGGACCTTGTAGCGCCTGTTGATGCCGATGAGGACCGACGTGAGCGCTTCGGCGGCCACCGAGTTGGCAATCGCGCCTCCATCGATGCCGCGCGTGCCGAGCGCATCGGCAAGGGCAATGACGCTGTCGCGTGCCGCGCGGTCGTTGCCGAAAACCAAGACGTCGCAATCCACGTCGCCCGCCGCCCGCAACTTCACGGCGCTCACGTTGTGAAAGGCCGAAACGACGAGGGCCTTGTCGCCGATGCGCTCATGTGCGATTCGAGCAGCGGAGCCTTGCGCCGGCAGCTGCACGAGCGACACCTTCGGTGGTACGAGCGGCACGACGGTGTCGACGACGATCTTGCCGGCGACGACATCGGCGATCTCGTCGAGGATCGCGTCATGGCTCGAAAACGGTACGGCGATCAGCACGATGTCGGCCGTGCGTGCGGCGCCGACGTTGTCGTCGCCGCGCGCGAGCGGTGCGCCTTTTCCCGGTTGGATGTTCCGCGCCGCCGCCTCGGCCTTCTCGCGCGAGCGCGACCCGAGCACCACGGCATACCCTGCGGCCGACCAGCGCATGGCCAGAGCCGTGCCGAGCGCACCGGTGCCGCCGATGATGCCGAGCACCGGCCGACGGCTTGCGGATGCGGTCCCTGCCTCGGTCATGCGGCCGCCCTATGCTTTCACGACGGATTACCGGCGTGGAGCGACCCCATCAGTCGAACGACATTTCGGTGAGTGGCACGATCGCAACGCCGGCCGCCTCCAGGCCTGCCCGCACGGCGTGCGCAAGGTCGACCGCTGTCGGCTCGTCGCCGTGAACGCACAGCGTGTCGATCTTGCAGGCAATCCGCTTTCCATTGCGTGAAACGATTTCCCCGTTGCGAACCATGTCGACGACTCGCTTCGCCGCCACCGCCGGATCCTTGATGACCGCGCCTGGAATGCTGCGCGACGTCAGGTTGCCGTCGTCATCATAGAGGCGATCGCAGAATCCCTCGCGCGCGACGCGGAGTCCCAGCGTGCGGCCGGCCCGCTCCATTTCGGAGCCGGCGAGCGCGACATAGACGATTTCCCGATCGACCGCCTTGATGGCACGGCCGATCGCCATGGCGTAGTCCCCATCCACGGCTGCCATGTTGTTCAGCGCGCCGTGGGGCTTCACGTGCGTGACACGCTCGCCGACGTAGGCGGCCATCGCCTGCAACGCGCCGATCTGATAGGCGACGAGATACTCGAGCTGGTCGGACTTCATCTCGATACGCCGCCGGCCGAAGCCCCAGAGATCGTTGAAGCCCGGATGCGCCCCGATGCTGACGCCTTCCTCCTTTGCTCGCAGCACGTTGCGATGCATGGTGAGCGGGTCACCCGCGTGCAATCCGCAGGCGATGCTCGCCGACCGGATGATCTTGAGCATCGCCTCGTCGTTGCCGATGTCGTATGCGCCGAATCCTTCCCCCATGTCGGCGTTCAGGTTGATCTGTGTCGGCATCGTCGGCTTTTCGTTCGTCGTGCATGCGATCGCACGCGCGTCGGGCGCATCACCGGTGCGCGATGATGCATGTCTTCACGATGGTACGATACTATTTATAGGATGACAATACGACCGACCCGGCCGCGTCAGGACGCGGCTGGCGGCGCCTGACGGCAGAACGATCTCGGAGTGACGGTGCGGATCCTTCTTTGCGGCGATACCGCGGTGACGGTCGAATTCGGCGACCACATCGATCTCGCCGTCAGCGAGAGAGTCCTGCACCTCGATACGCTCACGCGTGCGGCCAAACTGCCCGGCGTCGTGGAGACGGTTCCGACATTCCGCTCGCTGACGGTTCACTACGATCCTCTCTCGACGTCGCCTGCGGCGCTGATCCCCCGGCTCGAGAAACTCGCCGGCAACGCGCGCGGTGAAACGAGGCCGTCGCGACTGTGGCGCGTTCCGGCGAGCTATGCGACGGATCATGCGCCCGATCTCGACGACGTCGCGCGCCGCACCGGGGTTTCCACCGACGAAATCGTCCGCCTGCATACCGGCATGCGGTTTCACGTCTACATGGTCGGCTTCGCACCCGGGTATCCGTACATGGGGGACCTGCCGCCAAGCATGGTGTTGCCGCGGCGCACCGATCCCCGGACCCGCGTGCCTGCCGGATCCATTGCGATCGCCACGACGATGACCGCCATTTACCCGGTCGAGAGTCCGGGAGGCTGGCACTTGATCGGCGCGACCCCGATATGCCTGTTCGACCCCGGCTCGTCCCACCCGGCGTTGTTCGCCCCCGGCGATGCGGTGCGCTTCGAGCGGATCGGAGTACGCGAATTCGACGCGATCCGTGCCGCGGTTGCCGCCGGGACGTACCGCGTCCCGTACGAAAGCATCGCCGCATGACGCCGAACCTCGAAGTGGTCGCGCACGGGCTGCATACGACCGTCCAGGACCTGGGGCGGGTCGGCTACCAGAACGTGGGCCTGCCTGCTTCCGGTCCGCTGGACCGGATCAGCCTGCGCCTCGCCAACGCGCTCGTCGGCAATCCGCCCGGCACGCCGGCGCTCGAGATGCTTCTGCTGGGGGCGACGTTCGCCGTCGCCGCGAACTCCGTTCGCATCGCGCTTGTCGGCGGGGACGGCGCGCTCGAAATCGGCGCAGATCGCCCCCGGGATGTTCCCGCCGGACGAAGCGTGCGTCTCGTGCGCGGGGACGTGTTTCGCGTACGCGCGTCTGGCGATTCCGTCTGCGCCTATCTCGCGATCGAAGGCGGGCCGCAGATTGCGCCGCTGCTCGGCAGCGCCGCCACGTATGTTCGCAGCGGAATCGGCGGCTTTCACGGCCGAGCGCTCCGCCGCGGCGACCGTTTGCCGCTCGCACGCGACGCGGTCGACGTGCGCGACGAGCTTGCCCTCGCGCGCCCCGTCGACCTCGGACTCGATCGGCCGATCCGCGTCGTGCTGGGGCCGCAGCGCGATTATTTCACCGACGCTGCCGTCGCGACGTTCCTGTCCGCAGAGTATGTCGTTTCCAACCAGGCCGATCGCATGGGCTTTCGCCTGGACGGGCCGCCGCTCGCCCATGCCAAAGGCTACAACATCGTCTCCGACGGCACCGTCGAAGGCGCGATCCAGGTGCCCGGGTCCGGTAAGCCGATCATCCTCATGGTCGACCATCAGACGACCGGCGGCTATCCGAAGATCGCCACGGTGATTTCCGCCGACATTCCCGTCGTCGGCCGGCGCAAGCCCGGCCGCGCGATTCGCTTCGCTGCGATCGACGTCGAGGATGCGCGGAGGCTTCGCAAGCAGCAGGAAGTCGCGCATCAGCAGGATATCGCTGATCTGCGCCGCGTTGCGCCGGCCGGCGAAATGCAACGGCGCGCGATAGGATGACCTGAATGTCGAAACTCAAGGTCACTTACGCCCGCAGCCGCGTACCGCTCTACATCCAGGTCGCCTCGACGCTGCGGCGGCGGATCGAAACCGGCGAATGGCTGCCGGGACAGAAGATCTCGACGCTCGAGACGCTCGAGCGCGAATTCGAGGTCGCGCGCGTCACCGTACGGCAAGCGGTCGAGCTTCTCGAGGACGAAGGGCTCGTGCAACGGCGGCAGGGGCGCGGTACGTTCGTTGCCGACCGTTTGCAGGACAAGCACTGGCTCAAGCTCGGCGCGACGTGGGAATCGATGATCGCGCCCATCAAGGACAACGTGCTCAGGATCATCAGGGTCGACGACCCTCCCGCATGGCCGAAGCTCGCCGAAGGGGAGGGCCGCCTCGCTCGCGAGTATGTTTTCCTGCGCAGCGTGCAGTTCAAGGGCGACGTGGCGTATGCGCTCGTCGATCTGCATCTCGATCGCAGCGTCTACGAACGCAACGCGCAGGCGTTTCGAACGCACACGGCGCTGCCGGTGATTGCGACACTCGACGGCTTGAGGATCGAGCAGGCCCATCAGACGCTCGTCATCGGCAGCGCCGATCCCGGCACGGCGAGCCTGCTCCAGGTGCCGCTGGGCGCGGCGACTGCCGAGTGCCATTGCGTCGTTCTCGATCGTTCAGGCGTGGCGATCTACGTCGCCGAAATCGTCTACCGCAACGATTGCGTCAAGCTTCACATCGACCTGCTGGAGCGCTCGCGGCCTCGCGCAGGCACCTCCGTCGTCGGGCGCGAGCAGACGAAATCGGCGTCGCGCGCGGCCGCGGGCGGCGCAACGAGAATGCGCGTTCGCAAGGCGGGAGCCACTGGAAATGTCTGAGCAGGGCATCGGCGCCAGCATGCTGCGCAAGGAGGACGATCGCCTGCTGCGGGGACGAGGGCAATTCGTCGCCGATCTGCGGCTCGCCGGAATGCGCGACGTGGCGTTCGTGCGCAGCCCGGCTGCGCACGCGAACATCCGGGACATCGTCGTTCCGTCGACGGCGCACGGTGCCGTCTTCACGGCGAAAGACCTCGTCGGCGTCAAGCCGATCCGCGCCGTTTCGGCTCTGCCCGGCTTCAAGATTTCCGAGCAGCCCGCGCTCGCGTCGGGAAAGGTCCGCCATGTCGGTGAACTCGTCGCCATGTGCGTCGCTTCCACGCGCGCCGATGCCGAGGACGTCGCGGCTGCGGTTCGGCTCGATCTCGACGAACTGCCCGCCGTATCCGACATGCTCGCGGGGCGCGAGGCCGGCGCGCCGCTTTTGCACGAACCGTGGGGCGACAACGTCTTTCTCGAAACGCATGTCGAAGTCGACATCGCGAAGGCGTTCGACGCTCCGATCAAGGTCACGCGCGAGATCAGGACAGCGCGTCAGTGCATGTCGCCGATCGAAGGGCGCGGCGTCGTCGCGCATTGGGACAGCCGCCACGAGCAGCTCGTCGTTTACACGGCGGCGCAGATGCCGCACATCGTGCGCACGGGCCTCTCCGAGTGCCTCGGTCTCGATCACGGCCGCATCCGGGTGATCGCACCCGATATCGGCGGCGGGTTCGGCTACAAGGGCATCCTGTTGCCCGAAGAGGTCGCGCTCGGCTGGCTCGCGCTGCATTGCGGGCATCCGGTGCGCTGGATCGAAGATCGGCGCGAGCAACTGACCGCCGCCGATTGCCGCGAGCACCACTACCGCATCAGCGCGTACGCCGATCGCGACGGAAGGCTGCTCGGCATCGATTGCGAAGCGACGGTCGATTCGGGCGCGTATTCTGCGTATCCGTTCTCGGCGTGCCTCGAAGCGGCGCAGGTCGCGAGCATTCTGCCAGGGCCCTACGATTTCCCGGCTTATCGTTGCCGGACGTACTCGGTCGCCACCAACAAGTGCCCGATCCTCCCGTTCCGCGGCGTCGCGCGCACGGGCGTCTGCTTTGCGCTCGAGCTCGTGCTCGATGCCGTGGCAAGAGAGGCCGGCATCGAGCCGTCCGAGGTGCGGCTCAAGAACCTCGTGCGGCCCGAGCAGATGCCGTTCGACAACATCACGAACAAGCACTTCGACAGTGGCGATTACCCGCAGGCGCTGCGTTCCGCGATGGCGGCGATCGATCTTCCGGCCATTCGTGCGCGACAGAAAGCGAGCGAGGCCGATGGGCGGCGCATCGGCGTCGGCTTCGCAGTTTACTGCGAGCAGGCGGCGCACGGCACGTCGGTCTACGCGGGCTGGGGCATTCCGATGGTGCCGGGATACGAGCAGGCGAGCGCGCGCGTCACGCCCGATGGCGGACTCGAGCTGCGCATCGGCCTGCATTCCCACGGCCAGGGCCTCGAGACGACACTCGCGCAGATTGCGAACGAGATTCTCGGCATCGAAGCGTCCAAAGTGCATCTCGTGCATGGCGACACTGCGGTGACGCCATACTCCACCGGAACGTGGGGCTCGCGTTCGATGGTGATGGCGGGCGGCGCGGTGACGCTTGCGTGCCGCGAGATTGCACGCCGCTTCGCGACGATCGGCGCCTTTCTGATGAACGCCGACCCGGCGCAGGTCGACGTGCGCGACGGCCGCGCGATCGGCCCTTCGGGCAGCGTGGCGCTCGGCGAGATTGCGCGCGTCTGGTATCTGCGCCCGCAGGATCTTCCGGCCCACGTCAATCCGGGGGGCCTCGAGGTCACTGCCGGCTACAAGCCGGTTCGCGACTCGGGCACGTTCAGTTACGGCGCGCATGCGGCGCTCGTCGCCGTCGATCCCGAGATCGGCGACGTCGAGATTCTCGACTACGTGGTCGTCGAGGACGGTGGCAGGCTCGTCAATCCGATGATCGTCGACGGCCAGATCTACGGCGGCGTGGCGCAGGGCATCGGTACCGCGCTCTATGAGGAAATGCCGTTCGACACGTCGGGCCAGCCGCTCGCGTCGACGTTGTCCGATTATCTGCTGCCGGGACCGACCGAGGTTCCGGCGCTGCGCATCGTTCACATGGAAACGCCGTCGCCCTACACCGAATTCGGCGTCAAGGGCATCGGCGAGGGCGGCGCCATCGCGCCGCCCGCCGCGATCGCCAATGCCGTGAACGACGCGCTGCAATCGTTGGGTGCGGCAGAGCTCTTGCAATCCCCGATCACGCCGTTGCGCGTTCTCGCCGCGATCGCGCAGGCGCGCGCGATCGTCCCGCGCGAGACAGTACCGGGCGACTGACGGTGAAGCCCGCGCGCTTCCGCTACGAGTGCCCGGCCGATCTGGCGAATGCGATCGCACTCAACGACCGCGACGATCTGGACGTCAGGATCCTGGCTGGCGGCCAGTCGCTCGGGCCGATGCTCAACTTCCGCCTGGCGCAGCCCGGCATGCTCGTCGACATCACGCGCATTCCCGAGCTCAAGCGCGTCGACGTGGAGAACGATGCGATCACCGTCGGTGCGTGCGTCACGCACGCGGACTTCGAGGACGGGCGCGTTCCCGACGTCACCGGCGGCGCGCTTCCCCGCGTTGCGCGCGACATCGCGTACCGGGCCGTACGCACGCGCGGAACGATCGGCGGAAGCCTCGTCCACGCCGATCCGGCCGCCGACTGGCCGTCGAGTCTCGCCGCCATCGGCGCCGAGGTGATCCTTCGCGGTCCGGCTGGCGCGCGGCGTCTTGCGATCGAGGATTTCATCACCGGTGTCTTCGAGGTGTCGCTCGAACGAGGCGAGATCCTCGAGTCGATTCGCATTCCGCGCTTCTCGCGCGCCGCACGCTTCGGCTATTGCAAGATCTCCCGCAAGCCGGGCGAGCTCGCGCAGGCCATCGGCGCGATTTGTCACGACCCCGAGCGCGCCGTTTTCCGCGCCGTCTTCGGCGCGACACGGTCGACGCCGATCGTCGTCCGCGATGCGGCGTCGCTGTTCGCCGGCCGCTCCCCCATGGGAGGCGCCAACGCGTTCGATGCGGGCGCGGCCGCGCGTGTGCTGATCTCGGCAGGCATGAGCGATCGCTTCGACAACCAGATCCACGTCGCCGCGTTGAAGCGCGCCGCGGAGAGCGCCGGATTCGCATGACGGCGATCAACCTCACCGTGAACGGCCGGGCGGTCGCGGCGGACGTCGAGCCCCGGACGAGTCTCGCGGACTTCTTGCGGGACGCGCTCGGGCTCACCGGCACGCATCTCGGCTGCGAGCACGGGATCTGCGGCGCGTGCACGCTGATGATCGATGCCATGCCGGCCCGCTCCTGCATCACGCTTGCCGTCGCCTGCGACGGCGCCGACATCACGACGATCGAAGGACTCGACGAAGACGAGGTGATGCAGGCGTTGCGCGCCGCGTTTTCGCGCGAGCATGCGCTGCAGTGCGGCTATTGCACCCCGGGCATGCTGGCTTCGGCGCGTGACGTCGTGCTGCGAATGCCCGATGCCGGCGCCCGTGAAATCCGTGTCGCGATGAGCGGCAATCTGTGCCGTTGCACCGGCTATGTCGGCATCGTTCGGGCGATACAGCGCGTGATCGAATCGCGTGCGGCGAACGGCGCGGCGCTTCCGCCGAGGCCCAGAACGACATTGGGACCCGTCGGCTCGGATCGTGCGCCGACGACAGACCATTCCCCGGTTGCCCATGCTTCCTCGTCAACGACGGCAATCGCGTCGTCCGGATCGGCGCCAACCGGGCCGGCGTCACGCGCCGTTGCTGCGGCGCCCCCGACAGACAAGTTCCAGTCGACGTTGCGCCAATCGTTTCGCGTCGATCACCGGCGCGATGATGTCTGGGCATTCTTCGGCCGGCTCCCCGACGTCACGACCTGTTTACCGGGGACCTCGCTCATCGGAGCGCCGACGGACGACCACGTTCAGCCGAGAATGCGCGTCAGGGTCGGGCCGATCGTCGCCGAGTTCGAAGGCGTCGCCGACGCGGTGCGCGACCCTTCGAACCACTCCGGAACGATTCGCGGCAGCGCCCGCGACGCGCGGTCGGGCTCGATGACACGCGGCGAAATCCGCTACGTGCTGCTCGAGGAGAAAGACGCAACCGCGACGCGCGTCGACCTCGAGGTCGGCTACACGCTGACCGGTCCGCTCGCGCAATTCGGCCGATCGACGATCGTCGAGGAGATCGCCGCGCGCATGACCGACACCTTCGCGCGCAATCTGCAGGCACGCCTCGACGCGGTCGATCGCGGCCCAGGCGCCGCGCAAGCGGTCCCGCCGGCTACACTCGATGCGGGGTCGCTCGTTTTTTCGGTACTGTGGCGGCGCATCAAGGGCGCGCTGCGGCGCCTGCTGCACCGCTGAACGCGAAAGGACGTTTCGTCGCATGAGCCATCTCGCACTCGAGCCGCAGATCGCCGACGCAGCTTCGCGCCGCAACGCGGTGGAACGGCTGCGTCAGCTGAACGTCACGCTGCCCACGTTCAGTGAGCTCGCAAATCCCGAACGGATTCCGGTGCGGCATCTTGCGGCGCTTGCCGGTGTCGGCCCCGACGAGCCGCAGGCGGCAAACCTCTGGCGCGTGCACTGGTTCAACGACGAAGCGCGCACGGGCCGCGCCGATGTTCCCGCCTATCTGGTGTTGCCCGAGGCGCTCACCGGCGTGAAGGCGCGAATCGTCGTGGCGCTCGGCGCCCGCTTCCCGATGATCGGCGCGCACAAGGTTCTTGCCGCCTATGGCTGCCTCGTGCCTCGTCTTGTCACCGGCCGTTTCGACCCGACCCGGCACAAGGCGATCTGGCCGTCGACGGGCAACTATTGCCGCGGCGGCGTCGCGATCTCGCGCATCCTGGGATGCCGCGGGGTGGCGGTCCTGCCTGAGGGCATGAGCCGCGAGCGCTTCGCCTGGCTCGAGCGCTGGGTGGCGGACGATGCGGACATCGTTCGCACGCCCGGCACGGAAAGCAACGTCAAGGAGATCTACGACGAATGCGCCGAGCTTGCCCGCGAGCCGCAGAACCTCGTCCTCAATCAGTTCGCCGAATTCAGCAACTACCTCGTCCATTACCTCTGCACGGGGCGGGCGCTCGACCGCGTGTTTCACGACATGCGCAAAGCGGAGCCCGCGCTTCGTCTGCGTGCGTTCGTCGCCGCAACCGGGTCGGCGGGGACGCTCGCCGCCGGTGACTACCTCGAGTCGGTTCACGGCGCGAGAATCGCTGCCGTCGAGGCGGTGGAATGTCCGACGATGCTTTGCAACGGCTATGGCGAGCACAACATCCAGGGCATCGGCGACAAGCACATCCCGCTCATCCACAACGTGATGAACACCGGCTTCGTCGTCGGTGTGTCGGACCGCAGCACGGATGCGCTGAACCTGCTCTTCAACGACGCGGTGGGCCGCGCGTATCTTGCCAAGAGGCAGCGGATCGATGCGAAGGCGATCGATCGGCTTGGCGACATCGGCATCTCCGGCATCGCCAACATCGTCGCGGCGATCAAGATCGCGAAGCACCTAGAGCTCGGTGCGAACGACGCCATCGTCACGGTCGCTACCGACTCGGCGAGACTCTACGACAGCGAGCGCAACGCCTATCGTGCGCGTCATTACGCCGGCGGATTCGACGAGACGAATGCCGGCGAGATCTTCGGCGCGCATCTTCAAGCGATCGCCGATGATCATCTGATCGAGCTCACGCACAGGGACCGGCGGCGCATCTTCAATCTCGGCTACTACACGTGGGTCGAGCAGCAGGGCGTGTCGATCGCCGATTTCGACAAGCGCAAGGACGATGCATTCTGGTCGGAGCTGCAGGCGTCGGTTCCCGCCTGGGACCGGCTGATCGAAGCATTCAACGAGGAAGTCGGGGCGACGCCCGTGAGCTAGCCCGATGCGCGCGATACGAGCCGCGTAGCGGCTCGTCGTCGACCGTCGAACGGGGAGGGGATGTGGGACAGTCTTATCTGGATCTTCGGCGCACGCTCGCCGAGCGCGACCGCAGTCTTCATGAAAAGGTGGTTTCCCTCGAGGAGGCCGCCGGGCTCGTCCACGACGGCGAGACGGTAGGCATCGGCGGCAGCACGCTGTCGCGCACGCCGATGGCGATGATCTGGGCGCTGATCCGCGCCGGGAAGAAACGGCTTTCGTGCTCGCGCGGCATTGTCTCGAGCGAGGGCGACCTGCTGTTCGCGTCCGGCGTCAGCGATCACATCGTGACGAGCTGGTTCAGCCAGGGCATCGTGTGGGGGATCTCGAAGGTGATGCGCCATCACGTCGAGCGCCGCATCGCGCGTTTCGACGAGTGGAGTCACATGGCGATGGGATTGCGCTTCCGGGCCGGCGCGATGGGACTTCCCTTCCTGCCGGTGCGCTCGATGCTGGGCTCCGACGTGCGGCGCGAACGCCCGGAACCGCGCGAGATGGTGTGCCCGTTCACCGGCGACAAGCTGCTGCTCGTGCCGGCGCTCAACCCCGATGTCGCGATCATCCACGTGCAACGCTGCGATGCGTACGGAAACGCGCAGATCGACGGGCTGCAGTTCATGGATATCGATCTCGCGCTGGCCGCGAATCGCGTGATCCTGACGACCGAGCGGATCGTATCGAACGATCAGATCCGGCGCGCGCCCGACCAGACCAAGATTCCGTTCTTCGCGGTCGAGGCCGTCGTCGAGGTCCCGTTCGGCTGCGCTCCGCACGAATGCGGTGGCGTCTACGAGCCGCTGTTCCGGCACATGGATTACTATACTTCGCTCGTCAACGCGGACCCGGTCGACGGAATGCGCGAATACCTCGAGCGCTACGTCTACGGTCCGAAATCGTGGATCGACTACCTCGGCCTGCTCGGGCTCGACGATCTGCTCGATGCGGCGCGGCGCGGCCGGAGCATCGCCAATGAGTAGCGGCGGCTACACGGCGAGCGAACTGCTCGCGGTGATGAGCGCGCGCCTTCTTGCGGATGGACAGGTCGTGTTCGCGGGCGTCGGCATCCCGCTGCTCGCGGCGACGCTCGCGCAGGCCGTGAATTGCCCGGGACTCACGATCCTGTTCGAGGGCGGCGTCATCGGCCCCATCATCGAACCCGGCAAGCTGCCTCCGTCCACCAACGAGCAGCGGTGCACCAAGCGCGCCAACATGGTTCTCGGCAGCACCGACGTGCTGCTTCTGCTGCAGCGCGGCTACGTCGACTTCGGTTTCATGGGCGGCGCGCAGATCGACCAGTTCGGCAACCTCAACTCGTCGTACATCGGCGACCCGGCGAATCCGAAGGCACGTCTCCCTGGAACGGGCGGCGGCAACGATATCTCGAGCCTCACGCAGATGATCGTCGCGATGAAGCACGAGAAGCGCCGCTTCGTCGAAACGGTCGACTTCGTGACCAGTCCCGGATTTCTGCGCGGCGGCGCCACGCGCCGCGATGCCGGCCTTGCAGCGGGCGGCATGTATCGAGTCGTCACCGACCTCGGAATCTTCGGCTTTGACGACGTCACGAAGCGCATGAAGGTCGTCGCGCTCCATCCCGGGGTGACGCTCGAGAAGGTCCGCGAAAACACCGCATTCGAGCTCGTCGCCGGCGCGGACATCACGGTGACGGCACCTCCCGCACAACGCGAGCTCGACGTGCTGCGCAGGCTGGACCCCGAACGCCTTTACATTGCCTGAGCCGCCACGGAGCGAAATTGATGACCGACCTGCACAACACTTACGGGATAGCGGTCCGGAATTTCACCGCGTATCCGGAAATGCCGGACGCCCGGGCCCTGGTCGATTACGGCGTCAAGATGGAGGAGATGGGCTTCGACTCGCTCTGGGTCTGGGATCACATCCTGCTCGGCGTCGAGCCTTCCTTTCCGATCATCGACTCCCTCACGCTGCTCACGGCGATCGCCGCACGGACGACGAAAATCAAGCTCGCGACCGGCGTGCTCGTGCTGCCGTTGCGCAACCCGGTTGCGCTCGCGAAGCAGCTTTCGAGCATCGATCAGCTCTCGCGAGGCCGGCTCCTGCTGGCCGTGGCGTCGGGCTGGTACAAGCGCGAGTTCGACGCGGTTGGCGTGCCGTTCGAGCAGCGCGGCAGGATCATGGACGAGAATCTCGAGATCCTGAAGCGCTTCTGGACCGAGGACATCGTCAAGGGCGAATGGGGTCAGCACAAGATCCCGGCCGGCGTGATGTATCCGAAACCGGTGCAAAAACCGCGTCCGCCGCTTTTGATCGGCGGTTACGTCGATCGCGTTCTCAAGCGCGCCGCGGTCGCCGGCGACGGCTGGCTCACGTACTTCTATCGTCCCGAGAGCTTCGCCAAGTCGTGGGCGAAAATCCGCGACTTCGCCACCGAGGCCGGCAAGAACCCCGACACGCTGATGAACGGCGCGCAGTTGCCCATCATGATCGGCAAGTCGCGTGCGGCCGTCGAAGCGCCGATGATGGAATGGCTGAGCAAGGAATGGGATTACGCGTCGTGGAGCGAATCGACCAAGGACAGCGCGATCATCGGCACCGTGGACGAGTGCGTCGCGCAACTCGAGGAGCACCTGGCGGTCGGTGTGCAAAAGCTGGTCTTCGTGCCGTACAAGTACGAGATGAGCCAGATCGAGATCATCGCGCACGAGATCATCCCGCGACTCAAGGCGTTCCAGCGTGAGCGATGCTGACGCCGCCAGGCTCGCGGAATTGCGCGCGAAGGCGCTGCACGGCGGAGGAGGGGACCGCATCGAAGCCCAGCACGAGCGCGGCAGGCTGACGGCGCGCGAGCGCATCGAGCTACTTCTCGACCCGAACTCCTTCGAGGAGCTCGACATACTCGTCGTGCATCACGGCGAACAAGCGCAACGGGGTTACAGAAACTCCCCGGCGACGGCGTGGTCGCCGGTTGTGGCACGGTGAATGGCCGCTCGGTGTGCGTGTTTGCCAAGGATGTCACGGTTTTCGGCGGGGCGCTCGCCGAGGCTCATGCGCGGAAGATCACGAAAGTGCAGGACCTGGCGCTGCGAGGCCGCGCGCCGATCGTCGGCCTTCTGTTCGACGCTCTCGGCGCACGCATCGAGGAAGGCGTCGCAGCGCTTGGCGGCTACGGCGAGATCTTTCAGCGCAACGTGCTCGCCTCCGGCGTGATCCCGCAAATCTCGCTCATCATGGGGGCGTGCGAAGGAGGCGATGTCCATTCGCCGGCACTGACCGACTTCATCTTCAAGGTGCGCGACACGAGCCATTTGTTCCTGACCGGTCCCGACATCGCACAGCGCGTGACCAACGAGAGCGTTACGGCGGAAGAGCTCGGCGGCGCGCTGGTGCACACGACGACGTCTTCGATCGCGGACGGCGCCTACGACAATGATGTCGACGCGCTGCTGCAGATCCGCCGGCTTTTCGATTTCCTGCCGCAATCGAATGCCGATGAAGTCCCGCAACGACCCTCGTTTGACGACTGCGATCGCGTCGACCTGTCGCTCGACACGCTGGTGCCGGCCGTTTCCTGCCGCCGAGCGCGGCTATGTCGACGCCGTCATCATGCCGCACGCGACCCGCCGAAGCGTTGTGCGCGCGCTCGTCATGTTGCGGCACAAGACGCTCGAGCGCCCCTGGAAGAAGCACGCCAACATTCCGCTTTCAACGTCCACGCGCGGCGAGACGCTTATCCGTCGGGATAGCAATGAGGACAGGCCTCGTCGGCCGTTCGTCCGAGCGGGTCCCAATCCGGTAGCGTCGCCCAGATCGCCTCGCTCGCGGCCTGCGTGTCGGCCCTGATCTGGCGGAAGTCGACGCCGGGAATGACGCCGCCCTGCATGCAGACCTTGCCGTCGACGATGACGGTATCGACATCGTCGCCGACGCCGCAATCGACCACGCTCCTGACCGGATCACGCACCGGGCCGTAGCGCAGCGTATTGCCGCCGGAAAGATCGATGATGATGATGTCGGCGAGCGCGCCGGGCGCGAGCCGCCCGAGATCATCACGGCCGACCGATTTCGCACCGCCCAGGGTCGCGGCCTCGAATACCTCGCCGCCTGTCGCGGCGAAATAGGAATGGCCCATCACCTTGCCCATGTACGAGGCGGTGCGCATGTTCATGATCATGTCGCGCGGATAGGTGTCCGAGCCGATCGAGATATTGACGCCGGCGTCCTGATATTTCGCCCAATTGTCCAGTACGCGCGCTCGCCGGACGATGTTGATCGGGCAGTGCGAGATCGTCGAGCCCGACTTGCCCATCAGCTCGAGGTCGCGGGACTTGGCGTAGTTGAGATTCGGATTGTCGGCGATGAAGTTGCCGTGGCCGATGTTCATCGTTGGCCGCAGCATGCCGAGGACGTCCAACAGCTCGATCGGCGTCATCATGTGCTCGCGCACCACGTCGTGGAACTCGAGCACGCTGTAGGCGGCGTGCGTCGCCATCGGAAGACTGTTGGCGTCCGCCGCCTCGCGTGTGCGCCGCAATAGCGCAACGCTCGACGTCTCGACCTCGCGCGGCACCAGGATGCCGCGCACGCGGCCTCCAGCGGCGCCGTCATTTTTCTCGATCCAGTCGAGCGCGGTCTCGAGTCCGTCGAGGCCGAGCCGGTCGTTACGGATACGCTTGAGGCGGCCCTGGTCGTTGCCGACCCAGCGGCCGCAATCGTAGCCGGGCGCCAGATAGGCGCGGGTGCCGAGTCTCGTCACTTCGGAAAGCAGCGCGTCCTGCACGCGCGCCTGGCTGCCGAATTCGATGAAGGTCGTCACGCCGTTGCGCAGCAATTCGGCGACCGTGAAGATCGCGTTGAGCGCAAAGGCCGCCTCGGCGCCGGCGTCGCCATGCTTGAGATAGCGCGGATCGCCTTTGACGACTGCGCCTTCCCTGGGAACGCTGATCTCGAGGAAGGGTTGGCCGAAATACATCGGCCGGCCGGTATCGGTGATCAGTCGGTGCGTGGCGCGGTGCCCGGTGTGCACGTGGGTGTCGATGAAGCCCGGCGCCACCAGCTTGTCCGTGGCGTCGATCGTGCTGTCGACTGTACCGTCAAAGTTCTTGCCGACATGAATAATCCTGTTTCCCTCATACACGACAACGCCGTCGCGGATGAGCCGGTGATGGCCGGCCGCGTGCCCTACGATCCAACTCGCCTTGATCGACGTGCGCATCGGCATTCCTCTGCCAGTCAGTCCGCGCCCTCAACCGCCGGCCGCATATTCCACGCCCAGGCCCGCGCCGCGCACCGACCATGACGTGAAACGCGTCTCCAGCGCGGCAAAGATCGCGTACATGCCGACGCCCATGACGCCGACGACCAGCAGCGCGGCGAAAACCAGCGGCACGTTGAAGTTGGAACTCGCGATCAGCATCAGGTTGCCGATGCCGTTGTTCCCGGCGATGATCTCCGCGATGACGGTGCCGACGAACGACAGGGTAATCGCGATCTTGAGCGAGGCGAAGAAGAACGGCAGCGAGCGCGGGATGCCGATCTTCACGATCATGTCGCGCCGCGTCGCGCCGAGCACCCGCAGCACGTCGAGCAGCTCCGGCTCGATCGTGGCGAAACCGGTGGAGACGTTGACGACGACCGGGAAGAAAGACAGCAGGAACGCCGCGATCACCGCGGGCACCGTCCCGACGCCGAACCAGATCACCAGTACGGGGATGATCGCCGCCTTGGGCACGCTGTTGAAGCCGATCAGGATCGGATAGAGCGAGACATAGGCGAGGCGAAACGAGCCGACCAGGATTCCAAGCATCAGCCCGAACACCACTGCAAACGCGAAGCCCAGCAGCGTCGTGCCCAGCGTCGCGAGGCCATGCACCATCAGCGGATAGCGATTGGTGTAAATCTGCTCGATCGCCTCGATCGGCGTCGGCAGCACGAAGCTCTCGACGTGAAACGCCATGATGCTCAACTGCCACAACATCAGCAGCGCGAGCGTCGTGATCCACGGCGCCAGTCTTTCGACGGTCGATCGCTTCACGTCGCATTCCCGGCGCTGACGTGATGGCGGCAAGCGTGCACCAGATCCACGAAGTCGGGCTGGAATGTCATGCCGAGCGTGCGCGGGCGGGCAATCGGCACCGCGTTCGAAGCGATCACGCGTCCAGGTCGCGGACTGACGACGTGGACGAGGTCGGAGAGATAGACGGCCTCGCGCAGTTCATGCGTCACCAGGATCACCGTGCATGGGGTGTGCAGCCAGAGGTTCTGCAGGACATCCCACAGTTCCTCGCGCGTAAACGCGTCGAGTGCGCCGAACGGCTCGTCGAGCAGCAGGATCGCCGGCTCGTGGATCAGCGCTCGACACAACTGCGCCCGTTGCTGCATGCCGCCGGACAATTGCCAGGGCATGCGATCGCCGAAATCGCCGAGGCCGACGGTCGCCAGCAGATCGTCGGCGCGCTTGCGCTTTGCCGCCATCTCGCTCTTCGGCTGGCTGCGATAGGGTTCGACGATTTCGAGCGGCAGCAGCACGTTGTCGCGCACATTGCGCCACGGCAGCAGCGTCGAATTCTGGAACGCCATGCCGACCGTCTTGAGCGGCTTCCTGACCTCCTCACCGGCGACGCGCACGCCGCCGCGCGTCGCCCGCACGAGACCCGAGATCAGCTTCAGCATCGTCGACTTGCCGCATCCGCTCGGCCCGACAATCGAGACGAATTCGTTTCGTCCGACCGTCAGGCTGGCATTGGCAAGCGCCAGCGTCCCGGCACCGTCGTCAGCCCCCGGCTGCCCGCCATAGCGCAAGTCGACGCCGGCGATTTCGATGAAAGCCATTGCGATGCGACCGTGCAATGGCCCCGCTTGCCCTATTTCAC
This sequence comes from Casimicrobiaceae bacterium, assembly GCA_035495715.1. GTDB lineage: Bacteria > Pseudomonadota > Gammaproteobacteria > Burkholderiales > Casimicrobiaceae > VBCG01. Next base: position 67,297 of record DATJFI010000039.1, read on the forward strand.
CATCCGGTCCTTCGCCGGCGGCAGATAGGCGGAGTTGAAGATTGCGTCCGGCTTTGGCGTGCTCGGAAGACCGAAGCCCTTCACGAGAATGTCGATGGCGCGTGCGAGCCGCGCTTTGTCGATGTCACCGACGCCGTTCTCGAGGACGTTCGGCGTCACCATGCAGCATTTCATCGCGAGCTCGAGCCGGTCGCGCTCGATGCCGGCATTGAGCAGCGGCTCGTATTTCAACGTCATCTGGACCGCCTCCTCGGGATTCTTCACCATGTCCTGAAAGCCCTTGATCGTGGCGCGGATGAATCCCTTCACGGCGTCAGGATGCTCCTTCAGGAATTGCGGCGAGGCCGCGATGCCGTTGCCGTAGAGGTCGAGGCCGTGATCGCGGTAGAGGAACGAGCCGACATCCTTCGGATCGATGCCCTTGGCTTTGAGCTCGAGCGTGGTGTTGAAGATTTGCCCGATGATCGCATCGACCTGCTTCTTCGCGAGCAGCGTTTCGCGCAACTTCGGGTCGATGAACTGAATTTTGACCTTGTTCATGTCGATGCCGCTATGGGCGGCGAAGGTCGGAAACAGCTTGAACCCGGCATCGTTGGCCGACGCGCCGAGGACCTTGCCCTCGAGCTGCCTCGGCTCCTTGATATTGCTGGTCTTGAGGAACACGACGCCGGCCGGCGCCTGCTCGTAGCCCATCATCAGTTCAGGAAATCCCTTGTCGGGATTCTTCGAGTCGAAGTCGGTCAGGACGCTGATGTCGGGGTAGCCCATGTCATAGACGCCGGTCGCCAACTGCTGGATCAGGCCGACAGTCCCCTTGCCGCGATCGATGACGACGTCGAGGCCCTCGGCTTTGTAGTAGCCCTTGTAATACGCGATGAAGAACGGCGAATGCACCGAGCCGGGAATCCAATCAAGCGAGAAGCGCACCTTGGTTTCAGCGTGCGCAGTGCCGATTGATGCCGCGCACAAAAAAAGGGCGACGAGTAATGCCGAGCGCGCAAGCTGTTTCATGTTGCCTCCGTTTGCCTTTTGTCCGTCTGCAGCACGGTCTGTCGCCCTGTTTACAGCTTGATACCGGCAGCTTCGAACAGATTGCGGGCGCGGGCGCGCTGCTCCTCGGAGATGACCAGCCGTTCGGCGAAATCGCGGCCCGACGGCCGGGTAGCGTCGATGCCCATCTTGGTCACGGTGAAATTCTCCGGGTCGGACGTCGGGTCGAGGACCGCCGCCTTGGCGCCGGGGATGAAGAAAATATCCTTCTCCGCCCGCACCCGCGTCGCCACCGCCCACATTACATCGTTGAGATCGAAAATGTCGACGTCGTCGTCGACGACGATCACGTATTTCGTATAAAGCTCGGTGCCGAGCGCCGCCATTACCGCCATCTGCGGCTCGCCGTCGGCGGTCTTCCTCATCGAGATGAACGCCATGAAAGCGCCGCAGGTCGTGTGCGGAACGTGCACCGCGCGCACGTTCGGCAGGTTGCGCTTGAGCGCGTTGAGGATCTCGCCTTCGCGCGTGATGCACGACACCAGGATGTGATCCTTCGACATCCCCGAGGTGACGGCGTGATACATCGCGTCGCCGCGCATGCGGATGCGCCTGGCGACGAACACGTTCTGCGTGCTGCGATAGGACGCATAGCCGGTGAATTCGCTGAACGGTCCTTCCGGCTCGCGCACGCCGGCGAGAATTTCGCCCTCGATGACGATCTCGGCAGTGGCCGGCACTTCCAGGTCGTCGACGCCGCAGCGCGCCAGCCGGTACGGCTCTCCGAACAGCCCGCCGATGATCTCGAACTTGCGCACGTTCGGCGGATAGGCGTAGACCATCGAGCCCATGTAATGCAGCGGATGCGTGCCGATGGTGATCGCCGCCGGCAGCGACTTGCCCTGCTCCTCGGCGCGGCGATGGCATTCGTACATGCGACGACGCGAGTGCAGCGACACGCCGAGGCGGTTCCTGCCGTTGAGCATCAACCGGTGGAAGCCGGTGGTGTCGACGCCGGTGACCGGATCGCGGGCCGAAATCTGCCCGGCCGTGATGTAGGGCCCGCCATCGACGGAAAATTGCAGCGGGATCGGCAGCTTGGTGAGATCGACATCGTCACCTTCGACGACGACGTCGTTCCACGCCGCCTGGGCCACCCGTTCGCAGGGGATGTATTTCTGGCACCGCTCGCGGAACGCCGCCGGCAGCTCGTTCGGCGCGACGCCGAGGCAGGCCGCGAGCAGCTTGCGATTGGCGGCAACGTTGGTGACGACGGGCATGTCGTGGCCGGATACGTTTTCGAGCACCACCACCGGATTCCTGCCGGCGCGCTCCAGCTCGAACACCAATGCCGTCATGTCGAACTTCGGATCGACGGTTTCGCGGATGCGGACCATGTCCTCCGGATAGCGCGTTTCGACCATCCGCAGGAAGCCGCGCAGGCTTTGGTTGTCGACGTTATCCGTCAGATCGAGCATGAGGTGTCACTGAACCGATGTGCTGGACGATAGTATGATCGTCTGGGGGGCGAGCGCAACGGGCGGCCACGTTGCGCCACAACGCGCGTCAGATCACCCGCCGAGATAGGCGCGCTTGACCTGCGGATTGTTCAGCAGTTCGGATCCGGTGCCGGACAGCGTGACTCGGCCCTGCTCGAGCACGTAGGAGCGGTCCGACAATTCGAGCGCGGCGAACGCGTTCTGCTCGACCATCATCACCGTCACGCCATCGGCGCGTATCTGCGCGATGATCTCGAACGTGCGCTCGACGATGTTGGGCGCGAGTCCGAGCGACGGCTCGTCGAACAGCACGAGCTTCGGCCGCGACATCAGCGCACGGCTGATCGCGAGCATCTGCTGCTCGCCGCCCGACAGCGTGCCCGCCGCCTGATCGCGTCGCTCGGCGAGGATCGGGAAGCGGCCGAACAGGCGTTCCATGTCGGCTGCAATCGCATGGCTGTCGCGGCGCAGGTAGCAGCCCATCTCGAGGTTCTCGCGCACCGTCATGTAAGGAAACACGTGCCGCCCTTCGGGACAGTGCGCGATGCCCCGCGCGATGATTTGCTTCGCCGGCATTCCGGTGATCTCCTCGCCGTCGAAGCGGATGCGTCCCGCCGCGGGTCGCAACACGCCGGAGATCGCTTTCAGCGTCGTCGTCTTGCCGGCGCCATTCGCGCCGATCAGCGTGACGAGCTCACCCTGTTTGACGTCGAGCGAAAGTCCGCGTACCGCAGAAACCTTGCCGTAGCGGCACTCCAGGTTCTCAACCGTGAGCACGGGCGTACCTCTCGCCCAGATAGGCGCGAATCACGTCCGGATTGCGCTGGATGTCGGCCGGCGGCCCATCGGCGATGATGCGGCCCTGGTTCAGGACGATGACACGGTCGGACACACCCATCACGGTGCGCATGTCGTGCTCTACCAGCAGCACCGTGACGTCGCGGGCCCGGATGCGGGCGAGCGTTTTCATGAAGTCGGCCTTCTCCGCGGGATTCATGCCGGAGACGGGCTCGTCGAGCAGAAGCAGCTTCGGGCTCGCTGCGAGCGCGACCGCGACTTCGAGCAGTCGCTGCTCGCCGTAGGGCAGCGCGGAACCCAGCTCGCGCGGGCGCGCATCGAGTCCGACGAAGCGAAGAATGTCCCGGGCGGCGGCCTCCAGCGCGCGCTCCTCCCGCTTCACGGACGGCAGGCCGAGCATGATGGCAGCCGGCGTCTGGCGTGACTGCAGGTGCAGCCCGATCAGGACATTGTCGAGCACGGAGCGGCCGTCGAAGACGCTCGTCTTCTGGAACGTGCGGACGAGGCCCATCTTCGCGATCTGATGGGGTTTCAGGCCATTCAGGCGCCGACCTCGGTAGGTGATCTCGCCGGACGATGCGCGCAGGAAACCGGTGATGGCATTGAACGCGGATGTCTTGCCTGCGCCATTGGGGCCGATCAGCGACAGCACCTCGCCGTTTCGTACCTCGAAGCTCATGTTCTCGACGGCGACGAGTCCGTCGAAACGGATCGAAAGACCCGTGACGCGCAACTCGACGCCGGATGCTGCTGCCTCGTCCATCACGCTCCGCCGTCGCGCGCAGCGGGCGCAGACGCAAGGGCGTCGATGCTCGCCCGGCGCGCGTCACGCCAACCCTGCCAGGCGTTGCCCAGCGCCGGGACGATGCCCTTCGGCAGGAAATAGACGATCAGGATCATCAGGGCGCCATAGATGATCCATTGCACTTCAGGTCCCGCCACCACGCGCAGAACCTCCGGCACGATGCCGAAGATGAGGCCGCCGACGATCGGTCCCGCGAGCGTGCCCTTTCCGCCGGTGACCACCATGATGACCATGGTCACCGTGTAGATGAACAGGAAGATGTCGGGATCGACGATGCGCACGTAATGGGCGTAGAGCGCGCCCGCCGTTCCCGCGATCGCGGCCGACACGACCGTGGCCAGCACGAGATAGCGCGTGACGTCGACGCCCACCGATGTCGCCAGCGCCTCGTTCTCGCGCAGCGCGATCATCGCGCGACCCGCTCGCGAGCGCACGAGGCGAGCGATGACGACGTACGAAATCACGGCCACCGCGAGCATCAGGTAGTAGTTGGACGTCTTGGCGAGAAATCGGTACACGCCGAGCACTGGCAGCCAAAGCGTCACCGGAGGAATGTTGTTGAGCGCCATCGGCCCCTGGGTGAGCGCGACCCAGTTGAGCGCGACGAGGCGCACGACCTCGGCGAAGCTCACGCTGACGATGACGAAGTAGGCCCCGCGCACCTTGAACGACAGCCTGCCGATGAGCCAGCCGAAGAACGCCGAAACGACGATCGCGACCGCGAGCGAGATCGCCACCGGCTTCGGCGCAACGACGAGCTTCCAGGATTCGGTGACGCTGACGTCGAAGCCGAGCGACATCAGTGCACTCGTGTAGGCACCGATGCCAAAGAACGCGACGTGGCCGAGGCTTAGCTGCCCGGTATATCCGAGCAGCAGATTGAGGCTCATCGCGGCGATCGTGAAAATGCCGGTGATGATGAGGACATGCAGGAAATACGGGCTGCGAAGCCACAACGGCACCGAGACGAGGAACAGCAGCCACGCCACCGTCGACAGATGGCGCATCAACCGATCCGCTCCTTGCGCGCGAACAGCCCCGTCGGCTTGAAGATGAGGATCACGATGATCAGGAGGAAGCCCATGCCGTCGCGGAAGCCCGAGGAGATGTAACCGGCGCCCGCTTCCTCCATGAACGCCAGGATGAAGCCGCCGATGGTCGCGCCGGTGATGTTGCCCAGTCCGCCGAGGATCACGATCGCGAATGCCTTCAGCGACGCGAGGTCGCCCATGTCGGGCTGGACGACGAACACGGGACCGAGGAGCGCGCCGGCCGCTGCCGCAAGGCCCGAGCCCAGCGCGAAAGTGGCCGTGTTGATCCGTTTGACGTCGATTCCCATGAGCATCGAGGTTTCACGATCCTGAAAGGTTGCCCGCATCGCCTTGCCGAGCCTGGTTCGGTCGATGAGGTAGTAGGTGAGCCCGATCAGCGCGAGGGCCACGACGAATACGAACAGCCGCTCCCAGCCGATCGAGACAGGACCCAGCACCAGCGGCTGCGAGGGGAAGGGCATTTTGATCGACTGGGCGACGCCGGACCATGCCAACTGCTCGGCGTTCTGCATCGCGATCCACGCGCCGATCATGACGAGCATCGTCGTGTCGATGTCGGCGCCCTGCAGGCGACGCAGCAGGACGATCTCGATCAGCGCACCGAGCGCCACGCCGAGTCCCACGGCGAGCGGCAGCGCAACGAAGAAATTGACGTGCAGGCGCATGACCCACATGAACATCATGTATGCGCCGAACGCGTACAGCTCGCCGTGGGTGAAATTGACGACGCGCATGATGCCGAAGATCAGCGTAAGCCCGATGCCCAGCAGGGCATAGGTCCCGCCCAGGATCAAGGCATTCGCGCCGTGCTGCAGGAGTTGATCCAGCGGACTTGACTCCGGCGCGTGGGGCCGCCTCCAGCGATCAGCGGCCGATCGGGCGCGTGCGGGAAGGTGAAGACACGCAATCCGGCCGCCGGGTTGGCGTTCCCGGCGGGCGTGTCATCTCGCGTCGCAGGACGCGGCTAGTCTCGGACGACCTTGCCGTTCTCGATCTTGATCAGATAGACGCTCGGCACGTTCTGCGCGCTTTCCTTGCCGGCCGGACCTTGCTTGATGAAGGCGATATCCCCGTTGACGCCCTTCACGTGCACGCCCCACAGCGCCTTGGTGATCGCGGCGCTGTCCGTCGAGCCGGCGGCCTTGATGCCGGCGACGATGGTATAGATGCCGTCCCAGCCGCGGAAGCCCTCGGTCAGGCCGCCGGTGTTGTATTTCTTCTCGTTCCAGAGCGCGACGAACTTCTTGGCGACGTCGGGGTTCTTGACGGCATCCGGAAACCAGGGCGTGAAGAACACGGTGTGCATCGAGCCGTTGGCGGCGGCGCCTGCCTGCTCGATCAGTTGGTCGGGTGACGTCGAGCCGCCGGTCGTGATGATGCGCGTTTTGAGTTGCAGGTCGTTTGCCTGCTTGAGGATCAGCGTGACCTGCTCGACGGCGGTGGTGACGAACAGCGTATCGGCACCCGACGCCTTGATCTTGGCGAGCTGCGCGGAAAAGTCGGTCGCCTTGGGATCCATCGTCTCCATGAGGCCGACCTTCACGCCTTCCTTCTTCGCCGTCTCGGCGAAGGCCTGGGAGGCGCCGATGCCGAAGTCGTTATTGGTCGCGAGGAAGTCCGCCTTCTTGATCCCCAGCTTTTTGAAAAACGGGCCGAAAGCGCGAGCCTCCATCTCCGACGTCGGACTGATCCGGAACACGTACGGATTGCCGGAGGTCGTGATCTTGCCGGAGGAGGACGTCTCGACCAGCATCGGCACCTTGTACTCCTCGAGCTTGGGCATCACCGCGAGCGTCAGCGTCGAGCTCCATGCGCCCATCATCACGGGCACCTTGTCGCTGTTGATCAGCTTCTCCGCCGTCGCGACGGCCTCGGTGGGATTCGACTTGTTGTCCTCGACGACGAGCTGGATCTTCTTGCCGAGAACTCCGCCGGACTTGTTGATCTCCTCCTCGGCGAGGCGCGCTCCCTGCGTGACGTAGTTGCCGGACGCCGCGAAGGCGCCGGTGAGCGGCTCGGTGACGCCGATCTTGATGGTTTCCTGCGCGAGAGCGGGACCAGCCAGCACGGCCGCTGCAGCGATTGCGAGAACAGTGCTTGCAAGACGGATACGCATGCGTCCTCCTGACGACGTTGACTTGCACCGAGAGGTGGCTTGTTTCGGCGGGGCATCATAGCACCGCTTTCTGCCGATCGGCGACTCGGGTGCGGGGCTGAAGCCATCTTGCGCGGCTCGGCCGAACGGCCGATCGCGCCACGCGGCGCCCCGAGCCAACATGCCGCCGTCACGGTGACGGGTGTCGCATGGGCCGGTCCGCATGAATCGTCCGATTGCGCTTGCGCTCGCGGCGTTCGCGGCGGGGGACGCATCGCTGCAGGCATGCGCGCGGCTGCCGCCCGGCTCGGGGACGCTCGCGATCGTGACGTGCTGCGCCATGGCGGCAGCGCTCTGCGTCGCCGGACGTGTCGGCGAAGCTCGCGCCCAGTGGGCATGCGCTGCTCTGATGGTTGCCGCGGCAGGGCTGTTCGGCTTCTGCTACGCCGCATGGCGCGCCGACATGCGCCTCGCCGATGCGCTGCCCGGCGCGTGGGAAGACGTCGATCTGCGGATCGCCGGCGTCGTCGACGATCTGCCGCAGAACGACGAGTCGGGCGCGCGCTTCGCGTTCGCCGTCGAGCGCGTGCTGACGCCCGGCGCCGTCGTCCCTCTACGCATTTCGCTCGCGTGGCATGCGCCGCGATCCGCGCGCGACGAAGCGGCCGCCGCGCCGGCCGTGCATGCCGGCGAGCGCTGGGCGCTCGTCGTGCGTCTCAAGCGTCCGCATGGCAACGTCAATCCGCACGGCTTCGACCTCGAAGCCTGGCTGCTCGAGCATGGCCTTCGGGCCACCGGCTACGTTCGCGACGACGCGGCAAACGCGCGGATCGCTGCATTCGCGGGCCGCCCCGGCGATTACGTGCAGCGCGCCCGCGAGCAAGTCCGCGAGCGCATCGGCAATGCGCTGCCCGGCGCGCGCTACGCGGGCGTGCTCGTGGCGCTCGCGATCGGCGACCAGCGCGCGATTCCCGAAACGCAGTGGGCGGTCTTCAACAAGACCGGCATTACGCATCTGGTCTCGATCTCCGGAATGCACGTCACGGTGTTCGCGGCGCTCGCCGGCGCCGTTGCGCTGGCGTTCGCGCGTCGCAGCGTTGCGCTGACGCTGCGCGTGCCGGCTCGCAGGATCGCGGCGCTCGTTGGCGCACTCGTCGCATTCGGCTACGTGCTGCTCGCCGGGGCGGAGGTGCCGGCCGTGCGCACGCTGCTGATGCTCACGGTTGCGGCAGCCGGACTGTGGCTCGCGCGACCCGGGACGGCGGCGCTCGTGTGGCTCTGGTCGCTCGTCGCGGTTCTCGCCTGGGATCCGTGGGCCAGCCTCGCACCCGGGTTCTGGCTATCGTTCGGCGCCGTCGGCCTGCTGCTCTACGCCGGCAGCAACCGGCTGCGCGCGCCGCCTGCGAGGTCGCTGCGCGAGCGGGCTGCCGAATGGCTGCGCGACGCGTCGCGAGCGCAATACGTCGTGACGATCGGCCTCGTGCCGGGCACGCTCGCGATCTTCCAGCAGGTATCGGTCGTGTCCGCGCTCGCGAACGCGATCGCGATCCCCGTCGTCACGCTCGGTGTCGTGCCGCTCGCGCTTCTCGGCGTCGTCGTGCCGTTCGATCTGCCGTGGATCGTCGCGCATGCGATCCTCACCGTCCTGATGCGCTATCTCGAATGGCTTGCGGCGCTGCCGCTCGCAGCGTGGTCGTCGCACGCCCCTCGCGGCTGGACCGTCGCCGTCGCCGTGTTCGGCATCCTCTGGCTCATCGCGCCTCGCGGAATTCCGGGCCGTTTTCTCGGCGCGCTGTGGACGCTCCCGATGACGTTGCTGCTGCCGCCCGGCGTGCCGGAGGGCGGTCTGCGGATGGTCGTGCTCGACGTCGGACAGGGCCTCGCGGTTTTCGTTTCCACGGCGCGGCACGCGCTCGTCTACGACACCGGGCCGCGCTTCACCGACGCGATCGACGCCGGCGGACGCGTCGTCGTGCCGTTTCTGCGCGCGGCCGGCATCGCGCAGCTCGACGCGCTGATCGTGAGCCACGCCGACAGCGATCACTCGGGCGGCGCGTTGTCGATCATTCGCGCGTTGCCGGTGCAGCGCATGCTCTCGTCGCTCCCGCTCGATCATCCGATCCTCGCCGCGAACGCGCGCCCGCCGCCCTCCGCGCGCTGCAGCGCGGGCGCACGCTGGAGCTGGGACGGCGTCGACTTCGAGTTCGTGCATCCGGCGGCCACGGCGTATGCCGATGGCGGCCGACGCAGCAACGACCTGTCCTGCGTGCTGCGGATCACGTCGGGCGGCGGCAACGTGCTGCTCACCGGCGACATCGAGGCCGGTTCGGAGGCGGAGATGCTCGGCCGCGGCGCGGCGCTTGCAGCCGACGTGCTCGTCGTGCCGCACCACGGATCCCGCACGTCGTCGACGCCGGCCTTCATCGCCGCGGTCGCGCCGCACTTCGCGCTGATCGCCGCCGGCTATCGCAATCGTTTCGGCCATCCGCGTGCGGAAATTCTCGCGCGCTACGCGCACGCCGGCGCCGCACGCGCGCGGACGGATCTGGCCGGTGCGATCACGGTGATGCTCGTTCCCGGTGCTGCGATCGACGTCGTGGTCGAGCGCGAGCGCGCGCGTCGCTACTGGTACGACGCGGCGCCGGCGTGAGGCCGGCCCCATCGCGGTCGGGGCAGTGAACCGCGGTCAGTCAGTCCACGTAGCGGCCCAGACGGACCGCCGTCTCGCCCTGCTTGGGCCGGCGCGCCGGCATGATCAGCACGCAGTCGTCGTACGGCGTGCGGATCTCGCGGTCACCGTCGCGGGCGAGGAGCGTCCCGCACGCGCCGATCGTCATCATCCCCGAGACCGGCATCGCGAAGTCGAACGCGTCGCTCGCGATCGTCACGACGTCGGTGATCTCGATCACGCGCTGCGGAGGTATCGCCGCATCGTCCAGTTGCGGAGCCGCGAACGCCGGATCGACGAGGTCGACGTGGCGAAGGAAGCGCAGCGTGCATTGCCTTGCGACGCGCGGCGTGCGGCGCTCCCAATGCTGCCCGCATTCGACGAGCAGCGCGTTGCGCGCGTCGTGCGGATCGTCGAACCCCGCGTAGTCGCGCAACCGCTTTCCCGCGCGATGGCCTACGTCGACGACGATGTATTCGGGTATCGCGAGCGCCTTCGCGAGCTCGACCCCCTTCCGATGACGCCCGGCGAGCGCAAGCGCCGGGCAGGCATCGGTCATCGAATGCAGGTCGAGTAGAAGGTCGGTTGCATCGTAGAACGGACGCAGCTCGCGCGCACGCGCGAGTTCGCGCGAGCGCCGCTCGCCGTCGAGCACCGCTTCGTCCCAGATACGGTTGAAGTCCTCGTCGATGCAGCGCGCCGCATACGGATCGCTCGCGTCGAACGACTCGTAGGCCTCGGCGTTCGCGAAGATCAGCGTGAGCGTGCCGCGCCGCGGGCGCACGCCCTCGCGCAACAGCCAATCGACGGCGATCGCGCCGCACACTTCGTTGCCGTGCGTCAGCGCCTGCACCGTCACGCTCGGACCGCTCGCCGCGGCCTCGAAGCGCCAGACGTACGGCACGCCGACGTTGCCGCTCGCCCAGCGGGAGATGTCGGGGAACGCGACGTCGATGCCCGGCGCGTCGGCGGCTGCGCGTGGCCCGCATGTGCTCGGCTCGGACGCCGCCGCCCGCGCGTCGCACCCGCCTGTTCCCGCCTGGCGGGGCCCCACGGGCTTGCGCGCCGCGCTGCCACCCGGCGGGGCGGGACTTTCGTGCTGCGACGGTCCGGCGCTGTTCATTCGATGCAGCTGTGCTGCGCGAGCGTGCGCATGAACGCGTAGCAGCACGCGAGCTGCGGCCGCGGGATCATCCCGTAACCCACGAGATTCCCAAGCCGCACCGACTCCGCGTCGCGCGGGCCGGCGTGTTCGAACGCACGCATCATCATCGACTCGCCGTTGTCGCGAGGAGCCAGCATAGCACCGCACCGCGTGGAACAGACGCGCCCACGGACGAGCCACGCCGGCATCTGTCATCGTCGACTGAACCCCCGCGCCGCGCCGTGCATCCAAGCCCGACGACATGCCGAAAGGGCACGCAATGAAGCCTCGACGAATCGCCGCCCGCATCTGGCTTTGCGCAAGCGTTGCCGCGCTGTTCGCATCCGACGCGCTTGCGCAGTCGCCGCCGCTCGAGCGCATTCATCTGCCGCCCGGTTTCACGATCGAGCTGCTCGCGCGCGTGCCGGGCGCTCGCGAAATGGCGTTCGGCCCACGCGGAACGCTGTTCGTCGGTTCGAATACCGGCAGCGTGTACGCCGTCTCCTACGACGCGAACGGAGGTCGCGCCACCGTGCGCACGATCGCATCCGGTCTGCGCGAGCCCGTCGGCGTCGCGTTTCGCGCCGGCGCACTTTACGTCTCGGCGGTGAGCCGCATCCTGCGCTTCCCGGACATCGAGTCGCACCTCGACGATCCGCCGCAGCCGGTCGTCGTGTCCGACCGGTTCCCGACCGAAGGGCATCACGGCTGGAAATTCATCGCCTTCGGCCCCGACGGAAAGCTCTACGTTCCCGTCGGCGCGCCCTGCAACATCTGCGAGCCGGATCGCGATCGCTACGCGAACATCATGCGGATGAATCCCGACGGTTCCGGCCTCGAGGTCTATGCGCGCGGCATCCGCAACAGCGTCGGCTTCGACTGGGATCCGCGCACCGGCGCGCTCTGGTTCACGAACAACGGGCGCGACAACATGGGCGACGACGTGCCGCCCGATACGCTGAACGTCGCGCCGAAGGCGGGTCTCGATTTCGGCTATCCGTACTGTCACGCCGGAACGATTCCCGACCCCGAGTTCGGCCGCAAGCGGCCGTGCCCGGATTTCGCGAGGCCCGCTCAGCTTCTCGGCGCGCACGTCGCTTCGCTGGGAATGCGCTTCTACACCGGCACGCAGTTTCCGGCCGCGTACCGCGGCCAGATCTTCATCGCCGAGCATGGTTCGTGGAACCGGAGCTCGAAGGTCGGCTATCGCGTGACGCTCGTGAGGCTCGACGCCAACGGGAAGCCCGTGTCGTACGAGCCGTTCGCGGAAGGATGGCTGGAAGGTCAGCGGGCCTTCGGCCGGCCCGCTGACGTGGCCGTCGCGCCCGACGGCTCGCTGCTGATCGCCGACGACACCGCCGGCGCGGTCTACCGGGTGCGTTACCGCGGCTGACCGCGGGCTTGCGCCAGGCTTAGTAGTGGCGGTAGTAGACGGGACGGCCGACGACGACGTGCCGGTGATAGTACGGCGCCCGGTAAACGACGCGCGGCCCGTAATAGACGACCCGCGGCGGCGCGTAGACGACCGGCGGCGCCACGTAGACGGGTGCGGGCGCCGTGTAGACCGGCGCCGGATAGTAGGGCGCGCCCACCACGACGCCCGGCAATCCGATCGACAGGCTGAACCCCCCATGGGCTTGCGCCGCGGGAGCGGCGAAAGCCGCGGCGGCGGCGAGGGCGCCTGCCGCCGCCAGTTGAGTGGTGCGAGTCAGCATCATGAGACCTCCTGAATCGGGCAAAATGCGCTTTTGCGCGCACGGTCGCGGTTCTTCCGCGGCCTTCAGCGCGTTCAACGTCGATCTTGGGCCGTGCGTTGACGGTATCAACGGGCGTAGCGATTTGTTACGCGCACCGCGCAACGCCGTTGAACGGTCATTCGAAGCAATTCCATGAACGCTCCCGAACCTCGCTGGCCCGCGACCGAGATCGCGCCGCGGCACTTCATCGCCAACCGCTTCGTGCCGGCGAGCGACGGCCGCACGCTGCCGATGATCGATCCGTCGGATGGCGCGCCGTTCGCGGCGATCGCGCGCGGCAACGCCGCCGATGTGGACGTCGCGGTAAAGGCGGCACGCCAGGCGCGCGGTGACGCGTGGGGCAGGCTCGCGCCGGCCGAGCGCGGACGACGGCTCGCCGCGCTGTCGCGCGCGATCGGCGATCACGCGGATGCGCTCGCGCTGATCGAGGCGCGCGATTGCGGCAAGCCGCTTGCGCAGGCGCGCGCCGACGTGACGGCATGCGCACGCTACTTCGAGTTCTATGCGGGCGCGCCTGACAAGCTGCACGGCACGACGATCCCGTACGCCGAAGGGTATGCCGTGCTGACGTGGCGCGAGGCGCATGGCGTGACGGGCCACGTGATTCCGTGGAACTATCCGTTGCAGATCTTCGGCCGCTCGGTCGGCGCTGCGCTCGCTGCCGGCAACGCGTGTGTCGTCAAGCCCGCCGAGGATGCGTGCCTGTCGCTGCTGCGCGTCGCCGAATTGGCCGCGGCTTCGGGATTGCCGGAAGGCGCGCTCAACGTCGTCACCGGCCTCGGCGCCGAGGCGGGCGTTGCGCTTGTCGCGCATCCCGCCATCGCACACGTTTCGTTCACCGGCTCGCCTGCGACCGGCGCGGAAGTCGCGGCGGCGGCGGCGCGGCGCCATTGTCCGGTCACGCTCGAACTCGGCGGCAAGTCGCCGCAGATCGTCTTCGCCGACGCCGATCTCGACGCCGCCGTGCCGGCAATCGTCAACGCGATCGTGCAGAACGCGGGACAGACGTGCAGCGCGGGCTCGCGGCTGCTCGTCGAGTGTGCGATTTACGAGCCGCTGCTCGAGCGGCTCGCCGATCGTTTCCATGGGCTCGTGGCCGCGCCGGCGTTGGCCGATCGCGATTGCGGTCCGCTGATCCGCGCGTCGCAACTTGCACGCGTGCGCGGATTTCTCGACGATGCGAAGCGCAGCGGCCTCGCCATCGTCGCGAGCGGACGCATCGCCGACGACGCGCCGGCGAACGGCTACTACGTCGCGCCGACGCTGCTGCGCGATGTGCCCCGCGAGCATCGCCTTGCGTGCGACGAAGTGTTCGGTCCGGTGCTCGCAGCGATGGCGTTCGACGACGAAGCGCACGCGGTGGCGCTCGCGAATGCGACCGACTACGGGCTCGTGGCGGGCGTGTGGACCCGCGACGGCGGACGGCAGCTTCGCATGGCGCGCGCCGTGCAAAGCGGTCAGGTGTTCGTGAACAACTACGGCGCCGGCGGCGGCGTCGAGCTGCCGTTTGGCGGCGTCAAGCATTCGGGCCATGGCCGCGAGAAAGGGTTCGAGGCGCTCTACGCGTTCACGACGGTGAAGACGGTCGTGTTGCGACATGGCTGACGCCGCCGCCACGCGGCGGTTCTCGCTCGCCGGGCTCGCGTCGAAGCTCGCCGGCCGGATCGTCGTCTACGCGCTCTTTCCGGTGATGTTTTCGCAGGCGTTCGCACTGCGGCGTCACGCGTTGACGCTCGTCCCGGCCGCCGGTCCCTCGGCAGGAAAGATCGGCCGCGGCGAGCCGTTGCACTTTCTCGCGATCGGCGATTCGATCATCGCCGGCGTCGGCGCGCGGCGCGTCGAGCGCTCGACGGTCGTCCATGTCGCGCGGCTGATGTCGGGTCGCCTCGCACGCGAGATCAACTGGCATGCGGCGGGCATCATCGGCGCCAGCGCGCGGCGCGTCAGGCGCGATGGCGTCGCGCAACTGCCGCCGCGGCCGTTCGACGTGATCATGCTGTCGGTCGGGGTCAACGACGTGCTGAAGCTCGAGCGCAGCGGCCGCTTCCGCCGGCAATTGCTGAAGCTGATCCGCGAGCTGCGGCGGCACTCGCCGAACGCACTGATCGGTTACGTCGGGCTGCCGCCGCTCGACCAGTTTCCCAAGCTCAAGCGGCCGCTGCGCTGGATCGTCGGGCGTCGCGTTCGCCGCTTCGACGCGGTCGCGCGCGAGACGGTGACGCGCGTGCCGAACGCGCTGCACATTCCGGTGCGCGCGACGCCGCATGCGTATCTCTTCGCCGACGACGGGCTGCATCCCACCGAGCCGGGGCAGCGACGGCTCGGGAAGATCATCGCCGACGCGTTGACGCCGCACGTCTCGCGTTCCTCGGCCGGGCCGATCCGCGCCGATCGCGCCCGTTCCCATTCACACGGATCAACCGCATGAGACTCGAGGACAAGGTCGCCATCGTCACCGGCGCCGGATCCGGCTTCGGTGCCGGCATCGCGACGCGCTTCGCAAGCGAAGGCGCGCACGTCGTCGTCAACGATCTGCAACGCGACCGCGCGCAGCGCACCGTCGAGGCAATCGAGCGCCAGGGCGGTCGCGCGCTCGCGTGCATCGGCGATGTGTCGAAGGACGCCGACGTCGCCCGGCTCGTTGCGACGGCGATCGACGCGTTCGGCAAGCTCGACGTCGTCGTCAACAATGCCGGCACCACGCATCGCAACCAGCCGATGCTCGACGTTCCCGAGGAAGCGTTCGACCGCATCTACCAGGTGAACGTGAAGAGCCTTTATCTGACCGCGAAGCACGCAGTGCCGCATTTCCGCAGCCGCAAGTCGGGAGCGTTCGTGACGATCGCGTCGACGGCCGGCGTGCGGCCGCGGCCCGGCCTCACCTGGTACAACGGCAGCAAGGGCGCGGCGATCGTCACGTCGCGCTCGATGGCGGCCGAGCTTGCAGCCGACAACATCCGCGTCAACGTGATCAATCCCGTTGCGGGCGAAACCGGGCTGCTCGCCGATTTCATGGGCGAGGACACGCCCGGGAAACGCGCGCAGTTCGTCGCGACGATTCCGCTCGGCCGCCTGTCGCAACCGTCCGATGTCGCGACCGCCGCCGTCTTCTTCGCGTCGGACGAGGCGGCGTTCATCACCGGCGCGTGTCTCGAGGTCGACGGGGGCCGCTGCATTTGATCCTGCAGGCTCCGGCCGCCGCGCAAACGACCGGCGCCGGCGCCTCGACACTGCTGCTCGGAGCGCTGACGGCCGCGGCGCCTTTCGCGATGGACAGCTATCTCGCGTCGCTGCCATCGATGACGCACTCGCTGTCGGCATCGACGGCCGAGGTCCAGCTCACGCTGTCGGTCTACATGTACGGCTGGGGCGTCGCGCAGCTCTTCGCCGGCCCTTTGTCGGACCGCTTCGGCCGCCGGCCGGCGCTTCTGTGGGCGCTCGGCGTCTTCGTCGTCGCGTCGATCGCCTGCGCGCTGTCGCGCAACGTGTTCATGCTGATCGGCGGACGGCTGGTGCAGGCGGTGTCGATGGCGTCGATCGCCGTCGTGCCCCGCGCGGTCGTCCGTGATCTCTACAGCGGCGACAAGGCCGCGCACATCCTGTCGGTCATGAGCATCGTGCTCGGCATCGCGCCGATCGTCGCGCCGCTGATCGGCAGCAACCTGCACGTGCTCTTCGGATGGCAATCGAACTTCGTGCTCGTCGCGATCTATGCGGCCGTGCTCGCGTATTTCGTTCATGCGACGCTGCCGGAGACGCTCGCGTCACCCGACATGCGCGCGACGGCGCCGCGCGCGATGCTCGCGAACTTCGGCCGGCTGCTGCGCTCGCCGGAATACGTCGGATTCATGCTCGTTGCCGCGTTCGCGTTCAGCGGGCTCTTTGCATTCCTGGCCGGAAGCGCGTTCGTCTTCGTGTCGGTGATGGGGCAGGGCGAGCGCGGTTTCGGCGTGATGTTCGGCACCGTGATGCTCGGCAACGTCACGGGCGCGGTGATCGGAACCCGCCTCATCCGCCGCCTGGGAATCGCGCGCCAGGTGCGGCTCGGTACCGCCTTGATGCTTGCCGCCGGCGTCGCGCTCGGCACACTGGCGCTGCTCGACGTGCGCCATCCGTTCGCGGTGATCGCGCCGATGTTCGCCTACATGCTGACGTTCCAGTTGACGATGCCGCCGGCGGTCGCCGGTGCGCTGACGCCGTTCCCGCGGATCGCCGGAAGCGCGTCGTCGCTGCTCGGGTTCTGCCAGTTCGTGGTCGCGTCCACGGCAGCGCTCGTCGTGGGCCCGACCCTCGACGGCACGACGCGGCCGATGGCGCTGACGATCGCGGTCGCGTCGCTGCTGGCGTTCGCGAGCCTGCGCGTTGCCGCGCGTGTGCGCGGTTGACGAGACAGCGTCTACTCGACGATCCGCTTCGCGCGCAGGTCGGCGACCATCGCCGCGTCGTAGCCCAGATCGCGCAACACGACGTCGGTGTGCTCGCCGAGACGCGGTCCGCCGCCGTCGAAGCCGCCCGGTGTGAGCGAGAGTTTCGGCACGACAGCCGGCACCGCGAGCTGCGAGCCGTCGCCGAGCTCGATCCTGCGAATCATCTCGCGCGCCGCGAACTGCGCGTCCGCGACGATGTCGCCGATCGTGTAGATCTTCGACGCCGGGACGTCGGCCGCCTGCAACGCGGCGACGGCGTCGTCCGGCGCGCGTTGCAATGTCCACTGCTCGATCTCGCCGTCGAGCCATTGCTGGCGCGCGGCGCGGCCGTCGTTGTGCGCGAGCGACGCGTCGGATGCGAGATCCTCGCGGCCCATCGCGCGGCACAGGCGCTGGAAGATCGAATCGCCGTTCGCGGCGATGAGCACGAAACTGCCGTCCGAGCAGCGATACGCGGAAGTGGGCGCGATGCCGGGCAGGATGGAACCGGTGCGCTCGCGCACGACGCCGAAACGGTCGAACTCGGGGAGCATCGACTCCATCACCGAGAACACCGACTCGTACAGCGCGACGTCGACGACCTGGCCACGGCCGCTGCGGCCGCGTGCCTGCAGCGCCATCATCGCGCCGATGACGCCGTAGAGTGCGGACAGCGTGTCGCCGATCGAGACGCCGACGCGTGACGGCGGACGGTCGGGAGTGCCGGTCACGAAGCGCAGTCCGCCGAGCGCTTCTCCGATGACGCCGAAGCCCGGCCGCTCACGGTACGGACCGGTCTGCCCGTAGCCGGAGATCCGCACCATCACGAGGCCGGGGTTCTGCGCGGAGAGCGATTCGTACGACAGGTTCCAGCCTTCGAGCGTGCCGGGGCGGAAGTTCTCGACGAGGATGTCGGCACGCAGCGCGAGCGCGCGTGCGATCGCCTGTCCTTCGGATGTGCGCAGGTCGACCGCGACCGATTGCTTGTTGCGCGACTGCACGTGCCACCACAGCGACGTGCCGTTCTCGACGTAGCGCCATTTGCGCAGCGGATCGCCGGTGCGGGGCGGCTCGAGCTTCACGACGTCGGCGCCGAACTCGCCGAGGATCTTGGCGCAGAAGGGACCCGCGATCAGCGCTCCCATCTCGAGCACGCGGATGCCGGCGAGCGGACGGGCCGGCGTCGATGGAGAAGTCATTGCGGCAGGATCCGATGCGGCGTGCTACGAGCGACGATTATACGTTCGCCGCTCGTCGACGTGCCCGACGGTGAGGCCGTGCGAGAATCGGCGGCCTCCGAAACCACGACACTCGCGATGCTCGACTCCTTCGATCGGCGCCTGCGCGCCGCCAATCGCGTGCTCGTCATCGCGCTGCTCGCCGCGATGGCGGTCATGGTGTTCGCGAACGTGGCGCTGCGCTTTCTGACCGACCACTCGATCCTGTGGGTCGAGGAGGCATCGCGCTATGCGATGGTGTGGCTCACGTTCATCGGCGCCGGCCCGGTGCTGCGCTACGGCGGCCACATCGGCATCGATACGCTCGAGCACGCCGCGCCGCGCGCGGCGCCGGCGATTCGCGCGACGATCGTCGCACTGCTCGCGATCTTCCTCTGCGTGATGATCGTCGTCGGCATCCGCTATGCGACGCTCACGTGGGCGCAGACGACGCCGGTGCTCGAGTGGCCGATCGGCGCCGTCTACCTCGCGATGCCGATCGGTTCGGCGCTGATGCTGATGCATCTTGCCTTGATGGCGCGCGGCTACGTCGCCCGCCGCGAGATTCTCGGGGACGGCGAGTTCGACGCCGATGCCGCGAAGCTTTGACGCGACCGGATGGTAACGGTCCTCTTCGTCGTCTGCGTGCTGCTGCTCGTGCTCGGCGTGCCGGTCGCGTTCGCGCTCGGCGGCGCGACGCTCGCGGCTATGCTGTCGCAGCACGTGCCGCTGGTCGCGCTGCCGAAGTACCTCTTTTCCGGCATCGATCTCTTTGCGCTCGAAGCGGTGCCGTTCTTCATCCTGACCGCCGAGTTGATGACCGGCGGTGAGCTGTCGGCCGTGCTCCTGCGCTTCGCGTCGCAGTTCGTCGGCCGCTTCCGCGGCGGGCTCGGACACACGAACATCCTCACGATCACGTTCTTCTCGGGCATCTCGGGATCGGCGCTCGCCGATGCGGCGGGGCCGGGCGCGCTGATGATCCGGATGATGCGCGACGACGGCTACGACGCGGCGTACGCGGCGGCGCTCACGTCGGCGACGTCGATCCTCGGACCCATCATCCCGCCATCGATCAGCGTGATCATCTACGCGCTCGCGTATCCCGATGTGAATCTCGTCGGCCTGCTGATCGCCGGCGTCGTCCCCGGCGTCGTGATCGCGATCGCGATGGCGCTGATCAATCACGTCATCTCGATGCGCCGCCATTATCGCGGCGCGGCGGAGCGGCCGACGTGGCGCGAGTACCTGCGCAATACCTGGCGCGCGCTGCCGGCGCTCGTGCTGCCGCTTCTTATCCTCGGCGGCATCGCGTCGGGCGCCTTCACGCCAACCGAAGCGTCGGTCGTCGCGGTGTTCTATGCGTTGTTCGCGGGCCGCGTCGTCTACCGGACGCTTTCGTGGCGGATGCTGCCGACGATCCTTGCGCGCTCGGCGCTGATGACGGCGTCGGTGCTGCTGATCGTCGGCATGTCGGCCGCATTCGCGTGGGTGCTCACGGTGTCGCGCGTGCCGCAGAACCTGACTGACTGGATCGTCGGCCTGCATCTGTCGCCACTCGCATTTCTGTTCGCGGTCAACGTGCTCCTGCTCGCGTTCGGCATCTTCATCGAACCGCTGCCCGGCATCGTCGTGCTCGTGCCGATCCTGGCGCCGATCGCGCACGCGCTCGGCATCGACGATCTGCAATTCGGCATCATCGTCATCGTCAACCTGACGATGGGGATGATCACGCCACCTGTCGGCGGATTGCTGTTCGTGACCTCGATCGTCGCGCGCGTGCCGCTCGCGCGCCTCGTCGGCGAGCTGTGGCCGTTCCTGTGGGCTCAGATCGCGGTGCTCGTGCTCCTATCGCTCTTTCCCGTGCTCTCTGCCGGCCTGCCGAACCTCCTTGGTTATCGGTGAGGTCGATCGAGTGTGGCGGCGGACGGGCCGCGTCGCGCGCAGCCGGCGCCGCACACTGCCCGCGGCCTCGGAACACAAAACTATGGCGCTTTGTAATTGCGAATCCGGTCGATATTCTCCTGGCCGAATTTCTTGCCGAACTCGGCGAACGTCGGTCCGAGCGCCTGCTGGAATTTCGCCTCGTCCGGATGCTCGACGATCTGCATCCCCTTTGAGCGCAGGTCGGCGACCGCCTTCTTCTCGTCGTCGTCGATGCGCGCGCGATTCGCCTTCACCGCCTCGACGGCCGCCGCTTGGAACGCTTCCTTGTCAGCGGGCGAGAGCTGGTCCCACTTCGCCTTGCTCATCAGGATCAGCGCCGGCGAATAGACGTGCCGTGTAAGCGTCAGATACTTCTGCACCTGGTCGAGCTTCGCCGCCTCGATGACCGACAGCGGGTTCTCCTGGCCGTCGACGGTGCCCTGCTGAAGCGCCGTGTACACCTCGGTGAATGCCATCGGCGTCGGGATGATCCCGAATGCCTTGTACGCCTGGATGTGGATCGGGTTCTCCATCGTGCGCATCTTGAGGCCCTTGAGGTCCTCGGGCGTCTTGACCGGGTGCTTGCTGTTCGTCATGTTGCGAAAGCCGTTCTCGCCCCATGCGAGCGCCTCGATGCCCTTGGGCTCGAACTTCTTCAGCATGTCCTGTCCGATCGGCCCGTCGAGCACGGCGCGCGCGTGCGCGTAGTCGCGAAACAAAAACGGGATGTCGAGTATCGCGATGTCCGGCACGAAGTTCGGCACCGGCCCCGTCGACGTCATCGTCAGGTCGAGCGTGCCGAGCTGCAGCGCCTCGATCGACTCGCGCTCGGCGCCGAGCGCGCCCGAATAGAAGTTCTGGATCTTGTAGCGGCCGTTCGTTCGCTTCTCGACCTCGCGCGCGAACGTGTCGATCGCGACGCCATAGTGCGAATTCTGCGCAAGCGAGATGTTCATCTTGAGCGTCGTCTGCGCCAGCGCGGGCAGTGCGGCGAACGGAACGAGCGCGACGAGCGCGGCGAGCAGCAGTCGGATGGGACGCATCGCAATTTCTCCGAAAAGACCGTCGGGCCGGCGGCACGCCGGCTTTCGTGCGGGGGCCGATTCTAGCAAGGCGTTCGCCTTCGGGAACCGGTCCCCGAAAGCCGCCATGTGGACGCTGCCTGCGCGGGTTGCAAGAGACGGCTCCTCGCGCGAGGCCGGCAAGGCCCACTGTGAAATAATCGACAACGGACGGGCTTGCGCCGCTGTCCCGCTCACCGATGCTCGATCCCACATTCGCGTCCGCGCTTGCCGCGATCGTCCCGCCACCGGCGCTTCTGACCGCGCCGGAGGACACGCGTCCGTACGAATGCGACGGGCTCACGCTCTATCGCGAGCAGCCGGCCGCCGTCGTGCTGCCCGACGACGAGACGCAGGTCGTCGCCATTCTCAAGCTCTGTCATGCCGCGCGCGTGCCGATTGTCGCGCGGGGCGCCGGCACGAGCCTTTCGGGCGGATCGCTGCCGGTCGCCGAAGGGATCGTGCTTTCGCTCGCGAAGTTCCGTCGCATCGTCGCGATCGATCCCATCGCACGGACCGCGATCGTCGAGCCCGGCGTGCGCAACCTCGCGATCTCGGAAGCGGCGGCGCCCTACGGCCTCTTCTACGCGCCCGATCCGTCGTCACAGATCGCGTGCTCGATCGGCGGCAACGTCGCCGAGAACGCGGGCGGCGTGCATTGCCTCAAGTACGGCCTCACCGTCCATAACGTGCGCAAGGTGCGCGCGGTCCTCGTGACCGGCGACATCGTCGAGTTCGGGGCCGACGCGCTCGATGCGCCGGGCTACGACCTGCTTGCGCTGATCACCGGCAGCGAGGGACTGCTCGGCGTCATCACACAGATAACGGTCAAGCTGCTGCCGAAGCCGGCGCTCGCGCAGGTCGCGCTCGCGGCGTTCGACGACGTCGAGAAGGCGGGCGCCGCCGTCGGCAACGTCATTGCGGCCGGCATCGTGCCCGGCGGTCTCGAGATGATGGACCGCGAAGCGACGCGCGCCGTCGAGCAGTTCGTGCACGCGGGCTATCCGCTCGACGCGGCGGCGGTGCTGCTCGTCGAAGCCGACGGCACGCCGGAGGAAGTGGCCGCGGAAATGGCGGAGATCCGCGACGTACTGACGCGAAGCGGCGCAACGGAGATTCGCGTGTCCGCCGACGAAGCGCAGCGCCTCTTGTACTGGTCGGGACGCAAGGCCGCGTTTCCGGCCGTCGGCCGCATCTCACCCGACTACTACTGCATCGACGGCACTATTCCGCGTGCGGCGCTGCCCGGCGTGCTGCGGCAGATCGCGACGTGGTCGCGCGAATACGGCCTGCCGTGCGCGAACGTCTTCCATGCGGGTGACGGCAACCTGCATCCGCTGATCCTGTTCGACGCTAACAAGCCAGGCGACCGCGAGCGCACCGTCGAGTTCGGCGACCGCATCCTCGAGCTTTGCATAGAAGTCGGCGGCACGATCACCGGCGAGCACGGCGTCGGCGTCGAAAAGCTAAGCGGCATGTGCACGCAGTTCGCGCCCGAGGCGCTCGAGCGCTTCCTCGGCATCAAGCGCGCGTTCGACGCGCACGGCCTGCTGAACCCGGGCAAGGGCGTGCCGACGCTCGCGCGGTGCGCGGAGTTCGGGCGCATGCACGTGCATCGCGGTGAGCTGCCGCATCCGGAGCTGCCGCGCTTTTGACCATCGATGTTCGACGACGATGAACACGACCGATAGCACGTTGCGCCAGGGCTTGTCCGAAGTGACGGAGCGCCTCGTGCGCGACTACGGCGAGCGTGCGGTGACGAGCCGCGCGGTGCGCGAGCAGCATTCGCACGGCGAAGGGCTGGCCGACGCGGGAATGCCCGACATCGTCGTGTTTCCGCAGACGAACGACGAGGTCGCGTCGATCGTGGGGCTCTGCAACGCCGCACGGATTCCGGTGATTGCCTTCGGCGTCGGCACGTCGCTCGAAGGCCACGTCGCCGCACTCTACGGCGGCGTGTGTGTCGATCTGTCGCGGATGGACCGCGTGCTGGAAGTGAACGACGCCGACCTCGACTGCCGCGTGCAGGCCGGCGTGACGCGCGAGGCGCTGAACGCCGAGCTCAAGGGCACCGGGCTCTTCTTTCCGATCGATCCCGGCGCCAACGCGACGATCGGCGGCATGGCGTCGACGCGCGCGTCGGGAACCAACGCCGTGCGCTACGGCACGATGCGCGAGAACGTGCTGGGCCTCACCGTTGTCACCGCCGACGGGCGGATCGTCCATACCGGCGGACGCGCGCGCAAGTCGGCAGCGGGTTACGACCTGACGCGGCTTTTCGTCGGCGCCGAAGGAACGCTCGGCATCATTACCGAGGTGCAGCTTCGCCTCTACGGATTGCCGGAGGCGATCTCGGCGGCCGTTTGCCAGTTCGCCGATCTCAAAGACGCCGTCGACACCGTCATCGTCGCGATGCAGCTCGGGATTCCGGTCGCACGGATCGAGCTGCTCGACGACGTGCAGATGGACGCGTGCGTCCGTTATTCGCAACTCGAGTTCGAGGCGAAGCCGACGCTGTTCTTCGAGTTCCATGGCACCGAGGCCGGTGTCCGCGAGCAGGCCGAGACGATCGAATCGATCGCCGCCGAGCACGGCGGCAGCCGCTTCCAGTGGGCGACCGCGCAGGAAGAGCGCTCGAAGCTGTGGAAGGCGCGTCACAACGCGTACTACGCGGCGCTCGCGCTCGCGCCGGGCAAGCAGGCGTTCGCGACCGACGCCTGCGTGCCGATCTCGCGGCTGACCGAATGCGTGCTCGAGACGAGGAGCGACATTGCCGCGACCGGCCTCGTCGCACCGATCGTTGGCCACGTCGGCGACGGCAACTTCCATCTCGTCGTGCTGTTCGATCCGGCGAAACCCGGAGAACGCGAGAAGGCCGAAGGACTCGCGGCGAGAGCAAGCGCGCGCGCGATCCGGATGGGCGGGACCTGCACCGGCGAGCACGGCATCGGCATCCACAAGCTCGATGCGCTCGTCGCCGAGCACGGCGACGCGATCGCGCTGATGCAGACGGTGAAGCGCGCGCTCGATCCGAACGACATCCTGAATCCGGGAAAGACGGTGCCGTTCGAGCGGGCGCAGCGGAGACGCTAATTCAACCAAACCGAGGGAGGATTCGATGATCGTGATCCGTGGAACAGCAAAGCTCTTCTTCATCGGCACGCTTGCGCTCTTCAGCCTCGAATCGTCAGCGGCCGGTTCGGCGAAGGAATTGGCGGCACTTCATGCCGTCGATCAGGCGTGGGTCAAGGCCTACAACGCCGGCGACGCGGACGGCGTGGCGAATCTCTACGACGAGCATGCCGTGCTGCTTCCGCCGGGTGCGCCCGGCGTGAGCGGCCGCGTGGCGATTCGCGCGTTCTTTGCGAAGGACACGGCAGCGTCGGCGAAGGACGGCGTCACGTTCAGCCTGGGCTCGACGCCGGGCGGCGGCGTCTCGGGCGCGATGGGCTGGGCATCCGGGACCTACGCCGTCAAGGACCAGTCGGGTCGTGTCGTCGACACCGGAAAGTATCTTTCCGTCTCGATGAAGAAAGGCGGCAAGTGGTTGTACGTTCGCGACACTTGGAATTCCGACGCCGCGCCGCCTCCGGCCGAGAACGCTGCGAGCCAGAAGAAGTAGCGTGCATCACGTCGCTTCGAGTCGCAAAGGGCCGTACGTGTCCCCACTCCGGAATCGCCCATGAAGCTCTACATCGGCAACAAGAACTACTCGTCGTGGTCGCTGCGCGGGTGGCTCGTCACGAAGCTGTCCGGCGAGCCATTCGAGGAGGTCCTGGTGTCGCTCAGCGGCATCGTGCCGAACCCGGCGAACTACGCGTTCTCGCCGTCGGGGATGGTGCCGTGCCTGCACGACGGCGACGTCGTCGTCTGGGATTCGCTCGCGATCGCGCTGCACCTCGCGGAGCGCCATCGCGAGATGTGGCCCGACGATGCGCGCGCCCGCGCGTGGGCGCGCTCGATCAGCGCCGAGATGCACTCGGGGTTCGCGACGCTGCGAAGCGAGATGACGATGTGCATTCGCGAGCGCGTCGACGTGCGGCCGTGGTCGAGCGGCCTTGCCGCGAACATCACGCGCGTCACGCAAGTTTGGGACGAATCGCGCCGGCGCTTCGGCGCGAACGGCGCGTTCCTGTGTGGCCGCTATTCGATCGCCGACTGCTTCTACGCGCCGGTCGCGTTCCGCTTCCGCACCTACGGCGTGCAGCCGACCGGCGCCGCCGGCGCCTATCTCGAAGCGTTGCTTGCACATCCGGATGTCCGCGAGTGGGAGCGTGCGGCGCTCGCCGAGTCGGCGGTCATCGAGGCCGACGAGCCGCGGCACATTTATCGGGACAAGCTCGCGAAGCGCTGACGTGGACGATGATCGCGCCGTCGCGAGGATCGAGGAACGCATCCGCGCCGCGGCGGCGGCCCGGACGCCGCTCTGCATACACGGCGGCCGCACCAAGGACTTCTACGGCGATGCGCGGCGCGGCGATCCGCTCGACATGCGCGAAGTTCGCGGGATCGTCGCGTATGCGCCGAACGAGCTCGTGCTGACGGCGCGCGCCGGCACGCCGCTCGCCGAGATCGAGGATGCACTCGCCGCGCACGGCCAGATGCTCGCGTTCGAGCCGCCACATCACGGCGAAGGCGCGACGCTCGGCGGCGTGATCGCGAGCGGCTTCTCGGGACCGCGGCGTCCGCACGCCGGCGCCGCGCGCGATTTCGTGCTCGGCACGCGCATCGTCGACGGCACCGGAACGTCGATCGCGTTCGGCGGGCGGGTGATCAAGAACGTCGCCGGCTTCGACGTCTCGCGCATGATGACGGGCGCGCTCGGCACGCTCGGCGCGATCACCGAGGTCTCGCTTAAATGCCTGCCGAAACCGAAGGTCGAGACGACGCGCGTCATCCGCTGCGATGCGACGCAGGCGCTGCGCATGATGAACGAATGGGGCGGCAAGGCGCTGCCGATTTCGGCGACCTGTTTTCACGACGGCGTGCTGCACGTCCGGTTGTCGGGCGCCGGGCCGGCGATCGCTGCGGCCGCACCGGTGATCGGCGGCGACGAGGTCGACGCCACGGTGTTCTGGTGCGCGCTTCGCGATCAGACACTCGACTTCTTTCGCCCGGCGATCGACGGCAACGCGGCGCTGTGGCGCGTCTCGATTCGCTCGACGGCGCCGCCGGCGCCATTCGCTGCCGACACGCTGATCGAGTGGGGCGGGTCGTTGCGCTGGCTCGCGTCCGAATCGCTCGACGCGAACGCGGTGCGCGGGTTCGCCGCCAACCACGGCGGACACGCGACGCTGTTCCGGTCGCGCGACAAGTCGGCCGGTGCATTTGCGCCGCTGCCGCCCCCGCTGCTTGCGCTGCACGAGCGCCTCAAGGCGGTGTTCGACCCGCACGGCATCCTCAACCCCGGCCGCCTGTACGCGGCGCTCTGACGCCGATTTCGCCGCGGAAATGGAAACGCGACTGCTGCCGGCATTCGCCGCGACACCCGAGGGCCGGGAAGCGGAGGCGATCCTCCGCGCGTGCGTGCATTGCGGCTTCTGCACGGCGACATGCCCGACCTATCAACTGCTCGGCGACGAGCTCGACGGTCCGCGCGGCCGCATCTACCTGATCAAGCAGGCGCTCGAAGGCGCGCCGTTCACGGCGAAGACGCAGCTCCACCTCGATCGCTGCCTCACGTGCCGCGCATGCGAAACGACGTGCCCGTCGGGCGTCCGCTACGGGCGGCTCGTCGACATCGGGCGCAAGTTCGTCGACGATCGCGTCGGCCGCAGCGCGATCGACGCCGCCCGGCGCAGCGCGCTGCGCCGCGGCTTGCTGTCGCGCACGCTGTTCGGTGCGGCGCTCACGGTGGGCCGGTTTGCGAAGGCGTGGCTGCCGGCGCGCGTCGCATCGTCGATCCCCGACGTGCGCGACGCCGGCGCCTGGCCGGCGGCGCGCCATGGCCGGCGAGTTCTCATCCCGGCCGGATGCGTGCAGCCCGCGCTGGCTCCGAACATCGACGCCGCGACCGCGCGCGTGCTCGACCGTAGCGGCATCTCGGCATTGCCGGTCGAAGGCGCCGGCTGCTGCGGCGCCCTGTCGTATCACCTGTCCGAGCACGACGAGGCGCGCGCGCTCGCGCGCCGCAACATCGACGCGTGGTGGCCGCACATCGAACGCGGCTGCGAGGCGATCGTCGTCACTGCGAGCGGGTGCGGCGTGCTGGTCCGCGAATACGACCATCTTCTCGCCGAGGATCCGGCATACGCTGCGCGCGCGAAACGCGTCGCCGCACTCGCGCGCGATCCGGTCGAGATCGTCGCGAGCGTATGGTCCGGCTTGTCGCCGCTCGTCGATCGTTCGCGTACCTCGTCGCGCGTCGCCTTCCATCCGCCGTGCACGCTGCAGCATGGAATGAAGATCCGCGGCGCGGTCGAGCGCCTTCTCGTCGATGCCGGTTTCACGCTTTTGCCGGTCGCCGACGCACACCTGTGCTGCGGCTCCGCCGGCACGTATTCGATCCTGCAGCCGGAGCTCGCCGAACGGCTCAAGGCGAACAAGCTGCACGCGCTTCGGGCGAGCAAGCCGGACGTCGTCGCCACGGCGAACATCGGTTGCATGACGCACCTGCAATCGGGGACGTCGATCCCGGTCCGCCATTGGATCGAGCTCGTCGACGCGGCGATGTCGAACGAGACCCGCTCGGGAGTGTCGCGCGCCGCGCGCGCCGCGCTCACCGCGTGATCATGGAGCCCCTCGCACCGGCGCTGCGCGCTGCGTATCCGGCGTTTCTCGCGATCCCGACGCGCTGGCTGGACAACGACGCGTACGGCCACGTCAACAACGTCACGTACTACGCCTATTTCGACACGGTCGTGAACGAGCACCTGATCCGCGCGGGCGGACTCGACATCCGGCATGGACCCGCGATCGGCATCGTCGTCGAAACGGCGTGCCGCTTCCACAAGCCGCTGTCGTTTCCTGACGTGATCGACGCGGGGCTCCGCGTCGCGGCCATCGGGCGCTCGTCGGTACGCTACGAGATCGGGCTGTTTCGCCAGCGCGACGACGAGCCGGCCGCAACGGGCCGCTTCGTGCACGTCTGGGTCGATCGCGCAAGCCGGCGGCCGCTTGGCGTGCCGGACGCGATCCGCGAAGCGCTCGCGCCGCTATGCGCAGCCGAAGACTTGCCATGACCGGCAGTTCCGAGCGTGCGGCGAACGTGACGTGCGAGTCGATGACTGCGGCGACCCGCGCGGAGGCGGCGCGGCTTCTGGGCCGCTTTCTCGACGACGACGCGCACTACCGCGCATCCGCCGCGCAGTACGGCGACGGTGGCGCGCAGGCACTCGCGCGTGCGCTCGACCTGTTTCTCGCGCGACCCGAGCTCGGCTTCGTCTGGCTCGCGCGCATGGCCGACGCGATCGTCGGCGCATGCGTCGTCTGCTACGCGATCTCGACGTCGCGCGGCGGCCTCGTCGTGAAGCTCGACGACGTGACGGTCGACGCCAATCGGCTGGGCGAGGGGATCGGCGGCGCGATGCTCGACGCGCTGGTCGTTCGTCTCGCGGAGCAGGGCGTCGGCCGCATCGATACCGCGTGTCATCGCGCCAACGCCGGAGCCTGGCGGTTTTATGCGCGGCATGGTTTCCGTCCGCTCGACGAGGAGCGGATCGCACTTTTGATCTGACCCCAAAGGAGGAGCGTGATGAACCGATTGCTTCCGTTTGCCGGCATCATTTTTTCGCTCGGCGTGTCGACGCCGGCGCTGTCCGCAGCCGACGGCGCGATACCGATGCGCGATTTCTTCCGGCATCCGGAGCGTGCGTACTACCGGATATCGGGAGACGGCAGGACGCTGTCGTTCATGCAGCCGTGGGAGCGGCGGATGAACATCTTCGTGCAGCCGCTCGGGAGCAACGCCGAGCCGGTGCGGGTCACGGCGGAGAAGGACCGCGATATCCCGAACTATTTCTGGAAGGGCGCCGACCGGATCGTGTACACGAAGGACTTCGGCGGCGACGAGAACTACCACATCGTCGTCGTCGATCGCAGGGGCGGCGAGCCGAAGGACGTGACGCCGTTCGACGGCGTCAAGGCGCAGATCATCGATCCGCTGGTGGAGTTTCCCGACCGGATGCTGATCGGCCTCAACAAGCGCGTGAAGGAAGTGTTCGACGCCTACGAGCTCGACCTCGCGAGCGGCAAGCTGACGCTCGTCGCCGAGAACCCGGGGAACATCACGGCGTGGGGTGCCGATCACGCCGGCCGCCTTCGCTATGCGATCGAAACCGACGGCGTCAACCAGACCTACCTCTACCGCGCCGACGGCAACGGTGCCTTCAAGCCGGTGCTCACGACGACGTTCCGCGATCAGTTCCAGCCGCAGATCTTCACCGCCGACAACCGCAAGCTGTATGTCGCGTCGAACCTCGGCCGCGACAAGGTGGCGATCGTGCTGGTCGATCCGGCGACGGCGAAGGAGGAAAGCGTCGTCTACGCGCGCGAGGACGTCGACATCGCGGACGTCGTCTGGTCGAAGGCGAGCAAGCGCGTCGCCTACGCCGACTACCAGACGTGGAAGAACGAGCGTCACTATCTCGACGAGGACGCGCAGAAGCTCTTCGCGAGCCTCGAAAGCAAGCTCGCCGGCTACGAGGTGCTTATCCAGTCGACGACCGACGACGAGCAGGGGATGATCGTCGCGGCGACGAACGACCGCACGCAGGGCACGCGCTACTTCTACGACCGAAAAAGCGACCGGCTGACGAAGCTCGGCGACGTTGCGCCGTGGTTGCCGGAAGCGAAGATGGCCGCGATGAAGCCGATCGAGTACAAGACGCGCGACGGCCTCACGGTCCACGGCTACCTGACGCTGCCGAACGGCGTCGAGGCGAAGAAGCTGCCGGTCGTCGTCAATCCGCACGGCGGGCCGTGGTTCCGCGACGGCTGGGGCTTCAATCCCGAAGTGCAGTTCCTCGCGAGCCGCGGCTACGCGGTGCTGCAGATGAACTACCGCGGCTCGACCGGGTACGGCCGCAAGTTCTGGGAATCGTCGTTCAAGCAATGGGGTTACGCGATGCAGGACGACATCACCGACGGCGTGCAGTGGCTCGTCAAGGAGGGCATCGCCGACCCGTCCCGGGTCTGCATCTACGGCGGCAGCTACGGCGGCTACGCGACGCTCGAGGCGCTCGTGAAGACGCCCGACCTTTATGCCTGCGGCGTCGATTACGTCGGCGTGTCGAACCTCTTCACGTTCATGAAGACGATCCCGCCGTACTGGAAGCCGTTCCTCGCGATGATGCACGAGATGGTCGGCGATCCGGAGAAGGACAAGGAACGGCTCGCCGCCGCGTCGCCGGCGCTGAACGCCGACCGGATCAAGGCGCCGCTTTTGATCGCGCAGGGCGCGCGCGACCCGCGCGTCAACAAGGACGAGTCCGACCAGATGGTCGCGGCGCTCAAGAAGCGGGGGATCGACGTGCCGTACATCGTCAAGGACAACGAGGGACACGGCTTCCAGAACGAGGAGAACCAGTTCGCCTTCTACGAGGCCATGGAAACATTCCTCGCGAAATACTTGCGCAAGCCCGCGACCTGATCCACGCACGCGATGGCGACGTGGATCGTCGTGCCGGCGGCTGGCGGCGGCACGCGCTTCGGCAACGCGATGCCCAAGCAGTACGCGGACCTGGGCGGCGCACCGGTGCTTGCGCGCACGCTCGAGCGCCTGGCGACGCTCGCCGCTGAAGCGATCGTCGTCGCGCTCGCGCCGGACGACGTCCACTACGACGACGCGATCGGCGCGCGCGAGCGCGTGCTGCCGCTGCGCTGCGGCGGCGCCACGCGCGCCGCCACGGTGCGCAAGGCGCTGCAGGCGGTCGCGCCGCGCGTCGCCGACGACGACTGGATCCTCGTGCACGACGCCGCGCGGCCTTGCGTTTCGCGCGATGCGCTTGCGCGGTTCGTGAACGAACTGCGCGACGACGCGGTCGGCGGGCTTCTCGCGCTGCCGCTCGGCGATACGCTGAAGCGCGCGAGCGCGCACGACGAGCCGCCGCGCGTGATGCGAACCGAATCGCGCGACGGGCTCTGGCTCGCGCAGACGCCGCAGATGTTCCGCCATCGGCTGCTCGCGGCCGCGCACGGCCTCGACGCGCAGGGCCGCTGCACGGACGAGGCGCAGGCGATCGAGGCGCTCGCCGCGACCGGCGTCTGCGACATGCCGAGGCTCGTGCGCGGCAGCCAGGCGAACGTCAAGATCACCTATCCCGGCGACCTCGCGCTCGCGGCGGCCATTCTCGGGATGCAGGAGCGAACATGAATCTGCGCATCGGCAACGGGTTCGACGTGCATGCGTTCGCGACCGGCCGCCCGCTCGTCATCGGCGGCGTCACGATCGCGCACGATCGCGGTCTCGAAGGCCATTCGGACGCCGACGTGCTGCTGCACGCGATCGCCGACGCGATTCTCGGCGCGCTCGCGCAGGGCGACCTCGGGCGGCACTTCCCCGATTCCGATCCCCGTTTCGGGAACGCGGACAGCCGGCGCCTGCTACGCGACGTCGCGGCGATGATGGCGGGAGCGCGCTACCGGATCGGCAATGTCGACGCCACGGTCATCGCACAGGCGCCGAAGCTCGCGCCGTACGTCGACGCGATGCGGTCGAACATCGCGAACGACCTGGGCTGCGACCGTGCGCGCGTCTCGGTCAAGGCGACGACCACCGAGCGTCTCGGCTTCACCGGCCGCGAGGAAGGCATCGCGGCGCTCGCGACGGTGCTGATCGCCGGCATGGAGGACTCGGCCGGCCCATGAGACTCAGCGGATCAGGATCGCGCCGGAAACGAGGATCAGAAGCGCGAGCGTGAAGCGGCGAAAGCGCGCTTCGTCGAAACGCGGAAACAGCCGGATGCCGGCGACGAGGCCGGCGTAGTACGCGGGCGCGAGCCAGAGCGACAGCCGCGCGCTCCCGGCATCGAAGATGCGCTGCTCGGCGAGCATCACGATGCCGATCAGCGACGTCACGGTCACGTAAAGCGTCAGATTCGCGCGCGTCGTCTCGACGGGATCGGGACCGGACAGCAGATACAGCACGACCGGCGGACCGCCGACGCTCGTCGCGCCGAGCATCGTTCCGGAGAGCGCGCCGAGCCCGAGCGACGTCGCAAGACGCGGCTTGCCGCTGTAGCGCCAGCCGAAGAGCAGCAGGCACGAGAAGACGATCACCGTGACGGCGATCGCGTTTCGCATCGCCTTCGGATCGGCGACGGCGAGCACGCGGACGCCGAGCGGAACGAACAGGCAGGCGGCAACGAGGATCGCGCCGACGATGCGGAGGTCGACCTGGCGCCGCGTCTGCCACAGCATCGGCACGGCGACGACCGATTCGAGCAGCAGCACGACCGGCACGGCGACGCGCGGGCCGAGCAGCAGCGCAAGCGGCGGCGACATCACCATCGCACCGCCGAAGCCGGTAATGCCGCGCACCGCGCCGGCCGCGAGCGCAATCGCGATGGCGAGGATCAGCGTCGCCGGTTCCACGCTACCGCGACGAGCCGTGTGAGCGTTCGCAACTGACCCGCACGTCTACGCCGAGATCGTCATGTCCATGCCGGCGAAGCGCACGCGTGCGTGCTCGATGTCCGTGCGCCGCGACAGATAGCCGACGAGCTCGGCGAGCGGCGTCGTGCGGAAGCTGCATTCGGGGACCGGATTGCGCAGCTCCGCGACGAGCTTGCGGTCGTAGAACGCGGCGAGCAGCACGTCCTCGTCGCTCGCCGACGCGCCGAGCTCGTCGCGAAGCCTCGGAACCCACGGCTCGATGTGCGCTGCCGGCGCCTCGGTCACGTATTCCGAATCGCGGATGTTCGCGCGCTCGAGGAACTCGTCCGACGGCCGCGCGGCGAGGCGCCCGTAGTAGCCGCGCGCGTACTTGCGCACCTCGTCGGGAATCGTCCGGTAGCGCTCGCCCTGCACGACGTTGAGCGTCGCCTGCGTCACGATGTACTGCGCGAAAGGACTGACGGCGATCGGATAGCCCAGGTCCTGGCGCACGCGCGCGGCCTCCTCGAGGATTTCCGGAAAGCGGTCGGCGATCCCCATCGTCTCGAGCTGGTAGCGGAGGTTCGAGATCATGCCGCCCGGTATCTGGTGCTCGTAGAGCTTCGGATCGTATGTCGCGATCCTGCCGCAGGGCTTGTTCTCGCGCTCGCAGATCCAGCGGAAATAGGCGGCGACTTCCGCGAGCGCCGCGTCGTTCATCGACGTCGCGAGGCCGTGCCGTCGCGCGCGGGCCAGGATGTCCTCGGTCGCCGGAAGCGACGCGCCGTTCGCGAGCGGCTCGGTTGCCGTGTAGCCGAGCCTGAAGCCGGAGTCGAGCGCGACCTGGTAGACCTCCGGCGCGAGGCCGGACTGGCAATGCGAATGCAGTTGCACCGGAATCCCGCCCGCCGCCGCGACGATCGCGGGAAACAGCGTACGCGCGCGTTCCGGCGTGAGCAGGCCCGTCGGATCCTTGATCGAGATGAAGTCGACGTCGAGCGCGCCGAGCTCCAGCGCACGTTCGACGTAGTAGCCGTCGGTGTGCACCGGCGACAGCGTATACGTGATCATCGCGTTGACGCGCATGCCGGCCGCATGTCCCGAGCGCACCGACGAGACGATGTTCCGGTTGTCGTTCAGCGCGTCGTAGACGGTCAGCACCGCGATGCCGCGGCGCGCGAGCGCGAGCGAGTTGAGCTCGACGATGTCGTCGGGAAAGAGCTCGAACGTGTAGAGGCTTTGCCCGCGCGTCAGGCCGTCGCACGGGGTCCCGAACCGCCCGCAGAGGAGGCCCACGCGCTCCCACGGATTCTCGTGCAGGTAACGCACGCAGACGTCGAAGACGGCGCCGCCGAGGATGTTGATGTACGCGTAGCCGGCCCGGTCGATCGTGTCGACGATCGGCGTCATCATCGCCGTCGTCATCCGCGTCGACCACAGGCATTGGTGTGCGTCGCGGAACGTGACGTCGATGAAATCGAAGCGCCGCGCTTCTTGCGACGAATTGCCAATGCTCATCGCGACTCCATGAACGCGAGCGCTGCCAACGAACGCGATTTCACTCCGGCGACGCGGACGCTGTCGGCAGGCCGGTGACCGACGCCGTCTCGCGTCGACCCGCCGGCTCGCGCCGCAGCTCGATCTCGAACTCGCCGAGCTTCAGATGAAACCGCGCGTAGCGCTCCGATGCCTTGACGAGCTCGACGATCCGCAGCAGATCGTCGTAGGTGAGCTCGTGGTCGGCGTTCCCCGGCACTACGCTGCCTCCCCGGCTGCATGCGCGCGCCCCTCGTCGTGCTCGGCCGTGAAGGCCTGTTGCCGAAGCCACCGCTTCACGTCGGCGATGAGCCGCACGACGCCGGGGTGGGTCGGATCGCGGGGACGCGCGAAGTCGACGCGCTGGATTTCCTCGACACGTCCCGGGCGCGGCGCCATGATCGCGATGCGGTCCGAAAGCTTGATCGCCTCGTCGATGCTGTGCGTGACGAAGATGACCGTCTTCGGCTCGCGCTGCCAGATCTTCAGAAGCTCGTCCTGCATGTACTCGCGCGTCTGGATGTCGAGCGCCGCGAACGGCTCGTCCATCAGCAGTACCGTCGGATTGACCGCGAGCGCGCGTGCGATCGAGACGCGCTGGCGCATGCCGCCGGACAGCTCGCGCGGATAACGCTGCTCGAACCCGCGCAAGCCGACAAGGCCGACGTAATGGTCGACGATCCGCCGCTGCTCGTTCTCGGGCAGCCGCTTGCGGCGAAGGCCGTAGCGGATGTTCTGCGCCACCGTGTACCACGGAAAGAGCGCGTATTCCTGGAACACGACGGCGCGCTGCCACCCCGGCTCGGTGATGAGCTCGCCGCCCACGCGAAGCTCGCCGCGCGTCGGCCGCTCGAAGCCTGCGAGCAGGTTGAGGAGCGTCGTCTTGCCGCAGCCGCTCGGGCCCACGATCGAGAAGAACTCGTTGTTCTCGACGCAGAACGTCACGTCGAGCAGCGCGAGCAGCGGCTCGCCCGTCATCGAGACGTGCACCTTGCTCACGTTGTCGACGCTGACCTGCGACTCGTTCGCGCTCATTTGCCGTGATACCAGGGCATCGTAAGGCGCGTGAGCTCGCGCATCCCGGCGTCGAGCGCAAGCCCCAGCGCGCCGATCAGCACCATGCCGAGCAGGATGTAGTCGCTTCGGAACAAGGTGCGCGCGTTGTTGATCATGTAGCCGAGGCCGCTCGGCGCCGCGACGAGCTCGCCGGCGACGAGCGCCATCCAGCCGATGCCGAGCCCGATCCGCACGCCGGTGAAGATCTGCGGCAGCGCAGCGGGCAGCACCACGGTTGCGAACAGCTCGCGCTGGCTCGCGCCGAGCGAAAGGCCCGCGCGCACGAGGTACGTGTCGACGTCGCGCGCGCCGGCGAGCGAGTTCAGGACGATCGGGAAGAACGCGGCGAGAAAGATGATGTAGACGATCTGCAGGTCGCCGATGCCGAACCAGAGGATGCTGAGTGGAATCCATGCGAGCGGCGGGATCGGCCGGATGAATTCGAGCACCGGATCGACGACGCTGCGAAAGCGCCGCGACCAGCCCATGGCAAGGCCCAGCGGCACGCCGAGCAACGTCGCTGCACCTACGGCGAGCAGCACGCGCTTCAGGCTGTCGAGGATGTGCGTCAGAAGGACACCGCGCGCCGCGAGATCCGCCGCCGCCGACACGACCGCGGTCGGCGGCGGCATCATCACCTCGAGCTGCGGATTGACGGCGCTGCCATACATGCTGATCAATTGCCAGGCGACGACGAACACGACGAGAAGCCACAGTCGCGACACGCGCGACAGCGCGCGCCGCCACGGGGGCGGCGGTGGCGGGACCATCGATGCCGCGAGTGCCGCCATGTCGGCTTGCATGACGGCATCGTCCCTTTGCGCCCGTTCGTGCCCGAACGGCTGCGCGTCGCGGCGAGGCGCCGCTGCGGGCGCGGCGTCGCCGCTGCCCGCCACGATGCGCGAAGACGCCGGATTCATGGCATGTAGGTCTTGCCCTTGAACGTCCAGGGTTTCGTCAGCTCACCGGCCTCGGGGAACGGCGCGGGTCCGTGCAGCAGCGCCGCACCGTAAGGCTTGTACGGCAGGTTGCCGACGCCACCGAAGTCCTTCGGCAGGAAGGCCGGGTGCTTCGGCACGGCCCAACCGAGCTTCTCGTAGGTCGCGTCCATGTAGCGCGTGTTGCGCGCCTTTTGCCATTCGACGTTCGTGACGTCGTTCTTCGACGCGCCGGTTTCGTGGGCCCACTTGCTGATTCGCGCTTCCTCCTTCGGCCAGATGCCGTTCGGATCGTCGAACGGGTAATAGACGGTGGGCTTCGGCCAGATCATGTAGCTCTGCGTCATCTTCGTGATCAGCGCCTTGCCGAGGCGTCCGTATTCCGGACGCGACATCAGCGAAGCGATCGCCTCGTCGGGGTTCGCCTGCGACCACAGGATCGACTCCATGAACGCGTCGTTGATGATCTGCATGACGTCGGGCGCGTTGTCCTCGATCTCCTTGCGTCCGTAGCAGTAGCCGCTGTAGATGTAATAAGGGTCGAGCGGCTCGAGCAGGCGCGACACCTTCAGCACCTCCGTCGAGTAGGAGACGTGCGGCTCCCAGATCGTATAGACGTCGATGCCTTTCGGCGCCGTCGCGAGATCGCCCGGCGGGCTGCTTCGCAGCGTGTAGTCCTCGTTCTGCTTGAGGCCCAGGTACTGCGCGGCCGCGATGAATCCGAAATGGTTCGTCGAGCCGGTCGTCGTGCCGACGACGGCCGGACGCTTCAGCACGCGGGCGCCCTTCAGATCCGCGAGGCTCTTCAACGGCGAATCGAGCGGCACCGTCGCGGCGTGCGTGAGCGCGGGGGAGTGCACGGCGAGCGCGCGCATCGGCACCTTGTTGCTGAGAAGCGCGAGCACGCCGAGCGCGCCGGTGTTCGCCATCTGGATGCGTCCGGGAATGAACGCCTCGTTCGAGAATCCCGCCGCGACGAACGTTTTCCAGTCGGTGTCGATGCCGCGCTTCTCGAGCAGCTTTTGCGTCTGCATTACATGGCCGACCATCTCCTCGCCGGACCAAACGACGATCCAGGCGGCGCCGAGCGGCCACCAGCCCTTGCTTTGCAGCCACTGCTTCGATTTCGTGGAAACCTGCTCGTACGGAAGCGGCCAGCCCCAGTCGGTGAACTTCTTCGTGACGACGGCGGGTGCGCTCGCCGACGTCTGCGCGGCGGCGCCGACGACGTCACCCAGCAGAAGCGCGCCGGCGGCTTTCGTTACGGTACCGAGGAAATCGCGGCGTGCGACACGATCGGGGATCGATTCCGGGGCGCCGGCGGCGCCGCTGGCCTTGGCAGCTTCCATTCGCATCCTCCTGTGTGTGTTGACTGCGGACACGCGCGCTTCGGCGCAAGTTCACGCTTCGATCGGTCGTGCGTCGCCTTCTCGTTTCGCGTTGCGCAGCCGAAGTGCCGGGCCGGCGCTCGCCGAAGACGCGCCGTGGATCCAGATCCCGCCGAGCGAGGCCGCCGCCTCGCGCATCGCCGGGACGAACGCAACGCCTTTCCTGACCGTCATCCGCGGCGAGGGTCCGTGCACGGCGATCGCCGCGCAAACGCGGCCCCGGGGATCGCGCACTGGAACCGCGAGGCAGACCGAATCGACGAGATATTCCGCGTTGTCGCTGCTGAAGTCGTTCGCGCGAATCGCGTCGAGCTCGTTTTCGAGCCGCGCCGGGTCGACGATCGTGCGCGACGTGAAGCGACGGAGCGGCCCGGGCCCGAGCAGCCGACGCGCCTG
This sequence comes from Casimicrobiaceae bacterium, assembly GCA_035495715.1. Lineage (GTDB taxonomy): Bacteria > Pseudomonadota > Gammaproteobacteria > Burkholderiales > Casimicrobiaceae > VBCG01. The sequence continues at coordinate 105,558 of DATJFI010000039.1, forward strand.
CGCAGGCGGCAGCGTGGAGAGGAGCAACTTGCCGCTCGCCGTGCAATGCAGCGGCACCCGCGAGCCGGCCTGCATGTGCAGGCGGATGTTCGCCGTGGTCTCCACCCGTTCGACGTAAAGGACCTCGTTCGCGTCCAGCATCGTGAGGTTGCACGTCTCGCCGATGGTCTCGACGAGCCGCTCGAGGATCGCGCGCTGCTCGCCGCGGCGGGGCGACTGCATCTGCACGTCCAATGCGAACGCGGCGGCGCGCGGGCCCACGACATAGCGCTTCCGGTGCATTTCGCGCTGCACCAGCCCGGCGTCGCTCAAGAGACGCAGGATGCGAAACACGGTCGGTTTCGGCAACCGCAGCGTTCGCGTGAGCTCCTCGAGCGTCGGCGGCTCGACGGCGCGCGCGACGCATTCCAGCGCGCGAAAGGTCCGCAGCGCGACCGAGTCGGACTGCTCCGAACCGGCGGCTCCCGTCGGAAATTCCGCTGCGTGAAACGGCATGTTTCAATCTTGCAAGATCGCGCGGTAATGCGCAACGATATGGGCGGCAAAACAGCTTGCCCAGCCGGCCAGGTCAAACGGACCCATGGATCTTCGTCTCGCAGGCAAGGTCGCCCTCATCACCGGCGGCGGCGGCGCGATCGGCGCCGCGATCGCCGGGAAGCTGCGCGGCGAGGGGTGCGACGTGATGGTCGCCGACGTCGACCTCGATGCTGCGCACGCGACGGCGCGCGACCTGAAGGCGGAGGCGATGCGGATGGACGTGACGAACGCGTCGGAGGTTCGCGACATCGTCCAGGACATCGTCGCACGCCGCGGACGCATCGACATCCTCGTGAACAACGCCGGCATTCTGAAGACGGCTTCGATCGTCGACTCGACGATCGAAGACTGGGACGAGGTATGCCGCGCGAATCTCTCGAGCGTCTACTACTGCTGCAAGGCGGTGCTGCCGCCGATGATCGCGCGCCGCTACGGGAAGATCGTCAACATCGCGTCGATGTCGGCGGCGAAAGCGGGCGGCGTTCTCGGCAACGTGCTCTACGGTACGACGAAGGCCGGCGTCGTGGCCTTCACGAAAGGTTTCGCGCGCGAGCTTGCGCCGCATGGCATCAACGTCAACGCGATCGCGCCCGGGCTCGTCGAAACGGCGATGACGCGCTCACGGCTGACGCCCGACGTCCGGGACGGCATCATCGCGGCGATGCCGATGCAGCGGCTCGCCAGCGTCGACGACGTCGCGAACGCCGTCGCATTCCTCGCCTCGGACGTCGCGTCCTACATCAGCGGCGACACGCTGCTCGTCGACGGCGCGTGCCTGACGCGCTGACTCGCCGCCGGCTCAGCCGCCCGGCAAGCCCTGCGCGACCGGCCAGAAGTAGTCCTTCCAGGTCGCCGGCATCCGCTTCAGGCTGCCGACGTCGTGCATGTACTTCGCGAACACCATCGTGTTGTGCGGCTCGACGCCGATGCGCACCTGCGGGTCGGACAGGATCTTGACGAGATCGTCGGCGACGAGCTTCTGCTCCTTCGTCATCTCGAGGTACATCTGCGCCGCCTCGCGCGTATGCCGGTTGATGAAGTCGCTGGCCTCGCGTTGCGCGGCGAGCCACGCGTCGACCCATTGCGGATGCTCGTTGACGATGCGCGCGGGCGTGACAACCTCGATCGTCGTCGCGGGACCGTTCGTCACGTCGTTCGCCCACAGCACCGCGTGCACGCCCGGCGTGCGCAATTCCTGGAGACTGTACGGCGGATAGCTGAAGTGCGAATCGACCTCGCTCTTGCCGGAGATCACCGCGATCGCGGCCGTCGGATGTCCCATCGAAACGGTGAGTGGATCGAGCGCCGTGCGCTTGTCGGGGCCGAACGCCTGTGCGGCCGCCATCTGCAGCACGATCGCCTGCACCGAGATCTTCACCGCGGGGACTGCGATCCGGTCCTTGTCGGTGAAGTCCTTGAGCGTCTTGACGGCGGGATTGCGCGTGACGAGCGGGTACGGGAACGACGAGATGCCGGAGATTGCGCGGATCTCGGTCGGCGTGCCCTGGCTCTTGTCCCACATCGCGAGGAGACCCGTGATACCCGACGATGCGAAGTCGACGCTGCCCGAAAGCAGCCCGTCGACGGTCGCAGTGGTCGTGCTCATCGTCGCCCACGTCACCTTGACGTCGCCTGCGCCCCTGGCCTTGAGCTGCTTCTCGAGAAGCTGATCGTGCTCCATGACCATCAGCGGTAGGTACGGCAGGCCGTACTGGCGCGTGACCTTGATTTCCTGTGCGGATGCTCGCGTCCCGAACCCGACCGCGAACACGGCGACCAGCGCGAACAGCGCGACGCGCTGCGTGAATCGTTGACGAAGCATCGAACGGTCCCCCATGAAAAGAAGCTCAGCGCGCGCGCGCCTCGTCGACGACCCGCGCGATGAACGCCTCGCCCATCCGGATCTGCTCGAACGTGATGAACTCGTCGGGCTTGTGCGCGTCCTCGATGAAGCCCGGCCCGCAGATGACGGCCTCGAACCCCGCGCGCTGGAACTGCCCCGCTTCGGAGCCGAACGCGACCTTGCCGCCGCGCCCGGCGCGGGCGAGCCGCTCGATGCGAGCGACGATCGGCGCGCTTTCCTCGTTGTGCAGTCCCGGATTGTCCGACGTCGTCTCGAAGTCGATGCTGCTTTCAGGCGCGACCGCGCGCATCTGCGGCAACAGGGCGTCGTCGCAGTAGCGGCGCAACTGCGCGAGCAGTCCCTGTGGATCCTGTCCCGGAACGGTGCGGAACTCGAAATCGAACGTGCACGCATGCGGGACGATGTTGAGCGCGGTTCCGGCGTGCAACACGCCAGCGTGCACGGTCGAGTAGGGCGGGTCGTACTCGCGGCTGAACGGGCCGCTCGCTGCGATTCCGCGCTGCATCCGTCGCAGTTCGACGATCATCTCGGCCGCGTACTCGAGCGCGTTGACCGCATAAGGGGCAAGCGACGAGTGCGCCTCGCGACCGCAGACGTGCGCGCGCAGCGACAGCTTGCTCTTGTGGCCGGTCACGACCTTCATGCCGGTCGGCTCCCCGACGATGCAGATTCCCGGCGCGATGCCGATCGCACGGATATCGTCGATCATCCTGCCGACGCCGATGCATCCGACCTCTTCATCGTACGAGAGCGCGAGGTGGATCGGCATCGCGAGCGGCCGCGCGAGCATCGCAGGAACCGCGGCCAGCACGATGCCGAGAAACGACTTCATGTCGGCGGCGCCGCGACCGAAGAGCCGCTCGCCGTCGACCGTCGCCGCAAACGGATCAACCGACCAGTCCTGTCCGTCGGCTGGCACGACGTCGGTGTGGCCGGAGAGCACGATGCCGGGCTTGCACGGATCGCCGATCGTGCAGAACAGGTTCGCCTTCGCGCGCGTGTCGTCGTGCGTGAGGCGCCACGAGAGACCGTGGCTGCGGAGGTATTCGCCGACCCAGTCGATCAGGGCGAGGTTCGAGCGGCGACTCGTCGTATCGAAGCGGACGAGCTGCCGGATGAGATCGAGGCTTGGCGGTGTCGTGCGCGTCGCATCGTCGGCGCGCGCAAATGCTTGTTGTCGCATCGATCGCGGGAATGCCGGCGCGCGCCGTTGCGGCGCGCATCGTGCCAACGATAGCACGCGCCCTGCGCCGACCGCCGGGAACGCGCTTACCTGGAATCCTGCGCGCTACGCGCTTCGGTGCTGATTCGCGCTCGGAGCGGCCCGTCGCGCTCATGTCGGCTGCTCGGCGGCGGGCAGGCGCAAGCGGGCGAGCGTTCCGCCACCTGCGCGGGGCAGCAGGTCGAGATGGCCGCCATGCAGGCGCGCAATGCGATCGACGATCGCGAGGCCGAGCCCGGCTCCCGCGGCCCCGTCCGCGCGGGCGCGCGCTTCGCCGGCGCGCGTGAACGGCTTCTTCAGGCGCTCGACGTCGTCGGCGGGAATGCCGGGACCGCGATCGGCAACCTCGACGTGCACTTCGTTGCCCCGGCGCGTCGCGTTGACGTCGAGCGGCGGGCGTCCGTAGGCGAGCGCGTTGTCGATCAGGTTGCTCGCGACGCGCGACAGCGCGGTCGGCTTGATGCGCGCGAAGACGGGGCCGTTCTGCGCAATGCGCACGTCGCGTCCGGCGCGCACGTACCGATCGACGCTCGACGCGAGCTCGGCGCCGACGTCGATCGGCTCGGCCGCGGTGGCCGCTTCATCGCGCGCGAAATCGAGGAACTGGTCGATGATCCGGTCCATTTCCTCGATGTCGGACACCATGCCGGCCTTCGCCTCGTCGTCGGCGTGCGCGAGCTCGATGCCGAGACGCAGCCGCGCAAGCGGCGTGCGCAGATCGTGCGAGACGCCTGCGAGCAGGATTGCGCGATCGCGCTCGACGGCGCGCAGGCTCGCGATCATTGCGTTGAATCCGCGGTTCACGGCGGCGATTTCCGACGTGCCCGATTCGGGCAGCGGTGGTGGCGTCTCGCCGCGGCCGACACGGTCGACGGCGCGCTCGAGCTGGCCGAGCGGACGCGCGAGATAGCGCGCGAACGCGAACGCGGCGAGCAGCAGGAGCACGAGGATCGCGATGACCCATGCGATCGCGCGGGTCGGGATGTCGGTCTGCTCGGATTTCGGCGGCAGCGGAAAGCCGATCCAGTAGCCGTCGCCGCCCGCCTGCATGCGCACGAAGAGCTGGCGTGCGCGCGGCGAGACGCGCACTTCGGTCTCTTCTCCGAGGTCGTCGCGCAGGCGCTGCTCGAGTTCGGTCAGCGTGGTGCCGACCGGGGTCAGCCCGATGTTCGGACGCTCGCGTTCGGGGATGATCCGCACGCCGTACTCGCGTCCGAGGCGCGCGAGCGCTTCGTGCCGCTGCGGGCCCTCGACCGAGTCGAGCGCCGCGCGCAGCGACTTCATCTGCATCACCTTCGTGTCGTTGAACTGCCGCGCGAGCAGCGCTTCGCGGTCGCGCTTGAAGACGAGCATCGTCGTCAGCGCCGCGAGCGCGACCACGATCACGAGCAGCAGCATCAGGCGCCCGAAGAGCGACCGTGGAAACATCATCGCGGATGAGACGAGCCGGCGTCTTCCGGCGCTCCGGCGGTCGTGTCGTCGCGCGGCGTGCCTTCGGGTACGTAGACGTAGCCAAAGCCCCAGACAGTCTGGATGTAGCGTGGCGAAGCGGGATCGCGTTCGACCAGCTTGCGCAGGCGCGACACCTGGACGTCGATCGCGCGATCGAAAACCTCGTGGTCGCGGCCGCGCGCGAGCAGCATCAGCTTCTCCCGCGCGAGCGGCTGCCGTGGATGGCGGACGAACACGTTGATCAGCGAGAATTCGCCGGTCGTGAGCGACTTCACTTCGCCGTTGCGCTCGAGCGTGCGCGCGGCGAGATCGAGCACGTGCTCGCCGAACGGAATACGCCCTTCGTCGGTGGGCGCGCCGGGCGCCGGACGCTCGCCATGGCGACGCAGCACCGCGTGGATCCGCGCGACGAGCTCGCGCGGGTTGAACGGCTTCGGCAGGTAGTCGTCGGCACCCATCTCGAGGCCGACGATCCGGTCGACGTCTTCGCCTTTCGCGGTCAGCATGATGATGGGCACCGTTTCGCCCGCACCGCGAAGACGCCGGCACGCCGCGAGTCCGTCCTCGCCGGGCAGCATCAGGTCGAGCACCAGCAGGTGCGGCGGGTCGCGCTGCAGCTTGCGGTCGAGCTGCGACGTGTCCGGAAGCGCCGAGACGTGAAAGCCCTGCTCCGACAGGTAGCGCGTCAAGAGGTCGCGCAGCCTCACGTCGTCGTCGACGACGAGGATACGGTGTGGCGTGGTTTTGGCCATGGCGAGGATTAGAGCTGCAACCGAGTACGTCGGCTGCGCCTCGGATGTAACGAATTGTATCGCTCAACGACAGGCGCAACCTCCCGTTGCAATCGAGGTTCCCGCACGCAGAACGGCTGACCGACAATGCGGCCGAAGCAGTCGCGTTCAATGCAACCGGAACGGCCGGTTTGCGCGAATGACTCGACACGACGGAGAACGGGAATCATGACCAAGCGATGGGTTTCAGGCGTTGCGATCGTCGCGGCTTCGGTGCTTATCGGCGCTGCCGGCACGGCCGTCGCACGGCCGATGCATCACGGTGGCGGCGGCGACGTCGTCATGAGCATCATCAGGCTCAAGGATCAGCTCAACCTCAACACGTCGCAACAGACGATGTGGGACAACGCGGTGGCTGCGGGCAAGGCGGCGCGCACGACGGCACGCGCGAACATGCAGACGGTGCATGACACGCTCGCGGCCGAGCTCGCGAAGCCCGAGCCGGATCTCGCGGCAGTGGCCGCAGCGGCCGACAGCGCGCGCAATGCGAACGCGGCGCTGCACGCGCAGGTGCGCGGCGCATGGCTCAATCTGTACGCGACGTTCACGCCCGACCAGAAGGCGGTCGTCAAGAACGCGCTGTCGCAGCGGCTAGCGAAGATGGAGCAGTTCAAGCAGAAGATGCAGCAGCGCAAGCAGCAACAGTCGAGCGGCGGCTGATCGAGGGTTGATTGCCGGTTCCGCGAGCCGGCATCTCCGGTGGGCGCGAGGCAATCGCGCCCTTTTTTTTGAGCGTCCATCGGAGGGCTGGCTTCTCCCGACAGCCGTGCTTGGCGATCACCGGACGGGCGGAATACAGTTTCGTCCCGGGACGGATGAAACGCCGATGACAGACGACATAACGTCGCTCGCATCGTATCGCCATACGACGGAGCGCATAACGAAGCGCTGGTCGGCGTTTCAGGATCGCCGAGCTCAGCGGCTGTGCCAGCAGGGTCGGTACGGCAACGCCTCGGAGAAGGTCGCCGAGGATATCGTGCAGGATCTCTTTACCGACGTTCTCGACTGGACAGTCGGCGACCTCAACAACCAGGTGGAGTATGCGGATCTCCTTCTGTCGCGCCTTTCGGTCAAGCACCTGCTGATCGAGATCAAGCGCCCGGGCGCGCTCGCCTGGAACCGACGGGCCGTCGATTCGGCATTGGCGCAGGCGCGCGGTTATGCCGACCGGCAGAAGGTGAGATGCATAGCGGTCAGCGATGGCTCGATGCTGTACGCGACCGACATCGCCAATGGCGGCTGCTCTCCCCGGGTCTTTGCGTCCCTCGAGTCGAGCGCCGCACCGCTTGAACTGTGGTGGTTGAGCGTGCAAGGCATCTGGCGCCGGCGCCTGGACACGACCGGTACTGCGCTTGCGGGCGAACCCCCGCCCCGAACGGGCGCGGGACCTGAAGATCGTTTCAGCTTGCCCGGCGGGCGACTACACCCGAAATACAAGCTTCCGTGTACGTGCTTCGCGTACGCCGGCGACGCCGACGATCCCGCTACGTGGAAACTTCCGTACCGCTGCGCCGACGGCAGCGTCGACGTCGCCAGATTGCCGAAGGCGATACAAGCCATTTTGAGCAACTATCGCGGGGCGACGGTCCGCGCGATTCCTGAAGACGCCATCCCCGACGTCTTGTCGCGGCTGGCGCGCGCGGCGGCGAACCTCGGACGACTTCCTGAGCAATGCGGGAATCCGGCACCCATCTATGAACAGCTCGTGGCGGCCATGGCGCAGTTCGGCAGGGTCGCCGACACTTCGGCGCTAAGCGAGCCCAGCAACGCGATGATTGCCGTCCAGCATGGGTCGAACGAGCAGGGTCACTGAAACCATCGCGAAAAACGATCGCGACGCTACACGCATCATCCCGCGATGGCGAATGCGGGCTGCGTCATCAACCGGATCGCCGTCGCCTGCAGCGTCGCCGCGACGACGGGCTTCGGCAACAGCATGAGCCCCGCATCGCGCGCCTCGCGCTCCGCGCCGCTGCCGGTGTCACCCGACACGATGATGGCCGGGATCGGCGTGCCGAGCTCGTGGCGCAGGCGGCGCACGGCGTCGATCCCCGAGCGGCTGTCCGCGAGACGCAGATCGGCGACGATCAGGTCGGGATAGCGCTCGACCTCGCCGAGCGCGGCGATCAGCGATTCGATCGTCTCGCCGCAGACGACGCTCGCGCCCCACGTCTGGAACAGCGTCTGCATCGCGTCGAGCGTCGCGGCGTCGTCGTCGACGACGGCGACCAGGCGCTCGGTGCACGTCACCGGGAGCTGCTCCGCGAGCGCGGTCGTCGTTGCGCGAAGGCGCTTGCCGTAGGGGTGCCGCACGGCGGGCACGACGATGCGAAACCGCGAACCGCGGCCTTCGCGGGAGTCGACGACGACTTCGTGACCGAGCAGGTCGGCGAACCGGCGCACGATCGCGAGGCCAAGGCCCATTCCGCGCCGCGCCGGCGACGAGGGCGCGTCGTTGCGCACGCGGTAGAACTCCTCGAAGATCCGTTGCCGATGCGCTGGCGCGACGCCGATGCCGGTGTCGACGACGTCGATTGCGACGCGCGCGCCGCGCCGCCGCGCGCCGACGAGCACGCCGCCGCGGTTCGTGTAGCGGATGCCGTTCGCGACGAGGTTGCCGACGATGCGCTCGAGCAGCGCGAGGTCGCTGTCGACGACGAAGCGCGTCGGCGCGATGCGCAACGCAAGCCCGCGTGCAGCGGCCTGCGGCGCGAACTCCGCGCGGATCCGCGCAAACAGCGTCGACAACGCGACGTCGCCGCGTTCGGGCGCAAGCGCGCCTGCGTCGAGGCGCGACAGGTCGAGAAGCTGCGCGAACTGCAGCTCGAGCGCGTTCGCGGCCGATTCGACGTGCGTGACGAGCGGCCGCCACTCGGCGTCGCGTGCGCGAGCCCCGAGCGCCGCGACGTAGAGGCCGAGCGCGTGCAGCGGCTGGCGCAGGTCGTGGCTCGCCGCCGCCAGGAGCTGGCTCTTCGCGCGATTCGCAGCCTCGGCGGCGGACCGCGCGTCGAGCGCCGTGCGCGTGCGGTCCTTGAGCTCGGCGATCAGGTCGACGTTCTCGTAGCGAATGACGAGCGAGCGCGTCAGCACGTCGTTCAGCCGATGGCCGAAGCCGACGACGAACGCGAGCACGACGCTCATGACGCCGGCGATGAACCAGTGCACCTGGTCGCCGACCCACGCGACGCGAATGATCAGCGGCACGAGCGCCGGCAGGACGAAGCCGTAGAACGAGGGCCGGTACACGGCCGTCAGGTTGAGCCCGCCGAGCGCGGCACCGAACAGGCAGACGATCAGAAGCGCCTGATACGCGGGCGACTCGGGGAACATCGCGATCGCGGCCGCGCCCCAAAGCGCGCCGGCGAGCGTCGAGCCCATCGCCCAGTAGCCGCCCCAGCGCGGCGCAGCGGCGACACCGGGCCGCATGCGTTCGAACGCGCGCACGAGCGCGGCGCGCCAGAGCTGATTTGCCGCGATCAGCGCGCCGAACGCGACGATCGTCGTCGCCGCGATCTCGGTCCACATGACCGCGCAGAGGATCAGCGCGCCGAGGCCCATCGACACCGTGGTCAGGTGGCCGTGCGCGTAGAGCGTGGCCACCTGGTCGGCGCGTGCACGCGCGATCAGCGCGGGCGGGACCGCGGCGAGCGGCGATACGGCGAACGGCAGCACGCCGTCAGCAACGTTCCGATGAAACGCCGTCGTCGATGACGACGCCGCGTCGCGTGAGCTCGGCGATCGCCTGCGCGCGCGAGCGCACGTTCAATGCCTTCAAAATCGCGCTCACGTGGACCTTGACGGTTCCCTCCGAAAGCCGAAGGTCGCGGCAGATCAGCTTGTTCGGCTTGCCTTGGATGAGCAGACGCAGCACGTCGGCCTGTCGATGCGTAAGTCCGAGCGCGCTGCCGCTCACACCGCCGATGACCGGCGCGGCCGGCGCGAAGTCCGCCGTCACGCTGCTGCCGCCCCCCAGCACCGTGCGCACCGCGTCGAGCAGCTCGTCCGGTGTCGACGTCTTCGCGATGTAGCCCTGCGCGCCGGCGTTCAGCGCGGAACCAACCGTTGCCCGATCGTGCGTCGCCGACAGCACGACGATCGGCAGGCGCGGATACGCGTGTCGCATCTCGACGAGGAAATCGAGGCCGTGCGCACCCGGAAGCGTGAGATCGAGCAGCACGAGCCGGCAGTCGGGGTGACGCGCGAGCGCCGTCAGCGCTTCATCGCGGTCGATCGCCGACAGCACCTCGAGGCTGCCGTTGATGTGCGGCAGCGAATGCGCGAGTGCCTGCTGGATGAGCGGATGATCGTCGACGACGAGTATCTTCA
>DATJFI010000040.1:0-96980 GCA_035495715.1 Casimicrobiaceae bacterium
ACGACCAGTTCGCTCATGCCCATCACGCCGAGCAGGATCGAGAACACGATGCCGCCGACCATGACCGCGAGCCCGAGAATCAGCACCGGCTCGAGGACGGCGAGGAAGCGCTTGATCGCCGTCGCCACCTCGCGGTCGTAGACGTCGGCGACGCGCATCAGCATCTCCTCGAGCCGCCCGCTCTCCTCGCCGACGAGGATCATCTGCGTCGCAAGCCGCGGATACAACCCCGTGTCCGCCATCGGGCGCCCGAAGCCTTTCCCCTCGCGGAGCTTGACGATGACGCCGTCGAAGCCGCTCGCGAGCACGACGTTGCCCATCGTCTCCTTGACGATGCCGAGGCCGGTGAGCAGCGTCACGCCGTTCGCGAGCAGCGTCGACAGCGTGCGCGCAAAGCGCGCGATCTCGACCTTCGCGATCAGGTCGCCGACCAGCGGCATCCGGAGCAGCCGCGTGTCGCGCGCGCGGCGCACCGAAGGAATCTTTCCGCGGCGCCTGAACCACGCGATCGCGAGCGCGACGCCAGGGATCACCGCCCACCACCAATTGCGCAGGAACGTGCCGATCGCGATCACCACTTGCGTCGGAATCGGCAGCGCCTTGCCCGCCTGCGCGAACGTCGTCTGGAACTGCGGGACGACGTAGATCAGCAGGATCATGATCGACGCGACGGCGACGAAGATCAGGATTGTCGGGTAGATCAGCGCCGAGCGCACCGAGTCGCGCAGCTCCTTGTTGCGCTCCATCGTCTCGGCAAGCCGCGCCAGCACGGTGCCGAGCGCGCCGCCGGCTTCGCCCGCGCGCACGATGTTCACGTAGAAGCGCGAGAACACGTCGCGGCGCGCGTCGAGCGCCTGCGACAGCGCCTTGCCGCCGCGGACTTCGTCGCGCACGCCCTGCAGCATCGCGGCGACCGGCTGCGACGTCGCGAGGCTGATCAGGAGCTCGAGCGCGCGGTCGAGCGTGAGCCCCGCGCGAAGCAGCGTCGCGAGGTCACGCGTCAGCGCGAGAACGTTGTCGCGCGTGACGCGTTTGGGCGCGAACAGGCTTTGCCGCGCCGGCCGCACCGCCTGCGACGAGGACGCAGCACCGCCGAGCGACTCGGCGATCTGCATCGGCAGCAGGCCCTGGTCGCGCAGCCGATCGACGATCTCCGACTCGTTCGCGGCCTCGAGCTCGCCGCTCGACACGTCGCCGGCGGCGGTGACGGCACGGTAGCTGTAAAGGGGCATGTCAGTGGCGCCGGGCCGTCCCAGGCCACCGACTGCGCCCCCTTGGGGGCAGCGAGCGCGCGAGCCCGATGGGCCGCGCCGAGGGCGAGCACCCGCGTGCTGCGCACGCGGATCGTTCAGCTGAGCGTGGGGGTCGTCTCACGTCAGTCTTCGCGCGTCGCGCGCAGCACTTCCTCGAACGTCGTCACGCCCTTGACCGCCTTGCGAAGCCCGTCCTCGTACATCGTCACCATGCCTTCGCGTATCGCCTCGGCGCGAAGGTCGGCCGCGTTCGCGTGCTTCATCACGAGGCTTCTGACCGAGTCGGTCATCGGCATGACCTCGGTGATGCAGATGCGGCCGGAGTAGCCGGTGTTCGCGCAGTGGCTGCAACCCTTCGCGTGCCAGAGCGTGATGTCGCGGGCATTCGAGAACCGGGAGAGGTTCATCTGCTCGACGAGCTCGGACAGCGCGACGTACGCCTCCTTGCAATGCTCGCATAGCTTGCGCACGAGCCGCTGCGCGAGGATGCCGATGACCGTCGACGTGAGCAGGTAGTCCTCGACACCCATGTCGAGCAGGCGGTTGACCGTCGACGGCGCGTCGTTCGTATGCACCGTCGACAGCACGAGGTGTCCGGTCAGCGCCGACTGCACGGCGATCTCCGCGGTTTCGAGGTCGCGGATCTCGCCGATCATGATCACGTCAGGGTCCTGGCGCACGATCGAGCGCAGCGCGTTCGCGAACGTCAGGTCGATCTGCGGCTTGACCTGGATCTGGTTGATCCCCGGCATCTGGTATTCGACGGGGTCCTCGACGGTGAGGATCTTGACGTCGGGCTGGTTCAGCCGGTCGAGTGCCGTGTAGAGCGTCGTCGTCTTGCCGGAGCCGGTCGGACCGGTCACGAGCAGCACGCCATGCGGCTGCATCAGCACGTCGAGGAACACCTTGAGGGCGTCGTCCTCGAAGCCGAGCTTCGCGAAATCGAGCGCGACGCCGCCCTTGTCGAGGATCCGCATCACGACCGACTCGCCATGCATCGTCGGCACCGTCGACACGCGCAGGTCGATCTCCTTCCCCTGCACGCGCAGCCGGATGCGCCCGTCCTGCGGCAGCCGCCGCTCGGCGATGTCGAGGTTCGCCATGATCTTGATCCGCGAGATCACGGCCGCCGACAAGCGCCGCGGCGGCGACTCGACCTCGTGCAGCACGCCGTCGATCCGGTAGCGGACGATCAGCCGGTTCTCGAACGGCTCGATGTGGATGTCCGATGCGCGCACCTCGAGCGCGTTGGTGATCAAAAGCGAGACGAGGCGGATCACCGGCGCTTCGGACGCGAGGTCCTTCAACTGCTGGACATCGGCGTCGAGCGACGACAGCTCGTCGCTGCGCGTCTCGACGTCGCCGACGAGCTGCCCGACTGCGGAGCGGCCCGCGCCGTAGAGCCGCTCGAGCGCCGCCTCGAGATCGGTCGGAATCGCGACCATCGGGCGCACCGCGCGCCCGGTCACCATCTCGAAGGCGCCGATCGTGTACGCGTCGGTCGGGTCGGCCATCGCGAGCGCGAGCTCGGCCTCGTCCTCGCGGACGGGCAGCGCGCGCGCCTCGCGCAGGAACCGTGGCGAAACGCGCTCCTCGAGAATCGGAAACTCGGGATAGCCGGTCGCGTCGACGAGCGGCAGCGCGAGCTGTTGCGAGAGCGCTTCGGCGACGTCGCGCTGCGCGCAAAGGCCGAGCGTCACGAGCAGCGCGCCCAACTTCTCGCCGGTTTCGGACTGCAATCGAAGCGCGCGATCGAGGTTCGCCTGATCGAGCTTGCCGCGCTCGATCAGGATTTCGCCGAGTCGTTTTCGGGCCGGTGCATCCACGTCAGGAATGAGAAGTCGGAGGTCGACGACGCGCTCGCGTTGCAGTGATCATCGTGCGTTCGTCGGCCCCCTCGTGCGCAACGAGGGCCGCATCATAGCACGGCATGCGCGGGAAAAAACGTAAAAAAGCCTTGCTCGGCAAGGAGTTGCAGTTGAAATACGTCGCCGTGCGGCGACGCCGCCCTCATTGCGCCGCGGCGAACGCCTTCGCGGCCGCCGCGACCGTCTCGCCGACGTCGCGCTCCGCATGCGCGGCGGACACGAACCCCGCCTCGTACGCCGACGGCGCGAGATAGATCCCGCCGTCGAGCATCGCGTGGAAGAAGCGGGCGAAGCGCTTTGCGTCGCATGCCATCACGTCGCGCAACGACCGAGGCACGTGCGGCGCGAAATAGAGCCCGAACATGCCGCCGACCGCCTGCGCCGAGAACGCGACACCCTGCCGCGCGGCAACCAGCGTAAGCCCGTCGGTCAATGCGCGCGTGCGCGCTTCGAGCGCTTCATAGAAGCCCGGCGCCTGCGTGAGCGCGAGCGTCGCGAGGCCCGCGGCGACGGCAACCGGATTGCCGGAAAGCGTCCCGGCCTGATACACGGGACCAAGCGGGGCGATCTTCTCCATGATCGCGCGGCGTCCGCCGAACGCGCCGACCGGCATGCCGCCGCCGATCACCTTGCCGAGCGTCGTCAGGTCGGGCGTAACGCCGAAGCGGCCCTGCGCACCGCGCGGATGCACCCGGAAGCCCGTCATCACCTCGTCGAAGATCAGCACCGCGCCGTGGCGATCGCAGAGTGCGCGCAGCCCCTCGAGAAATCCGGCCGCCGGCAGCACGAGGTTCATGTTGCCGGCGATCGGCTCGACGATCACGCAGGCGATGGCGTCGGGCTGCGCGGCGAACGTCGCGCGCACGGCCTCGAGATCGTTGTAAGGAACGACGATCGTCTCGTTCGCGATCGCGGCCGGCACGCCGGCCGACGACGGCTGACCGAACGTGAGCGCGCCGGAGCCGGCCTTGACGAGCAGGCTGTCGCCATGGCCGTGATAGCAGCCTTCGAACTTGACGATCTTCGCGCGGCCGGTGTAGCCGCGCGCAAGCCGCAGCGCCGACATCGTCGCCTCGGTCCCCGACGAGACGAGACGCACGAGCTCGAGGCTTGGCAGCCGCGCAATCAGCGCTTCGGCGAGCTCGACCTCGATCTCGGTCGGCGCGCCGAACGAAAGTCCGCGTGCCGCCGTTTGCTGCACCGCCTTCACGACGTCGGGATGCGCGTGGCCCACGATCGCCGGTCCCCACGACCCGACATAATCGATATAGCGCCTGCCGTCGGCGTCGAACACGTACGGCCCTTCGCCGCGAACGAAAAAGCGCGGCGTGCCGCCGACCGAGCGGAACGCGCGCACCGGCGAATTGACGCCGGCGGGGATCGACGCTTGCGCTCGCGCGAACAGTTCCTCGTTGCGGCCCTTCATGCCGATTCTCGCGGATGCGTCGTGAATTGCCGAGCGATCGCGGCGGCTGCGCGCGCCACGTGCGCCGGATCGTCGTGCGCGAAGACGTCGCTGATGACGGCGAGCGCGTCGGCACCCGCGACGATCAGCGTCGCCGCGTTCCGCGCCGTGATGCCGCCGATCGCAACGACGGGCACGCGCAGCGCTCGTGCGCGTCCGAGCAGATCTACACTCGCGCGACGCGCATCCGGCTTGACCGGCGACGTGAAGAAGCTGCCGAACGCGACATAGTCGGCGCCGGCGTCGACCGCGGCGCGCGCACGGTCGAAGTCGTCGTAGCACGAAACGCCGATGATCCGATCCGGTCCGACGCGCGCACGCGCGTTCGCGATCGAGCCGTCGTCGTCACCAACATGCACGCCGTCGGCGTCGACGGCGCGCGCGAGATCCGGATCGTCGTTGACAATCAGCAGCGCGCGACGAATCGCAGGCGCCGCAGCGAGCGCGCGCGCCTGTGCGCTGCGCGATGCCGCGTCGAGCGTCTTGTTCCGGTACTGGACGAGCGCCGCGCCGCCCGCGACGGCGGCAACGACCTGCGCAACGAGTCGCGCCGTGTCCGCGCATTCGGGGGTGACCGCGTAGAGGCCGGCGACGCGCCCCGCACGCGCGTCGCGAACGCGACTAGTGCGTTCCGCGAGCATCAGGGCGGAGCTGAATTTCCGGCGTGTCCTTGGCGACCTCGGCAGGCGCGTCGGCCTGCGCGTCGCGCTCGTCGCGCGCCCAGAAGAGCCGGTCGGGCAGGTGCTGTCCCATTCCCGGCCGATACGCCTTCTCGAGCGCGTGCCACGTGAAGTCCTGCGCTTCGCGGACCGCCTCGGGCAGATCGAGCCCGTTCGCGAGCATCGCCGCGATCGCCGATGCGAGTGTGCAGCCGGAGCCGTGGTACGTGTGCGGCAGCCGCGGCCACGTGTCCTCGCGGACGACGCCGCGCTTGCCGTAGAGGGTATTGACGACCTGCGGCGTCGCCTCGTGTGTGCCCGTGACGAGCACGTATTCGCAGCCCGCCTCGACGAGCTTCGTCGCGCACGCGAAAAGCGACGCGTCGTCGTCGTCGATGTCGGCGAGCCTTCGCGCTTCCATGCTGTTCGGCGTGAGGATCGTCGTCTGCGGCAGCAAAAGCTCGCGCAGCGCCTGCGCCATGTCGTCGGTTGCGAGCTCGTCGCCGCGCCCCGAGGCGAGCACCGGATCGAGCACGAGCGGAACGTCAGGATAGTCGGAGATGATTTCGGCGATCGCGGCGATGTTCTCGACGCTGCCGAGCATGCCGACCTTGAACGCGTCGACGGGAACGTCCTCGAGCAGCGCGCGCGCCTGGTCGGCGACCCAGTCGGAGTCGATCGCGAGCACGCCTTCGACGCCGGCGGTGTCCTGGACCGTGAGCGCGGTGATCACCGACAGCGGATGGCATCCCATGCTCGACAGCGTGAGGAGGTCCGCCTGAACGCCTGCGCCACCCGATGGATCGGATGCAGCGAACGTGAGAACGAGCGGCGGAAAAGCGGGATCGGCGTCGCGGGACATGGCGGCGCGCGGCCTTCGCGAAGGCGGCGCGGCAACGGGGCGGGGTTGCTACACTTCGCATTCTACCCCACGCACGTCGCGTCGAGGTCCGCATCGGCCCGCGGACTTCCCGACGTTCGCTTCGACACCCGCTTCATCCGATGAAAAAATACATGTGCCTGATCTGCGGCTGGATCTACGACGAGGAAGTCGGATCGCCCGAGGACGGCATACCGCCGGGCACGCGCTGGGAAGACGTTCCGCCGAACTGGACGTGCCCGGAATGCGGCGCGCGCAAGGACGATTTCGAGATGGTGGAGTTCTGAAGCGGCCACGCGCAAAGGAGAGACGACATGCGCATCCTGCACACGATGCTTCGCGTCGGCGACCTCGAGCGGTCGATCGACTTCTACACGAACGTGCTCGGCATGCGGCTTTTGCGCAAGACCGATCGCCCCGACCAGAAGTACACGCTGGCGTTCGTCGGCTACGGCGACGAGCGCGCGCACGCGGTGCTCGAGCTCACCTACAACTACGGCGTGTCGAGCTACGACATCGGCGCCGGCTACGGGCATGTCGCCATCGCGGTGCCCGATGCGGCCGCCGCGTGCGCGGCGGTGCGCGCGAAGGGTGGCAATGTCACGCGCGAGGCGGGACCGGTGAAGGGCGGCACGAGCGTGATCGCGTTCGTGCAGGATCCTGACGGCTACAAGATCGAGCTGATCGAAGCCGCTGCGTAACGGAGCAGACCACGAGCGGCGAAGGGCCGCCCCGAGCCGTGAGTTCCGCCCCCTCGGAGCAGCGAAGCCGCGAAGCGGCGAGCGTGGGGGAATGACTACCGGCCGTTGAGCAACTCGCGCAGATCGTGCGCGAACACGCCGGCGCCCTGCCCGTTCGACACGAACAGCCGCAACCGGCCTTTCGGGTCGAACACATAGGTGCCCGCCGAGTGATCCATCGTGTAGGTGCCCGGCGTGGGTCCCGGCACCTTCTGGTAGATCACCCTGAACTCCTTCGCGGTACGCGCCGTCGCGTCGGCGTCGCCGTAAAGACCGAGGAAGCGCGGATCGAACGCCGGGACGTATTGTTTCAGCAGCTGCGGCGTGTCGCGCTCGGGATCGACGGTGATGAAGAGCACCTGCACGCGGTCGGCGTCGGACCCGAGCTTCTTCATCGCCTCGGCCAGTGTCGCGAGCGTCGCCGGGCAGACGTCGGGACATTGCGTGTAGCCGAAGAAGACGACGACGTCCTTGCCGCGGAAATCCGCGAGCGTGCGGAGCTTCCCGTCCGGATCCTTGAGCGCGAAATCGTGGCCGAACGACGAGCCGGTCACGTCCGACGACTCGAACTTCGGTCCGCCGGCTCCGCATGCGGCGAGCGCGAGCGCGGCGAACACAAGCAGGCATCGGCGTCGAAACGCGCCGCCGCGCGGCAGCGTCCTGCCGCGGCTCACCGCAGCGACTTCACGCAATGCGCTGCCAGTAATGGTCGACGAGCAGCGCTGAAAAGAGCGCCGCGAGATAGACGATCGAGAAACGGAACATCGCGCGTGCAAGCCGGTCGCTGTAACCGCGCATGAGCCGCACCCCATAGCCGACGAAGATGCCGCCGAGCACGATCGCGCAGCCAAGATAGAGAAGTCCGCTCATCCGCACCGCGTACGGCATCAGCGTGACGCCGGTCAGCGCCAGCGTGTAGAGCACGATCATCACCTGCGTGTAGCGAACGCCGTGCGTGACGGGCAGCATCGGCAGCCGCGCATTCGCGTAATCGTCGCGGCGATAGAGCGCGAGCGACCAGAAATGCGGTGGCGTCCAGATGAAGATGATCAGGAAGAGCAGCAGCGCTTCGGGCGGCACGCTGTTCGTCACCGCCGCCCAGCCGAGCACCGGCGGCATCGCGCCCGACGCGCCGCCAATGACGATGTTCTGCGGCGTCGCCGGCTTGAGCAGCACCGTGTAGATCACCGCGTATCCGACGAATGTCGCGAGCGCGAGCCACATCGTCAGCGGATTGACGAGCCGGTAGAGTATCGCGAGACCGATCGAGCCGACGGCGAGCGCGAAAACGAGCGTATCGCGCGACGAGAGCAGGCCCTGCGGCAGCGGCCGCCAGCGCGTGCGGCGCATCAGCTTGTCGATGTTCTGCTCGACGAGGCAATTGATCGCGGCGGCCGCGCCGGCGACGAGCGCGATGCCGATCGTGCCGAACAGCACCGGCGCGGCAGGCGGAAGCCCCGGTGTCGCGAGGAACATTCCGATGACCGCCGTGAACACGATCAGCGAGACGACGCGCGGCTTCGTGAGCGCGAGGAGCTGCCGCGCGCGCGATTCGGCAAGAGCGAGGGTGGCCAAGTGAAAGACGCCTTCGAAGGTCGTTATTTTAGCGTGCCGCAGTCAGCTACCCGATGCTCGAGGCCCGGAGGACGCGCCCGAGGTCCTTCGCCATCGCCTTGATGTCAGGCTTCGACGGCCAGGCGAGCACGAAGTTGCCCAGCGGGTCGACAAGGTAGATCCGGTGAATCCCGCGCGGCAGTTCCGGCGGGACGTCGACGCGGACGACCGCGAGATCGGGATGCTCGGCGAGCAGCCTCGCGGGCGGCGCGGGACCGCCGGTGACGAGCCAGACGCGGACGACGCGCTCGCGCTCGGCGTTCTGAATCGTGCGGGCCTGCCGCGACGCGTACAGCGCGGCCGGACAGTCGCCGGCGCAATCGCCGGCGGCCACGTAGAGAACGCTCCAGCGGCCGCGAAGCGCGTCGCTGCGAAACGGGGTCCCGTCGAGGCGCGCACCCGTGATCGTCGGCAGCGTTCCCGACAACAGCTCGCCGTAATTGACCCGCGCGTCGCGCGGCCACGCGTAGTAGGCGAGATACGCAAGCAGGACCGGTGCGATCGCGATCGCCACCAGCAGTACCAGAATGCGCTTGTTGCGCGCGCTCGTCCCGGTCCTGCGCACTGCGTCAGCCGGAGGCATGCGTCCGCCTCGCAAGACGTGGACGAACGAGCGCGAACCACGCCCAGAGGCCGATGGCCATCGCCGCGAACGTGTACCACTGCACCATGTAGCTCAAATGCCGGTCGATACCCGTGTCGGGCAATGGAAAATCGTGAACGAGGCCCTCGCCGCCCCCCGCGTGCGTCGCGTCGACGACGATCGGCAGCACGCGGATGCCCGTCGCCTTCGCATAGCGCACCGGGTCGAGGTGCTCCCACAGCGGCCCGCTCGGTGCGCGGCCGTCGCCGAGCTCGAAGTAACGTGCCGGAGGCACGTCGATGCGGCCGTCGACGGTTACGATCCCCGCCGGCGCCTCGGGTCGCGGCAGCGTCGCCCGCGAGCGGCCGATGGGAACGAAGCCGCGATCGACAAGCACCGCGCGCCCGTCGCGCATTCGGAGCGGCGTCACTACGTCGAATCCGACCGTGCCGGCATGCACCCTGTTGTCGATCAGGATCTGGTGCGCGGCGTCGTATTCGCCGGTCGCCGTGACGCGCCGAAAACGCCACGCGTTCCAGTCGTCGACGACTGCAGGGAGTGCAACGGGCGCCGAAGCGGCTGCCCGCGTCATCGATTCCTGCAGCGCCTGCTTTTCCAGCATCCGCCGGTGCTGCCAATTGCCGGCCACGATGCAGAGCGCGGCGACGGCGAACGCGGCGGCGGTCGGCAGCCACCTTGGCCGGCGCACGCGCGGCGGTTCGCGCGTTTTCAAGTGCTACACTGGCCCAAGACTCGCGATCGTCATGAGAGCCATTGTCATCGTCGCGCTGATCGCGGTCGTCACCGCGCTCTTCACGGCGCTCGTTTTCCTCTACCGCGACCGCGGGCGCGGCAACCGCGTCGTCATCGCGCTCGCGGTGCGCGTCGTGCTGTCGATGGCGCTGATCGCGTTCCTGGTCATCTCGTGGTACATGGGCTGGATCGCACCGGGCGGTCTTTAGGGAACCTCTGATCAACTCCAGCGCGGGCGCGACGGGTCAGCTTGCCGGGGCGCTGGCGCGAAGCAAGGCGCCGCAAATAGCAGGCCCTATTTGCAAGCCGAGCGACAACGCCAGCGCCCCGGCAAGCCCCCTCCCTTGGGGTTGGCGCGAAATGCGGCGCCTGCTTCGCCGGTCTCCTCGGTTCGTAGGATGTCCTACGACCTTCGTCGTCCGTCTCGCATTCATCCGCATTTCGTGCCAACGCGCTCCACGTGGGAGTTGATCAGAGGTTCCTTAGGCTTCAGGCGAGCCAGTAGACGAGCACGAAGAGCAGCAGCCACACGACGTCGACGAAGTGCCAGTACCACGCGGCGGCTTCGAACGCGAAGTGGTGCTCGGCGTCGAAGTGCCCGCGGAACGCGCGCACCAGCATCACCGACAGCATGATCGCGCCGATCGTCACGTGGAAACCGTGGAAGCCGGTCAGCATGAAGAACGTCGACCCGTAGACGCCCGTCGACAGCTTCAGGTTGAGCGACGAGTACGCGTGCGTGTATTCGTACGCCTGCAGGCCGAGGAACGAGAAGCCCAGCGCGATCGTGATGGCGAGCCAGGCCTTGAGCGCGCCGCGATGCCCCGCCTTCAGCGCATGGTGCGCGAGCGTCAGCGTGCCGCCCGAGCTCACGAGGATGATCGTGTTGAGCAGCGGGATGCCGATCGCCTCCATCGGCGTGAACGCCTGCTTCAGGTACGGCCCGACGGTCGGCCACTGCGGCGCGTAATTCGGCCACAGGAGCCGGCCGGTCAGTTCGCTGCCGAGATCCGGCACCGAGATGTTGCGCACGTAGAACAGCGCGCCGAAGAACGCGGCGAAGAACATCACCTCGCTGAAGATGAACCAGCTCATGCTCCAGCGGAACGACGTGTCGACGCGTTTGTTGTACAGGCGATGCTCGGACTCGCCGATGACTTTTCCGAACCAGCCGAAGAACGTGAAGATCAGGACGCACACGCCGGCCAGCACGATCCACGGGCCGGCCGGATAGCCGTTGAACCAGAAGGCCGCGCCGCTTCCCATCAGAAGCAGCGCACAGGCGGCGAAGATCGGCCAGTGCGAAGGCTGCGGGACGAAGTAATACGGCTTCGCGCTCGGTGCGGCGGCAGCGCTCATCGGTGGCTCCCAGGGCTCACGGACGGGTTTCCGACGCAGTTGCGGAAAGTCGTCTCTGACCCCACTTTGGTCTTGTCCGCGTCACGATTTTGCATTCCCTTCGACCTCGAAGAACGTGTACGAAAGCGTGATCGTCGGGACGTCCTTCGGCAGCTTCGGATCGACGACGAACACGACCGGCATCTCGCGCTTCTCGTGCGGCGCGAGCGTCTGCTTCGCGAAGCAGAAGCAGTCGATCTTCTTGAAATAGAGCGCCGCCTGCTGCGGCCCGTAGCTCGGAATCGCCTGGCCGGTGATCGGCCGGTCGGTCAGGTTGACGACCTCGAACATCGCCTGCGTAACCTGGCCCGGATGCACGTCGGCGGTGAGCTGCAGCGCGCGGAACTGCCACGGCAGGTTGCGGAGGTTGGTGTCGAACTCGATATGCACGCTGCGCGTCGCGTCGACCTGCGTGTTCGTGACGGCGTCGGCCGCGTCGATATTGCGCAGTCCCGTCACCTCGCAGATCTTCTCGTAGAACGGGACGAGCAGATACCCGAATCCGAACATGGCGACGACGACGACGACGAGCTTCGCGAACAGCGTCCGGTTGTTGCGCGCAGCCTCTGCGTTGGCCGGCGCCGCGGATCCGTCGGTGCCTCGCGCGCCGCTCATTTGCGCAGATGCCGCCCGATCGCGACGAGCAGGTACAGCAGGATCGCGCCGCCGACGACGCCGATCGATACGACCTCGCTGTCGATCAGCCGCGACGCGATGATGCCGAAGAAGAACAGCAGCGCGATGGCCGCGAGCATCAGCCCGGTCCTGCGCGTCGCGGCCCTGACGCGCGGATCGTGCAACGGGTCGCTCGCCATTGCGGGTTGCGTGGACTGCGGCATCGCGGCCTGGTCGCTTCCGGCCTTTACTTGACGACCGGCGGCGTCTCGAACGAGTGGTACGGCGCCGGCGACGGCAGCGTCCACTCGAGCGTCGTGGCGCCTTCCCACGGCTTCGCCGGCGCGGGTACGCCGCCGCGGATGCACTTGACCACCGCCGTCAGGAAGATGAGCTGCGAAAGGCCGAAGCCGAATGCGCCGATCGTCGACACCATGTTCCAGTCGGTGAACTGCTGCGCGTAGTCGGGCACGCGCCGCGGCATGCCGGCCAATCCCAGGAAGTGCATCGGGAAGAACGCGACGTTGAAGAAGATGAACGACAGCCAGAAGTGCCAGTCGGCGAGCTTTTCGTCGTACATGTGGCCGGTCCACTTCGGCAGCCAGTAGTACGTGCCGCCGAAGAACGCGAACAGCGTCCCGGCGACCATCACGTAGTGGAAGTGCGCGACGACGTAATACGTGTCCTGGAACTGCACGTCGATCGGCTGGATCGCGAGGATCAGCCCGGTGAAGCCGCCGATGACGAACAGGAACAGGAATCCGAGCGCGAACAGCATCGGCGCCTCGAGCGTGATCGACCCCTTCCACATCGTCGCGAGCCAGTTGAACACCTTCACGCCGGTCGGCACGGCGATCAGCATTGTCGCGTACATGTAGAACAGGATGCTCGCCGCGTGCAGGCCCGTCGTGAACATGTGATGCGCCCAGACGAGGAACGACAGGATCGCGATCGCCGCCAGCGCGTAGACCATCGACGCGTAACCGAACAGCGGCTTGCGCGAGAACGACGGGATGATCTCCGAGATGATGCCGAACGCCGGCAGGATGATGATGTAGACCTCGGGGTGGCCGAAGAACCAGAACACGTGCTGGAACAGCACCGGGTCGCCGCCGCCTGCCGCATTGAAGAACGACGTGCCGAAGTGGCGGTCGGTCAGCAGCATCGTGACCGCGCCCGCGAGCACCGGCATCACGGCGATCAGCAGGTACGCGGTGATGAGCCACGACCAGCAGAAGAGCGGCAGCTTCATCAGCGTCATGCCGGGCGCGCGCAGGTTCAGGATCGTCGTGATGATGTTGATCGAGCCCATGATCGACGACGCGCCCATGATATGGATCGCGAAGATCGTGAGATCCATGCCGATGCCCATCTCGACGGTCAGCGGCGGGTAGAGCGTCCACCCGCCCGATGCGGCGCCGCCGGGCACGAACAGCGACAGGACCAGCATGAACGCGGCCGGCGGCAGCAGCCAGAAGCTCAGGTTGTTCATCCGCGCGAACGCCATGTCGGGGGCGCCGATCTGCATCGGGATCAGCCAGTTCGCGAAGCCGACCGCGCCGGGCATCAGCGCGCCGAAAATCATGATGAGCCCGTGCAGCGTCGTCATCGAGTTGAAGAACTCGGGATTGACGATCTGCAGGCCCGGGTGGAAGAGCTCGCTCCTGATCGTGAGCGCCATCACGCCGCCGACCAGGAACATCGTGAACGAGAACCACAGGTACAGCGTGCCGATGTCCTTGTGGTTGGTCGTCGTGATCCAGCGCATGATCCCTTTCGGGTGATGCGCGTGCTCGTCGTGCGGGACTCCTCCAACGACGAGATCGTGCGGTACGCTACTCATCGAAGACTCCTTACTTCCTTTCGGCCTTCACCGCCGACGGCTGGACGACATTCTGCTCGGCCTTGTTGCCCCAGGCATTGCGCGTATACGTGATCACCGACGCGACGTCGACGTCGGAGAGGTGCGCCCACGACGGCATCTTCCCGCCCGTCGGCGCCTTCTGCACGACGCCGTTCGTCTGGCCGTTCAGCACGACGTCGATCTGGTGCTGCTCGGGGCCGAGCACCGTCTTGTCGCCGACCAGCGCCGGCGCGCCAAGCGCCGTGTTGCCGGTGCCGTTCGCCTGGTGGCACGCGGCGCAGTTCGCGTTGAAGACCTGCTCGCCGTGCGCGACCAGGTCCTTCAGATCCCAGACCTTGTTCGCGTCCTGCGCGGCGGCGCCGAGCTTCTGCTTCTGCTCGCCGAGCCACTTCGCGTAATCGTCCTTCGACTTCACCTCGACGACGACCGGCATGAAGCCGTGCTCCTTGCCGCAGAGCTCGGCGCACTGCCCGCGATAGATGCCGACCTTGTCGGCGCGGAACCACGTGTCGCGGACGAATCCCGGAATCGCGTCCTGCTTCACGCCGAACGCGGGCACCCACCACGAATGGATCACGTCGTTGGCGGTGACGAGCACGCGGACCTTCGCGCCGACGGGCACGACGAGCGGATTGTCGACCTCGAGCAGGTAATGCTCGTCCTTCGGCGCACGTCCCTCGATCTGATCGAGCGGCGTCGCGAGCGTCGAGTAGTAGCCGAAGCCCTCCTGCAGGTAGTCGTAGTTCCACTTCCACTGGTAGCCGGTGACCTTGATCGTCATGTCGGCGGCCGCCGTGTCGTGCATGTTGAGGATCGCCTTCGTCGCCGGCCATGCCATGAACAGCAGGATCAGGAACGGGATGATCGTCCAGATGATCTCGACCGCCGTGTTCTCGTGGAACTGCACCGCCTGGTGACCCACTGACTTGCGGTGCTTGAACAGCGAATAGAACATCGTGCCGAACACGCCGATGAAGATCACGACGCAGATCCAGAAGATCAGGTCGTGCAGCGATTCGATCTCGCGCGCGATCGGCGTCGCGGGCGACTGGAAGTACCAGGAGCTGTCGGCGAGGGCGCTGCCGGATGCGACGAGCGATGCAACGAGCGGTACGGCGAGAGCGGCGAGACGGCGCCGGCGCGCCGCTTCCTTGCGTTCAAATCCCATGCGTTCCCTCGTTCATGACGTGGCCGTGCCACGCCTGGCGGCTTTCCTGTCGCGCGCGGAAACAACGCGCGTCGGTCGACGCGCGCACTTCAAAGGACGCAAATGTTAGCACGGAACCCGCGCCGATCGCCCCGCGAATCCGAGCATCGCGAGGGCGTGCGTGTCGAACGCGGGACACTCGCCGGCCGCGACAAGCGCGAGCGGCTTTGATCCGAGGCGTTCGGCGAGCGCCTCGACGTTCTGCGTCAGGAGCGCCATCGGCGGCGGCAGCGCGTTCGCGACCCAGCCGGCCAGAACGAGACCACGCCGCTGCACGGCAAGCGCCGTCGCGAGCGCGTGGTTGAGGCAGCCGAGCCGCATGCCGACGACGAGCAGCACCGGAAGCCCGAGCGCGGCCGCGATGTCGAGCATGTCGTGCGTGCGATCGATGGGCACCAGCGCTCCGCCGGCACCCTCCACGACGAGCGCGTCCGCGGCTCGGCGCAGCATCGCGGCCGCGTCCACGATTCGCGACACCTCGATCGTCACCCCTGCCGCGGCGGCCGCCAGATGGGGCGCCACCGGCTCGGCGAACGCATAGGGGTTGCGCCACTGCGGAGCGGCGTCGACGTTGCCGGCGTCCAATAGCGCGACGACATCGCCGTTCACGTCCGTGCCGGGCTCGAAACCGGCGGCGATCGGCTTCATCCCTACCGCGCGAAATCCGGCCTGGCGGAGCGAGCGCAACAGAGCGGCGGCGATCCACGTCTTGCCGACGCCGGTGTCGGTACCGGTGACGAAGATGCCGGGCGTCCCCTCAACCGCCTCGCTGTCCCTGCGAGCGGCGACACGGCCGGGCCGACGGATGCCGGCGCAGTTCATTTGCGCTGAAACTTCACGATCGCATGCCCTTCCGCGCTCGTGCGCGGCTCGCCCTTCCACGCGTGCCCGTAGACAACCTCGAACGTCGCCGGAATGCGGCCGTCGTGGCGTAGTGCCTCGAGACGCGCGAGCACGCGCGCAAAGCGCGAGCGGCCCATGAGGCCGATCGGGCGGCCGCGCGTGCGGTTCGTCGCGCCGATCGCCTTCAGGTCGCCGAGCAGCGCCCGCGACGAATCGTAGGTGAGCGTCACGTATTCCATGTCCATCACGGGATCCGCGAAGCCCGCATGAACGAGCATGTCGCCGATGTCGTGCATGTCGACGAAGCGGTTCGTATGCGTGCGGCTGTCGATGCCGGCGAACGCGCCGCGCAATTCGCGCAGCGTGTCCGGTCCGAACGTCGTGAACGACAAAAGGCCGCCGACCTTCATCGCGCGCCGGAATTCGGCGAATGCGCGCGGCAGGTCGTTGACCCATTGCAACGCGAGGTTGCACCAGACGAGGTCGAACAAGACGCCGGCGAACGGCAGACGGTTGATGTCGGCGCAGACGAAGGCCGGCTCGACCGCGCCGCGCGAGGCGAAAGGCCGGAGCAGGCGGCGAAACGTGCTGCGACTCGCGTGCACGCGGCGTCTCGCTGCGAGCACCATCGGCAGCGCGACATCGAACGCGACGACGCGCGCCGCCGGGTAGCGCACGTTCAGGTCGCCGATCGCCTCGCCGGTGCCGCATCCCGCGTCGAGGATCGTCGCCGGCGAGAGCTTGACGTAGTCGAGGCGCTCCGCCATCCGCGCCCCGATCTCGCGCTGCAACGCCGCGCCGGCGTCGTACGTCGCCGCCGCACGCTCGAAGCCGCGACGCACCGCCGCCGGATCGACGTCGCGCGGATCGGGAGCGGGGAACGCGGGCTCAGTCATCGATGAACGGCAGCACGGCGTCGAGGAATCGCCCTGGATGCGAGAGGAACGGCACGTGCGCGGCGCCTTCGATCGTCGCGTGCGCCGCGTTCGGCAGCGCCGCCGCGAGCGCCTTCGTCGCGCCGAGCGGCACGAGCGCGTCGCGATCGCCGCCGATCACCAGCGTGCGCGCCGTGACGTTCGGCAGCGTCGGACGCAGGTCGGTTCGTCGCAGCGCTTCGAGCGCACCGTCGAGCGCCGCCTGCGGCGGCTCGCCGCGCTCGGACAGCCGTTCGCGCAGCGTCGCGAGCGTCGCGCGGCCTTCGGCGCTGCCCTGCACCTGCAGCGACAGGAAGCGCAGCAGCGTCAGCCGATACGACGCACGCAACTCGTCGCCGAACTGCGCGAGCGTCCCGGCGGCCATCGCGAACGGCCAGTCATCGCGCACGACGAACGATGGCGTCGTCGCGACGAGCACGAGCTTGTGCACTTTCCCCGGCTGCGCCGCCGTCCATTGCAGCGCGACCTGCCCGCCCAGCGACCAGCCGAGCACCGTCGCGTCGGCGACGTCGACCGACGCGTCGACCGCGGCGGTCACCGTCGGCAGATCGAATGGCTCGACGGACGGCGAGTACCCGTGTCCCGGAAGGTCGACGACGTGCACGCGATGCCGGCGCGCGAGCGTCGGCAGCAGCGGCGCGAACAGGCCGGAGTGCATCGCGAAGCCGTGCAGCAGCACGAGCGGCCTGCCGCTGCCGTGCGACTCGACGTGAAGGACCGCCGCGCTGCGTTCGCCGTCACGCACCGGCCGCGACCTCGCGAAGTGCATCGGCCAGCGCGTCGACGTCGGCCAGCGAATGCGCGGCGGACAGCGATACGCGAAGGCGCGCCGTGCCGGCAGGCACCGTCGGCGGCCGGATCGCCGGCACGAAGATGCCGCGCGCGACAAGCGCCTCGCTTGCGCGCACCGCCTTCGCGACGTCGCCTAGAATGAGCGGCTGGATCGGCGTCGACGACGGGAGCAGCCGCCACGGCAGCGCGCCGGCGCGCGCGCGAAACGCTTCGATCAGCGCGGCGAGGTGCGCGCGGCGCTCACCGCCATCACGAATGCGGCGCAGCGCCGCGGACAGCGCGGCGGCAAGCGCGGCGGGCGCCGCGGTCGTGTAGACATAGGGACGCGCCGCCTGCACGAGCGTCTCGACAACGAGCCGATGCGCGGCGACGAACGCGCCGGCGACACCTGCCGCCTTGCCGAGCGTGCCCATGTAGACGATGCGCTCCGACGCCAGGCCGGCCTGTGCGAGCGAGCCGCGTCCGTCGCCCTGCACGCCGAAACCGTGCGCATCGTCGACGACGAGCCATGCATCGTGCGCTTCGGCGAGCGCGAGAAGCTCGCGAAGCGGCGCGACGTCGCCGTCCATGCTGAAGACGGCGTCGGTGACGATGAATCGACGGCGCGCGCGCGAAGCTTCGAGCGCGGCGCGCAACGCGGCCACGTCGTTGTGCGGGTAACGCGTCAGACGCGCGCGCGAAAGCAGCGCGCCGTCGGTCAGGCACGCGTGGCTGAGGCGATCGGCGAAGATCGCGTCGGTGCGGCCGGCGAGCGCGGAGAGGATCGCGAGATTCGCGAGGTATCCGCTCGAGAAGACGATCGCGCGCGCGCCCGCGCACGGCGCGACGAACTGCGCGAGATCGCGCTCGAGCGCCTCGTGCGGGCGCTGGTGGCCGACGATCAGGTGCGATGCGCCGGCGCCCGCACCCCACGTCCGAGCCGCGTCGCAGAGCGCCGAGACGACTTCCGGTGCGTTCGCGAGGCCGAGGTAGTCGTTGCTCGCGAACGCGAGCAATTCGCGCCCGTCGATGCGAATGCGCGCGCCCTGCGCGCTGTCGACGACGCGCCGCTCGCGCATCAGGCCGTCGGCGCGGCGCCGGCCGAGCGCTGCGTCGAGTTCGGCGAGCATCGCCTGTTCGATCGGCGCGCGCGGCGCGCTAGGCCGCCGGCATCGCGACGAGTCCGAGCTTGTCGAAGAGCGCGCGGTCGGCCTCGACGTCGGGATTGCCCGTCGTGAGCAGCCGCTCGCCGTGAAAGATCGAATTCGCGCCGGCGAAATAGCAAAGCGCCTGCACCGCATCGCCGAGCTCGCGCCGTCCGGCCGACAAGCGGATCATCGCACGCGGCATCGCGAGTCGCGCGACCGCGATCGTACGCACGAACTCGAGCGGATCGAGCGCCGATTCGCCGTGCAGCTTCGCGTGGAGCGGTGTGCCCTCCACCTGCACCAGGTGATTGATTGGCACCGATTCAGGCGGCGGCGACAGCCGCGCGAGCTGCGCGATCAGGCCCGCGCGATGACGGCGCGACTCGCCCATGCCGACGATCCCGCCGCAGCAGACGGAGAGTCCCGCTTCCCGCACGCGATCGAGCGTCTCGAGACGATCCGCGTAGTCGCGCGTGGAAACGATGTCGCCGTAGAACTCGGGCGCGGTGTCGAGATTGTGGTTGTAATAGTCGAGGCCGGCCGCCTTGAGCTGCTGCGCCTGGCCATCCTTCAGCATGCCGAGCGTGCAGCACGTTTCGAGGCCCAGCGCTTTGACGGCCGACACCATGTCAAGCACCGGCGCCAGGTCGCGCGCCTTCGGTCCGCGCCATGCGGCTCCCATGCAGAAGCGCGTCGCGCCGGCCGCCTTCGCCGCCTGCGCCGCCTCTACGACCTCGGAAACGTCGAGCAGCGCCTCGCTGTCGACGCCGGTGTGATAGCGCGCGGCCTGCGGACAATACCCGCAGTCTTCGGGGCAGCCGCCGGTCTTGATGGACAGCAGCGTCGAGAGCTGCACCGCATTCGGCGCGTGGTGCGCGCGGTGCACCGCATGCGCGCGATACAGCAGGTCGGAGAACGGCAGCGCGAAAAGCGCTTCGATCTCGTCCACGAACGCGGCGTCGGTTCGCAATGCGGGGCGGGCGAATGTGACGGTCGATGCGGTCATGCGTTCGGACGATCGCGCGGTACGCTGCGCCGCTTGCAGAATGGTCGCGCAAGGGCCCGGAGACTATCGCATGCTGTCAAACGCCGCGAGATCGAAATTTGACAACGCCGCCGCACGGTGCAGACACGCCGTTTCCGGCGCGGGCCGGGCGCTTCGTACAACGCTCCAATGCGCGCTGCCGCAGGCGTGCGTGCTGTGCCGGTCCCCGTCGGGAAACGCGCTCGTGTGCGCTGCATGCGTGATTGCCATGCCGAGGGACGCGCGCGCCTGCCCGCGCTGCGCGCTCGGCGCGGATGACGACGTCGTCTGCGGCCGATGCCTCGCGAAGCCGCCTCCGTTCGATGCGACGATCGCC
This sequence comes from Casimicrobiaceae bacterium, assembly GCA_035495715.1. GTDB lineage: Bacteria > Pseudomonadota > Gammaproteobacteria > Burkholderiales > Casimicrobiaceae > VBCG01. The sequence continues at coordinate 19,958 of DATJFI010000040.1, forward strand.
GCCTGGCGATACGCGTTCCCCGCCGACCGGTTGCTGCAGGCGTTCAAGTATGCGGGCATGCTCGCGCTCGCCGAGCCGCTCGCAGAGGCGCTCGCCGACGCGCTCGCAACGCGTGATGCACCAAGACCGGACGTGGTGGTCGCCGTGCCGCTGTCGCAGCGCCGTCAGCGCGAGCGCGGCTTCAATCATGCGCACGAGATCGCGCGCCGGCTGGCAATGCGATTGCAGCTCCCGCTCGGCCACGCGCTTGCGCGCACGCGCGATGCGCCGCCACAGGCCGGATTGACGCTGCGCGAGCGGGCGCGCAACCTGCACGACGCGTTCGAGGCGAGCCGCAGCGTGTCCGGACGAGCGGTCGCGATCGTCGACGACGTGATGACGACCGGCGCGACGCTTCGGGCCGCCTCACGCGCGTTGCGCGCGGCCGGCGCCGCTCGCATCGACGCATGGGTCGTCGCACGAACGCCGGCGCGTTGACAAAAGCCGACAATGTTCGCTGTCGTCCTCGTCCATCCCGAGATTCCGCCGAACACCGGCAACGTGATCCGCCTGACCGCGAACGTCGGCGCCGAGCTGCATCTCGTCGAGCCGCTGGGCTTCCGGATGGACGACCGCGAGCTGCGCCGTGCCGGGCTCGACTATCACGAATACGCCCGCGTGCGCGTCCATCGCGACTTCGCCGCGTGTCGGGCCGCGCTGGACGCTGCGGCCACGCGCCGGTGGTTCGCATTCACGACGCAGGCTGCGCGCTCGTCGTACGACGTCGCATACGAGCCGGGCGACGTGCTCGCGTTCGGTTGCGAGACCAGGGGCCTGCCGGCCGACGTCGTCGACCAGTTCGCGGCGGACGCAAGGCTGCGCATCCCGATGCAGCCGCGCGTGCGAAGCCTCAACCTGTCCAACGCCGTCGCGGTCGCCGTCTACGAGGCGTGGCGGCAACAAGGTTTCAGGTATCGGGCATCGGGTATCCGGGATCCGTGAAGCGATTCCCGATTCCCGATACCCGATCACTGATCCCCGACACCCAGCGCGCGCATCAGAAAGCGCAGCTCGTAGTCCCGGTCGACGACGCGCTGCTGCTGCGTCTTGCCTCGGCCGTGCCCGCTGTCGAAATCCATGTACAGCAGGAACGGCGACACCTGCCCGGGATGGTTCTGCACCTCGGCGACGAATTTCTTCGCGTGCAGCGGATCGACGCGCGAATCGTATTCGCCGGCCACGACGAGCGTCTGCGGCACGTTCACGCCGGCGCGCACGTTCTGATACGGCGAGTAGCGAAGAATCCAGCGGAAGTCGGCGTCCCTGTCGGGATCGCCGTACTCGGGAATCCAGTAGCGCGCGATCAGGAATTTGTGATAGCGCACCATGTCGAGCAGCGGCACCTGGCAGATCGCGGCGCGGAACAGGTCCGGCCGTTGCGTGATGACGGCGCCGACGGTAAGCCCGCCGTTGCTGCCGCCTTCGACGGCGAGCTTCGCGGGCTTCGTGTAGCCCTCGCGCACCAGCCACTCGGCGACGGCGATCGTATCGTCGAACGTGTTCTGCTTGTTCGCGAGCATCGCCTGCTCGTGCCACTTCTCGCCGTACTCGCTGCCGCCGCGGACGCCGGCCTCGACGTAAACGCCGCCGCGATTGACGAACGACGCGTAGCTGCCGAGATAGAACGGCTCCGCCGCATTGTCGAAGCCTCCGTAAACGTGCAGCAGCGTCGGATTCGCGCCGTCCTTCCGCATGTCCTTGCGATGCACGACGAATACCGGAATGCGCGCAGCGTCGCGCGCCGGCACGTACATGCGCGATGCGACGACCTGCGAGAGGTCGAGCGGCGGATCGTCCTGCCAGACGAGCGACCAGTCGAGCGTCTTGCCGTCGAGTCCGTAAAGCTTGTACGGCGCGGTGAACGACGCGAGCGTCGCGTACGCGCGGTCGGCGTCGAGATCGTAGGCGATCGACGACACGTTGCCGAACTCGGGAAGCGGAAGCGCGCGCGACGGCTTGCCCGAATGGTCGTAGACGGCGAGCCGCGACAGCACGTCCTCGCGCAGCGCCGCGACGATCCACTCGCGCGTGACGGTCGCATCCGCCAGCACGTTCTCCTGCTCGGGGATGACCGTCGTCCAGTCGGCGAAGCCCGGCTTCTCGTAGCTCGCCGCCATCAGCTTCCAGTTCGGCGCGTGATCGTTCGTGCGGAAATAGATGCGGTCGCGGCGAAAGATCGCCTCGGCGCGAAACTCGCTGCTCGAGTAGATCGTCTGCGGCGCCGCGGTCGAGCCGAGCGGGCGGATGCGGATCGTGTTCGACCAGAAGTTGCCGTTCTCGAACACCGTGACGTCGGCGTCCTCCGGCTCGTAGACCGCGCAATAGTTCTTCGCGTCGTCGACCTTCATCAGCAGCACGTCGTCGCCGCGCTCGCCGCCGAGGCGATGCAAGAGACAGCGCATCGGCTCCTGCTTCGCGTCCGATTCCGCGGTGCGCGGCGTGATGAATGCGTAACGCTCGTCGCGCGCCCAGCCGAAGCTGTCGAGACCGGTGATCGCCGGTCCGATCTGCGCGCCGGTCGTGCTGTCGACGATCCGGTAATCCTTGCGCTCGGTGCCCTGCGCATAGACGCCGACGGCGAGCTTCGACGCGTCGCGGTTCGGAACGACGTCACCGATCTTCGTCTTGCCCGACGGATCGAGCGCAACGGGATCGAACAAGAGCACGTCGCGGCCGTCGATCCGCGTGTAAAGCTTCGGCTGCGGCTCACCGCGGCGCGTGCGCTGGAAGAACTGCCGGCCGTGCTTGACGAGCGGCGGATCGGTTTTGTCGCGGTCGAAGTAGCGCGCGAGCTCGTCCTTCATCCCGGGCACCGGCGGCGCGGCGCGATCGAGGAACTGCACGGTCGCGTCATGCTGGGCACGCGTCCACGCGACGACGGAAGGGTCCTTGCCGTTCTCGAGCCAGCGATAGCGGTCGGTCAAGGTCGTGCCGTGCACGACGTCGACGACGGGCCGCGCCGGGGTTTCCGGCGGAAAGAAGACCGGGGTATCGGCGGCCACGACGCTCGTCGTCGCGAGCGTCACGGCGAGCGCGAATGCGAGGCGCATCGTGGGATGCCTCCGTTCATCGCAGCTGAACCTATTCATCGCGCGGCTCGCGCGCAAGGAGCGCAAGCACGGCGTCGCGCGGCGGCACGCCGTCGTACAGCACGCGGTACACGGCCTCGACGATCGGCATGTCGACGCCGAGAAAACGCGCAAGCTCGTGCGCCGCGCGCGTGGCCGCGACGCCTTCGGCGACGTGTCCGAGCTCGGCGAGAATCGCCGCGAGCGGCTGTCCCCCCCGCGCGAGCGCAAGACCCACGCGGCGATTGCGCGACAGATCGCCGGTGCATGTCAGCACGAGATCGCCGAGCCCGGCGAGCCCCATCAACGTCTGCGGCCGGCCGCCGAGCGCCGCGGACAGGCGTCCCGCCTCGGCAAGTCCGCGCGTGATCAGCGCTGCGCGCGCATTGTCCCCGAACCGCAGGCCGTCGCTCGCGCCGGCAGCGATCGCGAGGACGTTCTTGACGGCGGCGCCCAGCTCGACGCCGATCAGGTCGTTGCTCGCGTAGGCGCGGAGGGACTCGCCGCGCACGAGCTCGGCGACGCGCTCGGTAAGACCGCGCTCGGTCGTCGCGATGACGAGCGCCGTCGGCAATCCGCATGCGACCTCGAGCGCGAACGTCGGTCCCGAAAGCGCGCCGACCGGCTGCGGCCATCGCGACGCGAGCATCCGATGGGGCAATGTGTAGCCGCCGGGCTCGTCGGGCGCCTCAACGAAGCCCTTCGCGAGTGACACGAGCGGCGCGACGACGCCGGCGTCGCGCAACGCCGACACGAGCGGCGCAAGCCCGGCCACCGGCGTCGCGGCGAATAGAACGTCCGCGCGCAACGCGGCGACATCCGCCGTGATCCGAAGCTCGTCGGGCAGCGTCACGCCGTCGAGGTAGCGGCGGTTCTCGCGCGCCGCCATCGTCGCGCGCGCCTGCGCCTCGTCGCGAACGTAGAGCGTCACGCGCGGCCGCGCGACGGCACGCGCCGCCAGGTGAACCGCGAACGCGGTTCCCCACGCGCCGCCGCCGAGCACGGCGACCTCGGCGCTCATAAACCAAAGACTTGAGCAATGCGGACGTAGCCCGACTGGCCATCGCGATGCCGCACCTTGACCCAGCCGGGATTGGCCGTCGCAGCCGGCGACGACGCGGGTTCGGCAAGCTCGAGCAGCACGTCGCGCTCGGCTCGGAACACGAGCGGCGACGAATCCTCGGGAGCCGCCCGTACGTCGGCGGTCTGCGTCCGCACGATCAGCATCCGCTTGTCGGACAGCGACGGACCGGCCATCCAGCCGATCGTGCCGCTCGCATCGCGGACCTTCGTCCAACCCTCGACGTTCACGAGCATCTCGACGGGAACGTCGCGGCCGTAAACGAACAGCGGCTTTGCGCGCGCGGACGGCGCGTCATAGAGAACCGTCGCTGCGTCGCGCGTCGAGTGGAAATCGGCGGCGTGCGACGCGATCGGCAGCGCGACGAGCGTCAGCGCCGCGGCCGTGGATCGCGAGACACGCAGAAAAAACGCTGCGCGGGTCAATTCGTCGTTGCGGGTGCGCCGGCCGCCGCCTGCGCAAGCTGCTGCTGGTAAAGCGCCTCGAAGTTGATCGGCGCGAGATGCACCGGCGGGAATCCGGCGTGCATCGTCGCGCTCGCGACGGTTTCCCGCGCATAGGGGAAGAGCACCGCCGGGCAGTGAACGGCGAGCACCGGCTGGAGCTGATTCGCGGGCACGCCGCGAATCACGAAGACGCCGGCCTGCGCCGCCTCGACGAGGAACACCGTCTTGTCGCCCGAGCGCGCGGTGACGGTGATCGTCAGCACGCATTCGTACGTGTCCTGCGCAACCGCTTCGGCGCGCGTGCGAAGGCCGATCTCGACCTGCGGCGTCGCGCTCATCTGGAACGATTGCGGCGCGCCTGGATTCTCGAGCGATAGATCCTTGACGTAGACCTTCTCGATGGAGAACTGCGCGGTCACCTGTTCGGGCGCGGCTTGCGGCTGCGCATCCGCATTCGCGGCGGGCGATTCGGCCATGCGTCGGTACTCCGAAACGAAAAGCGTTCGATTCTACGCTACGGCGCAGGCAGCACCCGGCGCGATCAGGCGGCTTCTCCGGCGAGAAGCGCGTTCAACTTCCCGGCGCGATCGAGCGCCGCGAGTTCGTCGTATCCGCCGACGTGCCGATCGCCGATGTAGATCTGCGGCACGGTACGCCGGCCGGTCCTCTGCATCATCGAAAGCCGCAGCTCGGGATCCGCGTCGACACGGACCTCGTCGATGTCGGTGATGCCTTTCGCCGCGAGCAGCCGCTCGGCGCGGCGGCAGTAGCCGCAGTAGGCCGTCGTGTACATCGTCACCCGCGGCTTCATCGAGTCTTCCGTCATTTCGAAAGCGGCAGCCCGGCATCCTTCCAGGCGCGAAAGCCGCCGCGAAGCGATTGCACGCGCGTGAAGCCGAGACGCGTGAGAGCCGCGACGGCCGCGCCGCCGCGGGCGCCGCGATCGCAATATACGATCACCGGACGCGATGCATGCTTCGCGATCTCCCCGCCGCGATCCTTGAGCTGGGACAGCGGGATGTGCGTCGCGTTCGGCAGCCGTCCGCCGTCGAACTCGTTCGCCTCGCGGACGTCGAGCACGAGCGGGTTCTCCTTGTTCAGAAGATGCGTCGCGGCGAGCGTGCTGATCTCGCGCGAGGGCATCGCGCGCTGCCTGACCAGCGGCCACAGCAGCATGGCGCCCGAGACGACGAAGACCAGCGCGAGCGGCCAGTTCCTGACGACGAAATCGACGAAGGCGGTCAACTTGCGCGGGTCCCGCGTGGACAAAGACTAAAATGATAGCCCACGCCTTCGCACGTTCCGTGCGCATTCCTCGCATTCGATGATCGAAGCAAGCGCTCCGCCGCAAGTCGCAGCCGCTGCGCAACCGCAAGCCGCGCGGCCGCCCGTGCACCGTGTCGTGCTGCTGATCCTCGACGGCTTCGGGTGCCGCGAAGACGCGCCCGACAACGCGATCTCACGGGCGAGCGCGCCGCGCTGGCGGCGGCTGCTCGCGACGTATCCGCATTCGACGATCGACGCGTCGGAGCTTCGCGTCGGCCTTCCCGAAGGGCAGATGGGCAACTCCGAGGTCGGCCACCTGAACATCGGCGCGGGCCGCATCGTCTACCAGGATTTCACGCGCATCGACGTCGCGATCCGCGACGGGCAGTTCGCGCGCAATCCGGCGCTCGTCGACGCCGTCGACGCGGCGCGCACGAACGGCTCGACGCTCCATGTGCTGGGGCTGCTTTCCCCCGGCGGCGTGCACAGCCACGAGCGGCAGATCGCGGCGATGGTGAGCATGGCGGCCGATGCGAACGTGGACGTCGCCGTGCACGCGTTCCTCGATGGCCGCGATACGCCGCCTCGCAGCGCCGGCGCATCGCTCGACACGATGCAGCAGCTTTGCGAACGCCATCGGAGCGCGCGCATCGCGTCGATCTGCGGCCGCTACTATGCGATGGACCGCGACAAGCGCTGGGACCGTGTCGCGCAGGCGTACACGCTCCTCGTCGATGCGCGCGCGCCGCACGTCGCCAAAAGCGTACGCGCCGGTCTCGAAGCGGCGTATGCGCGCGGCGAGAGCGACGAGTTCGTCCAGCCGACCGCGATCGCCGACGCGAACGGCGACACGAAACGGATGGCCGACGGCGACGTCGTCGTGTTCATGAACTTCCGCGCCGATCGCGCGCGGGAGCTCACCCGCGCGCTGACCGATCCGGGCTTCGACGGCTTCGAGCGCGCCCGCGTGCCGAGGCTTTCGCGCTTCGTCTGCCTGACGAGCTACGGCGACGAATTCGCGAAGCTGCCCGTCGCGTTCGCGCCGCAGACGATCGGGAACGGCTTCGGCGAGTACATCGCGCGGCGGCACCTGACCCAGCTCCGGATCGCCGAGACCGAGAAATACGCGCACGTCACGTACTTCTTCAACGGCGGCAGCGAGGACGCGTACCCGGGCGAGGACCGGATCCTCGTGCCGTCTCCGAAGGTCGCGACGTACGACCAGAAGCCGGAGATGAGCGCGATCGAGGTCACCGACCGGCTCGTGGACGCGATCGCGAGCGAACGCTATGACGCGATCATCTGCAATTACGCAAACGCCGACATGGTGGGGCACACCGGCAACTTCGATGCGGCGAAGCGGGCGATCGAGACGCTCGACGCCTGCATCGGCCGCGTCGTCGACGCGGCGCGCGCGCATCGGATGGACGTCGTGATCACCGCCGACCACGGCAACGCCGAGCGCATGCACGACGACGCGACGCAACAGCCGCATACGGCGCACACGTTGAATCTGGTGCCCTTCGTCTACGTCGGCCGCCCCGCGACGGTGACCGACGGCGGCGCGTTGCAGGACGTCGCGCCGACGCTCCTCGCCGTAATGGGACTGCCGAAGCCGCCCGAGATGACCGGGCATTCGCTCGTGCGATTCGAAGGCGCGTAGCGGAACTTCGTCGGCGCGACGCGGACAAAGCGCTCGCTCGGACACGAAACGACAAACGGCAGCCCCGAGCGCCGGCCCCGACCGCCGTCCATCGGTCGGATCCCGACCACCGGCCGGCTCCAAGGCAGGCTCGATCAAACGCCGATGCACTTACCCTGCGCGCTGCGCCCGCGACCTCGCGGCGCCCGAGGGACGGTTGCCATCGCGGGACGAAGGCAGGCGTATACTTTTTGCCGGATCGAACATCGCCGTGCCGACGCGAGGGGCGGACGCCGGCGGCCACACAGGATGAAGCAGAGGTAGCGATGCGCGAAAGCATGAAGAAGGCAGGCTGGATTGGAACGGGTGCGGTGCTCGGGTTGCTCCTGAGCCTGAACCTTTCGGTGTTCGCGCAGCGCGAAACGCGGCTGCCGATCCCGTACGAGGATCTGCAGCTTCTCTCCGCCGTCTTCGGCAAGATCAAGTCCGACTACGTCGACCCGGTGTCGGACGACAAGCTGATCAAGGAAGCGATCAACGGAATGGTGCACGGGCTCGACCCGCATTCCGACTTCCTCGACGCCGAAGCCTTCCACGAGCTGCAGGTCGACACGCAGGGCAAGTTCGGCGGCCTCGGCATCGAGGTCGGCGTCGAAGACGGCGTGATCCGCGTCGTCTCGCCGATCGAGGACACGCCGGCGTTCAAGGCCGGCATCAAGGCCGGCGACCTGATCGTCAAGATCGACGACATGGCGACGCGCGGCATGCCGCTGTCGAAAGCGGTCGAGAAGATGCGCGGCGCGCCTGGCACGTCGGTGCTGCTGACCGTCGTGCGCAAGGACGTCGACACCCCGCTCACGTTCACGGTCGTGCGGGAGGAAATCAACGTGAAGAGCGTGCGCGCGAAGATGCTCGAGCCGGGCTACGGCTTCATCCGCGTGCGCAAGTTCCAGGAAGACACCGGCAGCGATCTCGCGAAGGCGATCAAGGACCTGTACGCGAAGGGGCCGCTCAAGGGTCTCGTGCTCGATCTTCGCAGCGACCCCGGCGGACTTCTGAACCAGGCCGTCGCCGTGTCGGCCGCGTTCCTGCCGAAGGACTCGCTCGTCGTCTACACCGACGGCCGCACGCCGGACGCGCACATGCGGCTCACCGCGAACCGCGAAAACTACGTCCGCCGTGGCGACGACTACCTGCGCGACCTGCCGCCAGGGATCAAAACCGTGCCGATGGTCGTCATCGTCGACGGAGGCACGGCGTCGGCGTCCGAGATCGTCGCCGGCGCACTTCAGGATCACAAGCGCGCGGTCGTGCTCGGCGCGCAAACGTTCGGCAAGGGCTCGGTGCAGACGATCCTGCCACTCGGCAACAACACCGGGTTGAAGCTCACGACGGCGCGCTACTTCACGCCGTCGGGCCGCTCGATCCAGGCGAAGGGCATCGAGCCCGACATCGCCGTCGACGACGGCCGCGACTCGCCGAACCGCATCCGCGAGGCCAATCTCGACCACCACCTGCTGGTGCCGGGCGACGGCACCGCGACCCCCGGCGCCGCGGCCGGCAAGGACGCAGCGGCGGCCGTGCCCGACGCGAGGGCGATCCCCAAGAACGGCGGCAAGACCGACGCGCTACCACCGCGGCTCGACTTCGGGTCCGACGACGACTTCCAGCTCAAGCAGGCGATCAACCACTTGAAGGGCCTGCCGGTGCTCGAGTCGGCGAAGCTGCAATCGGCACAGGCGAAACCGCAATAAGGGCGTCTGCCGAACGAGCCAAGGCCCGCGGATCGCGGGCCTTGTCGTTTGGGGCGCAGGATTTACGACCATGGACGACTCGCACCTGCTCCGCTACAGCCGACACATCCTGCTCGACGAACTCGGTCCCGATGCGCAGGAGAAATTCACCGCGGCGCACGCGCTGGTGATCGGCGTCGGCGGACTCGGGGCGCCGGTCGCGCAGTTCCTGACCGCGGCGGGTGTCGGCACGATCACGCTATGCGACGCCGATCGCGTCGACCTCACGAACCTGCAGCGGCAGATTCTCTACGCGACGGCCGACATCGGGCAGCCGAAGGTCGAGGCGGCCGTCGCGCGCCTCGCGGCGGTCAATCCCGACGTCGCGCTGCGGCCGCTTGCAATGCGCGTCGACGCCGAGGCGCTGACCACGCTCGTCGCCGAAGCCGACGTCGCGGTCGATTGCAGCGACAACTTCGCGACGCGCCACGCGGTCAACCGCGCGTGCGTCGCCGCGCGCAAGCCGCTGGTGTCGGGCGCCGCGATCCGTTTCGACGGCCAGGTCGCCGTATTCGACGCGCGCGACCCGGCCAGCCCCTGCTACCACTGCCTGTTCGGCGAAGGCGACGAGATCGAGGAGACGCGCTGCGCGACGATGGGTGTGTTCGCGCCGCTCGTCGGCATCGTGGGCGCGACGCAGGCGGCCGAAGCGCTGAAGCTTCTGGCGGGCGCCGGCGAATCGCTCGCCGGGCGCCTCCTCGTGCTCGACGCGCTGGCGATGGAGTGGCGCGAGTTGCGCGTGCCGCGGGATCCTGCGTGCACGGTGTGCGGGGGCCGGGAATGAGACGAATCGTTCGTCCAGCGAACGCGCTTTCGCGCATGCTCGCGCACGTCGCGATCGCGCTCGCCTGCTTCGCGACGATCGACGAAGCGCCACGCGCCGCGCCGCATGCGACCGATCACGACGCCGAGGTCGCGCGGTCCCACGCGCGCCTGGCGCCGGCCGAGTGGACCGCGATCCGCAACGTCATCGACGCGCAGCGCCATGCATTGCTCGCCGGCGACGCGGCGCGCGCATTCTCGTTTGCCGCTCCCGAGATACAGGAACGCTTCGGCGATGCGCCGACCTTCCTCGCAATGGTCCGCGACAGTTACGCGCCGCTCCTTGCCGCGCGCTACGCCGAGTTCCTGGAAGGCGGCGTCGTCGAGGGCGTCACGCTGCAGCCGCAGCGGCTCGTCATGGCGGACGAGACGGTTCTCGTCGCGATCTACGAGATGCGCAAGGACGAGGCCGGCCGCTGGCGCATCGCCGGTTGCGTCATCGCGCCGTCGACGCTTCGCTCGATCTGAACATAAGTGGGGTCGGAGACGACCCATTCGGCGAGCGTTGCCCGATAAGTCGTCTCTGACCCCACTTATTTCGCGGCGAGCCGCTGACACGCACCGACCTCGCCGTCGCGCGCCTGCGCCCGCGCCCATGCGCCGAACTGCTCGATGCCGCGGGCGCGAACCTCGGCGCTCGCCGATTCGAGCGCCGCGTTGAAATCGGGTTGCGCCTGCGAGCAGTTCGTCGTCGCCGCGAGGATCCGCGTGCGGCTCGCCTGGACGTGCGCGCGCGCGGCTGCGTCGGCGACGTTCGCATCGGCGATCTCGGCGCCCGCGCGACGCAGCGCGAACGTCGCGCCGCGCGCCATCAGCGCATCGCCGAGCTTCGCGCAGGCGACGCGCATCCGGTCGCTGCGCGCACCGGGTTGCTCGATGCAAAGCGCATGCAGCGAGGCCGCCCAACGCAGGTCGCGCGACGCGGCGTAATTCGCCGCAGCCTTGGCCTTGACCGCGGGATCGAACGGCAGCGCGAGCGGCTGCAGGTAATTCCACCATTCAATCGCGCCCTGCGACCAGTAGTCGTCGAAGCGCGGCAGGCCCGCAGCCTCCTCGACATAGCTCGCCGCCGAATCGGCCTCGCCGCGCTGGCGGGCGCGATCGGCGAGCAGCACGGCCGGCACGCCGTTGTCGTCGTCGCGGCGCGCCCAATCGGCGAGGCGGTCGACGGCATCACACGGCGCGAGCACGTGCGGGCGCACCGGCACGAGACAGGCGGCTGCGAGCGACGCCTGATAGAGCCGCTGCTGAGGCGCGAGCGTCCGCGCATCGGTGTAATGGCGAACCTGTGACGCGATGTCGGTCTTGTCGAGCTCGCCCGCGAGCCACGCCGCCGGCGGCGCGTCGGCGGTCAGAAGCCTCAACCGCAAATCGGCGTCGAGCTGATTGAGGTCGGATCGCCAGCGCGAGGGCTGCACGTCGGTGCCGCGTGCCTCGGCGCCTCGCACCGATCGCTCGAGCACGCCCGGGGCGGGCGCGGGCAGCGGCGGCGGCGCAGGCACCTCGACCGTTCGCGCGTCGGCGGGAAGCGATGGCGGCAGCGGCGCACGCACTGTCGGCGGGCGCGCCCGCGTGTCGTCCTGCGCCGGCGGCGGCGAAGGCAGCGGTTGCGCGAGCGCCGACAGCGCGACGGCCGCCGCGGCGAGCGCGAGCGGCAACGACCGAAGGTAAGCGTTCATCCGAAGAGGAACTTGCGTTGGAGTGCCCAGCCATCCTGCGGTGAACGTTTGAATCCGGATTTCGCAAACAGTTGCCAACGGCCGACGACGTACGCCATCAGCACCGCGGCATCGGCGGTGGCGTCGCCGTGCCACGCGTTCGCGACCTGCGCGATGCGCAGCGACTGCCGCAGCGTGGCCTCGAGCTTGTCGGTCAACTGGTTGATGCGCGCCTGCAGCCGCTCGTCCTCGTTCACGAGCGCGTCGCCGATCAGCACGCGCGTCATCCCCTGGTTCTTCTCGGCGAAGCGAAGCAGCATCACGACCGTCTGCTCGGCCTGCGCAACGCCGTCGTCGGTCTCGCCCTGGATCTTGTTGACGAGCGAGAACATCGTCGACTCGATGAACTCGATAAGCCCTTCGAACATCTGCGCCTTGCTCGCGAAGTGCCGATAGAGCGCGGCCTCCGACACGTCGAGGCGCGCCGCGAGTGCCGCGGTCGTCACCTTCTCGCCGCGCGGCGCCTCGAGCATCGTCGCGAGCGTCTGCAGGATCTGCAGCCGCCGCTCGCCCGGCTTCGCCGCGGGCCGCTTTGGCGCGTCCATCACGATGCCAAGCGCGCCGGCGGGTCGTCGGCGCGGATCATCGTCCCGACGCCCTGGTTCGTCAGCACTTCGAGCAAGAGCGCATGATCGACGCGCCCGTCGATGATGTGCGAGCTCTTGACGCCGTTCTTGACCGAGTCGAGCGCCGAGCCGATCTTCGGCAGCATGCCGCCGTGGATCGTGCCGTCGGCGAACAACCGGTCGATCTCGCTCGCCGTGAGTCCCGTCAGCAGCTTGCCGTCCTTGTCGAGAACGCCGACCGTGTTCGTCATCAGCACGAGCTTCTCGGCGCGAAGCGTCTCGGCGAGCTTGCCGGCGACCAGGTCCGCGTTGATGTTGTAGGCCTCGCCCTCGGCGCCGACGCCGATCGGCGCGATGACCGGGATGAAGTCGCGCGAATCGAGCAGCGTGATGAGCTCGGGGTCGATGCGCTCGATCTCGCCGACGAGACCGATGTCGATCAACTGGCCCGGCTCGGTCTCGCTCTTCAGCAGCAGCTTGCGCGCGCGGATGAACGCGCCGTCCTGTCCGGTGAGACCGACCGCCTTGCCGCCTTGCTGGTTGATGAGGCCGACGATTTCCTGGTTCAGCTCGCCCAAGACCATTTCGACGACGTTCATCACCTTCTCGTCGGTGACACGCATGCCCTGCCGGAATTCGCTGCGGATCCCCATTCGCGTCAGCAGGTCGCCGATCTGCGGGCCGCCGCCGTGGACGATCACCGGATTCATGCCGACGAGCTTCAGCATCACGACGTCGCGCGCGAAGCCGGCCTTGAGATGCGACTCGGTCATCGCGTTGCCGCCGTACTTGACGACGATCGTGCGATCGTGAAAGCGCCGGATGTACGGCAGCGCCTCGGCCAGGATCTGCGCCTTCACGGCGGCGTTGACGGCATCGATGGGCATTGAACGAAGATCCCGGACAAATGCGCCGCGATTGTAACCCCAATCGGAAGGCCCGCGCCGCGCGTGCGCTCGCGCACGAGTGAGCGCTGACAAGGCCGACTTCGCCGCGCCGCGCGATTTGCTATTGTTGCCGCCCATGTCCTACTTGGCGGACGCCGTCCCGCTGCGTGAGATCCGTCGCGCGCTCGTGACGAAGCTGCGCCATCACGGCGACGTGCTGCTCGCCTCGCCCGTCTTCGCGACGCTCGCCCGCGCGGCGCCGCATCTCGAGATCGACGTGCTCGTCTATCGCGAGACGGCGCCGATGCTCGAGAACCATCCGGCGATCGCGCGTCTCTTCACGATCGATCGCGACGTCAAGCGCCGCGGCATGCTCGCGCAGGCGGCGGCCGAGCGGCGGTTGCTCGTCGATTTGCGCGCGCGACGCTACGAGCTGTTGATCCACCTGACCGAGCATCCGCGCGGGCTCGTGCTCGCGCATCTGCTGCGGCCGCGCTTTGCGGTGACGCGCGAGCGCAGCGACGACGCCCGGTGGTGGCGGCGGCGGTTCACGCACTTCTATCGGCTGCCGCGCAACACGCCGCGGCACGCGGTCGAAGCCAACCTCGATGCGCTGCGGCGTATCGGCGTCTATCCCGACGCCGCGGACAAGCGTCTCGTGCTCGTGCCCGGCGCGCACGCGAAGGCATCCGCGGCAGCGCTCCTCGCCGAGCATGGATTGGCCGCGCATTCGTTCGTGCACGCGCACCCCGGATCGCGATGGCTTTTCAAATGCTGGCCGGCAGCGAGCACCGCGTCGCTCTTCGACCGCGTCGCGGCCGACGGTCATCGGATCGTCGTCACCGGCGCGCCGGACCCGCGCGAGCGCGCGCTCGTCGATGCGATCGTCGCAGCGACCGCGCCGAGCACGCGCGAGCAGCTCGTCGACCTCGTCGGCAAGTTGTCGCTTCCGGAGCTCGCCGCCGTGACGGCCTCGGCGCGCGCGTTCTTCGGCGTCGATTCCGCACCGATGCATATCGCCGCCGCTATGGGCACGCCGACACTCGCGCTGTTCGGCCCCTCCGGTGAGCACGAATGGGGACCGTGGATGGTGGCGAGTCGCGTCGTCGTGTCGCGCGAGCATCCCTGCCGGCCATGCGGCATCGACGGCTGCGGCGGCGGCAAGGTGTCGGAATGCCTGACGACGCTTCCGGTCGCGCACGTGCACGCCGAGTTGCGCGCGCTGCTCGCCGAGACGGCCGCGGCTTCGGCGGCGATCCGCTGACGTGCGCATCGCGCTGATCCGGCAGCGCTACACGCCGTTCGGAGGCGCCGAGCGCTTCCTCGAAGCCGCGCTCGCGAGCCTGATCGAGCACGGCGTTGCCGTCACGCTGTACACGCGCGAGTGGCCCGGCGGCGGCGCGACGCGGATGGAGCCGCGGATCGTCAATCCATTCCACGTCGGCGGCCTCTGGCGCGACGCCGGTTTCGCGCGCGCGGTTTGCGAAGCCGTCGATCGCGATGACGCCGATCTCGTCCAATCGCACGAGCGGCTGCCGTGCTGCGACGTGTTCCGTGCCGGCGACGGCGTCCACGCGACGTGGCTCGAGGAACGGATGCGCCATCTCTCGCCGCTGCGCCGCCTCGGCGTGCGACTCAATCCGCATCATCGCTTCCGCATCGCGATGGAGCGGCGGATGTTCGAAGGCCCGCGGCTTCGCGCCGTCATCTGCAATTCGAAGATGGTGAGGGAAGACATCGAGAGGCGCTTCGGCCTGCCGCCCGATCGGCTGCACGTCATCTACAACGCGGTCGCGTCCGACGTCTTCACGCCGGCGCTTCGCGTGCATCGCGCACGCGTTCGCGCGCGGCTGCGGATCCCCGAGCATGCGACGGTCTTCCTGCAGGTCGGATCCGGCTTCGAGCGCAAGGGCGTCGCAGCGTCGATCGACGCGCTCGCGAGGCTCGAGGCGCCCACGCACCTGATCGTCGTCGGCAAGGATCGCCACCTTTCGCGTTATGCGGCGCGGGCGCGCGCGCGAAAGCTGTCGGGTCGCGTAACGCTCACCGGTCCGCAGGCCGATCCGCGGCCGTACTACGGCGCCGCCGACGCTTTCGTCCTGCCGACGCTCTACGATCCGTGCCCCAATGCGGCGCTCGAGGCGATGGCCTGCGCGATGCCGATCGTCACGACGACGCGGTCGGGCGCCGCCGAGCTTGCGCTCGAGCACGAGGCAGGATTCGTCGCCGCGCCCGGCGACGTCGACGCGCTCGCGCGCCACATGCAGGCGCTGCACGAGAAGACGCTGCGCAAGCGCCTCGGCGCCAACGCGCGAAACGCCGTGCTGCCGCTCACGTCGGCGGCGATGACGGCGCGGCTGCTCGCGCTCTACCGCGACCTCCTCGACCCCGAAGTCATCGCGCAGGGCGCACGCGCGGCGGACCGCCAGATCGAGGGCGCCGGGTGACCGCTGTTATACTGCTCAATGGCCTCGCCCGCGGCTTCGCGGTGAATTTCCAAGCCTTGCCCGACTCGCTTCCCCGGTCGTAACGCGGCTGATGACCGGGCTCAATCTCTACCGACGCCTCCTCACCTACGTTCGTCCGTACTGGTGGGCGTTCGGCGTCGCGGTCTTCGGCATGGTCGTCGTCGCCGCCGGCGATCTGATCATGGCCATGCTCGTGATCCCGATCGTGCGCAACTTCCAGGACCCCGATCCGGTGAAGTCGCAGTGGCTGCCGCTCGCGGTGATCGGCGTCTTCGTCTTTCGCGGCGTGGGCTCGTACATCTCGGAATACGGCATGGCGTACACGGGACTGCGCGTCGTCTTCGACCTGCGCCGCGCGCTGATCGACAAGCTGCTCAAGCTGCCGACGCCGTATTACGACGTGACGCCGGCGGGGGTGATCCAGTCGAAGCTCACGTTCGACGCGCACCAGCTCGCGTCGGCCGCATCGGGGACGATCACGACGGCAATCCGCAGCTCGATGACGATCGCCGCAAGCCTCGTCTGGCTCCTCTACATCAACTGGCGGCTCACGCTGATGACGTTCTTCGTGCTGCCGATCGTCGCCGTCGTCATCCGCTATTTCAGCCGGCGTCTGCGCCGCATCGCGCGCGACGTGCAGACGCGCACCGGCGCGATGACGCACGTGCTCGAGGAAATGATCGGCGGCCACCGCATCGTCCGCGTGTTCGGCGGCGAGGCGTACGAGCGGATGCGCGCGGTGAAGGCCGCGAACGCGCTGCGCACGTCGATGACGAAGCAATCGTCGGCGAGCGCCGCGAGCTCGCCGATCTCGCAGATCCTGGCGGCGATCGCCGTCGGCGTCATCGTCTGGGTCGCGCTGTCGCAAAGCCACTCGGGCAAGCTCGACCTCGGCACGTTCGCGTCCTACGTCGTCGCGCTGCTCACGCTGCTCGAGCGGATCAAGTCGCTGTCGGGCGTCAATGCGGCGATCCAGCGCGGGCTCGCCGCCGCCGAAAGCATCTTCGGTCTGCTCGATCGCGATGTCGAGCCCGACGAAGGCACGATCGCCCTCGAGCGTGCGGCGGGTCAGCTCCGCTTCGACCACGTGTCGCTCCGCTATTCGGGCGTCGAGCGCGAGGCGCTGCGCGACGTGTCGCTGTCGGTGCGGCCCGGCGAGACGGTCGCGCTCGTCGGCAGCTCGGGCAGCGGCAAGACCTCGCTCGTCAACCTGATCCCGCGCTTCTACGAGCCGACGGCCGGTCGGCTCTTCGTCGACGGCCACGACATCACGACGCTGACGCTCGCGAGCCTGCGCGCGCAGATCGCGCTCGTGTCGCAGGACGTGCTGCTGTTCGACGACACGATCGCCGCGAACATCGCGTACGGCGCAATGGCCGACACGCCGCGCGAGGCGATCGAGCGCGCCGCGGCCGCCGCGCACGCGCTCGAGTTCATCCGCGCGATGCCGCAGGGCTTCGACACGCCGGTCGGCGAGAACGGCGTGCGGCTGTCGGGCGGCCAGCGGCAGCGCATCGCGATCGCGCGCGCGATCCTGAAGAACGCGCCGATCCTGATTCTCGACGAGGCGACGTCGTCGCTCGACTCCGAATCCGAGCGGCAGGTGCAGGCGGCGCTCGACACGCTGATGCAGGGGCGCACGACGATCGTCATCGCGCACCGGCTGTCGACGATCGAGCACGCGGGCCGCATCGTCGTGCTCGACCAGGGCCGCGTCGTCGAGGAAGGCAGCCATGCGGCGCTGCTCGCGCGAAGCGGCGTCTACGCGAAGCTGCACCGGATGCAGTTCGCGGCGGCGTCGCTCGCCGCCTGAGCGGGTGGCGGGTTTCCTCCGCATCGTTCACACGGAATCGTCGATGGGCTGGGGCGGACAGGAGATCCGCACGCTCACCGAGGCGCAGGGCTTCATCCGTCGCGGCCATCACGTCGTCGTCTACGCCGCGCCCGACGCGCGCATCGCGTCCGAAGCGTCGCGCTTCGGCGTGCCGGTCGTCGCGCTGCCGATCGGCCGCAAGCGGCTGCACGGCATCTCGAGGCTCGCGCAGCGTCTCGCCGACGATCCGGTCGACGTCGTCAACGCGCACAGCTCGACCGACGCGTGGCTCGCGGCGCTCGCGTGCGAATGGCTGCGCAAGCGCCGCCGTCCTGCGCCGGCGCTGGTCCGCACGCGCCACGTGTCGATCGCCGTGCCGAACGACCGCGCGACCCGCTGGCTCTATCGGACGGCGAGCGCACGCGTCGTCACGACCGGCGAGGCGTTGCGCGCCCAGCTCATCCGCGACAACGGCCTCGATCCCGCGCGCGTCGACTCGGTGCCGACCGGCATCGACGATGCCATGTTCCGACCGCGCGAGCGTGACGATGCGCGGCGCGAGCTCGGCCTGCCGCTCGACGCGCGGCTGATCGGCATCGTGGCGACGCTGCGAAGCTGGAAAGGCCATCGCTTCGCGGTCGACGCGATGCGCGCGCTCGGTCATCGCGACGCGCGGCTCGTGATCGTCGGCGACGGTCCGCAGCGGCCCGCGCTGGAGGCGCAGGTCGACGCGCTGCATCTGCGGGAGCGCGTGACGTTCGCCGGACAGCAGGCCGACGTCGCGCCGTGGCTCGCCGCGCTCGACGTTTTCGCGCTGCCGTCGTATGCGAACGAAGGCGTCCCGCAGGCGCTGCTGCAGGCGATGTTCTCGTCGATCCCCTGCGTCACGACGGACGCGGGCGCGATCGCCGAGATCGCACGCGACGGCGAGACCGCGCGCATCGTGCGGCGCGAGGACGCGGCCGCGCTTGCGCAGGCGATCGACGCGATGCTCGAGGCGCCAGACGAAGCGGCGCGAATGGCCGAGCGCGCCCGCGCGTTCGTCGTGCCCCGCTACGGGCTCGCCACGATGCTCGATCGGATGGAAGGCGTGTTTCACGAGGCGGTCGGCCAATGCAACCCGTGAACGCCGCCGTCGGGCACCGGTTGCGCGGACGCGTGGAAGTCGTCGCCCGCGCGCTGCTGCGCGAACGCGCGCGGCAGGCGCCGGCGGCGCCGCGCCGCATCCTGATCGCGCATCACCTGCTGCTCGGCGATACGCTGATGCTGACGCCGCTCGTCAAGAAGCTCCGCGCACAATATCCCGACGCCGACATCGCGATGACGGTGGCCGACGCCATCGCGCCGCTTTATGCGACGAAGCCCTACGGCGTGCGCGCGCTGGCGTTCGATCCGCGGCGCTCGGCAAGCGCGCTGTTCGCCGAAGCGCCGTTCGATCTGGCACTCGTGCCGGGCGACAACCGCTACGCGTGGCTCGCCGCCGCGATGCGCGCGCGTCACATCGTCGCATTCGGCGGCGACCGCCCCGCCGTCAAGAGCTGGCACGTCGACCGGCAGCTCCCGTATCCGGCGCGTCCCGCCGCCTGGGGTGATCTCGTCGCGCAATTGATCGACGGCGAGCCGCCGGCGCCGTTTCGCACCGGCGAATGGCACGCGCCGCGCTGCGACGCGTTCGCGATGCCGGATGCGCCGTACGCAGTGCTGCACGTCGGCGCGAGCTCGCCGCTTAAGCAATGGCTTCCCGAGCGCTGGCGGGCGATTGCGCGCGACGTCGAAGGACGCGGCATCGTGCCCGTCTGGTCCGCCGGCAGCGGCGAGCGGGCGATCGTCGACGCGGTCGATCCGAAAGGGCGCTTTCGCTCGTACGCGGGAACGCTCGACCTCGCGCAACTGTGGCACCTGCTCGCGCAGGCGCGGCTCCTCGTCGCGCCGGACACCGGCGTCGCGCATCTCGGCCGCGTCGTCGGCGTGCCGACCGTCGCGCTGTTCGGGCCCGGGTCCGCATTGCTTTGCGGCGCCGGCGAATTCTGGCGCAACGCGCCCTATCGCGCGGTGACGGTCGAGCCGTTCGCGTGCCGGGATCAGCACGTGCTCTTCAAGCGCGACATCGACTGGGTGCGACGCTGCGGCCGCAGCGTCGCCGAATGCCCGAGCCATCTGTGCATGCCGGCGATCCGCGTCACGGCGGTCGTCGCGGCGATCGACGAGCTCCTGAAGGAACTGCCATGACGTCTCCATTCGGATCGCTCGATGCGCGCGCGATCGTTACGTTCCACGCCGCGTGTATCGCGAAAGGCTTCGACGACGGTCTCGCCGGCGCCGGCGAGCCATGGGCGTCGATCGCGACGAACCATCGCTCGAACATGCTGTTGTGGCACGAGGAGGACCAGGCGCGCAGGACCGACGTGCCCGCCGACGCGATCGCCGCGAACAAGCGCGCGATCGACGCCTGCAACCAGCGGCGCAACGATGCGATCGAGCGCATCGACGAGGCGTTGCTCGCGGCGCTTGCCGGTGTCGTGCCAAGGCCGGATGCATGGCACAACTCCGAGACTGCCGGATCGATCGT
Organism: Casimicrobiaceae bacterium; assembly: GCA_035495715.1. Taxonomy (GTDB): domain Bacteria; phylum Pseudomonadota; class Gammaproteobacteria; order Burkholderiales; family Casimicrobiaceae; genus VBCG01. Next base: position 40,136 of record DATJFI010000040.1, read on the forward strand.
CGACCGGCTGTCGATCCTCGCGCTCAAGATCCATCACATGCGCGCGCAGACGCTGCGCGACGATGCGGGCGACGAGCACGTTCGCCAATGCCGCGACAAGCTCGCGCGGCTTTCGTTGCAGCGCGACGACCTGGCGCGCTGCTTCGACACGCTGCTCGCGAGCGCCGCCGCCGGCCGCGCGTTCTGGCGCATCTACCGGCAGTTCAAGATGTACAACGACCCGACGCTCAATCCGTATCTCTACGGCAGCCCCAAGTAGCTACTTGTCGAGCAGCGGCGCGAGCGCGGCGAACACGACGTCGTCGTCGAGCTCCGCGACGCACTTCACCGCTTCGAGATGGCGCGCACGCGACCCCAGCGGCGCCCAGCGCGCCGCCGGCGCCGAATCGGCCGGATCCGCGAAGAGCCCGAGCACGCCGCCTTCGCTCGCGGCCGCGAAATGCATGAGTCCCGAATCGGGGATGATCGACGTTCGCGCGGCGAAGATGAGGCCGAGCGCCTCGCGAATCGGACCGCGGAACGGATGCAGGTGAACGAGATCGCGGTCGACGACGCTTTGCGCGAGCGCGTCGTCGCCCGGATAGCGCGGATCGTGCGCGGCGCCGGGCGTCCAGATGAACACGGTGTGGAGGCCGTGGCGCTCGTAAAGCCGCGTCGACCAGGCGACGACCTGCTCCGCGGTCGGCTGCTTCTTCGGACGTCGCGCGCCGACGCCGATCACGACGTACGACCGCGCCGTCAAGCCGCGCGCGCGCAGGAACTCGCTCGCGAACGCACGCGCATCAGGAGGCAGCTCGAACACCGGCGCGTCGAGCGGCGCACCGCCAATGCGCACGCCGAGCGGCGCGAGCAGCGCGATCATCCGCTCGACTTCGTGTCCATCGTCGGGCAACGGCATCGGATCGGTCAGGAGCGACCCGTAGCGGCGCGGATCGCGCGCATACGCGACGACGCGCGAGGCGCCGCTCGCGATCGCGCGGCGAATGCCGCGATGCGACTCGTCGCCGCCCATCATGATCGCGAAGTCGAACTGCTCGCGCCGCAGCCGCCAGAAGAGCGGCACCTGCGACAGCGCTGCGCGAATCCGCAGCTGTCCGGCCTCGCGGGCGCGTGCATAGGTCCAGGTGCGCGCGAGTCCCGGATGTCCGCGCACGACCCAGGCGTTGTAGTCGTTGGCGAGAACGTGGATCTCGGCGTTGGGGACGTCGGCTGCAAGGCGCGCCAGCACCGGCGTCGTGAGCAACAGGTCGCCGAGCTTGTCGCGCTTGACGATCAGCACGCGCAGCGTGCGCGCGCCTCGTGCGTGCGCAAGCGCCAGCGCCCGCACGGGGCCCGCCGGAGACCGCAGCGAATCGACGCTCGTTTTCGCGGTCAATCGAGATCCGGGATGGGTTGTTAGAATCGCCGCCTCGCGGGAGGCAGTAGCCGACGACCCTTGAAGAGGTGGCGAGCGCCGCTTCCGGCAGTCGATGACCGATCATATCAACCGCTGGCTGCTGGGATTCGCAGCCGCGTATCTGTTCCTGCAACCGACGAACGCGGCGACCTTCGCCGTTTCCGTCACGTTCGCTGGCGCCGCGCTGTGCGCCGTGACTGCGTTCGCCCTCGCGTCGCGGGATCCTGCGACGCGCATTCCATTGGCCGGCAGCGCGATCCTCGTGCCGCTTGCGGTGTGGTCGCTCTGGTGCGCAGCGTCGCTCGTGTGGTCGATCGACGCCCGCTACTCGCGCGCGCAGTTCTCGCGCGAGGTGATCGACAGCCTGCTCGTGATGTTCGTCTTCTACGTCGCTGCGCGCGACGCCACGAGCCTGCGCGTGCTGATCGGCGCGGCGCTCGCGAGCTTCGCATTCTTCGCCTTGCTCGCGGTCGCGATGCAGCTCGTCGCCGGAACGTGGAACGCGGGACGCGTGCATCACGGCGTCGGCGAATGGGCGACGTGGACTGTGCTCGTCGCGCCGTTTCTCTTCGCGCTGATCGTGCCGCCGCCGGCGGGCTTCGGCGGTGGTCCGCGGCCGGTCGCGGCGGGACTCCTGCTGCTCGCGCTGATGATCGCGACCGCCCGGATGACGGAAAGCCGTGTCGTGTGGGTCGCGCTCGCCGCCGTGTTCGCGACCGTCTCGCTCGCCGGCGCACTGCGCTGGCCGCAGACGTTCGTCCGCACACCGCTGCGCTGGCTCGCGCCGCTCGCCGTCCTCGTCGTCGTGCTCGGCCTCGCGTTCGCGGACGCGCTGGAGGACCGTGCCGGCGTCGCGGCGAAGGGGGACGTCGCGATGTCGATCGAGCGCGATCCAAGGCTCGAGCTTTGGGAGCATCTGGCGACGCGGATCGAAACGCGGCCGCTGATCGGCTACGGCTTCGGGCGCCGGATCCTCGCCTCCGAGCTCGTCTCCGAAACCGGCGACCCGCTGCTCGCGCACGCGCACAACGTGTTCATGAGTCAATGGCTGCAGACCGGCGCGATCGGCATGCTGGCGTTCATCGCGTTCATCGCCGCGCTCGGCTATCGCTACGTGCGCTTCGCACGCTCGCGCGACGATACGCTGGCGTTCGTCGGCATCGCGGGGCTTGCCGTGCTCGCCGGATTCACCGCGAAGGACCTGACCGACGACTTCCTTTTCCGCAGCAACGCGAAGGAGCTTTGGGCGACGACCGCGTTCCTGCTGGGCTACGGCGTGCGCCGCGAGCGCGTGCTCGCGCAGTCGCTGCGCACGCTCGCCGCATCCGTGCTTTCGGACGACGCGGCCGTCAGCGCCGCCGCTGCGCGCGCAGCGGCACCGTCACCGCCTGCTCCGCATCCGTCGGAATCGGCTTGAGCGAGGCACCCGGGACGGGCGCGTACTCGGGGATCCACGCGCGCATCCGCGCCCGCACCTCGCCGTCGTCGGATACGCGGTCGCGCTCGCACCACGCGACCATCTGCCCGACCGCGTCGCGGTTGGCCGCGCGCGCCTGCGCGATGTGCAGCTTCGGATGCCGCGTGGGCTTCGTCGCCTCCTCGGAAGCGAGCGGCTCCTCGTAGAGCTTCTCGCCGGGGCGCAGCCCGATGAACACGATCGGCACGCGGTCGGGATCGGCGCCGTAGAGGCGGATCATGTCGCGCGCGAGGTCGACGATGCGCACCGGGTCGCCCATGTCGAGCGTCAGGATCTCCCCGCCCCTGCCCTGCAATCCGGCCTGCAGCAGGAGCTGCGTCGCTTCCGCCGACGACATGAAGAAGCGCGTGATGTCCGGATGCGTGACGGTAACGGGACCGCCGCGCCCGATCTGCTCGGCGAAGCGCGGAATGACGCTGCCGGCGCTGCCGAACACGTTGCCAAAGCGGACGATGACGTACTGCGTCGTTCCATCCTGCAGGCTCTGGCACACCTGCTCGGCCATCCGCTTCGTCGCGCCCATCACCGACGTCGGATTGACCGCCTTGTCGGTCGACACGAGCACGAATTTCTCGACCTTCGCCGCGACCGCCGCGCGCGCGATCACCCACGTGCCGTACGCGTTGTTGCGCACCGCCTGCCAGCAGTTCGTCTCCTCCATCAGCGGCACGTGCTTGTAGGCAGCCGCGTGGAAGATGACGTCGGGCCGCTCGTGCGACAGCGTCGCCTCGACGATCGACGCGTGCTTGACGTCGCCGACGATCGACGCGACGCCGAGCTGCGGGAACGCGTCGACGAGCGCGGTGCGGATCTCGTAGAGCGCCGCCTCCGAGATGTCGAAGAGCACGAGGCGCGCGGGACGAAAGCGTGCGATCTGCCGGCAGAGCTCGGAGCCGATCGAGCCGCCGGCGCCGGTCACCATGACGACACGGTTGCCGAGCCATTCGGCGATGCCGGCGTTGTCGAGCACGACGGGGTCGCGCCCGAGCAGGTCGTCGAGCTCGACGGTGCGCACCATCGTGAGCGGCGTGCGGCCCGAGATCAGGTCCTCGTAGGCCGGCACGGTCAGCGCCTCCACGTGCTCGGCGGCGCAGATTTCGGCAACGCGCCTTCGCACCGCGTGATTCGCCGACGGCAGCGCGATGATCACCTTGCGCACGCCGTACTTGCGCGTCCATAGCCCGAGCTCGGCGATCGGACCGAGCACGCTGATGTTGCGCAGCAGCCGTCCCTGCTTCGTCGCGTCGTCGTCGAGCAGCCCGATGACGCGCCACTGACGGCTGCGCGACATTTCCTCGGTGAGCCGGGCACCCGCCTCGCCGGCGCCGACGACGATCACCGGCTCGCCAAGTGCCGCGAACGGGCTGTAGATCCTATGCTCCTTCCACAGGCGGAACGCGAAGCGCGAGCCCGCCATCAGGAAGATCAGCACGATCGGGTAGAAGAACAGCACGCTGCGCGGAACGATCGCGTTGAGCCGCAGCATGACGAGCACGAGCGGAATCACGATGGCGCCGAGGCCCGCCGCGCAGACGATCCGCTGCAGGTCCGACAGGCTTGCGAAGCGCCAGAGGCCCCGATACAGGCCGAGCGACAGGAAGATCGCCGCCTGCAGCGGCAGGATCCACGCGAGGGTCGACCACATGTCGGAGAGGAACGGCTCGCGCAGGTCGAGGTTGAAGCGCAGCCAGTAGATGCCGACCCACGCGATGGCGGCCATGCAGACGTCGTGGACGAAAGCGAGGGAGGCGCGCCAGTTAAGCCGGTGGGTCATCGTGGCGAGGGGATGCCGGTCTTCTTGCGCCAATGATAATCAATTGCCGCGAACATCATGATTAAGACGATGCATGACGCGGCAAGTGCCCACCAGCCGGCGTCCGGCGATGCGGCGCGCAGGACCGTCGCCGTGAGCGCGCTGGCCGCGATCAGGCTCGCGTAGATCGCGAGCGTTCCCCGGTGGCCGGCGCCGAGCAGCGCGAGCCGCTGGTAATAGTGATTGCGATGGCCTTCCCAAAGCCGCTCGCGGCGCGCGATCCTGCGCGCAAGCGTGAACGTCGCGTCGGCGATGAACGGAAGGAACACGAGCAGCGGAAACCACGCGGGCCACAGATGCTGCACGATGCCCGCGATGCCGAAGGTCGCCGCAAGGTAGCCGAGCGGGACCGCGCCGACGTCGCCGAGGAACATCGTCGCGCGCGGTCGGTTCACCGCGAGAAACGGCAGGATCGCGCCGGCGAGCGCGAAGAACGCGGGCGCGGCGCGGGCACCCGCGCCGCCGTCCTGCGACGCGGCGAGCGCGGCGGCCCCGTACGCTGCGAAACCGACGGCGCCCATCGTCGCCGCGAGTCCGTCCGTGCCGTCCATGAAGTTGTAGAGATTCGACGACCACGCGATGACCAGCGCGACGAATGCCGCTGCGAACAGCGCATCGGGCATCGCGATGCCGCCCGCGCGCACGATAAAGCCCGCCGCCCATGCGGCGGCCGCCGCGTGCACCGACAGGCGCGCAACGACGCCCACTTCCCTGGCGTCGTCGAGACCGGAGACGACCGCAAGCGCAAGAAACGGCGGCAACCAGCCGATGAGGCCGCCGGGAAACGCCGGCTCGAACACGAGCGCCGCCGACAGGAAGCCCAGCCAGATCGCATAGCCGCCGGCGCGGGGCACCGGCCCCGCGTGCAACGAGCGCGCATTCGGCACGTCGGGGGGCAGCGCGCCGACGGCGCGCTGCAGGAGCGCGATCCCCGCCAGCGCGAGGACGAACGCGAGCGTCGGAGCGGTGATCAGGGCCTGCGTCATCGGCTGCGGCGGAGCCGCCACGGCAGGCTCCGATTTTGGTCAGGAACGAGGTTGGGAAACAGGCAATTCGCCGCGTCGGCCGCCCTGCAAGCCCGAGTAATCTCGGAAAAACGGCCGTCCCGCGGCCCAAAGCGGGGGAAAGCGGGGAGCCCACTGCATTTCCCCTTAGCGATCATGATTTTAGCGCATGTCGGCCGCCGCGGACGCCCGGCCGCGGCCCGGCGGCCCGTGTTGCTTCGGCACAACAGCGCGCAAGAGTGACGAAGGCGTTCCCAACCTCGCCTTGCCAATGCTTTCTCGCGTTTGGCACAATGAGTCGCAACTTCTCGCAAAGCAATGAGAAGGTCCGATGGCAGGCGCAAAAGGCTGTTTCCTTGCCAAATTTTTCCGATAGAGGAGAGACTCAATGAAAAAGAAGCTCGTTGCTGTCGCCGTCGCGGGCGTTCTCGGCGCTCCGCTGGCTGCGCATGCGCAGACTGCGAACGTCGTGCTGTACGGCCGGCTCAACGTCGACCTGGAATTCGTGAATGGTCGGCAGCCGGACGGCTCGAACCCGACAGTGAGCCGGTTGAGCTCGAACTCGTCGCGCTTGGGTGTTCGCGGCACCGAAGCGCTGGGCGGTGGTCTTTCGGCCATCTTCCAGATCGAATCGAGCATCAACGGCGACACCAACAGCGGCAACCTCGGCGGTCGCGAAACGTTCGTCGGCTTCCAGGGACCTTGGGGCACGTTCAAGATGGGCCAGTTCCTGATGCCTCTCGACGACATGCACCCGATCTTCGGTAACGTTCCGACGTACACGACGTCGATCCTGTCGACGGCCGACATCTGGGCGCAGGGTACGCTGTCGAAGGCCGACGGCGGCTTCGATGCGCGTCTCGGCAACTCGCTGCGTTACGACTCGCCGTCGTTCAGCGGGCTCACGTTCAGCGGCCAGATCGCGCTGCGCGACGGCTCGGGTGCGACGGGTGCCAACACGGGCAACCACACTGAAGAGTTGCGTCACGCGTACAGCTGGGGCGGCAACGCGATCTACAACAACGGCCCGATCCAGATCGGCTTCGGCGCGGAAGGCAACCAGAAGGTTCGCGGTCAGGATCTCAACGACTACGACCTGACGCTGACCGGTGGCTACAACTTCGGCGTCGTGCGCATCGCCGGCTTGTACGAGCGTCTCAAGTACGACACGCCCTCCGGCGACCTGAAGCGCGACACGTGGGGCATCAGCGGCACGATCCCGATGGGCCCCGGCACGTGGTACGCGTTCTACGGCTGGTTCAGCGACGGCAAGGGCAGCGCCGAGGACGGCGAGCGCGTCGGCGGCCTCGCGAAGGGCCCGAACACGCGGGCTGAACAGTACGAAATCAGCTACACGTATCCGTTCAGCAAGCGCACGCAGGTCTATGCCGGTTACGTCAAGCTGAACAACCACTCGAACGCGTCGTACACGTTCAACATCAACGCGTATCCGATCGGCATCGGCGGCAAGCCGGGCGGCATCGTGCTGGGCATGATTCACCTGTTCTAAGCACGTTCGCATCGAGCAGCGGGCGCCTTCGGGCGCCCGTTTGTTTTCGGGCGATCGCCGCCCGCAATTCCCAGGGAGCGCCGGCGCCTTCGACCTGTCAAACCCTCGTCATGCTCACGTCGCTGATCCTCGGCTTCGACCGTGCGTTGCGCACGCTTTCCGGCACGGCGAACGCCGGACGGCCGGTGCCCGGCGCCGCCCTTCCCGACACCGTGCTCGAGCCGTGGGAGCGCCGCCATGCCGCAGGACTGATGCGCGTCAACCACACCGGCGAGGTCTGCGCGCAGGCGCTTTATTCGGCGCAGGCGCTGGTCGCGCGCGATCCGCAGATCCGCGAGCGCTTCGAGCGCGCCGCGCGCGAGGAGGAGGACCATCTCGCCTGGACGCAGGGGCGCCTCGCCGAGATGGACGATCGCCCGTCGCTCTTGAATCCGCTGTGGTACGCGGGCTCGTTTGCGATCGGGCTCGCCGCCGGCATCACCGGCGACCGCGCGAACCTGGGCTTCGTCGTCGAGACCGAGCGCCAGGTCGAGGAGCACCTGACGTCGCACATGGACCGTTTGCCGCCGAGCGATGCGAAGAGCCGCGCGATCGTCGAGCAGATGCGCGACGACGAGGCGCGTCACGCGGCGATGGCGATCGACGCCGGCGGGATGCCGCTGCCGTATCCGGTGCGCCGGGCGATGCAGGCGGCGGCGGACGTGATGCGCGCCGTCGCATACCGAATCTGAAAATCGCCGACGATCAGCCGCGTCGGCCCGTCTTCCAGTCGCGAAGCGCCGCAAGGCGAGCCGTTCGCAACGCAGACGCGATCGCCTCGCCGCGCGCGGCGTCCGGCTGCGCGGCGCGCGCGATGACGTCGCGCGCAATCGCCGCCGCGTCCACGCGCCGCAGCACGTTCAGCGCCTCGTGCAGGAGCGCGGTGCGCCGCCGCTCGTTGTTCGCGCCGGACGTCTGCGCAGCGACATGCGCGGCCGCCGCGGAGGCGAGCGTCGCGAGACGTTCGGGACGGCGCAGCGCGTCGACGGCAAGCAGCAGGTCGAGCAACGACGCCGGCGCGAGCGACTGCGCGCCGGCGACCGCATGGTGCCAGCGGACGCAGAGGCGAGCGCCATCGCGGTATTCGAGCGGTGCGCGAAGGCGCGCGGAAAGCGCGTCGGCGCGCTTCACGCCGGTTCTTGCATCGAAGCGCCCGTCGCCGACGCGATCGAGCTCCTGCGCCAGCACCGCGTAGCGCGCCGGCAATGCCATCGCGCGCTGCGCGGCCCATTCGAGCGCGCGCCCGGTGAAGGCGCCCGCGTCGTCCGCGCGGCCGTCCGCCGACGCAACCGGTATCGCGTAGAGCGCATCGATCTCGGGCAGCAGCGCCGCCAGTGCGCCCGATGCACGAAGCGCGTCGAGCATTCGCGAAGGATGCGGCTCGCTCAAGCCGCGCGCGAGCTCCTGCCAGATGCGCTCGGGCGCGAGCGTCTCGAGCTCGCCGCCTTGCGCGATCCTGCGCATCAGATCGAGCGTCTCGTCGGCAATGCGAAAGCCGAAGCGCGCGGCGAACCGCGCGACGCGCAGCACGCGCAGCGGGTCCTCGGCAAACGCATCGGAGACGTGACGCAGCATGCCGGCGTGCAGGTCCGCCTCGCCGCCGTACGGATCGATCAGGCGGCCGTCGGGCCCGCGCGCCATCGCATTGATCGTCAGGTCGCGCCGCCTGAGATCCTCTTCGAGCGTGACGTCCGGCGTCGCGAAGAAGCGAAAGCCCCGGTAGCCGCGCCCGGCCTTGCGCTCGGTGCGCGCCAGCGCATATTCGTCGTGCGTCTCGGGATGCAGGAACACCGGAAAGTCCTTGCCGACCGGCAGGTAGCCGGACGCGATCATGATTTCGGGCGTCGCGCCGACGACGACGTAATCGCTGTCGTTGACGGGCCTGCCCAACAGCTCGTCGCGCACCGAGCCGCCGACGCGGTAGATGCGTACGGGCTGCGGCAGCGGCCGCGTCATCGACCGCTGTTCGCGCGAAACGTGTCGAAGCGGCTCTTCAGCGCGATCGGCGCCAGGTATTCCGGCGCAACGGCCTCGAGCGGGGTCGGCGTCAAGTCGAACGCGCGCGGAAACGGCCCCTCGCAGACGCTGTCGTGCTGCATCGACGCGAGGTTGTCACGCGTGAGCAGCGGACCGGGCAGAAGCTCCATCACGCGCGCCTGCAGGTTCGCGAGACCGGGGCCGAGCGGGACGATGGGCCGCGGATGGCCCGACGTCTGCGCGACGTAGCTCACGAGCTCCTCCAGCGTGTAAGTCTTCGGGCCGCACAGCGAATAGCGCTCGCCGATCGTCTCGTCGTCGACCAGCGCGCGCGCGATGCACGACGCGACGTCGCCGACGAACACCGGCTGGAAGCGCGCGTTCGCGCACGCGAGCGGAATCACCGGGAACATCTGCGCGAGCCTCGCGAACAGGCTCAGGAACGAGTCGCCGCGGCCGAACATCACCGACGGCCGGAAGATCGTCCAGTCGAGGCCGGATTCGGCGACGATCGCCTCGCCGGCCGCTTTCGAGCGCAGGTACGCGCTGGCGGCATCGGCACTCGCGGCGAGCGCACTCATGTGCAGGATCCGCGAAACGCCGGCGTTGCGGCACGCGGTGACCAGCGCGCGCGGAAACTCGACGTGCACGCGCTCGAAGGTGTCGCGGCCGTGCTCGTGCAGCACGCCGATCAGGTTGACGGCGGCCGTCGCGCTCTTCGCCCAGCGCGCGAGCGTCGCGGGATCGTGCGGATCGCCCTCGACGACGCGCACGGTCGGCAGCAGCAGCAGGTGACGCGCGCGTTCGCGGCGGCGCGTGAGGACGACGACGTCTTGGCCGTCGGCGGAAAGCTTCGCGACGAGCTGCGAGCCGACGAAGCCAGCGCCTCCGGTGACGAGCACGCGCTCCTGGCCGGGCCCCACGGTCGTTTGCGGCACGATCGCCGGCGACGGCGCGGAACGCCTGGCATCGCGCGCGCGGGACCTGCTCACGAGCCGCGCCTCAATTGTCGGTCGCCGCGACGCTGTCGAGACCGCGCGGCGTCACGACGCCGAGCCGCTGCGTCAGCGAGACATAGGGGCGTTCGAGCGTGTGCGTGTAGAGCATCGTGTTGGCCAGCACGCGCTTCACGTAATCGCGCGTTTCGTCGAACGGGATCGTCTCCACCCAGATCGCGCCTTCCAGCGGCACGTCGGCCGGTCGCCACGCCTGCGCGCGCGACGGACCCGCATTGTAGGCGGCGGCGGCCAGCACGGGGAGCCCGCCCAGCCGGTCGAGCCAGTGCTTGAAATAGAACGCGCCGAACTGCGTATTGACGTCGACGTCGGCGATGCGCGACGGCGAGTAATCGGAGACCGCCAGCTTCTTCGCCACCCAGCGCGCGGTGCCCGGCATGAGCTGCATGAGGCCGACGGCGCCGGCAGACGACACGATATCGGCGACGAAGCGCGACTCCTGGCGTGCGATGCCGTAAAGCAGCTCCTCGTCGATGCCCTGCTCGCGCGCCGCCGTCTCGAATTGCGAACGGTACGGCGTCATGTAGCGCGTCGCGAGGTCGACGCGCGACACCATCCGCTCGGCGGTGAAGATCGCGCGATCGTAGAGGCCGTTGCGGCGCGCGTATTCGGCGGCGAGCTGCAAGCCTTCGTCGTCGAGGCCGCGGATCGCGTAGCTCCACTCGCGCAGCGATTCGAGCCGCAGATCGAAGCGTGCGAGCAGCACCGCGCGCCTTACCTCCGCGCGCGCGCCGAAGCTCGCGAGCGCAGCGTCGGCAACGGGCATCGATTGCGCCTTAAACTCGGCGAACTGCGCGCCTCCGCGGCCGAGGGCGTCGGACGCGAGCAGCCCGTAATAGTCGAAGCGATCGGCGAGCGTCACGTAAATCGCCTTCGCGTCGTCGTCGCGGCCTTGCGCGGCCAGCGCGCGGGCGCGCCAGTAACGCCACACGGCCTGCTGTTGCTCGTCGTCGGGAAGCGCCTCGATGCCGCGCTGCACGTCCGCGAATGCGCGTACGCGCAGCGCCGCGCGTATCCGCATGACCTGCTGCTCGGGCGTCAGCGTGACGTCGTTCAGCGCATTGAACCATTCGTTCGCTGCGGGATCGAGCTGACGCGCCGCATACCAGGCGATGCGCAGGTCGCCGTATGCGCGGTCGGCTTCCGGCAGCCGCGAGCGCCAGGAAAGCCATCCTGCGCGCGCTTCCGCGGCATCGCGGCGCGCGGCGCGATCGAGCGCGTAGAGCGCGAGCGCGCGGCCCGACGGCGATTTCCAGTCGAATTTCCCCGCCTTGACCGCGTGCATCGGGTTGCGATCGATCGCGACGAACGCACGCTCGGCGATGCGTTCGTTCCCGGGCAGCGCGTCCGCGAGCTTGTGCGCCAGGCTGACGTTGCCCTTCGCCACGGCGAGCCGGAAGCGGGTCTTGCGATCGGCGAGCGTGATGTCGCCGCGCGCGATCAGCGCCGCGAAGAGCGGCTCGCAGGCATCGGGCGTCGACGCGCCGGTGAACCAGAACGGTTTGGCCGCGGCGAGCGCGGAGGGGTCGCTGCGGTAGTGGTACTGGACGGCATAGCACGAAACCTCGATGTCCTCGCCGGGCGCGGCGACGTAATTCGCTCCGAAGCGGTCCCAATCGCCGCGCTTGCCGAGCGATTTCAGCCATTCGACGCGCAGGCGCTCGGCGAGCGGCCCGTCCGGATAGCGGGCCATGAAGTCCTCGACCGCGTCCGCGGATGCGTCGTCGAGCCGCGACTTCAATTGCCAGTAGCGAACGTACCGCTCGAGCGGATGCCCGGCGAGCGACGGTGCGACCGCATCGAGCCGGCGCCAGTCGCCGCGCTCGAATGCCGCCTTTGCGGCCACGAAATCGGCGTCCGATTGCGCGCTCGCGTGCATCGCGGCGAATGCGGCCATCGCCACGACGAGCGGCCGCGTGAAGCGCAGCCATCGGATCGCAAGCCCTTTCTTCATGCCGGCGATTTTCTCCTATGCGCCGATCGACATTCAATCGATTGCCGTACGTCCGCGATGATCGGCGCGCAAAGCGATACGAACGGCGCAACATCGCTTCCCGTCACATCGACTCGGCCTGCTCGCCGTCTCGCCAAATTCCCGCGCCCCGGTGAAACATCCGGGCTAGAATTCGCGCTCCTTCGAAGGACCCCAACAGGCCGGGAGCGCGCATGGCACAGCGCAAGGCGTCGCCGCTGGTCGGGCTCGTCATGGGCAGCGACAGCGACTGGGAAGTGATGAAGCACGCCGCGCGCGAGCTCGACGCGTTTGCCGTTCCGTACGAGCCGCGCGTGCTTTCCGCCCATCGGATGCCGGACGAGATGTTCGAGTATGGCGAGGACGCCGCGCCGCGGGGGCTGCGCGCCATCATCGCGGGCGCCGGCGGCGCCGCGCATCTGCCCGGCATGCTCGCGTCGAAGACGCTCGTCCCTGTGCTCGGCGTGCCGGTCCCGTCGCGATACCTTCGCGGCGCGGATTCGCTGTTGTCGATCGTGCAAATGCCGACCGGCATTCCGGTCGCGACATTCGCGATCGGCGAAGCGGGCGCAGCGAACGCGGCGCTGTTCGCGATCGCGATGCTCGCGGCCACGGATTCCGCGCTCGCGCGAAAGCTCGCGGCGTTCCGGCAGAAGCAGACGTCGGGCGCGCGCGCGATGCGCGTGCCGCCTGGCTGACGGTATCGGCGTGAACGCAGGATCCGCGCAGGCACCGCCGCCGCTGCCGGCCGGCGCGTGGCTCGGCCTGCTCGGCGGCGGTCAACTCGGCCGCATGTTCTGCATGGCGGCGCAAAGCCTCGGCTACAAGGTGGCCGTGCTCGATCCGGGCAACGACAGCCCCGCGGGCAGCGTCGCCGATCGGCATGTCGTCGCGGACTATCTCGATGCGGACGGCCTTGCGACGTTGCGCGATCTCTGCCGAGGCGCGACGACCGAATTCGAGAACGTGCCGTCGGCCGCGCTCGAAATCCTCGCGCGCGACCTGCGCGTGACCCCCGCCGCGACGAGCGTCGCGATCGCGCAGGACCGGATCAGCGAAAAGACGTTCGTCGCGGGCCACGGATTGCCCGTCGCGCCGTTCGCGATCCTGCGCGAGCCCGACGACGCCGCGCGCGTCGACCCCGCGCTTCTGCCAGGCATCGTGAAGAGCGCGCGCGAAGGCTACGACGGCAAGGGGCAGATCCGCGTCCGAACGGCCGGCGATGTCGCGAGCGCGTTTTTCGCGATGAACGGCAGGCCGTGCGTGCTCGAGCGAATGATCGCGCTCGAGGCCGAGCTGTCGGTCGTCGTCGCGCGCGACGACACAGGCAGCGTCGTGACGTGGTCCGTGGCCGAGAACCGCCACCGCAGCGGCATCCTCGACGTGTCGATCGCGCCCGCGCGGATCGCAACCGCGCTCGCCGACGAGGCGCGGACGATCGCGACGTCGCTTGCCACCGCGCTCGATTACCGCGGCGTGCTGTGCGTCGAGCTGTTCGTCGCGGCGGGCGGCACGCTGCTCGTCAACGAGATCGCGCCACGGCCGCACAACAGCGGTCACTACACGATCGACGCCTGCGTGACGTCGCAGTTCGAGCAGCAGGCGCGCGTGCTCGCGGCGCTGCCGATGGGCGACACGGCCCAGCACACGCCGGCGGCGATGCTGAACCTGCTCGGCGACGTCTGGTTCGCGGCCGACGGCACGCTGCGCGAGCCCGACTGGACGCGCGTGCTCGCGCATCCGCAGGCGAAGCTGCATCTCTACGGCAAGCGCGAGCCGCGGCGCGGTCGCAAGATGGGGCACGTCACGTGTCTCGCGGCGAGCGAAGACGACGCGCTCGCGACGGTCGGGGCGATCAAGCGCGAACTGGGCATTCCGCGATGAGCGCCGCCCCTCGCCCCAACCCTCTCCGCCATGGGGAGAGGGAGCCGAGCGCGAGCGAGGCGGGCGAGGGGCCGCTGCATGGCATTCGCGTGCTGGATTTGACGCGGCTTCTGCCCGGTCCGATGTGCACGCTCTACCTCGCCGATCTCGGCGCCGACGTCGTCAAGGTCGAGGACACCGGCGCCGGCGATTCCGCGCGCTCGTTGTCGACCTCGCCCGGCGCGACGCCGTCGGGGATGACGGCATGGTATCGGGCGATCAATCGCAACAAGCGATCGCTCGCGATCGATCTGAAGCATGCCGACGCGTACTCGGCGTTCGTCGCGCTCGCACGACGCGCGGACGTCATCGTCGAAGGCTTCCGACCCGGTGTCGTGCGCTCGCTTCGCATCGACCACGAAACGCTGCGCGCCGCGAATCCGCGCGTCGTCTATTGCTCGCTTTCCGGTTACGGGCAGACGGGACCGCGCGCATCGGCGGCCGGTCACGACGTCAACTATCTCGGATACGCGGGTGTCCTTCATGACACCGGCGCACGCGGAGGAGCGCCGGCGCTCGCGAACCTGCAGATCGCCGACCTCCTGGGCGGCGCGGCGAGCGCCGCGATCGGCATCCTCGGCGCGCTGGTCGGTGCGCAGCGCCAGGGCGTCGGCCGCTACGTCGACGTGGCGATGGCCGACGCGGTGCTCGCGCACCAGGTGTTCGCGCTCGGCGCGCTCGAGGAGACCGGCCGCATCGCGCCGCGCGGCGAGGATCTTCTGACCGGCGGATTTGCATGCTACGGCGTCTACGAGACGCGCGACGGGCAATGGCTCGCGGTCGGCGCGCTGGAAGCGAAGTTCTGGCGACTGCTCTGCGAGACGCTCGCGCGACCCGATCTCGTTGCGCTTCATTTCGCGACCGGCGACGAAGGCGCACGCGCGCGCGAGGCGCTCGCCGCGATCTTCGCAACCGGCACGCGCGACGAATGGTGCGAACGCTTCGCGCACGTCGACTGTTGCGTGACGCCGGTGCTGACCTTCGCCGAGGCGCTCGCCGACCGCCAGTTCGCCGCACGCCGAATGGTTCGCACGCGCGCCGATGGGTCGCGCTTTTATGCGCCGCCGTTCACGCTCGACCCGGACACGTTCGCGGCGCGCCGGGAGGCTCCTCGCCACGGCGAGCACAGCCGCGACGTGCTGCGCGAGGCCGGTTACGACGACGCCGCGATCGACGCGCTGATCGCGACGGGAGGCGTCAGGGTCGCTTCGTGACGGCCTTGCGCTCGGCGGCGGCCGGCAGCGCGCCCACCCGCGCGTATTCGGGATCGTCGTAACGGCCGCCGGCGCGCACGTACGCGAGCGCCATGTCGGTCGCATCGGCACCCCAGAAAAGCTCGCTGCCGCAGGCGATCGTCGGCACGCCGAACACGCCGCGCGCGATCGCGCGCTCCGTCTCGGCGCGCAACGCGTCCTTGATCTCCGCATCGGCGATGCGCGACGCCGCGTCGGCAACGCCGACGTGATCGCAAAGCTCGGCCCATTCGATTGGCAGATCCGGCAGGCGACCGTCGCGCCAGACGAAGCGGAAGATCCGCGTGATCGCGTCGAAGCGGCTGTCGCACGCGATCGCGAGACGAAGCAGCGGCAGCGGATTGAAGGGATGCGCGTGCGGGAAGCGCAGCGGAATGCCGAGCGCCTTCGCCTGCCAGAGGACGAAGCGGTACGTGAACGCGCGCTTCGCCGCGATCTCGGCCGGTCCCTTCTGGCCGTTGGCGTCGAGGATCGCCGCGAACAGCACCGGATGCGGGCGCAACGTGTCGGCGTGCGCCTGCAGTCGCTCGCACTGCAGGTACGAGAACGGCGAGACGAAGTCGAAGTACCAGTCGAAGATCATGTCATCCGGCGATCCGCCCGCGACGCTGCGCGATCGCATGCCAGACCGCGCGCTTGCCGGCGTCGTCGAGCGTGCTCCATGCCGCGACTTCGTCGAGCGTGCGGAGGCACCCGATGCAAAGCCCGCTCGCCTCGTCGATCCGGCAGACGCTGATGCAGGGCGAGGGCACCGGTGACGGCAAACTGTCGCGGAGGTCGGACGTCAATCGTCGCCGCGGATCAGCCCGGGACGCCGAGCGGCGCGCGCGCATCGAGCGCCCGCGCGACCCGGGACGCGGGCGCACGCTGCAGGTGATCGGAAATGTAGTGCCCGGCGCGTCGCAGCTTCGTCATGTCGACACCCGTCTCGATGCCGAGGCCGTCGAGCAGGTACAGCACGTCCTCGCTCGCGACGTTCCCCGTCGCGCCCTTGGCGTACGGACATCCGCCGAGACCCGCGACCGAGCAGTCGAACGTCGCGACGCCGAGTTCGAGCGCAGCGTAGAGATTCGCGAGCGCCTGTCCGTACGTATCGTGGAAGTGGCCGGCGAGCGCGCCGATCGGAACGTGCTCGGCGACACGGCGAACGAGCGCCTGCGTCTTGCCGGCGGTGCCGGTTCCGATCGTATCGCCGAGCGACACTTCGTAGGCGCCCATCGCGTGCAGCCGTTTGGCGACCTGCGCGACGCGGCCGGGATCGACGTCGCCTTCGTAGGGACAGCCGAGCACGACCGAGATGTAGCCGCGAACGCGAACGTTCGCTGCCTTCGCGGCGGCGAAGATCGGCGCCGCGCGCTCGAGGCTCTCGTCGATCGAGCAGTTGATGTTGCGCTTCGAGAACGCTTCCGTCGCCGCGACGAACACCGCGACCTCGTCGGCACCGGCCGCGAGTGCCGCTTCGAAGCCCTTCATGTTCGGCGTCAGCACCGGATAGCGCACGCCGCGCTTGCGCGCGATCCGCGCCATCACGTCGGGCGCATCGGCCATCTGCGGCACCCACTTCGGCGACACGAACGACGTCGCCTCGATCGCCGGCATCCCGGCGTCGGTCAAAAGGTCGATCAGCCGGACCTTGACGTCGGTCGGCACCATCGCCTTCTCGTTCTGCAAACCGTCGCGAGGACCGACCTCGACGAGGCGCACGGCGCGTGGAACGGTCATCGGGTGCTCCCTTGCGAGTTGGCCGGCGCGTCGTCGAGGTCGACGACGTCGGCGCCTTCGACGACGCGATCGCCGACGGCGAAATGCACGGCGCCGACGCGCCCCGCGACCGGCGCCACGATCGCGTGCTCCATCTTCATCGCCTCCAGCACGACGAGCGGTGCGCCTTTGTCGACGACGTCACCCGCCTGCACCATCACGGCGACGATTGTTCCGGACATCGGCGCCGTCAGGCGACCGCCGTGCTCGACGTCGGCGTTCGCATGCGCGAAGGGGTCGACGTACGCGAGGCGCGCGCGCAGGCCCGGCGCGAACACGTGCCGTGCGTCGCCGTCGCGGACGACGGTCACGATCGGCGCATCGGCAGCACGCGTCTCGCCGAAACCGTCGCCGCGCACGTCGAGCGAGCCGTCCGCGCGCGGCATGACGCTGACGTCGTGCTCGCGGCTGCCGTCATCGAATGTGAACGCGAGCCGGTGCGTCGACGTGCCGTTCCACCAGGCGTCGGTCGCATTCCACGGCGACCAGCGATCGGACGCGCCGGCCGCACGCATGCGCGCCGCCGCTTCGACGGCGCGGTATTCGGCAACGGCGGCGGCGACCAGCGCCGAAGCGGGAACCGCGATCGCCGGCGCGAGCAGCACGTCGCGATGCGCGTCGATGAGACCCGTATCGACGCGTCCCGATGCGAACGCCTCGTGCGCGACCACACGCTCGAGGAACGCGATGTTCGTCGCGACGCCGGCGACCTCGCACGAGGCGAGTGCCGATAGCAGCGTCCGGCGCGCGCGCTCGCGGTCCTCGCCCCATGCGATCAGCTTCGCGAGCATCGGGTCGTAGTACGGCGTGACTTCGTCGCCGGCACGAAAACCGGTATCCACACGCACCGGCCCGCGGGTTTCCGGCATCCGCCAATGCGTGATGCGACCGATCGAAGGGAGAAAACCGCGCTGCGGATCCTCCGCGTAGATGCGCGCCTCGATCGCGTGACCGCGGATCGCGAGCGCCGATTGCGTTTGCGGCAGCGTCTCCCCCGCGGCGACACGAAGCTGCCATTCGACGAGATCCTGTCCGGTGATCATTTCCGTCACGGGGTGCTCGACCTGCAACCGCGTGTTCATCTCCATGAAGTGGAAGCCGCCATCCTGATCGGCGATGAACTCGACGGTGCCGGCGCCGACATAGCCGATCGCCTTCGCCGCGGCAATGGCCGCGGCGCCCATTTCGCGCCGGCGGGCATCGGTCATCCGCGGCGCCGGCGCTTCCTCGACCACCTTCTGGTGGCGCCGCTGCACCGAGCAGTCGCGCTCGAACAGGTGTACGGCGTTGCCGTGCGTGTCGGCGAACACCTGCATCTCGATGTGCCGCGGCGCGGTCAGATAGCGCTCGAGCAGCACGCGATCGTCGCCGAACGAAGCCTTGGCCTCGCGGCGCGCGGATGCGAGTGCCGCCGCGAAATCGTGCGCGCCCGTCGCGACCTTCATGCCCTTGCCGCCGCCGCCTGCCGTTGCCTTGATGAGCACCGGGAAGCCGATTCGCGCCGCTTCGCGCGTCAGTAGCGCGTCGGCCTGGTCGTCGCCGTGGTAGCCCGGCACGACCGGCACGCCGGCACGCTCCATGATCGACTTCGCGGCCGACTTCGATCCCATGGCGGCGATCGCCGACGGCGGCGGTCCGATGAAGACGAGCCCGGCGTCGGCGCAGCGTTGCGCGAATGCCTCGTTCTCGGAAAGAAATCCGTAGCCCGGATGAATCGCCTCCGCGCCGGCGCGCTTCGCGGCGGCGACGATCGCGTCGCCGTTCAGATAGCTGTCGCGCGGCGGCGGCGGCCCGATCCGGTACGCCTCGTCGCAGGCCTCGACGTGCAGCGCGCGCGCATCGGCGTCGCTGTAGACGCCGACCGTGCGCACGCCGAGGCGACGCGCGGTGCGCGCGATGCGGCAGGCGATCTCGCCGCGGTTCGCGATCAGGATGGTCCGGAACATGTCAGTCGCGAAGGGCCGCCCCGAGCGACTGACGCGCCCCCTTCGGGGGCAGCGAGCGTGGGGGCCGAGTCATGCGGCTCACGGCTGCACCGGCCGCTTCGCCGCCGAGAACGTGCCGGAGATGCGGCCCGCGAAGCGCTTGCCGGTGCGCCAGACTTTCGGCACCAGCCAGATCGCGAACAGGATCGCGAGCACGATCACAGCGGCGGCCGCAAGCGGATGCACGATCGCGAGCCACAACAAACCACCGACGGCGACGTCCTCGCCGAGCGACGCGGCCCAGTTCGAGAACGGCTCGGGCGACGTGTTGATCAGCGCGCGCGTGCCCGCTTTCGTGAAGTGGCTGCCTGCGGCGAGCGTGCCGCCGAGGATCGCCGCGGCGAGCATCGCTGCCGACGACGAGTCCCCGAGCACGCTCGCCGCGAGCGCCGCGCCGGCGGGAATGCGGATCAGCGTGTGCACGATGTCCCACAGCGAGTCGACGCCGGGAATCTTGTCGGCGAAGAATTCGACGAAGCACATGAAGCCCGATGCGCCAAGCACGAGTGGATGCGCGAGCACCGCGAGTCCCGGCGGCAGGTCGACGAAGCCGAAGTACCCGGCGAGGCCGACGATGAAGAGCACTGCGTAGAGACGTATGCCGCTCGCGAAGCCGAGCGTCGCCGCGATCGCGACGAGCTGCCACGTGTCGAGATGGTTCCACGCGTCCATCATGCCTCCCAACTATTCGAGCCACGCCGGCTTGCGCTTGCCGAGGAAAGCGGCGACCCCTTCCCGTCCTTCCGGCGACGCACGCACCGACGCGATGTGCTGCGCGGTTCCGTCGATCACGTCGTCGTCGATCGGTCGATGTGCAACGCCGCGGATCAGCGCCTTGCATTCGAGCTGCGCGCCCGGACCTGCCGCGCGAAGCGTCGCGACCATCGCGTCGATCCGCGCGTCGACCGTATCCGCGGCGACCACCTCGTGCACGAGACCGATGCGCCGCGCCTCCGCGGCGTCGAAGCGCTCGGCCGTCAGGAAATAGCGCCGCGCCTGTCGCGCGCCGATCGCCTCGATCACATACGGTCCGATCGTCGCCGGTATCAACCCGAGCTTCGCCTCGGAGAGCGCGAACGTCGCGTCGGGCACGGCGATCGCGATGTCGCATGCGGCGACGAGGCCGACGCCGCCGCCGTACGCGGCGCCGCCCACGCGCGCGATCGTCGGCTTGGACAGCGCGTACAAGGCGCGCAACATCGCGGCGAGCGCGTTGGCATCGGCCAAGTTCTCTTCCTTCCCGAACGCGGCCATCCGCTTCATCCAGTTGAGGTCGGCGCCCGCGCAGAAGCTCTTGCCGGCGCCCGCGAGGACGACGGCGCGCACCTCGTCGTTGTCGTCGAGCGAGACGAACGTCGCGGTCAGCGCAGCGATCAGCGTCTCGTCGAACGCGTTGTGGATCTCCGGGCGGTTGAGCGTCACCGTCGCGACGCGGTCGCGGACGGTGACGTCGCAGGGCGTGTCCATTGCAGGCAGGATCGGGAATCGGGGTCGAGGAATGTCAGAGCCGCTTCGCGGCTTCCTCCAGCATCACTTCGGTCGCGCCGCCGCCGATCGACAGGATGCGCGCGTCGCGCCAGAGCCGCTCGATCGCCGATTCGCGAATATAGCCGATCCCGCCGTGACATTGCTGGCAGCCGTAGGCGACGTCGTTCGCAAGCTCGCCGGCAAGCGCCTTCAACTGCGAGATCTCGCGCACGCAATCCTGCCGCTCGGAATCGAGCCACGCGCAGTGATAGGCGAACGCGCGGAGCGCCTGCGTCCGCGCGTCGAGCAGCGCGAGCTTCTGGCGGATCGCCTCGCGCTGCCAGAGGGCGCCGCCGAACGCCTCGCGCGTGCGGGCATGCTCGAGCGCAAGCGCCAGCGACGACATGGCATTGCCGATCGCCATCGCGGCGAGTGCGAGCCGCTCGCGCTGGAAGTTGCGCATCAGCGCGCGGAAGCCTTCGTTTTCGTTGCCGAGCAGATCCGCCGCCGGAACGCGGCATCCGTCGAACACGAGCTCCGCGGTGTCCGACGAACGCCAGCCGGTCTTGTCCAGCACCTGGCCGACGCGAAAGCCCGGCGCGCCTTTCTCGACCGCGAAGATCGACAGGCCGCGCGAGCCGGTTTCGAGCGGCGCGGTGCGCGCGGCGACGAAATAGAGGTCGGCGTGCACGCCGTTCGTGATGAACATCTTGCTGCCGTCGAGCACGAAGTCGGCGCCGTCGCGGCGCGCCGTCGTGCGAATCCGCGCAACGTCGGAGCCCGCGTTCGCTTCGGTCACCGCGATCGCCGCCACGATGTCGCCGCGCACGATGCCCGGAAGCCAGCGCGCCTTCTGCGCTTCCGTGCCCGCATGCACGAGATGCGGCGACGCCATGTCCGTATGCACGAGCACGGTGACGACGAAGCCGCCGTACGTCGAGCGCGACAGCGCTTCGGCGAAGACGAAATTGGTGATCGGATCGACGCCGGAGCCACCGTAGACTTCCGGCACCTGCAGCCCGAGCCAGCCGAGCTGTCCGAGCCTGGCGATCACCTGGCGCGGCACGCGACCGTCGTGCTCCCACGCGTCGGCGTTCGGCTCGACCTCGCGCGCGACGAATCGCGATACCTGCTCGCGCAACAGCAGACGCTCCGGCGTGTCGTGGACCGTGGGACCGGACGGGTCGCCGCGTTCCCCCGTGTGCGCGCGGGCGTCCATCACATTCTGAAGACGCCGAACGCCGTCTTCTCGATCGGCGCATTCTGCGACGCCGAAATCGCCATCGCGAGCACGCGTCGCGTATCGGCGGGATCGATGATGCCGTCGTCCCAGAGCCGCGCGCTCGCGAAGTACGGATGGCCTTCGTGCTCGTAGCGCTCGCGGATCGGCGCCTTGAACGCCTCTTCCTCGTCGGCGCTCCACTGGCCGCCCTTCGTCTCGATCGCGTCGCGCTTGACCGTCGCGAGCACCGTCGCCGCCTGCTCGCCGCCCATGACCGAGATCCGCGCATTCGGCCACATCCAGAGGAAGCGCGGGTTGAACGCCCGGCCGCACATGCCGTAATTGCCGGCCCCGTAGCTGCCGCCGATGATCACGGTGAACTTCGGCACGTTCGCGCACGACACCGCGGTCACCATCTTCGCGCCGTCCTTCGCGATGCCGCCGGCCTCGTACTTCCTGCCGACCATGAAGCCGGTGATGTTCTGCAGGAAGACGAGCGGGATGCCGCGCTGTGCGCAAAGCTCGATGAAATGCGCGCCCTTGAGCGCCGATTCCGAATACAGCACGCCGTTGTTCGCGACGATGCCGACCGGATAACCCCACAATCGCGCGAAGCCGGCGACGAGCGTCGTCCCGTAGCGCGCCTTGAATTCGTCGAGCGCCGAATCGTCGACGATCCGCGCGATCACCTCGCGCACGTCGTACGGCTTGCGGATGTCGGCGTTGATGATCCCGTAGAGTTCTTCCGCCGGATAGCGCGGCGGGACCGGCTCGGCGATGTCGAGCGTCACCCGCTTCTGCGTGTTGAGGTTGCCCACGATGCGCCGCGCGATCGCGAGCGCATGCCGGTCGTCGTTCGCGAAATGGTCGGCAACGCCCGAGATCCGCGTATGCACGTCGGCGCCGCCGAGCTCCTCGGCGCTGACGATCTCGCCGGTCGCGGCCTTCACGAGCGGTGGTCCCGCGAGGAAGATCGTCGCCTGCTCGCGGACGATCACCGACTCGTCGCACATCGCCGGCACGTACGCGCCGCCTGCCGTGCACGAGCCCATCACGACGGCGATCTGCGCGATGCCGTCGGCGGACATCGTCGCCTGGTTGTAGAAGATGCGCCCGAAGTGCTCCTTGTCGGGAAACACGTCGGTGTGGTTCGGCAGGTTCGCGCCGCCGGAATCGACGAGATAGATGCACGGCAGACGGTTCTGGCGGGCGATCTCCTGCGCGCGCAGGTGCTTCTTGACCGTCATCGGAAAGTAGGTGCCGCCCTTGACGGTCGCGTCGTTGCAGACGACCACGCATTCGCGGCCGCAGACGCGTCCGATACCGGTGACGATGCCGGCCGCGGCGATCGTGTCGCCGTACATCCCGTGCGCGGCGAACTGGGACAGCTCGAGGAAGGGGCTGCCCGGGTCGATCAGCGCGCGCACGCGCTCGCGCGGCAGCAGCTTGCCGCGTGCGACGTGGCGCTTGCGCGCCGCTTCGCCACCGCCCTGCTCGATCGCCGCGATCCGCTCGCGCAGGTCGGCGACGAGCGCGGTCATCGCGTCGCGGTTGCGCACGAACGTCGGGTCGCGCGTCGAGAGCTTGGTTTCGATCGCAGGCATGGGCTTGTCTCGCGCCTCGGCGATGGCGGTGTCAGTCGCGCGCCGCCACGGCGAGCCGGGCCGCGAGGACGACGAACAGGCCGCCGGTCGCACGTCGCAGCCAGCGCATGGCATCGGCGCCGGCGCGCGCACGCCGCGCCGTCCGGCTTGCGAGCCACGCGACCGGCCGATTGACGAACAGGCCGTCGAAATCGAACAGCGCGCCGCGCGCGACCAACGCAAGCGCTTTCGCCGGTGCATCGCGGTCGATGAATTGCGGCACGAACGCGAGGAGGAACAGCGCGACCTTCGGATTGAAGACGTTGATCAGCAGCGACTCGCGAAAGATCTTCGCGGGCCGCGATGCGGGCGCAGCCGAGGCGGCGAGCGTGTGCACGCAACAGCCGGAGGTGATGCCGGGCACGGCGGCCGCGCCATCGCGAAAGCCGCCGGTCGCGCTGCGCCCGACGATGTACGCCATGTCCGGCCCGGGCGTGAGGTTGAGCATCAGCCCGGCGGCGACGAACAGCGGCAGGTCGTGGATGCCGATCATCGTGCGTCAGGCGACACGTAGAGGATGGCCTGGCATCAGCGCATACGGGTGCTTCCAGCGCGGCTCGGCGCGAATGCGATCGAGCCAGTCGCGAACGTGCGGATAGTCGTTCCAGTCGACGCCGATCTCGTCGTCGAAGAAGAGATACCCGCAGAGCGACAGGTCGGCGATGGTCACTTCGTCGGAGGCGACATAGCGCCGGCCGGCAAGGTGCGTGTTCAGAATGCCCCAGGCGGTTTCCGCACGCGCGCGGAATTCGGCCATCACCGCCTCGTCCGGATCCTTGACGAACGCGCGCATGAACCGATAGGTCGCCGTATAGCTCGTGAGCTTGTGATTGTCGAACAGGAGCCAGCGCAGGATCTCGCGCCGTTCCGCGTCGTCCTTCACGCCGAAACGGCCGAGCGTGCCCGCGAGATAGTCCAGGATCACGCCCGACTGCGAGTGCGTGCGGCCACGATGCGCGAGCACCGGTACCTCGCCCATCACGTTGATCGCGCGATATTCTGGCGTGCGCGTCTCGCCGTTGAAGTAATCGACGAAGCGCGGCGACCAATCGGCGTTCGCAAGCTCGAGCGTCAATGCCGCCTTGTACGCGTTGCCCGATTGCGCGAAGCAATAGAGCGTGTATTCGGCGTCGTTCGTTGCCATCAGAAGCCGCCCTTGGATAGCCAGCGGTCGATCTGGTCGAACCGGTCGATGCCCCAGAACGGCTCACCGTCCACGAAGACGAACGGCGATCCGAAGACGCCCTTCGCGATCGCCGCCTCCACCTCCCGGCGCAGCGCATCTTTCCATGCGGGGTCGCCGACGACCGCGCGCGCCGCGTCGCGATCGACACCAGCCGTCGCCGCGACGTCGGCCGCCACGTCGGGATCGCCGATGTCGCGGCCCGCGACGAAATACGCGCGATAGAGCATCTTGACGAGCGTTCCCACGTCGCCCGGATTGCGCGCGCGATGCCACAGGACGATGCGCGCCGGTGCCTGCGTCGCGATCGGGAATTTCGCCGGCATATTGAGCGCGATGCCGTGGAAGCGGGCGCTCCGCGGCAGATCGTGCTTCGTGTAGTCGCCCTTGATCGGAATCGACGTCAGCGGTTGCGAACCGGTCGCCTTGAACGCGACGCCGAGCAGCATCGGCTGCCAGTCGACGCCGCGGCCATGCCGCGCCGCGAGCGCCTCGATCTTCTCGGCGCCGAGGTAGCCGTAGGGCGACGAGAAGTCGAAGTGGAATTCGAGTGGTTCGGGCATGGCTGGAATTCGACGATTACGATCGGGGTTCGCGCGATCCGAGCTTGCGCAACAGGTTCCTTCCGGTCGCCGTCACGTAGACCGTGTCCGCCTCGTCGACGGCACGACCCTCGACGCTGACGATGTCGCCGTCCAGCGAAGCCTTGCGCTCGATCGCGTTCACGGTCCATTCGAGCGAGAGTGTCGTACCGGCAGGCACCGCCTTCACGAAGCGGAACTCGAAGCCGAGGCCGAGCGCGACGTGTTCCTTTGACAGGAACGTCGCGTCGAGCCCCATCATCAGCGCGACGACGTGCGGACCGCTCGCGATCAGCGCGCCGAACGGCCCTTGTGCCGCGGCGCGCTCGTCGTGATGCAGCGGGTTGTGGTCGCCGCAAAGCGCCGCGAAGCGGCGGATCGACTGGGCGTCGAACGTCGCGCGACGCGATGCGCGCGCGCCGACTCGAACGGCGTCCGCCGTCGCGACGTCGTCGCTCAACGCAGGATCTCCCGGCCGATCACGAGGCGCTGGATGTCGCTCGTACCTTCGTAGATCTGGCAGACGCGCACGTCACGGTAGATGCGCTCGACCGGAAAGTCGGCGACGTAGCCGTAACCGCCATGCACCTGGATCGCGTCGGAGCATACGCGCTCGGCCATTTCCGACGCGAAGAGCTTCGCCATCGACGCCTCCTTGAGGCAGGGTGCGCCGCCATCGCGAAGCGCCGCCGCATGCCGGACCATTTGCCGCGCGACTTCGACCTGCGTCGCCATGTCGGCGAGGCGGAAACCGACCGCCTGATGCTCGGCGATCGGCTTGCCGAACGCGCTGCGTTCACGCGCATAGGCAACGGCCGCCTCGAGCGCGGCGCGCGCCATGCCGACCGCCTGCGACGCGATGCCGATGCGCCCGCCCTCGAGGTTCGCGAGCGCGATCCGGTAGCCGTCACCTTCGCGTCCGAGCCGATTCGCAGCCGCGACCTCGCATTGCTCGAAGACGATCTGCGCGGTATCGGATGCGCGCTGGCCGAGCTTGTCCTCGACGCGCGCGACGACGTAGCCGGGTGTCTTCGTCTCGACGATGAACGCCGAAATGCCCTTCTTGCCCGCGCTGGCGTCGGTGATGGCGAACACGATGGCGACGTCGGCGTTCGCGCCCGACGTGATGAACTGCTTGACGCCGGTGATCGCGTAGCGGTCGCCGTGGCGCTCGGCGCGCGTCGTGATCGCCGCGGCGTCGGAGCCGGCCTGCGGCTCGCTCAGGCAGAAGCAGCCGATCCACTCGCCGCGCGCGAGAAGCGGCAGGTACTTCGCTTTTTGCACGTCATTGCCGAACTGGACGATCGGCCCGCAGACGACGCTGTTCTGCACGCTGACGATCGTCGACGTCGCGCCGTCGCCCGCCGCGATTTCCTCGAGCGCAACGGCGAGGGACAGGTAATCCATGCCAGCGCCGCCCCATTGCTCGGGAACGATCATGCCGAGCGCGCCGAGCGCTCCCAGTCCGCGCAGCGCCTCGCGCGGGAATGCATGCTCGCAGTCCCATCGGGCGGCGTGCGGAACGAGCTCGGTGCGGGCGAACGCGCGCATCGTGTCCTGCACGAGCTGCTGTTCGCTCGTGAGCAGCATCGTCAGGGATGATGCAGCACGATCGCCGGCGCCGGCATCGCGCTCGCAGGGCGATTGATGATCCATACGCCGGCGACGACGAGCGCCGCGCCGACGAGCATCGCGACCGTGAGCCGCTCGCCGAGAAGCAGCAGGCCGAGCGTGATCGCAGCGACCGGCACCAGGTTCACGAAGATCGCGGCGCGCGCCGGACCGAGCGTCTTCACGCCTTCGAGAAACCAGACGAACGCGAGGGCGGTGCCGAGCACGCCCATGTAGACGAGCGCGAGCCAGACGCGCAGCGACGCGTGCGGCACGAGCGGATCACCGCGCGTCACGACGAGCGCAGCGAGCATCAGCATGCCGATCAGCGCCGCGTAGGTCGTGACCGCGAGCGCGCTCAATCCGGTGACGTTCTTGGCGATCAGCGTGTACGCGGCCCAGCCAACGACGCAGCCGAAAAGCGCGAGCTCGCCTTCGCCGATTTCACCGGAGACGAGGGCGAGCGGATTGCCGCCGCCGAGCTCGACTGCGACACCGGTCAACGCGAGCAGCGTGCCGACGATCTTCGCGATCGTGATCGGCTCGCGCAGGAACAGCGCCGCGCCGATCATCGTGGCCGCCGGGTTGAGCGCCATGATCAGCGAGCCGCGCGACGCGGGCACCGTTTGCAGGCCGACCATGAACAGATAGTTGTAACCGGCGACGCCGGCAAAGCCGAGCAGCGTCACCATAAGCCACTGCCGCCGATCGAGCGCCGGAAGTCCGCCTTCCATTGCGAACGTCATCGCGAGAAGCGCGAGCGACGCGGTGACGTAGCGGATGAGCGCAGCGGTCGGCGGCGGCATTTCCGGTGCCGCGATGCGACCGGCAATGAAGGTACCGCCCCAGACGACGGCGACCAGCACGAGCTTGACGACGATCGCGGTCATCGACGCGCGTCAGATCCGCGATTCCACGGCGAGCCGTGCCGCGAGCGCACCGAACACGCCGGCAAGCGCGCGTTTCGACCAGCGGCTCCATCCGGGCCGCCGCGCGAACCACTGCCGCGCGCCGGACGCCGCGGCGACGCAGAGCGAATCGCCGGCAATGACGATGACGAGCTGCGTCACCGCGAGTACCAGGCTTTGCAGCAGCACGTGACCGCGCGCCGGATCGATGAACTGTGGAAACAGCGCGAGCTGGAACACGGCGAGCTTCGGATTCAGGATCGACGTGACGAGTCCCTGCCGGTACATCGTTGCCGGCGAATCGTCGCGCGGAGCGCTCGCGGCGCCACGCTCGCCGGCCGAGCGCCAGGTGACGATCGCAAGCCACGCGAGGTAAATGGCGCCGGCGACGCGGACGACGTCGTAGGCCATCGGCACGGCCGCGAGCAGCGCCGAAAGCCCGAGCGCGGCCGCGATCGCATGCAACGCGAATCCCGTCGACGTCCCGGCGAGCGAGACGAAGCCGGCCGCGCGTCCCTGCGCGAGCGTGCGCGAGACGAGGAACAGCATGTTCGGCCCCGGCGTCGCGGCAAGCGCGATGCACGCGACGCAGAACAGCAACCACGTCGTAGTCGAAATCACGGCGATCTCCTCACGCGCGCTCGATCGCGAGCGCCGTCGCCTCGCCGCCGCCGATGCAAAGCGCCGCAACGCCGCGCTTGCCGCCGTGCTTGCGCAATGCGCCAAGCAGCGTCACGACGATCCGCGCGCCCGACGCGCCGATCGGATGGCCGAGCGCGCAGGCGCCCCCGTGAACGTTGACCCGGTCGCGCGCGATGCCGTGCTCCTTCATCGCCGCCATCGTCACGACGGCGAACGCCTCGTTGATCTCGAACAGGTCGACGTCCTTCGTCGACCAGCCCGTCTTCCGATAGAGCCTCTCGATCGCGCCGACGGGCGCCGTCGTGAAGAGCCCTGGCTCCTGCGCGTGCGTCGCATGCGCGACGATCGTCGCGAGCGGCCGCAAACCGCGCGCCTCTGCCGTCGAGCGCCGCATCATCACGACCGCCGCCGCGCCGTCGGAAATCGAGCTCGAGTTGGCGGCCGTGACGGTGCCGTCCTTGCGAAACGCCGGCTTGAGGCCCGGGATCTTCTCGGGCGATGCCTTCGCGGGCTGCTCGTCGTTCGCGATCACGACGTCGCCCTTCCTGCCGCCGACCGTGACCGGCGCGATCTCCCATTCGAACGTGCCGTCGCGGTTCGCCGCGAGCGCGCGAGCGAGCGACGACAGCGCGAACTCGTCCTGCGCCTCGCGCGTGAACCTGAAGCTTTGCGCGCAATCCTCGGCGAACGTGCCCATCAGCCGGCCCTTGTCGTACGCGTCCTCGAGGCCGTCGACGAACATGTGGTCCTGCGCGACCTGGTGTCCCATCCGGTAGCCGCCGCGCGCCTTCGGCAGCAGATACGGCGCGTTGCTCATGCTTTCCATGCCGCCAGCGACGACGATGTCGGCAGAGCCGGCGACGAGCGCGTCGTGCGCGAGGATCATCGCCTCCATTGCCGAGCCGCACATCTTGTTGACCGTCGTGCACGGCGTCGACAGCGGCAATCCCGCCTTGAGCGACGCCTGCCGCGCCGGCGCCTGCCCCTGTCCGGCCGGCAGCACGCAGCCGAAGATCGTCCGGTCGACGTCGGTCGGCGTGATGCGCGCGCGCTCCACGGCCGCCTTGATCGCGACGCCGCCGAGGTCGCTCGCCGACAGCGACGCGAAGTCACCCTGGAAGCCGCCCATCGGCGTCCGCGCGGCGCCGACGATGACGATAGGATCATCGTTGCTCATTTCGTCTCCTCGAACAGCTCGCGGCCGATCAGCATGCGCCGGATTTCGGACGTACCCGCGCCTATCTCGTAGAGCTTGGCGTCGCGCCAGAGCCGGCCGGTCGCGAACTCGTTGATGTAGCCGTTGCCGCCGAGGCACTGGATCGCCTCGCCGGCGATCCACGTCGCTTTCTCCGCGGCATACAGGATCGCGCCGGCCGCATCGCGGCGGGTCGTGCGACCTTCGTCGCACGCGCGCCCGACCGCGTACACGTACGCACGGCACGCGTTCATCGTCGTGTACATGTCGGCGAGCTTCCCTTGCATGAGCTGGAACTCGCCGATCGCCTGCCCGAACTGCTTGCGCTCGTGCACGTACGGCAGCACGACGTCGAAGCACGCCGCCATGATCCCGAGCGGACCGCCGGCGAGCACGAGGCGCTCGTAGTCGAGGCCACTCATCAGCACGTTGACGCCCCGGCCCTCTTCGCCGAGCACGTTCGCGGCCGGAACCTCGCAATCCTCGAACACGAGCTCGCAGGTGTTCGAGCCGCGCATCCCGAGCTTGTCGAGCTTCTGCGCCGTCGAGAATCCGCGCAAGCCCTTCTCGACGATGAACGCGGTGATGCCGCGCGGCCCCGCCTGCGGGTCGGTCTTCGCGTAAACGACGAGCGTGTCGGCGTCGGGCCCGTTCGTGATCCACATCTTCGTGCCGTTCAGCACGTAGCAGTCGCCGCGGCGCTCAGCACGAAGCCGCATCGACACGACGTCGGAGCCCGAGCCGGGCTCGCTCATCGCCAGCGCGCCGACGTGCTCGCCGCTGATGAGCTTCGGCAGGTAACGGCGCTTCTGGGATTCGTTGCCGTTGCGGCGGATCTGGTTGACGCAGAGGTTCGAGTGCGCGCCATACGACAATCCGACCGACGCGGACGCGCGCGAGATTTCCTCCATCGCGACGACGTGCGCGAGATAGCCGAGGCCCGAGCCGCCGTACGACTCCTCGACGGTGACGCCGAGCAGGCCCATCTCGCCGAGCTTGCGCCACAGCTCGTGCGGGAACACGTTGTCGCGGTCGATCGCCGCGGCTCGCGGCGCGATCTCGGCGGCGGCGAATTCGCGCACCGACGCGCGCAGCATGTCGACCGTCTCGCCGAGCGCGAAATCCAGCGTTGGCGCGTCCGTCATCGGGAAACCTCCGGCGGCGACACTTCCGTGTTGCCGCCCTCCGCAGTCGCGGCGAAGTCGGCCTTGCCGTGCATCGCCATCAGCGCCTGCTGCATGATCGCGACGAGCGTTCGTGCGCCGTCGCGCTCCGCGTGCACTTCGCCGCGCGTGATCGTCAACGTACGGCCGGACTTGACGACGAAGCCCTCGGCGACGATGCGCTCGCCCTGCGCAGGCGCGAGCAGGTTGAGCTTGAACTCGACCGTCAGCACCGAGGCGTTCTTGGGAAACAGCGAGTAGCCCGCGTAGCCGCCGGCCGAATCGGCGAGCGTCGCCAGGATGCCCGCGTGGACGTAGCCATGCTGCTGCGACGTCTCGGGTCGCGGCGTCAGCGCGAGCGCACAGTAGCCGGGCGTAAGCTCGAGCAGGCGCGCGCCGATCAGCGCCATCGCGCCCTGGCGCTCGAAGCTCTGGCGCACCCGCTCGGCGAAGCCCGGCATCGTCACGCCCCGATTCTCCATGACGTTTACGTAAACGTCAATTTCAGCCGTCTCAGGCGTCCGCCCGCGCCTCGGCCTTCAGGCGCCGGCGGCAGTCGCGCTCGATGCCGTCGATTTCCGCGAGCACCGCCTCGATGTCCTCGCGCTGCTGCAAGAGCCGCATCCGGCGCTCGGCGAGGAGCGTCAGGAACGCCGTCAATTGCGCGCGCTCGTTGCGCTTGACTTCATAGAGGTCGAGCAATTCACCGATCTCGGACAGCGCGAGGCCGAGGCGCTTGCCGCGCAGGATCAGCTTGAGCCGCACGCGCTCGCGCTCGCCGTAGACGCGTGCGCGCTTCTCGCGCGCCGGCGTCAGCAGGCCGCAATCCTCGTAGAAGCGGATCGCGCGCGTCGTCAGCGCGAACTCGCGCGCGAGCTCCGAGATCGTGTAAGTCGCGCGCGGCATCGACGGCGCGGCATGGCGGTTCGTGGCGGACGACATGCGAGGCGACAAGGCGGGAGCGCGATGCAGCGCGAAGGACATGCGCGACGGCACGATACCATATCGAGATGGACGATTCGCTCGCGCGCGCGGTGCTGCCGATCGCCGATCCGCCACCCGCGCAAGGCGAGGTGCGCAGCGTCGCGCCCGGCATCCTGTGGCTGCGGATGCCGCTGCCGTTCGCGCTCGATCACATCAACCTGTGGCTGATCGAGGAGGACGGCGGTTACGTGCTCGTCGACTGCGGCTACGGCGACGCGGCGACGCGCGCGCAATGGCAACGCCATTTCGGGACGACGCTCGCGCAACGGCCGATCCGCAGCATCGTCGTCACGCATTGCCATCCCGATCATCTCGGCAATGCCGCGTGGCTCGCCGAGCGCTACGCGTGCACCGTCACGATGACGCAGGGCGAATACCTCGCCGCGCACGCCCTCATCGCCGAGATCGGCGGTTACGGCCCGGCGGACGTGCAGCAACTCTTCGCGCGCCACGGCATGGCGGCCGAGCACATCGCCGCGCTGGCGGCGAAAGGCAACCGCTATCGCCGCGGCGTTCCCGAAGCGCCGCACGCGTTCGCGCGGATGGTCGGCGGCGACGACGTCGCGCTCGGCGGCCGCGCGTGGCGCGTCATCGCGGGCTATGGCCATTCGGCCGAGCATGCGGCGCTCGCATGCGAAGCGTCGCGCGTGCTGATTGCCGGCGACATGCTGCTGCCGAAGATCAGCACGAACGTCGCCGTATGGCCGGGCGAGCCCGATGCCGATCCGGTGCAGCGCTTTCTCGGCTCGCTCGCCGCGTTCGAGACGCTGCCGCCCGACACGCTCGTGCTGCCGTCGCACGGGCCGCCGTTTCGCGGCATCGCCGGCCGCGTCGCGCAATTGCGCTCGCATCATGCGCAGCGCCTCGCCGAGCTGCACGACGGTCTCGCGAAGGCGGCCGCACCGCAGTCGGCGCACGACGTCATTCCGCTGCTGTTCCGCCGCGAGCTCGACGTGCATCAGCGCTTCTTCGCGATGGGCGAAGCGATCGCGCACCTCAATCACCTGTGGTGCGAGGGACGCGCGGCGCGCGTGATCGGCGACGACGGCGCGGTCCGGTTCACCGCGTAATATTCGCGTACGTATTCGCACCCTCCGAACTCGAGATTCCAATGGCCACGCCACCCGCTTCGACCGCGAAACCCGCCGCGGACGCTCCCGATGCCAAAGCCGCCTTCGATCCCGTCCAGCTCGCCGAATCGCTCGGGAGGGCGGCGGACAAGAGCGCGAAGCTGATGGGCGACTTCGTCAAGCGCAACGCGGGCAAGCAGGCGGGCGCCGCGAGCGACGAGCTCGGCGTCTCCAAGGCGTTCATGGAGCTCGCCGCGAACATGCTCGCGAATCCGGCGCGCATCGCCGAGGGCCAGCTTCGGCTGTGGCACGACTACATGAACCTGTGGCAGACGGCGATGCTGCGGATGATGGGCGGCGACGCGCGCCCGGTCGTGGAGCCCGGCCACGGCGACAAGCGCTTCAAGGACGCCGGCTGGCACGAGCACTTCCTGTTCGATTACGTGAAGCAGTCGTACCTGATCACGGCGCGCTGGCTGCACGAGCAGGTCGCAAGCGTCGAGGGACTCTCGGAGCCCGCGAAGAAGAAGGTGCATTTCTTCACGCGCCAGTACATCGACGCGCTCGCGCCGTCGAACTTCGCGCTCACGAATCCGGAAGTCTTTCGCGAGACGGTTCAAAGCGGCGGCCAGAATCTTGTGCGCGGCTTGAACAACCTGCTCGACGACATCGAGCGCGGCAACGGCCAGCTCCGGATCTCGATGACGGATCCGAAGGCGTTCGAGCTCGGCGTCAACATCGCGACCACGCCGGGCAAGGTCGTCTTCCAGAACGAGCTGATGCAGCTCATCCAGTACGAGCCGACGACGCCGAAGGTCCGGAAGCGGCCGCTCCTGATCATCCCGCCGTGGATCAACAAGTACTACATCCTCGACCTGCGCGAGAAGAACTCGTTCATCCGCCATGCGGTGAACGAGGGCATGACGGTGTTCGTCGTGTCGTGGGTGAATCCGGACGCGGCGCTCGCGCACAAGGACTTCGAGGATTACCTGATCGAAGGGCCGCTTGCGGCGCTGGATGCGATCCGCGACGCGACCGGCGAGGCCGACGCGAACGTGATCGGCTACTGTCTCGGCGGCACGCTGCTCGCCGCCACGCTCGGTTGGCTCGCGGCGAAGAAGCAGAAGCGCATCGCGAGCGCGACCTTCATGACGGCGCTCGTCGATTTCAGCGCGGCCGGCGAGCTCGAAGTGTTCATCGACGAGACCCAGGTCGCGTCGCTCGAGAAGAAGATGCAGGAGCGCGGCTATCTCGAAGGCAGCGAGATGGCGAACACGTTCAACATGCTGCGTGCGAACGACCTCATCTGGTCGTTCGTCATCAACAATTACCTGCTCGGGCGCGATCCGTTCCCGTTCGATCTATTGCACTGGAACTGCGACTCGACGCGGATGCCCGCGAAGATGCACAGCTACTACCTGCGCAACATGTACATGGGCAACAAGCTGCGCGAGCCCGGCGCGCTCGAGCTCGCGGGCGTGCCGATCGACCTTTCGAAGGTCGACGTTCCGACGTACTTCGTGTCGGCGATCGAGGATCACATCGCGCCCTGGAAGTCGACGTACGCGGGCCCTCACCTGATGCGCGGCACGAAGCGGTTCGTCCTGTCCGGCTCGGGACACATCGCCGGGATGATCAATCCGCCGGCGGCGAACAAGTACGGCTACTGGACGAACGACGCGTTGCCGACCGACGCCGACGACTGGCTCGAAAGCGCGACACAGCACGCCGGGTCGTGGTGGCCCGACTGGCGCGCGTGGATTGAGCCGTTCCTCGACAGGGAGCTCCCGGCCCGCGTCCCGGGCAAGGGCAAGTTGCAGATGATCGAGGCGGCCCCCGGGTCCTACGCGCGGCTGCGCGCCGACGCATAGCGGCTCAATTCGCGCTCGCCGGCGGGCGCGGCGGAGCGACCGGCGCCGGGGCAGGGACGACCGCAGGCGTGGGGACCGGAGCCGGCGCGGGCGCGGGTGCCGAAGGCTGCGCCGGACGCACCGGCACCGGAACGACGGCCGCCGGAGGTGCCGGCGACGTCCCCGGGACCGGGCCTGACGGCATGCGCGGCAGCGGCAGCGTTGGCGATGGCACGCGGACCGGCGGCGGTGCCGGCGCGGCCGGCGGCACCGGAACCGGACGCACCGTCGATGCAGCAGGCGGCGGCGACGAGGCGCCGGCCGGCGGCACGGGGATCACCGGTGAGCGCGGCGGCGGCGGCAGGCTCGACGACATCCCCGGCGGGTCCGGCGGCGCCGACGGTGCGACGCGACCCGCGTACGCGCCGGCGGGCAGCGGCGCGCCGTTGCCTGGATGCATCACGTCGGGCTTCGGCGGCGCCGGCGCGAGCAGCGGCGGCAGGGAGGCAAGCGGTGGCGCGGCGGATCGATCGATCGGCACCGGCACGCGATTGCGTGCGACGGGACGCTCGGTCGTCAACGTTGCAGCGGGCACGGTCGTGATCGCGTTGGGTACCGCCGCGTTCGCGTAGCCGGGAGGCCGGGGATCGGGACGCGCGGCGTCGATCGCATGCGGGCGGTTGTAGCGCGCGTAGCAGCGCGTATTGCAGCGCCACGACGGGACATACGGCTCGCGGAAGCCGAGCGGTACCCAGCCAACCACCTTGCCCGCGGCCGCGGCGCTGCCCCCATACCACGCGACGAGCGCCGGCGCCCACGCGGGCCGCGCGGCGAACCGTCCCGGGCACCAGCCCCAGCGTCCGCCGACGTGCACCCAGCGACCGTAGTGGAACGGCGCGTATCCCCACGCGGCATTGTCGACCCACGTATAGCCGTAGCCCGTGAGCCACGTCCAGTAGCCGAAGCGATACGGCGCCCATTCGGGATCCACGGTCGGGAACCACACGGCGCCGTACTCCGGATAGCTCTGCCACTCGCCATAGCGATCGAAGTCCGATGCGCCGACCATCTCGCGCGACACGTAATCGTTCGCGCGCGGCGATTCGTAGATCCGGTCGCGTTCGGCACTCCACGTGTCGAAGCCATCGAGGCCGCCGCCGTTGCGAACGTCGACGGTGGCGTCGTGCGTGGCGATCGTCGCGACCTGGCCGGGAAACACGCCCGCGATGCCGCTGACGCTGCCCATGTCGGCCTCGCCTTCACGCACAGTCAGGTTCGTCCGCTGCGCGTCGGGATCGACGTCGATCCGGTAAAGGCCCGGACGATTCAACGCGAGCTGCGTGGCCGCCGTGTCGACGCGGATCGCATCGCCAGGCTCGAGATAGCGGACGCGAACGATCAGCCGTCCGGATGCGACGAACAGCGCAAGCTGTCGCTGGTCGAGCCCCGACACGTGGACGTTCGTGGCGCCCGCCAGCCGGAACTCGCCGCCGCCGTAATCGACCTCCGCGCGCGCATCCGATGCGGTCCACAGGCTGTCGCCCTGCGCGACCGGATAGTTGAGGCCGACGGCCGACCACACGCCGGCGCCCTCCGGCGAATGACGAAGCGTGCCCTGGACGTTCGCGACACGACCGACGCGCGTGGGCAGCGCGTCGTCGGTTTGCGCGTCGGCATCGAGCGCGATCGCCGCGATCACGAGCGCGAGCAAGGCGGCAACGCAGGCCGCCGCGCTGCGCCGGCCGCGTCGCGCCAGCGTTGCCGCGCGCGGCGCGAATCGGATCGCACCCATGGTCCGACAACGGCTTCGCGCCGCCGCGCGTTGACGATGCGCTGCATTAGAATCGACGCTCGCTTTCCGCGACCCCATCGTTCGTTTCACTTGACGGAGACCCGCTTGAAATTGACGCTTCGCGCCCCGCTCGCCGTGGCCGCCCTCGGACTCGCGCTCGCCGCAAGCGACGCGTCGGCGCAGTTCTCGAACGCCTGGTTCTTCGGCGACAGCCTCACGGACAGCGGAACGTACAAGCCGCTGTTGCCACCGGGCACGGGCCTGTTCACGACGAATCCCGGGCCGGTCTGGTCGCAGCTCTTCGCTCGCCGCTACGGGTTCGACGCGATCCCGGCCAACCAGGGCGGAACCAACTTCGCGCAGGGCGGCGCGCGCGTCTCGAGCCTGCCCGGCGTTCCGGACACACCGCCGACGGGCACGGCGATGCCGATCAGCCAGCAAGTTGCGCAGGTCGTGGCCGCGGGTCCGCTCGACCGCAACGCGTTTTACTCGATCTGGGGCGGCGGGAACGACGTCTTCTTCCAGCTCGACGCGGCCGCGGCGGGCGCGATCACGCCCGTCCAGCTGCAGGCCAACATCGCGCAAGCGGCGAGCGACGTCGTCCGGCAGGTCGGCATCCTCAGCGCCGGCGGTGCGCGCTACCTGATCGTCTTCAACCTGCCCGATACCGGCCGGACGCCGGCGGGCGTGGCGTCGGGACAAGCGGCGCTCATCTCGGGCGTGACGAACCTTTTCAACGGCTCGCTGACCGCGGGCCTCGACGCGCTCGGCGTGCCGACGATTCGCTTCAACATCTATGCCCTCGTCAACGAAGCGCTCGCCAACCCTTCGGCATTCGGTCTGACGAACGTCACGACGCCGGCCTGCGGTACGACGGTCTCGCTGCTCTGCACGCCGGCGAACCTCGTCGTGCCGAATGCGGCAACGACGTTCCTCTTCGCGGACGGCGTGCACCCGACGAGCGCGGGCCACGCGATCATCGCGCAGGCCGTCGAGTCGATGATCGAAGGGCCGATGCAGATCGGCGTGCTCGCCGAGGCGCCGCTCGGCGTCGAACAGTCGACGTTTCGCGCAATCGACGCGCGGATGATCTCGGCGCTCGGCGCGCCGGTCGCATCGAACCGGTTCAACGCGTGGGTCAGCTACGACTACGGGCACAACGGCTTCGCCGGCAATTTCGTTTCGGGCAACGCCGACGTGAACGCGATCGCCGTCGGTGGCGACGCGAAACTGTCCGATCACATGCTCGTCGGCGCTGCGTTCACGTTCGCAGACGACAAGGGCGACTTCGGCGGCAACTCGGGCGGCTACAAACTGCGCGAGACGGCCGGCACCGTCTACGCGGGTTACGGCAGCGGTCCCTGGTACGTCGGCGCGACGCTCGGCGCCGGCGACCTCGATTATCGCGACGTCGACCGGCGCTTCGATCTCGGTGCGCTTTCGCGGACCGAGCGCGGCGACACGCGCGGCTGGCAGGTGATGGCGAGCGTGCTCGGCGGCTATTGGTTCAGCTACGCCGACGTGCTCCACGGTCCGTTCGTGCGCCTCGCCTATCAGGACATCCACGTGAACGGCTTCGCCGAGCAGGGCTCCGACAGCACCGCGCTGATCTACGGCGAGCAGCAGCGCGAGTCGTTCGTGTCGACGCTCGGCTGGCAGGTCACCGGGCAGATCGGCAGCGTGCGCCCATTCGCGCGGATCGCCTACGAGCTCGAAAGCAAGGACGACACGCGCTTCGTCTCGGCGTCTTCGGTCACGCTCGGCGGGCAGTACGCGATCCCGACGATCAAGCCCGATCGCGACTACGTTTCGTACCTGCTCGGCGCGAGCACGGATTTCGGTCGCATCACCGGATACCTGAACGGCTACGCGACATCGGGACGCAGCGACGGCAATGCGTACGGCGCGACCGTCGGCGTGCGCGTACCACTGTAGCTCGGCCGACGCGCACGGTGCGTGCGCGTGTCAGCGCGTGCGCGGCTTGCGCGGCGTATGCGCGAACATTCGGTCGTAGAGCGGCCGCGGCAGCGCGCGAAACATGCGGCCGACGAGCGCCATCGGCCACGGCAGCACGTGAAAGCGCTTGCGGCGAGCGACGGCGCGCACGATGCTCCGCGCCGCGGCGTCGGGCCGCATCAGGAACGGCATCGGGTACGGATTGCCCGCGGTCATCGGCGTATCGATGTAGCCGGGGCACACGGTGACGACCGACACGCCGCTGCCGCGAAGCTCGACCCGAAGGCTCTCCAGGTAAGCGATCGCCGCGGCCTTCGACGCGCTGTACGCGCCCGAGCCGGGCAGGCCGCGAAATCCGGCGATGCTCGCGACGCCGACCAGCGTTCCGTGGCGCGCCGCGCGCATCGGCGCCACGAACGGCTGGAACGTGTTGACGAGACCGACGACGTTGGTGTCGAGCACATCGCGAAACGTCGCGAGATCGTCGGCGTAGTCGGTCGCGGTTCCGCGCGACACGCCGGCATTCGCGACGACGATGTCCGGCGTGCCGAAGCGCGCAACGAACGCCTTCGCGGCGGCGGCCACCGAAGCGGCGTCACGAACGTCGCCGGCATAGGTCGCGACGCGGTCGGGCGCGAGCGCCGCGGCGATCCGCGACAGCTCGCTTGCCCTGCGCGCATAGAGCCCGACCGCCGCGCCTTGCGCCGCATATTGGCGCACGAGCGCCTCGCCGATACCCGACGAGGCGCCGGTGATGAAGACCTTCGAGCCGATCGGGCGCGACTCGCAGG
This sequence comes from Casimicrobiaceae bacterium, assembly GCA_035495715.1. Lineage (GTDB taxonomy): Bacteria > Pseudomonadota > Gammaproteobacteria > Burkholderiales > Casimicrobiaceae > VBCG01. The sequence goes on from DATJFI010000040.1 coordinate 79,320, forward strand.
CTCGCGCTGTCGAGCGCGTTCCTGTCAGCTCTTGCGCTCGGAGCGCGCCTTCGCGACCAGCTCGGTGATCGCGGGCGGCAGGTTCGCGTGGGTGCCGACGCGATCCGACGACGTCATGAACTTGCCGTCGACGATGACGGTCGGCACGCCCTCGATGTGATACTCCTGCGCGAGCTGCATCGCGCGCTTGACCTTGCCGTCGATCGCGAACGACGAGAACACCTCCTCGACCTTCTTCCGGTCGAGGCCCTTGCCCGCTGCCCAGTCGAAGAACTTGTTCTTGTCGGCGAGGTTCACGTTCTGCTGATGGATCGCCTTGAATACCTCCGACGAGAGCTTCGCCGCCTGTCCCATCGCGTCGAGCGTGTAGTAGACCTTGGCGAGCTGCAGCCAGTCGGGGTGGAACATTACCGGGACGCGACGGAACGCGACGTCCTGCGGGAGGCTCTCGAGCCACTTGTCGAGGTACGGCTCCAGCGCGGCGCAATGCGGGCAGCCGTACGAGAAGAACTCGACGACCTCGATCTTGTTGCCCGTCTCCACCGGTTGCGGGTTCGGCAGGCGGATGTAGTTCTTCCCTTCGACGAGTTGCGCGCTCGCGGTGCCAGTGAGCATCGCGAATGCGAGGAGGGCGATCACGCTGCGGCCGAGTAAACGCACTGCGGAAAGGCTCATGGAGGCTCCCGGGTGATGAAGACGGTTTGGGCCGGCGCGGCGACGCGCGAGTTCCCCCGCTTGTCCGTGCATGCCGCGCCGCCCGTCAGTAACGGATCACGGCGACGTCGAAGCCGCGCTTCGCGAGCTCGGATTTCATCCTGCCGAGCTCGTCGGCGTTGTCGTAGGGACCGAGCCGAACGCGGTAGCGAATGCTCTTGTCCGCGAGCGCGCCCTGCTGGACGCTCGCCTCCCAGCCCGCGAGGGCGAGGCGCGCGCGCAGGTTCTCCGCGTCCGGCGCCGACGAGAACGAGCCGGCCTGCAACCAGAAGCGATCCGCGGGCTTCACGCCCTTCTGCGCGGCATCGGCCGGCACCGTGGCCTTGTCGATCGAGGCCGGCTGGAGCGACGGCGTCCCCGCGCGGTCGATGGCCTTGTCGGCGAGCGGATCCCTGGGCCCCGGCGCCCGGTCGGCACGCGGCGCCTGCACCTTCGGCTCTTCGACGCCCGGCAGGATCTTGTAGAAATCGAAGCGCGGCTTGTCGTCGGCCTTCGCGACCTTTGCCGGATCGCGCGCCGCCTCGCGCGCCTCGTGCGAGAACGTCGGCATCGGCAGCGCCGGGTTGTTCTTCATAAGCCAGTACGCGACGCTCGCTGCCATCCCGAGGCCGACGATCATGCCGATGAACACGCCGAGCAGCGTGCCGCCGAGCGAGCCGCGGGGCGGCGGCGTGCGCGCAATCGTTGGCCTGCGCGATACCCTGGATGAAGTCATGGAATCGATGGCTGAACCGCTGCGAGTGCCGTCATTGGAAGCGTGCCCTGTGCGCGTAGACAAGGGTTACATCGCATCGGGGGCGCCGATGCCGAGCAGCGTGAGTCCGTTGCGCAACACCTGCCCGACCGCGACGATCAGTGCGAGCCGCGCGTTGCGCAAACGCGCGTCGTCGACGAGAAAGCGCTCCGCATTATAGTAACTGTGGAATTCCTGCGCCAAATCCTTCAGGTAGAACGTGAGCTGATGCGGCGCGAATTCGCGCGCCGCGGCCGCGATCTCGTCGGGAAAGTCCTCCAGACGGCGCAGCAGCGGCGTCTCGTAACGGCTGTCGAGCGGTGAGACGTCGGCGCCGCGAAGGCTCCTGCGCGCATCGTCGAACGTGAGGCCAGCCTGCCTCAGCACCGATGCGACGCGCGCATGCGCGTATTGCACGTAGTAGACCGGGTTCTCGTCGGACTGCGAGCGCGCGAGATCGATGTCGAAAACGAACTCGGAATCGGCCTTGCGCGATACGAGGAAGAAGCGCACGGCATCGCGGCCCGCCTCGTCGATCAGGTCGCGCAGCGTCACGTAGCTGCCGGCGCGCTTGCTGATCTTCACCTCCTCGCCGCCCCGCATCACGGTCACCATCTTGTGCAACACGTAGTCGGGGTAGCCCCGCGGAATCCCGATTTGAAGCGCTTGCAGGCCCGCGCGAACGCGCGCGACGGTCCCGTGGTGGTCGGAGCCCTGGATGTTGATCGCCCGTTCGAAGCCGCGCTCGAACTTGGTGACGTGGTAGGCGACGTCGGGTACGAAATACGTGTAGCCGCCGTCGCTCTTGCGCATCACGCGGTCCTTGTCGTCACCGAAGTCGGTCGTTCGCAGCCACAGCGCGCCTTCGCGCTCGTACGTGACGCCGGCTTCGCCCAATCGCGCCACCGTCGCGTCGACGCGTCCGTCTGCATAGAGCGAGCTCTCGAGGTAGTAGCGGTCGAAGCGCACGCCGAAGGCCGCGAGGTCGCGATCCTGCTCCTTGCGAAGCTCGTCGACGGCGAAGCGGCGGATCCGCTCGACGTCGGACAAGTCGTTGCCGACCTCGGCAAGGTAACGCTGCGCGAGCTCGCGAATGTATTCGCCGCGGTAGCCGTCTTCGGGAAAATCGCCGGACTCGCCCAGGATCTCGCGCGCCCTTGCGCGAACCGATACGGCCAGGTTCTCGATCTGCTGTCCGGCGTCGTTGTAGTAGTACTCGCGCGACACGCTCGCGCCCTGCCATTCGAGCAGGTTCGCGATCGCATCGCCGAGCGCAGCCTGCCGCCCGTGGCCGACGTGGAGCGGTCCCGTCGGATTGGCGGATACGAACTCGACGACGGCGCGCTCGCCCGCGCGCGACTCGGCGCGCCCGTAGTCGGCGCCTGCGCGCAGGATCGCCCGCACGACCTGCTGTCGCGCAGCCGGCGTCAGGCGCAGGTTGATGAAGCCGGGACCGGCGACCTCGGAGACCGCGACGAGGCCGGGCAGCGATGATTGCAGCGACCCGGCCAGCGCCTTCGCGAGCTCTCGCGGATTGCGCTTCGCCGCCTTGGCGAGCGCGAGCGCCGCGCTGGTCGCGTAATCGCCGTGCGACGCGTCGCGCGGACGCTCGACGAGCACAAGCGATGCGGGCGCATCGGGGAGCGTTTCGCGCACCGCGCGCGCCAGCGCCTCTTCGATACGTTGCCGTGGATTCTGCGCGGCGGCAGCGACGGCGCGCACTTCGGGCGGGGGCATGATCGCGCGCCATTATAGAACTCGCCCCCGACACATTTGGTCACACCTCGTTGTCGGGATAGGACGACGGAACCGCCTTGTCCCAGTTGTCACGGAGGACAAGATGGCCGATCGATCGCTGCACGCCGCGCCGCAGGCGTGGCTTCTCCCGCTCGCCGCCCTGATCGGGCTCGCTGCGTCGCTTTTCGCGTACTTCGATCCCGGGAACGGCATTCACGGCACCGGCGGCGTTCTGCTCGTGATCGCATCGACGGCGGTGATGCTGATCCTCGCCGTGCTGCTCGTGCGCCGGGCCGGCCGCGGTTTTGCGCATGGGCTGCTGCTCGTGCTGTTGCTGATCGACATCGCCGGCACGGGCCTCGCCGCGTATCTGCTCGAGGCCTGGCCGCTCCTCGGCGCAACGGTGCTGGCGCTGATCGGCTGGTTCGTCGATCTCCCGTCGCAACGCGCGGCCCGCGCGGCGCCTGCGCTTTTCGTCGTCGCGGCAGTCGCGGGCACCATCCTGGCGGTCACTGGCATCACCGCATCGAACGCGCAGGACGGCAACGCGCCGCCCGCGAATGTCGCGAGCGCGGCGCCGGAAGAGTCGGGCGTCCGCTATCACGGCTGGTACACGTTCAACGGCGACCTGATGGACCAGAAGTTCTCGCAGGCCGGCGAGATCACGCCGCAGAACGTCGCGCGCCTCACGAAGGCGTGGGAGGTGCACACGGGCGACGTATCGAGCGGCGACGGCAAGGTTCCCGTCAGCGACTGGTCGGCGACGCCGCTCTTCGTCAACGACACCGTGTACGTGTCGACGCCGTTCTACCGGATCTTCGCGATTGCGCCCGACACCGGAAAGGTGAAGTGGACCTTCGACACGCACGCGAAGCTCGAGGCGCTGACGCAGCCCGACCTGAAGACGCGCGGCGTCGCGTACTGGCAGTCGGCGACACCCGAAGCGGGCAAGGCATGCCAGAAGATCGTCTACATCGGCACCATGGAGGCCAAGCTCTACGCGGTCGACGCCGACAGCGGCAAGCCCTGCGGGGACTTCGCCGACCACGGCGTGCTCGACATCAATCAGTGGAACAAGGTCAACGCGAAGTGGCCGCTGTCGATCCTGCAGCCGCCTACGGTCTACAAGGACACGCTGTTTCTCGGCTGGGCCGGCAAGGACTGGGCGTACGAGGAGGCGCCGCCGGGAAGCGTCTTCGCGATCGACGCGCGAACGGGCAAGCTCGAGTGGACGTTCGACGCGCTGCCGAAGGACGCCGCGGCGAAGACGGGAACGTCGAACGTGTGGGCGAGCATGTCGATCGATCCCGAGCACGGCATCCTCTACCTGCCGGTCAGCTCGCCGAGCCCCAATTTCTGGGGCGGCAACCGCACCGGAGACCTGCCGTATGCAACGTCGGTCACCGCGCTCGATGCCAACAGCGGCAAGGTGCTCTGGAGCCGCCAGATCGTCCATCACGACATCTGGGATTACGACGCCAACTCGGCGCCGACGCTCGTCGACCTGCATAAGGACGGCAAGACGATTCCGGCGCTCGTGCAGTCGAGCAAGATGGGCTTCTTCTTCGTGCTGAATCGCTTGACCGGCGAGCCGATCTATCCGATCGCCGAGCACGCGGTCCCCGCGTCCGACGTGCCCGGTGAAAAAGCTTCGCCGACGCAGCCGTATCCGCAGGCGCTCGAGCCGACGGTGCCCGATCGGTTCCCGGGCATCTTCAGGCTCGCCGATTGGGCGAGCTTCGGCGAGTGCAGCGACAAGTTCGCGAAGATGCGTTACGACGGACGCTACACGCCGCCGAGCGTCAAGGGCACGCTCGCGTATCCGTCGACGGCGGGTGGCGTCGAATGGGGTGGCGGTGCCGTCGATCCGCGCAGCGGCATCTACGTCGTCAACAGCTCGGCCGTCGCGCAGATCTATCGGCTCGTGCCGCGCGACAAGTACGACGCCGAATCGAAGAGCGACCCCAGCAAGTACTACCCGCAGGAAGGCGCGCCGTACGGCTTCTATCTCGACAACTTCGTCAACCGCTGGGGCATGCCGTGCTGGAAGCCACCGTACGGGACGATGTCCGCGTACGACCTGAACAGCGGCAAGCTCTTGTGGCGCAAACCGTTCGGCGAAGTGCAGAAGTGGGGCTTCTACATGCCCGATTCTTGGGGCTCGGTGACGATCGGCGGCCCGCTGATCACGAAGACCGGCGTCGTGTTCGCGGGCGGCTCGATGGATGCGCGCGTGCGTGCGATCGATCTCAGGACCGGCGACGTGCTGTGGAAGGCGCAGGTCGATGCGCCCGCGGTCGCCAATCCGGCGACCTACGTCTACAACGGACGCCAGTACGTCGTCTTCGTCGTCGGCGGCAACGCGATTCTCAAGCCGCAGGTCTCCGACCAGGTCGTCGCGTACGCGTTGCCGGCAGGCAACGGCTGACTCAGAAGCCGATCGGGTCGACGTCGAGCGCGAAACGCACGCGCGCGTGCGCGGCTGCCGCGAGCGCCTCGCGCCAGCGCGGCACGAACGCGAGAAGCGCCCGGCGGTCCGCGCTTTGCGCGATGAGATGTCCGCGCTCGTAACCGCGTCGCCGCGGCATCGCCGCCGGCGCGGGCGGAAACACGCGGATCGCATCGTCGTCCCGGGAGAGTGCGCTTGCCTCGTCGAACGCGCGGTCGAGAAACGCGTCGACATCGGCGCGCGCGTGGGCCTCCGCGACGAGCAGCGCGATCCGCGTTGCGGGCGGCAGTTGCGCAGCCTCGCGCTCGCGCGCGAGGTCGTCGGCGAAGCGGGCGTAGTCGTGCGCGGCGAGCGCGCGATAGACCGGATGACCGGGAAAGTCGGTCTGCACGATCACCTCGCCCTCGCGATCCGCGCGCCCGGCGCGTCCCGCGACCTGCATGAGCAGCGCCGCCAGGCGCTCGGTCGCACGGAAATCGGCGCTGTAGAGCGCGTTGTCGGCGCCGAGCACGCCGACCAGCGTGAGCCGCGGAAAATCGTGTCCTTTCGCGAGCATCTGCGTGCCGATCAGGATGTCGATCGCCTGCGCCTCGACGTCGCGGCGCAGCGTCGCGAACGCGTCCTTGCTGCGCGTCGTGTCGCGGTCGACGCGCGCGATGCGTGCTTGCGGAAATGCCGCGCGGATCGATTGCTCGAGGCGCTGCGTGCCGAAGCCGAGCGGCAGCAGGTCGACGTTGCCGCAGTCGGGACATGCGCGCGGCAGCGGCCTCGCGTGGCCGCAGTGATGACAGCGCAGGCGGTCGGGACTGCGATGCACGACGAGCCGTGACGCGCAGCGCGGGCATTGCGACTCGAATCCGCACGCCGCGCACTTGAGCGACGGCGCATAGCCGCGACGGTTCACGAAGATCAACGACTGCTCGTTTCGCGCGACGCGCGCTGCCATTGCGCTCTGCAACCCCGGCGTCACGCCGTCGTGCGCGTCGCCGCCGCGCACCGGCACGAACCGGACCGCCGGCGGGCGTGCACGCACGTCGGCACGCTTCGCAAGCGTGGCGATCTGGCAGCGGCCGGCACGTGCGCGCGTCCACGTCTCGAGCGACGGGGTCGCGCTGCCGAGCACGATCGGCACGTCGCGCCGCTGCGCGCGCCAGACGGCGAGGTCGCGCGCGTGGTAACGGACGCCATCCTGCTGCTTGAACGAGTCGTCGTGCTCCTCGTCGACGACGATCAGTGAAAGACGCGGCAGCGGCGCGAATACGCCGAGGCGCGTCGCGAGCACGACCTGCGCGTCGCCCGCCGCGGCGGCGTCCCAGTTTGCGCGGCGCACGCCGGCCGCAAGCCGGCTGTGCAGCGTCACTGCGCGGACGTTCGGCAATGCGGCCCGGACGCGCCCCTCGAATTGCGGCGTCAGGTTGATCTCGGGCACGAGAATCAGCACCTGTCCGCCGCGCGCGACGGCGCGCTGCGCGGCCGCAAGGTACACGTTCGTCTTGCCGCTGCCGGTCACACCGTGCAGCAGCGTCACGACGAACGTCTCGGATGCGCCGATCACAGCCAGCGCTTCCGCCTGTGCCGCGTTGAGCGCCGCATGCAAGCTCGCGTCGGCAACAGCGGAGGTGGACTCGGCGGCACGGCGACGCGAAGACGCCGATGGCGGCACCAGCAAGGCGTGCGCGAGACCGATCGGCGCCTGGTAATAGGCGCTCACGAAATCCGCCATCGCCATCAGATCTTCAGGGAGCCGTGCGATGCCTGCGAGCGCGTCGATCGGCTGCACGCGATCGGCAAAATCGGACGCCGCGTCGACCGCGACGACGATGCCGACGCTGCGGCGATTCCCGAGACGCGCACGTACGGCGTCACCGCGCGCAACGTCGAGTCCGTCGGGGATCCAGTAGTCGAAGTACTGCCACGCCGCGATCGGCATGGCGACGTGCGCGATGGCCATCGCGGGGCGGCAAGAATTACACCGGCGACCGCCTCTGCGGGCCGCCGATTACGCAATACTTAATCCGATACTTCAACATGAATGGGCAAGCTTTTAATTCGCAAAAACTCCGGTAAGGATTTCCAACACGTCCTGTGGATAGTTTTGTGCGTAACTGACAGCGCATGTTGCGCCGACGCGCCACGACCGCGTGGCCTGAATGTTGCACCGGTGCGACGCCTTACAAATTCGTGCGCCCGATCAGGCGCTTGCCGCTCTCCGTTCGCGCAATTTTCGTCACATCCGCGGGTGTAGGACGAACGGCCGATACGTGTGCATAACTCCGTGGGGAACGCCTGTTTCGCGGATTTGTCAACCCCCTCAATTCGCGCGTGGGACGCGATTCGCGTCCATTGACGGGCCGCGAACGGTCAACCGGTGCACCGTGTCGACGAGTACGGCGACGTTGTCCGGCGGCGTCCCCGGCACGAGCCCGTGCCCGACGTTGAACACGTAGCCCGGAGCCGGTCCCGCGGCGGCGACGACGTCGGCAGCGGCGCGCTCGACGCTTGCGCTGTCGGCGAGAAGCGCAAGCGGATCGAGATTGCCTTGGAAGGCGATACGCTCGCCGAATTCGCGGCGTGCCTTCGCGAGGTCGGCGGTCCAGTCGAGACCGACGCACGCAGCGCCCGAATCGACGATCGCCGGCAACGACGCGAAAGCCCCCTTCGTGAAGACCATGGTCGGCACGCGCGACGGCAGCCGCGCCAGGACCGAACGCATCGGTTCTAGCGAAAAGCGCCGAAAAGCCGGAGGGGACAAGAGGCCGCCCCACGTGTCGAAGAGCATCAGCGCATCGGCACCCGCGCGTGCCTGCTCGCACAGATACGCGGCGACCGCGTCGGCGTTGACGCGAACGAGACGATCGACAAGATCGGGCCGCGCGTACGCCATCCGCCGGATCGTCGCGAAATCGGCGCTGCCGCGTCCCTCCGTCATGTAGCACGCGAGCGTGAACGGGCTGCCGGCGAAGCCGATCAGCGGCACGCGGCCCGCGAGCGCCTGCTTGATTTCGCCAATCGCGTCGAACACGTAGCGCAGTCGCGCGAGATCCGGAATCGCGAGCGCCCCGATCGCGCGTTCGTCGCTTGCGGTACGGGCAAAGCGCGGTCCCTCCCCTTCCGAGAACGCGAGGCCGAGTCCCATCGCGTCGGGAACCGTCAGGATGTCCGAAAACAGAATCGCCGCGTCGAGCGAAAAGCGCGCGAGGGGCTGCAGCGTAGCCTCGGTCGCGAGCGACGGGTTGGTCGCGAGCGCCATGAAGCTGCCGGCACGGGCACGAAGCGTCGCGTACTCGGGCAGGTAGCGGCCCGCCTGGCGCATCAGCCATATGGGAACGTACGGCGTCGGTTCGCGGCGCAGCGCGCGGAGCAGCGTGTCATTTGCGAGCGGCGTCATCGCTTCCCCTCACCCGCCTCGCCGGTGCTCGGCACGCTCTCCCCGCGCGCGGGGAGAGCGTTGGGGCGAGGGGCGCGTGAAACCAATGTCCGTCCCGTCATCCGCTCCAGTACCGCGAGCGGCGATCGTTGCGGCTCGTAGAGCGCGGCGATCGGCAGGTGCGTCGTCTGCTCGAGCATGTACTGGCCCGACGAGGCGGCGTGCATCACCTGGTCCGAAAAGCAGATCCACGTCGTCCCGGGCGCGAAGCGGACCTCGCGTTGCTCCGACGCGCGCTGATAGCCGAGATCGGCTTTCGCCGCATCGTGCAGGCCGAGCATCAGGTGGTCGTATTCGCTGCGCGCCGACTTGGTGACGCGCAACGCGGACAGGATCGCCGCCTCGCCCGGCCGCATCGCGCGAATCCCCGGCAGGAAGCGCTGCGCCATCGGCTCGAACGCCTCGCCGACGCGCCAGACGCGATCCTCGCCTTGCGGGTTCACGTTGCAGAAGACGCGCAGGATCCGCACGCCGCGATTGGGCCGCGACGGAAACGCGTCGACATGCAGGCGCGTGTCGTCCTTGCGCCACGACACCTCGCGACCGGCGGCCGTGTGCGGACGATAGCTCGTTCGCGCCCGCGTCAGATACCGCGCGTAGCGCGGAAAGAGCGCCGCGATCAGCGCGCTCGCATCCGAGGCAAAGCGCGCCACCATCGCGGTCAATGCGAGCAGATCGGCGTCGTCGCCGCGCGCGCCCTTGATCGTGCCGCGGTCGAGGCTGATGTTCTTCGCCTTGCCGTCCGACCAGCGGACATCGAGGAAGCGCCGTTCGTCCCGCGACAGCGCGAACGCGAGGCGCGGCAGCACGAGCACGGCGCCGCTTTCGAGATCGCGCGCGTACCGCTCGGTGTCCGCCGCCGCGACCTCAGGGCGCCAGCGCGCGATGTCGAGCGTGACCAGGGGGGTCAGCATGGGACGCGCGGGATCATAAGTGGGGTCAGAGACGGCTTTTCGGACAGCTTCCTCGCAACCACCCGAAACCCGCTGGAAACGTCGTCTCCGACTCCAGTTATCTCGGCAGCGACGACGCGCCCGTCAGGAAGTCGTCGATCGCCTGCGCGCATTGGCGTCCCTCGCGGATCGCCCAGACGACGAGCGATTGCCCGCGGCGCATGTCGCCCGCGGCGAAGACCTTCGGCACGCTCGTCCGGTAATCGTCGGTGTTCGCCTTCACGTTCGTCCTCGCGTCGCGCTCGACGCCGAATTGCTCGACGAGGCCCGTGTCGCCCGGACCCGTGAAGCCCATCGCGAGCAACACGAGATCGGCTTTCAACTCGAACTCGGTGCCCGGAATCTCGACCATCCGCACCGTGCCGCTGCCGTCGCGCTGCCATTCGACGCGGACCGCGACGAGCTTCTCGACCTGTCCGTTCGCGCCCTCGAAGCGCTTCGTCGCCACGGACCAGTCGCGCTCGCAGCCTTCCTCGTGAGACGACGACGTGCGAAGCTTGATCGGCCAGTACGGCCAAACGAGCGGCTTGTTCTCGTTGACCGGCGGCTGCGCGAGCAGCTCGAACTGGACGATCGACAGCGCGCCCTGCCGGTTCGACGTGCCGACGCAGTCGGATCCCGTGTCCCCGCCGCCGATGACGATGACGCGCTTGCCCGCGGCGCTGATCTGCCCGTCGACGGCGTCACCGGCGACGACGCGGTTCTGCTGCGGCAGGAACTCCATCGCGAAGTGAATCCCGCGAAGCTCGCGTCCGGGCACCGGGAGATCGCGCGGCTTTTCCGCACCGCCGGTCAGCGCGATCGCATCGAACTCGGCGAGCAGCGACTGCGCGGAGACGTTGCCGCCAACGTGCGAGTTCGGCCGGAACTCGACGCCCTCGAGCGACATCTGCGCCATCCGGCGATCGATCAGGTGCTTCTCCATCTTGAAGTCGGGAATGCCGTAGCGAAGCAGTCCGCCGATCCGGTCGGACTTCTCGAACAGCACGACGTCGTGGCCGGCGCGCGCGAGCTGCTGCGCGCACGCGAGGCCCGCCGGTCCCGATCCGACGACGGCGACGCGGTTGCCGGTTTTTTGCGCCGGCGGCATCGGCACGACGAAGCCTTCCTCGTAGCCCTTGTCGATGATGAAGTGCTCGATGGACTTGATGCCGACCGGATCGTTGTTGATGTTGAGCGTGCACGCCGCTTCGCACGGCGCAGGACAGACGCGTCCGGTGAACTCGGGAAAGTTGTTCGTCGAGTGCAGGACGTCGAGCGCCGCCTTCCACTGGTGGCGGTAAACGAGGTCGTTCCAGTCGGGAATGATGTTGTTGATCGGACACCCGCTCTGGCAGAACGGAATGCCGCAATCCATGCAGCGGCCACCCTGCTTCGCCGCCGCCACATCGTCGAGCGCGTGGATGAACTCGCGGAAGTGGCGCACGCGCGCCTGCACGGGATCGGCGACTTCGGCGATCCGCTGCCATTCGAGAAACCCGGTGACCTTGCCCATCTCGACTCGTGTTCAGGTGACGCTTGCGTTTCGACGAGCGCCTGTCATTCGGCGACTATGCGACCGCGCGCTCCTGCGCAACGCCTGAAGGCTCCACATGTTGCGCCTTCGCGTGGAGCTCGGAGAGCGCGCGCACGTACTCGTTCGGGAAGACCTTGACGAACCTCGCGCGCGCCTGGTCCCAGTGATCGAGCATGCCGAGCGCGAGCGTCGAGCCGGTGAAGCGCAGGTGGCGCTCGATCAGTCGCCGCAGGATCGCTTCGTCGGCCGCGCCGGCGTGCAACAGGCGTCCCTTGCCGGCCGCGGCAAGCTCCTTCTCGGCGCGATGCTGCTCGCTTTCCGAAAGCACGGGACCGAGCGACACCATCGCGCGATTGCAGCGCGACGCGAACGTCCCGTCGGGATCGTAGACGTACGCGACGCCGCCGCTCATGCCGGCGGCGAAGTTGCGGCCGGTGCGGCCGAGCACGACGACGGTTCCGCCGGTCATGTATTCGCAGCCGTGGTCGCCGGTGCCTTCGGCGACGGCCGCCGCGCCGGAATTGCGGACGCAGAAGCGCTCGCCTGCAACGCCGCGGAAGTACGCCTCGCCGGCGATCGCACCGTACATGACGGTATTGCCGATGACGATGTTCTCTTCCGGCTTCGCGGGACACGCGGGGTCGGGGTAAACGACGATGCGGCCGCCCGACAGGCCCTTGCCGACGTAATCGTTGGTCCCCCCCTGCAACTCGAACGTGATTCCGCGCGCGAGGAACGCCCCGAAGCTCTGTCCCGCAACACCTTCGAACGCGACATGCAACGTGTCCTCGGGCAGTCCGTCGTGACCATGTCTGCGCGCAACGACGCCGGAGAGCATCGCGCCGACGGAACGGTGCGCATTGCGGATCTTGTACGCGAGACGCACCGGCTGCCCCTTCTCGATCGCCGGCGCCGCGGCCTCGATCAGCTTGTGATCGAGCGCACGCGCAAGTCCGTGGTCCTGCGACTCGCAGCGGTGGCGCCCGACCTCGGCCGGCATCGGCGGCTGGTAAAAGACGCGCGAAAAATCGAGACCTTTCGCCTTCCAGTGCGCGATCCCCTTGCGCATGTCGAGCAGGTCGCTGCGGCCGATCATCTCGTCGAGCGTGCGGAATCCGAGCTGCGCCATGATCTCGCGCAGCTCCTCGGCGACGAAGAAGAAGTAGTTGACGACGTGCTCCGGCTGCCCGTTGAAGCGACGGCGCAATTCCGGATCCTGCGTCGCGACACCGACCGGGCACGTGTTGAGATGGCACTTGCGCATCATGATGCAGCCTTCGACGACGAGCGGCGCCGTCGCGAAGCCGAACTCGTCGGCGCCGAGCAGCGCGCCGATCGCGACGTCGCGGCCGGTCTTCATCTGGCCGTCGACCTGCACGGCGATGCGTCCGCGCAAGCGGTTCAGCACCAGCGTCTGCTGCGTTTCGGCGAGGCCGAGCTCCCACGGCGTGCCCGCGTGCTTGATCGACGATTCCGGCGACGCGCCGGTGCCGCCGTCGTGGCCGGCGATCGTCACGTGATCGGCCTTCGCCTTCGCGACGCCCGCGGCGACGGTGCCGACGCCGATCTCGGACACGAGCTTCACCGAGATCGACGCCTGCGGGTTCGCGTTCTTCAGGTCGTGGATGAGCTGCGCGAGGTCCTCGATCGAATAGATGTCGTGATGCGGCGGCGGCGAGATGAGCCCGACGCCCGGCACCGAGTAGCGTAGCTGGGCGATGTATTCGGACACCTTGTGCCCCGGGAGCTGCCCGCCTTCGCCGGGCTTCGCGCCCTGCGCCATCTTGATCTGGAGCTGATCGGCCGACGCGAGATACTCGGCGGTGACGCCGAAGCGCGCCGAGGCGACCTGCTTGATGCGCGAGCGCAGGCTGTCGCCGGCCTTCAGCGGAATGTCGTGCTCGACCGCTCCGCGGCCGATGATCGTCGCCAGCGTGTCGCCGTTCTTGACGACGCTCTTGCCCGCGCGCATCTCGGCGCGATAGCGCATCGCATCCTCGCCGCCTTCGCCGGTGTTCGACTTGCCGCCGATGCGGTTCATCGCGATCGCGAGCGTCGTGTGCGCTTCGGTCGAGATCGATCCGAGGCTCATCGCGCCGGTCGCGAAGCGCTTGACGAGCTCCTTCGCAGGCTGCACTTCGTCGAGCGGCACCGGGGTCCGCTCGCCGAGCCGGAATTCGAACAAGCCCCGCAACGTCTTGAGCTTGCGTCCCTGCTCGTTGATCAGCGCCGCGTATTCCCTGTACGTCGCGTAGGAGTTGGCACGCGACGCGTGCTGCAGCTTCGCGATCGTGTCGGGTGTCCACATGTGCTCTTCGCCGCGCACGCGGTACATGTACTCGCCGCCGGCGTCGAGCGCTTCGGCCAGAACCGGATCGTCGCCGAAGGCGAGCGCGTGCAACCGCGCGGCCTCCTCGGCGACCTCGAAGAGGCCGATGCCCTCGATCGTGCTCGCCGTGCCGGTGAAGTACTTGTCGACGAACGCCTTCTGCAGGCCGACGGCCTCGAAGATCTGGGCGCCGCAATAGGACTGGTACGTCGAGATGCCCATCTTCGACATCACCTTGTAGAGGCCCTTGCAGATCGCCTTGATGTAGCGCTTGTGCGCCTCCTTGGCGTCGATCTCCGGGTCGACGCGCGCGAGCTCGGCCAGCGTCTCGAGCGCGAGATACGGATGAATCGCCTCCGCGCCGTAGCCTGCGAGCAGCGCGAAGTGATGCACCTCGCGCGCGGATCCGGTTTCGACGACGAGGCCGGTCGACGTGCGCAGACCTTTCTTTACGAGATGCTCGTGCACGGCCGCGGTTGCGAGCAGCGCGGGAATGGGCAGCATGTCGGTCGCGACGGTGCGGTCCGACAGGATCAGGATGTTGTAGCCCTGGTGGATCGCGTCGACCGCGTGCGCGGCGAGGCTCGCGAGCGCCGCTTCCATGCCGTTGCCGCCCCACGCCGACGGATAGCAGATGTCGAGCTCGATCGAGCGGAACGCGCCGCCGGAAAAAAGCTCGACGTGCCGGAGCTTCTCCATGTTCTCGGGCGTCAGCACGGGCTGCTGTGCTTCGAGCCGCATCGGCGGCTCGCCTTTGGGCGTCGTCGGATGCCCGTGCGCGAAATCGGCGATCTCCGCGTCGTCGTCGCGCGGATCGAGCGCGAGCAGGTTCGGGCGCGGCCCGACGAACGACACGAGCGACATCACGAGCTCCTCGCGGATCGGATCGATCGGCGGGTTCGTCACCTGCGCGAAGAGCTGCTTGAAATAGTTGTAGAAGACCTTCGGCCGATCGGAGAGCACCGGCAGCGCCGCGTCGTTGCCCATCGAGCCGATCGCCTCCTCGCCGGCCTTCGCCATGGGCGCGAGAATGATCTTCAGGTCTTCCTGCGTGTAGCCGAACGCCTGCTGACGATCGAGCAGCGCCACCGCGGGCGGCGACGTCGGCGCGGGCTCGGGCATTTCCTCGAGGCGCAAGCGGTAACGCTCGATCCATTCGCGATAGGGCTTGGCGGTGGCGAGCGTGCGCTTCAACTCGTCGTCGTCGACGATGCGGCCCGCGTCGAGGTCGACGAGCAGCATCTTTCCAGGCTGCAGCCGCCACTTCTTGACGATCTTCGATTCGGGAATGTCGAGCACGCCGATTTCGGACGCCATCACGACGTAGTCGTCGTCGGTGACGACGAAACGCGCGGGCCGCAGACCGTTGCGGTCGAGCGTCGCGCCGATCTGGCGTCCGTTCGTGAACGCCATCGCCGCCGGCCCGTCCCACGGCTCCATCAGCGCGGCGTGGTATTCGTAGAACGCGCGCCGATCCTCGTCCATCAGCGCGTTGCCCGCCCACGCTTCGGGGATCATCAGCATCATCGCGTGCGGCAACGAGTAGCCGGCCATCAGCAGCAGTTCGAGCGCGTTGTCGAACGACGCCGAATCGGACTGCCCGTCGTAGATCAGCGGCCACAGCTTCGAGAGATCGTCGCCGAGCACCTTCGACGCGATCGCGCCCTCGCGCGCGCGGATCCAGTTGAAGTTGCCGCGCAGCGTGTTGATCTCGCCGTTATGGCAGACGAAGCGGAACGGGTGCGCCAGGTCCCATGTCGGGAACGTGTTGGTCGAGAAGCGCTGGTGCACCATCGCAAGCGCCGACACCATCGACGGATCGCCGAGGTCGAGGTAGTACTCGCCGACCTGATGCGCGAGAAGCATTCCCTTGTAGACGATCGTGCGCGTCGAGAACGACGGTACGTAGAATTCCTTGCCGTGGCGCAGGTTGAGCGCCTGGATCGCGTGACCAGCGCGCTTGCGGATGACGTACAGCTTGCGCTCGAGCGCGTCGGGGTCCATCTCGCGCGAGCCGCGCGCGACGAACACCTGCCGGATTACCGGCTCGACTTCCTTCGTGCGCGTGGAAAGCCCCGCGTTGTTCGTCGGCACGTCGCGCCAGCCGAGCAGCGCCTGGCCTTCGGCCGCGATCGCGCGCTCGATTTCCTGCTCGCATGCCATTCGCGAGGCGGGCTCGCGCGGAAGGAACACCATGCCGACGCCGTATTGGCCGATCGCCGGCAGCGTGATCCCGACCTTGCCACCGGCGCGGCGCAGGAACGCGTCGGGCATCTGGATGAGGATGCCGGCGCCGTCGCCTTGCAAGGAATCGGCGCCCGTCGCGCCCCGGTGCGTCAGGTTCTTCAGGATCGCGAGACCCTGCACGATCACGTCGTGCGTCTTGCGTCCCTTGATCTGGGCGATGAAGCCGAGGCCGCAGGCATCGTGCTCGTGCAACGGGTCGTAGAGGCCTTGCGCCGCGGGCGGCCATGCCGGGTTCGATGCGCGGGACGGCTGTTCCAAACTGCACCTCGAATCTGGACGAACAGAACGCCCGGAGCCGGGCTCGGGCGTCATGAGATTCGCCGAAATAGGGCGAAACCCGTCTATGCTACGCGGGATGCTGCATTGCGGCAAGAATCGACGGGCGGGGACCGGGCGACAACCGGCCGCTCACCGAATGCAACAGGCCGACGAGCGGAGACACGCTTTCGGACGGAAATGCTTGCGTCATGAGGGGTGTTCCGCTTTAATCTGAGCAAACTCGGCTAGGTCGTTGTTGCTACGTCCGTTTCGTCGTCCCCACATCCGAATATTTAGGACAACATCATCAGGATCCCCATCATGCCCGGATACCGATTGACCGCGTGGCTGCGCCCGCTTCTGACCCTGGCCGCCATGGCCGGCGTGCTGTCGCTTGCCGCGTGTGGCGGTGGGGGCGGTGCGCCGAGCCAGGTTCTTAATCCGTCTACCGAACCGGTGGCGATCACGCCGTCCACAGCCGTGACGTATTCGGGCACGCCGTTCACGTTCCTGATTTCAGGCGGCAAGGGGCCCTACACGATCCTGACCAGCGACCAGACCGCGTTGCCTGTTGTCGGAACGCTGAACGGCAACGCGCTCGTCGTCGTTCCAGGCTCCGTCGGCACGGATACAGCCGTGACGTTGTCCGTGCGCGATACGACGGGTCAGTCAACGACGGCCGCCGTAACGGTCAAGCCGCAACTGCTGCTGCCAACGTCCATAACGGTCACGGGTAACACCAATTGCGCCGCAGCCGGCGGCACTCTCTGCTCCGGCCAGAACGGGACCGCTTCCGTGCTCGTCATCGGGCCCAACAGTGCGCCGCTCGCCAATCGACCCGTTCGCTTCGATGTCGTGCAGGGCGACTTCGCCTTCGTCAATCCAGGCGGCGGCGCACCAGCGCCATCGATCACGGCGACGACTGATCAGAACGGATTCGCCGTCGTGACGCTGACCGTGCCGGCGTCGGCGACCACACAGATTGCCACGATACGCGCAACCGACCTGACGAGCGGCAACGCGATCAGCAGCAATTTCACGATCGTCGCGTTCAACGATGGAAGCGCGGTACTGTCCGTCGTTCCGACCACGGCGACGGTCAAGGGTCCGCCCGCATCGCCTCCCGTATGCGCGGTCGGCGCGCCGATCAACTACTACGTCTTCGGCGGGACGCCGCCTTACACCATTTCCTTGACGGTACCCAATGTCGTGATCATCCGCGGCTCACCGGTACAAGTCTCCGGCGGCTTCTTCACCGCTATCACGAACGGTTGCGTGGACCTCGAGACCATTGTCAT
>DATJFI010000041.1:0-14994 GCA_035495715.1 Casimicrobiaceae bacterium
CGAGCTGCACGGCGACCACGACACGATCATGCGCGCATCGAAGGCGGCCCGCGGCTTCCTGCAGGATGCGAGCGAGCTGCAGCGCACCGAATGCCCGCTGCGGGACCTGTGGGTCTCGACCAAATGCGGCGAGTCCGACAGGTCCGACGTCTTGTGGCGGTTGATCACGTCCTGGTACCGGTCGAACATCCGCATGAATTCCGCGCGGACCCGGTCGTCCCGGCAGCGCGCGGCGACGATCTGCTCGCCGCCGGTGAGCTCCGTGGTCTCGCCGAAGACCAGCGTGCAACCTGCCGCATAGAGCTTGTCGAACGCGTCGCCGACGGTCGGATTCGAGCCGCAGCCCGATGTCGTGTCCGATTCGCCGCACTTCGTCGACACCCACAGGTCGGACAGCCGGCACTCGGCGCGCACCTGCTCGCTCGTCCACTGCACGTATTCCTTCGCGACCTTCGACGCGCGCATGATCGTGTCGTGGTCGCCGTGCAGCTCGATGCCGAAGCCCTGCACCGGCTTGCCGGTGGCGGCGATGCCGTCGACGACGCGCTTGGTCCACTGCTCCTCGATGCCGATGACGACGACGGCCGCGACGTTCGGATTGCTGCCGGTGCCGATCAGCGTGCGGAAGTGCAGCTCGAGGTCCGCGCCGAACTGCAGGCGTCCGTACGGATGCGGGATCGCGAGCGTGCCTTTGATGTTGTTGGCGACGGCTTCGCAGGCCGCGTTCGACAGGTCGTCGACCGGCAGGATGATGACGTGGTTGCGCACGCCGACGCGGCCGTTCTCGCGCCGGTATCCCATGAAGGTTTTTTGCATGACGGAAGAATCCTTAGCGAACGCGCCGGGCGACGCTCAGCGCAATGAATGCCGGGGCTGGTTCAATTGACCATCGTGGGGCTGTGAGCGGTTGAGCGTCGCGCGCACCATCGCGCAACGTTCCAACCGCTTCCAGGCCCACGCCACCGGAAACGCCGACCGGTGGGACGAGGCACGGAGGCCTTGCTCACCACCGCTTCGTCTTGATGTTGTGGACGTGGGCATGGTCGCCCTTGCGGATCGGCTGCACGACCTTGCCGATGTCGACGCCGTACTTGATCACGGTGTCGCCGACGCTCATGTCCTTCAGCGCCACCTTGTGGCCGATCGGAATGTCCTGCCGGCATTCGAGCTGGATCGTCCGATCCTCGTCGAGGATCAGTCCGGTCAGCGGCGTTCCGGCCTTGATGCCTTCGACGACGACGACCGCGACGCTGTCGTTCGGGTCATGCAGTACGCAGTGGATCACGGGATTTCCTGCCAGAGAATTGAGCGCCCGGCGGCGCGGAGCGGCGACGCACGAAGACCGCAGCGTGCTCGTTACACGCCGCCCTTTCGCCTCGGCGATCGAGCCGCGTCGCGCATGCGGATACCCGGATCGTAGTTGACGACCGCCGGTCAAGTCAACTAGATCATTTATATCATTTGCATAATTTTTGGGCAGCCGCTAGAGTGCGGGGGAAATGCGCGCGCATGGCCGCGAACGCCCTCCTCCCCGATCGGAGCGGACGACGATGAACGACTCGCACGCCCGCGAGGCGCCGCTCGACGTGCCGCTCTACAAGGACATCAAGCACCGTCTCACCGACGCGCTCACGCATGGCGAATGGAAGCCCGGCGAGGCAATCCCCGCCGAGCGCAGACTCTCCGAGCGCTACCGGATCAGCGTCGGGACCGTGCGCAAGGCCATCGACGAGCTCGTCGCCGAGAACATCCTGATCCGCCAGCAGGGACGCGGCACGTTCGTCGCGCGCCACAACCGCGAGCGCGAGCTGTTCCATTTCCTGCACGTCGTTCCGCAGCAGGGCGGCAAGCAATACCCGGACGTCGAGCTCGCGTCGTTCAACCGCGGCAAGGCTGACCGGCGCATCGCAAATGCGCTCGGCATCGCGCCCGGCGACGGCATCTATCGGATCCGCAATCTCCTTCGCCTGGACGGCGTGCCGGTTATCGTCGACGACATCGCGCTTTCCGCGCAGCGCTTCGCGGGCCTCACCGAGCGGCAGTTTCGCGAACGCCGGTCGACGATCTACAACCTCTACCAGGAAGCGTTCGGCATCTCGGTCGTCACGGCGCGCGAGCGCCTGCGCGCGGTGCCCGCCGATACGGCGAGCGCGGCGCTGCTCGACATCCCCGTCGCGTCGCCGCTGCTCGCGATCCGCCGCATCGCGTCGACGTATCGCGACCTGCCGGTCGAATATCGCGTGTCGCTCGTGAACACCCACGGACACGAGTACTGGGCCGAGATCGGCGGCTGACTCGAGTCGGGATTGCATGGCGCGCCGGATTCTCTTCGCCGTGCACGACTGGGGGCTCGGCCACGCGACGCGAAGCCTCGTCCTCATTCGCGCGCTCGTGCAGCGTGGAGACGCGGTGACGATCCTGATGGCCGAGAGCCCCGGGCTCGCGCTGTTGCGCGCAGAGCTCGGCGACGCCTGCGAGTTTTTTCCGTACGAGGACATTCCGAAGCCGTTCAGCCGTTATCCGGCCGTCTTCTACTTCCGGATGAGCTGCTCGGTCCCGCAGATCTGGCTGCGCTTCACGCTCGAGCAGCGGCTCACCGAGCGGCTCGTGCGCGAGCGGCGGCTCGACGCCGTCGTGTCGGACAGCCGGCTGGGCGTCTGGTCGCGCGAGGCGCCGAGCTACTGCATCTTTCACTCGTTGCGCCAGATCATTCCGGGACGGCCGCGACGCCTCGAGCGCACGGTCGAGCGTGCGCAGCGCTACGCGCTTCGCGGCTATCGCGCGATCCTCGTGCCCGACGCCGAAGGCGACGGCGCGCTCGCCGGCGATCTCGCGCACGACCTCGACGTCGACTGGCACGGCAAGCTCGTCTACATCGGTCCTCTTTCCGAGCTGCGGCCGAACGGCGCGGCCGAGGACATCGACTACTTCTTCTCGATCTCCGGCGTCGAGCCGCACCATACGATGCTGGCCGAGCGCGTGCTGGCCGCGCTGCCCGCGCTTCGCGGACGCAGCGTCGTCGCGCTGGGCCGCCCCGGCTCGGCAGCCGACGTGCGAACGGTCGGCAACGCGACGATCCACGGCTATCTCGATCGCCGCGCGCAAGGCGAAATGCTCGCGAGGGCGCGCGTGATCGTCGGCCGCTCCGGCTACACGACGCTGATGGAGGCGGCCGGCTTCGGCAAGCGCGCGCTGTTCGTGCCGACGCCGGGCCAGAGCGAGCAGGAATACCTCGCGAAGTTCCATTGCGAGCGCGGCCGCGTCTTCAGCACCGTGCAGTCGGCGCTCGACATCGCGTGCGATCTCGCACGCGCCGAAGCGGCAAGCGGCCTGCCGCGGCTTCGCACCGATACCGCGGTCCCGCGGTTTCTCGACCTCGTGCGCTGACGATTCACGCGCGCCGCCACAAGAGCGCGACAACCGGCAGATTGCATACCCACATCGCGCCGGTCCAGACGACGCGAAACGCAAGCATCAGCGTAAGGCCTTCCGCATAGGAAATCCCGAATGCCGCCTGCGCCGCGCTCATGCCGAGCACCTCGACGGTGCCGATCTGGCTGATGAGGCCACCGGTCAGGAACACGACGGCGAGCGCGAACGCGTACGTCGTCGCCGCCATCAGGAAACCGAAGCGATCGAGCCCCACGTGCTGTCCGACGAGCATGAACGCGAGCGCCAGCGCACCGAGGTAGACGGTGGCGATCGCGGCGTTGCCGGCAAGCACGTGCAGATGCGACAGCCGCTTCAACCCGGACAGCAGATCGATCAGCGCAACCAGCGCACGGTGCACGAGGCGGCGCGCCCGGATCCGCTCGCTCCAGTCCCGGAGCGCCGATTCGAAGTGCACGACGATCGCCATCAACGCGCACAGACCGACGACCGCGACGACGGCTCCGGGCCGCGCCGCGGGCCAGCCGCGAATGCCGACGACGGCGAGAAACAGCAGCACGACGACGATCTCGACGAGCAGCATGACGACCGTCGCCGCGGCGCTTTCGGCGAAATTCGCGCGTCCGGTGCGCGCGAGCACCCAGTTCTGCGAGAACAGGCCGAACGGCAGCGTCAGCGCGAGCTCGCCGACGGCGAACGCGAGACCGAGCCTGCGAACGTCGGCGCGAATGCCGAGGTTTCGCAGCAGCAGGTGAAGCTGCCACGCCTTCAGCGCCAGGTAGACGAGCGCGCAGGCGAGCGATACCGCGAACACGGAAAGCGGCAGCGCGCGAATCGCGCCGAGCGCGCGTCCCGGGTCGCCGAGCCGCAGCGCGAGGAAGAAGAGCCCGCCCGCGAGCAGCACCGGCGCGACGACGGTCGCCGCCTTGGCGACTCTCACGGAGCAAGCTTGCCGGCTAGCGCCGAATCGAGCGTTGCGAGATCGTCGAGTGCGTTGTGCAGATACGGCACGACGGCCGCCGGCGTTCCCCACGCGGGCTGCACGTCGGCGGACCAGCGGTTGCGCCAGGCGCCGCCCGCCTGCGCGATGACCGAGCGGCGCTCGAGCCAGGACAGCCGTTCGCGCGCGAGCGTGACCGGCGACGCCTGCTGCAGCAGCGGATCCAGCGTCAGCCCTGCCTGCCGTATCGCCTGGCCCGCGTGGACGAGCCAGCGCGCGAACGTGCGCGTCGTGAACTCGCGCGGACCGACGGCGATGAAGCGGCTCGCGAGATGACTGCACGTGACGGCGGACAGGCGGAGGATCTCGACGCGCAGCCGCGCGTCGAAGTCGCGCCGGCACGCCGCGTCGATCGCCGGCAGCGTCTGCCCGACTCCAACGACGGCGCGCACGCGGCCGCTGCAGAGCGCATCGTACGAGAGCGCGACCGGGAGCACCGGCGGCGGCTGCACGCAGCGCCGATACACTTGCCAGGCGCCCGCGCGCAAGGCGCCGAAGCGGCCGCTCCGCGACGTGACGCCCTCGGGCGCGAGATAGACGACGCGACCCGTCGAGATCAGCTCGACCAGGCGCCCGATCTGTCCGGCGATCGTCGCGCGAAACGCGGGATCGAGCGTGCGCAGCGCCTCGATGCGAAGGCGTCGCAATCCCCAGTGCGCAAGCCGCAGGCGCCCGAGCGCGTCAGGCTCGATCGCGTCGACGCGTTCGGGCAGCGTCCCGAGGACCGACGCGAGCTCGCGCTGACCGCGCGCGGAGAAGAGGTGCCGCGGATCGGCGTCGCCAAAACCCGCGCTCCTCAGCGCCACGACGGTTTCCCCGAGCGTGAATTCGCGGATGCGGCGGATCGGCTGCACGCGCAGGATCTTGAACAAGCCTTCGAGCGGCACGCGTCCGAGCAGCCAGGTGATCGGCCGCGGCCACGTCGACAGCAGGTCGCTCACGAAGCCGCGCCGGAACAGGTCTTCGCGCGCCGCGCAGAACGGCAGGGGGTTCAGGATCCGCAAGCCCCGCCGGCGGCAGAGGGCCGCGGTCAGGACGGGGACGTCGCAGTCGCGCAGGTGGTTCGAAACGACGAGCGTGCCGGGCTCGAGCCGGAAGTCGGGCGGAATGAGCTCCGCGTTGCGGACGACCGCGCGCACCGCGAGATCGAAGCAGAACGCGGTGAGCCAAGTGAACGGCGGATGCGGATCGAGCTCGGCGTCGGACAGCCAGTCGAATGACATGGATCGGTCAGGCGGTCGGACCGTGCACGGCAGCCGTGGTCTTGTTGGTTGCGCGCGTGCGCGCGGTGCCTCGCATCCGGGCTTGGACGGCGAGACTTCGGGGGACATGTGTGGGACCCTGTCCCCGGGCAAAAAATCCGCAAACCCGCCGCTACCAGAACTCGAACGACGACTGCAGGACCGGCGCGAAGCTGCGCCGATGCGCGGGACACGGTCCGTGCAGGTCGAGCGCCGCGAGATGCTCGGGCGTCCCGTAGCCCTTGTGCCGCGCGAAACCATACAGCGGGTACTGGCGGTCGAGCTCGACGAGCATCGCGTCGCGTGTCGTCTTCGCGATGATCGACGCGGCCGAGATCGCGGGGATGTCCCGATCGCCCTTGACGATCGCATACGCCGGGCACGCGAGCTCGGGGCAGTGATCGCCGTCGATCAGCGCTTCGATCGGCGCCACGGCGAGCGCCTCGACCGCACGCCGCATCGCGAGCAGCGTCGCGCGGAGGATGTTGAGCGCGTCGATCTCGCCGACGTCGCTCGCGGCGGCCGCCCACGCGATCGCCTTCGCGCGAATCTCGACGGCCACGCGATCGCGCGCCTCGGGCGTCATCAGCTTCGAATCGCGAAGCCCCCGGATCTTGCGCTTGGGGTCGAGGATCACGGCGGCGGCGACGACCGGTCCTGCGAGGGGTCCGCGTCCCGCTTCGTCGATGCCGGCGACGAGCATCGTCAGCGCCCCTTCAGTCGCGCAGGGCCGCCCAAAGCGACTGATCCGCCTCCGCGGGGGCCAGCGAGCGTCCGGAGACGTTTCATCGCGCGCCGCGTGCGGCCAGCGCGCGATCGAGCTCCGCGAGCACCGCGTCGGCCGCGAGCGCGCCGGTGTCGACGGCGAGCGCATCGCTCATGCGTCCGAACAGCGTCTCGATGCGCCTGCGCGTCACGGTATCGTCGAACAGGTTCAATGCGGCCTGCGCAAGATTGCCCGCAGTCGCGTCGTCCTGCAAGAGCTCCGGCACGACGAAGCGGCCGGCGAGAACGTTCGGAAGCCCGACCCACGGCAGGAGCAGCTTGCGCCGGACGATGCGCGCCGTGAGCGCGCTCACGCGATAGAAGATCACGTGCGGGCAGCGCGCAAGCGCGGCCTCGAGCGTCGCCGTACCGGACGCGACCAGCGCGACGTCGGCGGCGCGCAGCGCGTCGCCGGCGTGGCCGTAAAGCACGGTGAGCGGCAGCGCGTCGAAGCCGCCACGATGCTGCGCCTCGAGAAACGCGTCGCGCGTCGTGCGCGAGACGAGCGGCACGACGAAGCGTGCATCGGCGCGCGCATCGAGGATGCGCGCGGCCGCGTCGAGCACGAGACCCGCGTGCATCTCGATCTCGGACAGCCGGCTGCCGGGCAGCAGCGCGAAGAGCGGCGTCGCGCCCCTGAGCTGCAACGTCTCGCGCGCGGCGCGGCGCGTGCCCGGACCCGCCGCGTCCTTTGCCAGCGGATGCCCGACATAGGTGACCGGGATGCCGGCTTCCTCGTAGAGCGGCGGCTCGAACGGGAAGAGCGCGAGCATCCGGTCGACCGAGCGGCCGATCGTCTGCAGGCGCTCGCGGCGCCAGGCCCAGACCGACGGGCTCACGAAATGCACGGTGCGCACGCGCCGGCGCTTGAGCCGCCGCTCGAGGCCGAGGTTGAAATCGGGCGCGTCGACGCCGACGAAAACCGGCACGCGCTCGCGAACGAGGCGCCGCATCACCTGGCGGCGGAGCGCCAGCAGCGACGGCAGATGCGCGATCACTTCCGAGAATCCGCGCACGGCGAGGCGCTCGAGCGGCGCGAACGGCTCGCAACCGGCGGCCTGCATGCGCGGTCCCGCGATGCCGGCGAAGCGAACGGCCGGCCGCTGCCTTCGCACCGCGTCGATCAGCGTCGCGGCGAGCGCGTCGCCCGACGCCTCGCCCGCCACGATGCCGATCGTGACAGCCGACATCAGCGAACGATGCCGCGGCGGCTTTCGGACAGGAACGTGACGAGCGGCGCGACGAGCGGTTGCCTAGTCGCCTCCTCCGCGAGCGCGTCGCGCGCCGCGTCGAGCGACAGGTTCGCGCGGTAGAGCGTCCGGTACGCACGGCGAACGATCGCGATGTCGTCGGCGGAAAAGCCGCGCCTGCGCAGCCCCTCGTTGTTCGTCCCCGCCGGCTTTGCCGGATAGCCCTGCACCGTGACGTACGGCGGCACGTCCTGCAGCACGATCGCGCCGGCGGCGAGCATCGCATGCGCGCCGATCCGGCAGAACTGGTGCACGCCCGCGTACGCGCCAAGCACGGCGAAATCGCCGATCGTCACGTGACCGGCGATCTGCGCGTTGTTCGAGAACGTCGTGCAGTCGCCGACGACGCAGTCGTGCGCGACGTGCGTGTACGCGAGGAACAAGTTGCCGTTGCCGATCGTCGTCGTCCCGCGATCCTGCGTGGTGCCGGCGTGGATCGACACGAACTCGCGCACCACGTTGTCGTCGCCGAGCGTCGTCGACGTCGGCTCGCCGCCGTACTTGCGATCCTGCGGAATGTCGCCGACGGAGGCGAACTGGAAGATCCGGTTGCGCGCGCCGATCGTCGTGCGGCCGGTGACGACGGCGTGCGGGCCGATCCGCGTGCCGGGTCCGATCGCGACGTCGCCGCCGACGATCGAGAACGCGCCGATCGACACGTCGTCGGCGATCCGCGCGCCGGGATCGACGAGCGCGGTCGGGTGGATCTGCGGCACGTTGTCGTTCTCGCGCGCTTGCGAAGACGCTTCGCTACACCGGCATCGGCGGCGTCGGCGGCACGTCGCGAATCGCCGCGAGCAGCTTCGCCTCGCAGACGAGGCCTTCGCCGACGGTCGCCTTCGTGCGAAAGCGGCCGATTCCGCGCACGGCGCGCTCGAGATACGCCTCGAGCAGCAGCGTGTCGCCGGGCACGACCTGGCGCTTGAACCGCGCTTCGTCGATGCCGGCGAAAAGGACGAGCTGCGTGCCGTCGCGGCGCGCGACGTCGGAGAGCATCGTGAGGAGGCCCGCAACCTGCGCCATCGCCTCGATCACGAGCACCCCCGGCATCACCGGATACGCGGGAAAGTGACCCTGGAAGAACGGCTCGTTGATCGTGACGTTCTTGACCGCGCGCACGAAGTTGCCGGCTTCCCAGTCGAGGACTCGATCGACGAGCAGCATCGGATAGCGATGCGGCAAGAGCCGACGGATGATGCCGATGTCGAGTTCAGCCATTGCCCTCCCCCCGCGTTGGCTTGTTGTCGTTGCCCGCCCGCTGCGCCGCCTCGAGCCGCTCGACGCGTTCCGCGAGCTCGCGCAGCCGCCGGAACTGCGATGCGACCCGCTTCCAGTCGCGGTGCGGCAGCGCGGGAAACGCGCCAGTGTATATCCCCGGTTCGCGGATCGAATCGTAGACCTGGGTCGCCGCGGAGATCACGGTGCCGTCGGCGATCTCGAGGTGACCGCCGATCATCGCCGCGCCGCCGATGCGGCAGTGCGCGCCGATGCGGGTCGACCCCGCGATGCCGACGCAGCCGGCGATCGCCGTGTGCGCGCCGATCACGCAGTTGTGGGCGATCTGGATCTGGTTGTCGAGCTTGACGCCTTCCTCGATCACCGTGTCGTCGATCGCGCCGCGGTCGATCGTCGTGTTCGCGCCGATCTCGACGTCGTCGCCGATCACGACGCGGCCGAGCTGCGGGATCTTGCGCCAGCGGCCCGCGTCGTCGGCGAGGCCGAAGCCGTCGGCGCCGATCACCGCGCCGCCGTGGACGAGCGTGCGCGCGCCGACGATGCAGCGTGCGTAGATCGTGACGTGCGCATCGAGCACCGCGTCGTCGCCGATCGCCACGTCTTCCCCGACGACGCAGAGCGCGCCGACGACGGCACGCTCGCCGACCTGCGCGTGCGCGCCGACGACGGCGTAGGCGCCGATGCTCGACGTCGCCGCGATCCGCGCGCTCGCGTCGACACGCGCCGTCGGATCGATGCCGGCTGCGCGCGCGGGTTCCGGATGCAGGAGCGCCGCGACGCGGGCGTAGACCGCATAGGGATTCGCGGAGACGAGCTTCGGCAACGACGTCGCGGCCGCCGCCGCAGGGTCGACGATCACCGCCGCGGCGCGGGTCGCTGCAAGCCGCGCGCGGTAGCGGGGATTGGCGAGGAATGCGATGTCGCGGCTTCCCGCGTGCTCGAGCGTCGCCACGCGCTCGACGACGACGCTGCCGTCGCCGTCGAGCGTCGCGCCCGTCAATCGCGCGAGCTCGGAAAGCGGCTTGCCGGCGGACTCGCGCAATGACGACATCGCGCCGGTGCGGCGAGGGACGCTACTTGTCGGCGAGCGCCTTGATCACCCGGTCGGTGATGTCGATGCGCTGGCTCGCGTAAACGACCGGATCCTGCAGGATCAGGTCGTACTTCTCGTCGGCGGCGATCTGCTGGATCACCTTGTTCGCGCGCTCCTGGATGCCCGCAAGCTCCTCGTTGCGGCGCAGGTTCAGGTCCTCGCGGAATTCGCGCTGCATCCGCGTCAGGTCGCGCGACTGGTTGGCGAGATCCCGTTCCTTGTTGCGCCGATCGGCTTCCGGCATCGTCGCGCCGTCGCGATCGAGCGCCGCCTGCAGGTCGCGCACCTGCTTCGCGAGCTTCTGGATCTCGGCGTCGCGCGCGGCGAACTCCTTCTCGATCTTCGCCTGCGCCCGCTTGGCCGGGGCCGCCTCGCGGAAGAGCCGCTCGGTGTTGACGAAGCCGATCTTGTAGTCGGCCGCCACGGCCGTGCCGGCGACGACGACGAGCGCGGCGGCGGCGCAGGCGCGCGCGAGCCATCGCGACGGGATGCGCCGATCGCGGCGCTTGCACGGGGACACGGGTCTCGCCTCGCGGGTGGGAAAGGCGTGCATTCTAGAACGCGGCGCCCGCCTGAAACTGGAATCGCTGTATATGGTCGCCGGCCTTGGAGTTGAGCGGGATCGCGTAGCTGAACTTGAGCGGGCCGATCGGCGAGCTCCAGGCAACGCCGGCGCCGGCCGAGTAACGGAACGATTCGAACTCCGGCTGCGAGCCGTTCGCGTAGATCTCGCCGGCATCGAGGAACAGGCTCGCCCGCACGGCCTTTTCGCCCTTCAGGATCGGGTAGAACGCCTCGAGGTTGCCGACGATCTTGCGCTTGCCGCCGAGCGCATTGCCGAACTGGTCCTGCGGACCGAGCGACGCCGTGTCGTAGCCACGCACCGAATTGACGCCACCCGCGAAGAACGCCTTGAAGAACGGCAGCGGCTTGCCCGAGAAACCGTCGCCGTAGCCCAGGTCGATGCGTCCCATCAGCACGAGGTCCCGGTACACGGGCCAGTAGACCGAATGCGTGTACTGGACCTTGTAGTAAGCGAGATCGCCGAACGGCAAGCCGGTTTCGAACAGAACGCTTTGCAGCCTGCCGCGCGTCGGATACAGCACGTCGTCGCGCGTGTCGCGCGCCCAGCCGGCCGTCAGGATGTACGCGTTCGTCGACGAGCCGAATTCGTTGACGAAGAGCTGGTACGCGAGCGGGCTGTTGTCGAACAGCGTGATCCGCGTGTGCTCGTAGCGGACGCCGAAATTGATCGTGTCGATCTCGGTGATCGGCACGCCGAACCCGACCGCCGCGCCGAGCGTGTCCGACTGGTATTGCGCGATGTCGAGGCCGGTCGGGTCGAGGCTCTTGTCGTAAAGCTCGAGGGTGCGCGAGATGCCGTTGACCGTGTAGTACGGCTGCTGGAACAGCATCGAGTACACGCGGTTGTACCGGCCGGTGTTGACGCCGAGCGACAGCGCGTTGCCGGTGCCGAAGATGTTCTCCTGCGAGATCGACGCGTTCAGCACGATGCCTTCGTCGCTCGAGTAGCCGACGCCGGCGAGCAGGTTGCCGGTCTGCTTCTCGCCGACCGATACCTCGACGTCGACCTGGTCGGCGCTGCCGGGCACCGGCGGCGTCTCGACGGTCACGTTGTCGAAATAGTTGAGGCGGCGCACGCGCGTCTTCGACCGCTCGATGCGCGGGCCGTCGTACCACGCGTCCTCGAGCTGGCGGAATTCGCGGCGGATCACCTCGTCCTTCGTCTTCGAGTTGCCGGTGATGTTGATCTTGCGGACGTACGCGCGGCGCCCCGGATCGACGTAGAACGTGAACGACGCCTTTTCGTGCTCGCGGTCGAGCTCCGGCACCGCGTTGACGTTCGCGAACGCATAGCCGTCGGCGCCGAGGCGGTCGCTTATGTCCTTCGCCGACGCCGTGAGCTTCGCGCGCGAGAACACGTCGCCGGGCCTCAACTGCACGAGCGGCTCGAGCTGGCTCGCGGGCACGACGAGGTCGCCAGCGAGGCGCACGTCGCCGACGGTGAAGCGCGGCCCCTCGGTGATGTCGATCGTGATGTAGATGTCTTCCTTGTCCGGCGTGATCGACACCTGCGTCGACTCGACGTTGAACTCGAGGTAGCCGCGGTTCTGGTAGAAGCTGCGCAGCGCTTCGAGGTCGCCCTGCAGCTTCTGCTTCGAGTACTGATCGTTCTTCGTGTACCAGGTGAACCACCCCGGCGTCGTCAGCGACATTTCGTTCAGGAGCTGCTTCTCGGTGAACGCCTTCGCGCCGACGATGTTGATCCGCGCGATCTTCGCCGATTCGCCTTCGTCGATCGTGAAGTTGATCGCGACGCGGTTGCGCTCCTGCGGCGTCACGGTCGTCTGGATGTTCGCCGCGTACTTGCCGCGCGTGATGTACTGGCGCTTCAACTCCTGCTCGGCGCGGTCGAGCGCCGAGCGGTCGAAGATGCGCGCCTCGGCGATGCCGATGTCCTTGAGCGCCTTCTTGATCGTGTCGGTGTCGAATTCCTTGTTGCCCGAGAACGTGAGCGAGCTGATCGTCGGACGTTCCTGAACGGACACGATCAGCACGTCGCCCTGCGCCTCGAGCCGCACGTCGCGGAAGAAGCCCGTCGCGTAGAGCGCCTTCACTGCATCGGAGATCTTCTCGTCGGTGACGCGATCGCCGACCTTGATCGGCAGGTAGCTGAAGATCGTGCCGGGCTCGGTGCGCTGCACGCCTTCGACCCGGATGTCGCGCACGACGAAAGGCTCGACGGCCAGCGCCGCGAACGACACGGCCGATGCGACGAGGCTCGCGACGAGCGCCGACAGCGTCAGGCGCACGCGTTTCCTCCGTGTGCGTTCAGAACAGGCGGGAAACGTCATTGAAGAGTGCAAGGGCCATCAGAACGGCGAGCATCGCCATGCCGATGCGCTGACCGACCTCGATTGCACGGTCGGAAACGGGACTGCCTTTGACGAGTTCGGCGAGATAATACAGTAAATGACCTCCGTCAAGTAACGGCACGGGCAGCAGGTTCAGCACGCCGAGACTGATGCTGATCAGCGCGAGATAGCTCACGAATACGAGCGGTCCGGCCTGCGCCGACTGTCCCGCGATGTCGGCCATCGTGAGCGGTCCGCTGATGTTGCGAAGCGACGCGTCGCCGGTCACGATGCGGCCCAGCATGCGCACGGTGAACGCGGAAAGCTCCCACGTCTTGACTGTGCCCTGCACGATCGCCTCGCCCAGTCCGTAGCGGACGACGACGGCGTTGCGCTCGGCGACGGCCGGATCGACGCGTAACCGCACGCCGGCCTGCCCGACGCGGCGGCCGTTCTCGTCGACCGCTTCGATCGTCACCGGCACGTCGAGCGTCGCGCTTCCGCGCACGATGCGATAGACGAGCGTGTCGCCCGGATGCGCGTTCGTGAGCGCGGCGACGTCGGACGGCGAGCTCATCGGCGTGCCGTCGATTGCGACGATGCGGTCACCGACGCGAAGACCCGCGCGCTCGGCCGGCTTTCCCGGAAGGACCTGATCGATGCGCGGCGGCCCGAGATCGGCGCGAAGGCCGAGCGTCACGAGTGGATTGCCTTCCCAGTCGGCGGTCGTCATGTTCGCGAGCGAGAGCTCGCGCGTGACCGGCCGCGTCGCCTCCGCGTCGCGCTTCAGCATCAGCGTCACCGCATCGTGACCCTGCGCGCGCACGACGCGCCAGCGCAATTCCTGGAAGCTGCCGACCGGCTCGCCGTCGACGGCGACGACGACGTCGCCGCCGCGGACGTCGGCGGCCGCGGCCGCGCTCGCTGCGGGCGGATCGGCGAGCAACGGACGCTGCCCCGGTATGCCGGCCACGTACGTGCCCGCAAAGAGCAGCACGGCGAGCAACAGGTTCGCGGCGGGCCCCGCGGCGACGATCGCGATGCGCCGCCAGACCGATTGCCGATTGAACGCGCGCGGCATGTCGGCGAAGTCGACCGGTCCTTCGCGCTCGTCGACCATCTTGACGTACCCGCCCAGCGGAATCGCCGACAGCGCCCATTCGGTGCGGTCGGCGCCGAAGCGGCGCGACCACACCATGCGGCCGAAGCCGACGGAGAAGCGCAGCACCTTGACGCCGGCGAGGCGCGCGACGACGAAGTGGCCGAGCTCGTGAAAGACGACGAGCACGCCGAGCGTGATCGCGAACGCGACGATCTTGTAGAGTGCCGCAGTCATCGCGTGGATCGCATCGAGGATCGGGGATCGGGCGTCCGCGGCGGGCTCCCGATGTTCAGCACGTCGCGCGCGATCGCGCGTGCGTCGTCGTCGACGGCGAGCGCGTCGTCGAGCGACGCGATCGCGCCGCGGGTCCTTCTCGCCAGCACCTCTTCGCATACGCGCGGGATGTCCGAGAAGCGCGCGCCATCGTTCAGGAACGCGTCGACGGCGACCTCGTTCGCGGCGTTCAGCGCGATCGGCGCGGCCGCGTCGGCGGCGAGCGCCTCGTATGCGAGGCGAATGCACGGGAAGCGCTCGGTGTCGGGCCGCTCGAAGGTGAGCGTCGCGATCTGCGCGAGGTCGAGCGGTGTCACGCCGCAATCGACGCGCTCCGGCGCGCCGAGCGCCTGCGCGATCGGCGTGCGCATGTCCGGGTTGGAAAGCTGCGCGAGCACCGAGCCGTCGACGTACTCGACCAGCGAATGCACGATGCTTTGCCGGTGCACCACGACGTCGATCTGCAACGGCGCAAGCCCGAAAAGCCACCGCGCCTCGATCACCTCGAGTCCCTTGTTCATCATCGTCGCCGAGTCGACGGAGATCTTGCGGCCCATCGACCAGTTCGGGTGCGCGCACGCCTGCGCCGGCGTGACGGTTGCGAAATCGACGTCCGGACGTGGATGAAACGGACCGCCCGAAGCCGTGAGCAGGATGCGCCGCACGCCGGACGCTTCCGGCTTTCGCGCGTACGTCGGCGGCAGGCACTGGAAGACGGCGTTGTGCTCGCTGTCGATCGGCACCAGCGTCGCGCCGCTCGCCGCGATC
>DATJFI010000042.1:0-34092 GCA_035495715.1 Casimicrobiaceae bacterium
CCTAACGGCGTTCTACTCCAGAGCGATAGACGAGTGGCCGGCAACGCATCTCGATCCGAGCGAATGACGGACGGCAACAGCTAAATCGGCGGGTTCTCAAGGCAGCCGTAGTTCGCGAGTATCGGCGCCGTCAGGGCCGTCGCTAGCGGGCCGGGCAGCTGAAACGGGAAATGGTGCGCTGGACGGGCGCAAAGCGACGTTAGCGCGTCGGGGCGCTACTTGCCCTCACCGTGCACTTAGCGGGGTTGCTACGGAAGCTGTGTCGGACAGCTATCTTCTTATTCTTATTGGTCGGGGTGAGAGGATTCGAACCTCCGGCCTCTACGTCCCGAACGTAGCGCTCTACCAGGCTAAGCTACACCCCGTTTCCGACTCCGGAAGGCGTCGCGGGCGCTCGGGAATCAGTAATTGCGTCGCGCCGCGAAAGTCGACAATTGTAGCAAACTCTTCGCTGCCGGCGACCTAGGCAGCACGGCAAGACACGCCGCTGCCGCAGCCGCTTCTGCTTCGGCGCGCTCGCGCGCATAAGCAAGCGCCCCCGTGCGATGCAGCGCCGCGACGACGGGCGCGAAATCGGTCAATCCGCCCCCTGCCACGGCATGCCGGATCACGTCGGCTTCGTCCGCCGTGCCGAGCGCGAGGGCGCGAATCAGCGGCAACGTCATCTTGCCGTCGGCGAGATCGTCGCCCAGATTCTTGCCGATCTCGCCCGCTTCGCCCGAGTAGTCGAGCACGTCGTCCATGATCTGGAACGCGATGCCGAGGTGCTTGCCGTACCGCGCAAGCGCCCCCTCGCATTCACTGCCCGCATCGCCGAGCACCGCGCCGAGACGCCCGGCGGCTTCGAACAGCTTGGCCGTCTTGCGCTCGATCACCGCGAAGTACGCGCCTTCATCGAGCGCCGCATCGCCCGCGTGCATCAATTGCAGCACTTCGCCCTCGGCAATCAGGTTCGTCGCGTCGGCCACGATCGCCAGCACGCGCATCCGGTCGACGCCGACCATGAGCTGGAACGTGCGCGAATAGAGGAAGTCGCCGACGAGCACCGACGCCGGGTTGCCGAATCGGGCATTAGCCGTCGACTTGCCGCGCCGCAGTTGCGACTCGTCGACGACGTCGTCGTGCAGAAGCGTCGCGGTATGGATCATCTCGATCGCCGCGGCGAGCGTGTGATGATCGCGGCCCGCATAGCCGCACGCCCGCGCGGCCAGCAGCAATAGTGCCGGCCGCAGCCGCTTGCCGCCGCCCGCGATGATGTACGTCGCGACTTCGCGGATCAGCACGACGTCGGAGCGCAGGCTCTCGCGCAGCACGCCGTCGACAGCGACCATGTCATCGCCGATGACGGGATTGAGGAATTCGAGGGTCACTGAAGATGTGAACAGCAAGCGTTGCCGGACATTCGATCGCGTCACGTCGCTCGCGCAACGCCCTCGCGGGGAAGGTGATTCTACCGGAGCGCCGGTCGGATCGGAGACCGCGATTCCCTGCCGCACGAAAGACGCTATAATGCAAGGCTTTTCCCAAATCCCGGGAGTTCCCACATGTACGCGGTCGTAAAAACCGGCGGCAAGCAATACAAGGTTGCCCCCGGCGAAAAACTCAAGGTCGAACAGATACCGGCGGACGTGGGCGCGGAAGTGGTTCTGGACCAGGTGCTGATGGTCGGCGAAGGCGACAACGTTCGCCTCGGCCAGCCCACCGTGCAGGGCGCGACGGTCAAGGCGACCGTCGTCGCGCACGGTCGCGGCGAGAAGGTCCGGATCTTCAAGATGCGCCGGCGCAAGCACTATCAGAAGCATCAGGGGCATCGGCAGGGCTACACCGAGCTGCGGATCGAAGCGATCGTCGGCTGAAGGAGAAGTTGATATGGCACACAAGAAGGCGGGCGGCAGCTCGCGCAACGGCCGCGATTCCGAAGCGA
The DNA here is from genome assembly GCA_035495715.1 of Casimicrobiaceae bacterium. Classification (GTDB taxonomy): domain Bacteria; phylum Pseudomonadota; class Gammaproteobacteria; order Burkholderiales; family Casimicrobiaceae; genus VBCG01. The sequence goes on from DATJFI010000042.1 coordinate 1,925, forward strand.
AGCGTCTCGGCGTGAAGGTCTATGGCGGCGAGGCGATCCGTGCCGGCGGCATCATCGTGCGCCAGCGCGGCACGCGCATTCATCCGGGCCGCAACGTCGGCGTCGGCAAGGATCACACGCTCTATGCGCTCGTCGACGGCAAGGTGAGCTTCGGCGTGCGCGGCGAGCGGCAGCACAAGTACGCGAACGTCGAGCCGCGGGAAGCGGCGTAAGCGAACGTCGCGGCCGGTCACGCGAAAACCAATTTGGGGTCAGACACGACTTCCGGCACGGAAAGTCGTCTCGACCCCCGTCGTCTCCGGCCCTATCGCCGCTCGATGAAGTGCAGCATCGCGAGCGCGAGCGCGGTGAAGAACGCGAGCGGAAACACGGCCGAGAAAAGCGGCGGCCAGTCGTTCAGAACGCCCAGGTTGGAGAAAAGCCTGCCGAGCAGGAAGAACGACAGGCCGATCATCGTGCCCGCGAAGATCCGGAAGCCCAACCCTCCCTGCCGACGCTGGAAATGCGCGAACGGCAGCGCGAGGATCATCATCACCAGCACGGCCGCCGGATAGAAGATCTTGTTCCAGAACGCGATCTCGAAACGCGACGTCTTCTGCGCGTTGTTGCCAAGCACCCGGATGTTGTCGTAGAGCGCTCCGATTTCGAGCCGCTCGGGCGCCACCTGATAAACGTTCAGGATCGACGGCCGCAGCACTGTCGACCACGTGTATTCCGGCGACGTCGACACGTGCGTCGCGTCGGGACCGAACTCCGTCGTGCGGACGTTCGCGAGCTTCCACTGCCCTTTGCCGACGAACGTGCCCGACTGCGCGACGCGCACCGTCCGCAGTCGCAGGTCGTCGCCGAATTCGTACATCCGTATGCCGACGAGCGACATGTCGGCGAGGACCGTGCGGATGTTCACGAAGGTGAGATCCTGCTTGAACCAGAAGCCGGATGCGAACTGCTGCGCGACGACACGCGTCTCGTTGCCCGACGCGCGCACGGTTTGCGCGATGCGCTCCGCCGGCGGCGCGACGTATTCGCCGGCGAGAAACGTCGCCGCCGCGAGCGGAATGCCGACGCGCAGCACCGACCACGCGACCTGCGCGAGCGACATTCCGGACGCGCGCATCACCGTGTACTCGGAGTTCGCGACCAGTTGCGCGATCGCGAAGAGTGTGCCGATCAGCGCCGCGACCGGGAACAGCTCGTAAAGCCGCGACGGCAGGTTCAGTGTGACGAACAGCAGCGCGCGGCTGATCGTGTAATCGCCGCGGCCGACGTCGCCAAGTTCGTGGATCAGGTCGAAGAACGCGAAAAGCCCGACCAGCGCTGCGAAGATCAGAAGCGTCGCGAGCAGGACGTCGCGGCCGATGTAGCGGGAAAGCGTCTTCAACGCGCTGCTTTCCGGCGTTGCGGGCTGCGCCGGGCGGGCATCATGCCGCGGCCGGCGCCTGGCTGCCCGCCGAGCGCGCGAAAAGTCCGGTCACCGAGAGCTGGTGGCGGAAGAGCAGCACGACGACGAGCAGCGCGATCACGTGCGGCAGCAGAAGCCCCGCCCACAGCTCGAGCCGCCCCTGGGCGATCATGCTTTGCACGATGTTGAGGCAGTTGCTGTAGAGCATGTAGAGAAAGGCCGCTGCCACCAGGTTGAACGAGCGCCCCATGCGCGGATTCACGTACGCGAGCGGCACCGCGAGCAGCGTCAGCATCACGGCCGAGATCGGCACCGAGATGCGCCAGAAGAGCTCGGCGCGCTCGACGCGGCCGTCGGTAATGAGTAGCGCCGACGTCGGCAATGCCTTCGTCGACGTCGGCAGCGCGCGCACTTCGGACGGCTCGATGCGCCGGCCGAGCTTCTCGAACTCGACGACCCGGTAATCGGCCGTTCCCGGCGTGCCCTGGTAGCGGCGGCCGTGCTCGAGCACGATGAAGCGGTCGCCGTTCGGCATGTCCTCGAGCCTCCCGCGCGCCGCCACGGTCGTCGCGTCCTTGCCGTTCTCGATCGAGTGCAGGAAGACGTTGCGCACGGTGTTGTCGACCGGGTTGATGCTTTCGACGAACACGACGAGATTGGCGCGCGGGAACTCGCGGAAAAGGCCCGGCGTCACGACGGAGATGTTGTCGCGCGCCTCGAGCTGCCGCTCGAATTCGATTTTCCGCTGCTCGGCCCACGGCGACAGGTAGAGCGACAGCGCGACGATCGCAACGAGGAACGGCGCCGCAAACCAGATGATCGGCGGCAGGCAGGCGGTCAGCGATTGGCCCGACGTCATCCAGACGATCATCTCGCTATCGCGATACCAGCGCGAAAGCGTGAGCAGCACGGTCAGGAAGAGCGCGACCGACAACAAAATGTTCAGATAAAACAGCGCGTTGAAGCCAAGCAGCGCCAGGATGCCGTCGGGCGCGATCGATCCGCCCGCGGCGCGCGCCAGCAGCCGCAGCACCAGATTGGTAAACAGGATCGCGAGCAGGACGAGGAACAGCCCGACCGCGGTCGCCGTCAACTCGCGGACCAGGCTACGCCGGAAAATCATGACGGCGGGAAAATTTTGACTTTTTTACGGCGTTTTGACGATAATGCGCGAGTATTCCTGCTATCGCACAAAAAGGCCAGCGAACGGAGCCGAGGGATCGGATGGAATTTACCATAAAAAGCGGAAGCCCCGAGAAGCAGCGCAGCGCGTGCGTCGTCGTCGGGGTTTTCGACAATCGCAAGCTTTCGCTGTCCGCGGAACTGATCGATCGCGCCTCGAACGGCTATATCAGCGAAATCATCCGCCGCGGCGACATGGAGGGGAAGCTCGGGGCGACCCTCCTGCTGCATAGCGTGCGCGGCACGCTGGCCGATCGGGTGCTGCTCGTCGGCCTCGGCAAGGAGCGCGATTTCCGCGACAAGGAGTTCCGGCACGCGATCCGCAGCGCCGTCAAGCTGCTGAACGAAACCGGTTCGTACGAGGCGGTTGTGTACCTGACCGAGGAAAAGGTCAAGCGTCGCGAGGTCGCGTGGCGCGTCGAGCACGCGGTCATTGTCGCAATGGATGCCGTCTACCGCTTCGAGCAGATGAAAAGCGAGCCTACCGAGGTGCGTCGGCCGCTGCGCAAGCTGACGCTGTCGGTGCCGCAGCGTTCCGACCTGGGCGACGGCGAGGCGGCCGCGGCCCGCGGCGTCGCGATCGCCCACGGCATGGACCTCGCCAAGGATCTCGGCAACCTGCCGGGCAACGTCTGCACGCCGCGCTACCTGGGGGAGCGCGCGCAGGAGCTCGGCCGGGAGTTTCCGGACATCAAGGTGACCGTCATGGAGCGCCCGGAGATCGAGGCGCTCGGCATGGGCTCGTTCCTGTCCGTGACCAACGGCAGCGCCGAGCCGCCGCGTTTCATCGTGATGGAATACGAGCAGGCGCAGCGCAAGCAGAAGCCGATCGTTCTGGTCGGCAAGGGCATCACGTTCGACACCGGCGGCATCTCGATCAAGCCGGCCGCCGAGATGGACCAGATGAAGTTCGACATGTGCGGCGCCGCGTCGGTGATCGGCGCGTTCCGCGCGATCGCCGAGCTCAAGTCGAAGGTCAACCTCGTCGGCCTGATTCCCACCTGCGAGAACATGCCGTCGGGACACGCGACGAAGCCCGGCGATATCGTGAAGTCGATGTCGGGCCAGACCGTCGAGGTGCTGAACACCGACGCCGAGGGCCGCCTGATCCTCGCGGATGCGCTCACGTACGCCGAACGCTACGAACCGCACGCGGTCGTCGATATCGCGACGTTGACCGGCGCGATGGTCGTTGCGCTCGGCCATGTCGCGAGCGGGATCTTCAGCAACAGCGATGCGCTCGCGCGCGCGCTGCTGTCCGCGGGCGACGATGCGTACGATCGCGGCTGGCAGATGCCGCTCTGGGACGACTATCAGGAAGCGCTCGCGAGCAACTTCGCCGATTTCGCCAACGTCGGAAGTCGCGCCGGCGGCAGCATCACCGCGGCGTGCTTCCTGTCGCGGTTCGCGCGCAAATACGATTGGGCGCATATCGACATCGCGGGCATAGCATGGAAGGAAGGCAAGGAGAAGGGCGCGACGGGCCGGCCGGTGCCGATGCTCGCGACGTGGCTCCTCGCGCAGGAGGCGCTGCCGTGAGCGCTTTACCGCACTCGCGCGCTATCGACCGCACCGCGCTCGCGTGACCACGATCGATTTCTTCACGAACGCGCCCGAGCCGCTCAAGCTCGCCGGACGCATCATCGCGAAGGCGTATCGGCAACATGGCAGTGTGCGCGTGCTGACGCCGGATGCGTCGACGACGGCCGCGCTCGATCGGCTGCTGTGGCTCGAGCCGCCGCACGCGTTTCTGCCGCATTGCCGGATGGACAGCGTCGTCGCCAACGAGACGCCGATCTGGATCGACGAGACGCTCGCGCATACGGGACCCGCGAGTGTGCTCGTCAATCTGCATCCCGATCCGCCGCCGTTCTTCAGCCGCTTCGAACGGCTCGCGGAAGTCGTCGGCGCCGACGACGCGCAACTGGCCGCGGGTCGGGCGCGCTATCGCTTCTACCGCGAGCGCGGCTACGAGTTGAAGCAGCACGACTGGTCGCGGCGGGATTAGTCCAAGCGAGCAATGCCGACCGCCCGTGAACTCCTCGATCAGGCCGACGCGCTGATGCGCCGCAATCGAAAACGCGGGAAGGATCGGATGGGTGACGTGCCGACGTTGACGGACGCGTTCGATCCGCGCGCGGCGTCGATCGCGCCGACGCTGATCCTGCCCGACAACATGGCAGCGGATCCGATCGTGCTCGATCATGCGGTCGCGCAGGCGTCGCCGCCCGAGCCGTCGTCGTTGGCCGAGGCGTCGCCACCGGCCGAGGCGCTCGATCCGATGTCACTCGACACGCTCGGCGATGTTCCGGTGCTGACCGATGCTGTACTCGACTGGCCGGACGCGACCAAGCCGCTGGAAACGCGCGAGCCGGTGCCCGCCACGTCGGACGCGCCGGTCGACGCCGGCGACGCGTTTCCGGCATCGGCGCAGGAGGCCGAGGCCGCGGCCGCCGAGCTGCCGCCGCCCGCCGTCCTCGAGCGCGAGGCGCCGGAAGAAACGCCGGGACCCGCGTCGGAGCCGGCGCAGGAACAGCCGACTTCGGCGACCACGGCACGCGTACCGTTCCTCGACGACGATTTCATCCTCGAGATTCCGCCGCAGGAGCAGGGTGCGGCGCAACCCGCGCCTCCGCCGGCGCCGATCGTCGACGCATCGATGCTCACCGCCGGAAGCCGCGAGTGGGACGCGCTCGCCGAAGAGATCCGGATGCAGGTTCTGCAGCGTCTCGATCTTTTCACCGACACGGGACTGCGCGAGCAGCTCGGCGCACGCCTTGCGCCGATCGTCGAGCGCGCGAGCGCGCAACTGATCGAGACGATCAACCGCGAGCTGGGTGAGCTCGTGCGCGGTTATGTCGCCGAAGCGATCGAGCGCGAGATCGACAGTTGGCGCAAGCAGCAGCCCAAGAGTTAAGTGGGGTAGGTCAGAGACGACTTCCGCGTTCGGGAAAGTCGTCTCACTTTCTAACGCCGCGCGATCATGTCGATTTCGACGAGCGCGCCGCGCGCGAGGCCCGTCACGCCGATGCACGTGCGCGCAGGCCTGCGGTCGGGTGGGAAGTAGGTCGCGTACACCGCGTTCATCCGTTCGTAATGTGTGTCGAAGTGCCGCAGGAAAATGCGCACCGCCGCGACGTCCGGAAGCCCGAGCCCGCAGCCTTCGAGCACGGTGACGAGGTTCTTCATCACCTGATGCGTCTGGTCTTCGATCGATTCCGGGTAGTCGGATGCGTTCGACGTGCCGGTGAACGGCATCTGGCCGGTCAGGAATACGAAGCCGTCGGCTTCGACGGCGTGGCTGAACGGCGCGACCGGGTCCGGCGCGCCGCCGATCATGTGGAACGTCAATGCCGACATCGGAAGGCCTCGCGAGCAACGGAAGGTGTTGCCATTCTGGTCCCGCTCTTTGGCGTTGGGAACGGGCGCACGCGCGGACCGCTTGCCCCTGGCAGGGGCGGGCGTGCTAGACTGCGTCGGATGAGAACTGGCATCAACGGTTGCGCGGCGCGGATCCTGACCGGGGCATGGTCGGGCTTCGTCTACTTTTACGTCGGAAACGCCGAGGGCCGCACGCGACCGTAAACCAAGCGACACAGCGAATACATCGATCGGGCGGCTCCAAAAGGGCCGCCCGATTCGTTTTCAGAGGCACGTTCAACCGAGGAGAGCATCATGATCATCGTCATGCAACCCGACGCCGGCGACGCGGAAATCGCGACCGTCGAAGCGAAGATCCGCGCGCACGGGCTCGACGTCCACATATCGCGCGGCACCGAGCGCACGCTGATCGGCGCCATCGGCGACGAACGCCGGCTCGACCCCGAGATGTTCGATCCGCTGCCGGGCGTCGAGCGCTCGCTGCACATCCTGAAGCCGTACAAGCTCGTCGCGCGCGAATGGCACAAGGCGAGCACGATCGTCGACGTGCGCGGCGCGCGGATCGGCGGCAGCGAAGTGCAGGTGATCGCCGGGCCCTGCTCGGTGGAGACGGTGCCGCAAATGCAGGCCGCCGCCGCCGGCGTCGCCGCCGCGGGCGCGCGCCTGATGCGCGGCGGCGCGTTCAAGCCGCGAACGAGCCCGTACACGTTCCAGGGCAAGGGCGTCGAGGGGCTGACGATGCTGAAGGACGCCGCGGGACGCCACGCGCTTCCGATTGTCACCGAGCTGATGGACGTGCGGATGCTCGACACGTTTCTCGAGCACGAGGTCGACGTGATCCAGATCGGCACGCGGAACATGCAGAACTTCGATCTGCTGAAGGAAGTCGGCAAGGTGAACGTGCCGGTGATCCTGAAGCGCGGGATGAGCGCGACGATCAGCGAATGGCTGATGGCGGCCGAGTACATCGCGGCCGGCGGCAATCACCGGATCATTCTCTGCGAGCGCGGCATCCGGACGTTCGAGACCGCCTACCGCAACGTGCTCGACGTGACGGCCGTCGCGGTGCTCAAGAAGGAAACGCATCTGCCGGTGATCATCGATCCGTCGCATGCGGGCGGCAAGGCGTGGATGGTGCCGGCGCTGTCTTTCGCCGCGGTCGCCGCAGGGGCCGACGCGTTGCTGATCGAAGTGCATCCATGCCCGACCGAAGCGTGGTGCGACGCCGACCAGGCGCTGTCGATCGACGAGTTTTCGGCGCTGATGACGCGGCTGAGGGCGCTGGCGCAGGCGCTGGGACGGTCGATCGCGGCGGCGAAGGAGCTTGTCCCGGCGGAGGTGGCAATGGCGTGATCGAGTCGGCTTGCACCACGACCCGAGAGGTTGCGGCGCAAGACGTTCCGTGCACCCAGGCGCCGAGGTTGCGAACTTCGCCGTCAGTGCATCCTGGCACGACGGCGGCGTCGCGCGGCGCCGGGGCCCGCCCGCAGCTCCTGCGCGATGAAGCGCGCATTGCGTCCGTTGCCGTCGAAACACGGATGAACGAACGCGAAGAGGTGATGTGCGAGAACACCGCGTGCCGCGGCATGCGTCTGTTCCGCGATGCAGTCGAACAGCGTCTCCATCGGGTCGGCCATCCAATCTGTTTTATGTTGAAATACTACTCTGTTATGTGACGCAGTCCGCGGCAACGCGTCCTTTGCCGTCAATCGGCCGCTCGGCTGAATCGCGCCAGGTGCTCGATAATGATCTTTTGACCCGGATCGGCGTTACGGTCGCCGCCGACACGCAACACGACGACATGGAACTCGCAAAAAGCTTCGAGCCGCACGCGATCGAGGCGAAGTGGTACCCGATCTGGGAATCGCGCGGCTATTTCGAGCCGCGCTACGTGCCGGGTGCTGCGCCGTACTGCATTCAGCTTCCGCCGCCGAACGTCACCGGCACGCTGCACATGGGACACGCGTTCCAGCAGACGCTGATGGACGTGTTGATCCGTTATCACCGGATGCGGGGCTTCAACACGCTGTGGCAGGTGGGCACCGATCACGCCGGCATCGCGACGCAGATCGTCGTCGAGCAGCAGCTCAAGGCGACGGGACTGACGCGCCACGACCTGGGACGCGACGCGTTCGTCGGTCGCGTCTGGCAGTGGAAGGAGGAGTCGGGCGGCGCGATCACGAATCAGATGCGACGCCTCGGCGCGGCGGCCGATTGGTCGCGCGAGCGCTTCACGATGGATGAAGGACTGTCGGCCGCAGTGCGCGAGACGTTCGTCCGCCTGTACGACGACGGCCTCATCTACCGGGGAAAACGGCTCGTCAACTGGGATCCTAAGCTGATGACGGCGGTGTCGGACCTCGAGGTCGACAACGACGAGGAGCAGGGCACGATCTGGGAACTGCGTTATCCGCTCGCCGAGGGCTCGGGGTCGCTTCTCGTCGCGACGACGCGTCCCGAAACGATGCTCGGCGACACCGCGGTTGCCGTGAATCCGAACGACGAGCGCTACCGGTCGTACATCGGCAAGCGTGTGCGCCTGCCGCTCGCCGAGCGCGAGATTCCGGTGGTGGGCGACGATTACGTCGATCGCGAGTTCGGCACCGGTGTCGTGAAGATCACGCCCGCGCACGATTTCAACGACTACGCGGTGGGGCAGCGTCACGGATTGCCGACGCTGTCGATCTTCCATCTCGACGCGACGGTCAACGACAACGCGCCGGCGAAATATCGCGGCCTCGATCGCTACGCGGCGCGCAAGTCCGTGCTCGCCGATCTCAGAGCCGCGGGCCTCGTCGTCAGCGAAAAGCCGCACAAGATGATCGTGCCGCGCTGCGGGCGCACCGGCGAGATCGTCGAACCGATGCTGACCGACCAGTGGTACGTCGCGATGCGCGAGGCCGCGCCTGCGTCGCATCCGCTGTGGCCAGGCAAGACCATCCAGCAACTTTGCCTCGATGCGGTCAGCGAGCAGGGCATCGTCGATCCACTATCGGGCGAGCGCGGACGCGTGCGCTTCGTGCCGTCGGAATGGATCTCGACGTACCTGCACTGGATCAACAACATCGAGGATTGGTGCATCTCGCGCCAGCTCTGGTGGGGTCACCAGATTCCGGCGTGGTACGACGAGGACGGAAACCTCTACGTCGCGATGACCGAGGAAGAGGCGCGCGCGAAGGCGACCGCCAAGCTCGGACGCGTCCCGCGATCGTTCCGGCGCGACGACGACGTGCTCGACACCTGGTTCTCCTCGGCCTTGTGGTGCCATTCGACGCTCGGCTGGCCGGCCGACACGAAGGAGCTCCGCACGTTCCTGCCGTCGTCGGTGCTTGTCACCGGCTTCGACATCATATTCTTCTGGGTCGCGCGGATGATCATGACGACGACCCTCTTCACCGGCAAGGTGCCGTTCCGCGACGTCTACATCAACGCGATCGTTCGCGATGCCGAAGGGCAGAAGATGTCGAAGTCGAAGGGCAACGTTCTCGACCCGCTCGACCTGATCGACGGCGTCGACGCCGACACGCTCGTCTCGAAGAGCGTCGCCAACATGATGGATCCGAGGCAGGCCGAGAGGGTCGCGAAGCGCACGCGCCACCACTATCCGAACGGCATCCCGTCGTTCGGCGCCGACGCGTTGCGCTTCACGTTCGCCTCGCTTGCCACGTTCAAGCGGACGCTGAATTTCGACCTCGACCGCTGCGAGGGCTATCGCAATTTCTGCAACAAGCTGTGGAACGCGACGCGCTTCGTCCTGATGAACGTCGACGGCCACGACGTGGGGCTCGACGACGCGGCGGCGCGCGAGCCGTCGATCGCCAATCGCTGGATCGAGGCGCAGCTCCAGCGCGCGATCGAAGAGATCCGCGAAGGACTCGACCAGTACCGGTTCGACCTCGCGGCCAAGACGCTCTACGAGTTCGTCTGGAATGAATACTGCGACTGGTACGTCGAGCTCGCGAAGGTCGATCTCGCGCGCGGCAGCGAGACGCAGCAGCGCGCGACGCGGCGCACGCTCGTGCGCGTGCTCGAGTCGATCCTGCGTCTCGCGCATCCGTTCATCCCGTTCATCACCGAAGAGCTCTGGCAGACGATCGCGCCGCTCGCGGGCGTGTCGGGGGAAACGATCCAGTTGCAGGCCTATCCGGAGGCCGACATGCAACGCCGGGCGCCGATGCCGTCGACGCAGATCGCGACGCTGAAAGGCCTCGTCGATTCCGTGCGTTCGCTGCGCGGCGAAATGGCGCTCGCGCCGGGACAGAAGGTCCGCGCGTTCGTGGCCGGAAGCAGGCAATCGGACGCGGACGTCGCTTCGCTGGTCGACTACCTGAAAGCACTTGCCCGCCTCTCGGACGTCGCGATCGTCGACGAACTGCCGATGCGCCAGGCGCCGACGCAGGTCGTCGAGCCGCTGCGCATCATGCTCGACGTGCAGGTCGACATCGCCGCCGAGCGCGAGCGGATCGCGAAGGACATCGCGCGCCACGAGGGCGAGATCGTGAAGACGAAGGCGAAGCTAGCGAACGAGAGCTTCGTCTCCCGGGCCCCGGGTGCGGTCGTCGAGCAGGAGCGGAGCCGCCTCGCCGGCTTCACCGCGACGCTCGACAAGCTGCGCGAGCAGTACGCGCGGCTCGGCGGCATATCGTCATAACCAATCGGTCCTGCTCACGGCAGGCGCCGTCGCGCCGCGCGCCGCTGCCGGCGTTATACTCGACCGTTGCGACGCTTCGCACATTCCCCATCGGGAGGCCGGACGCAGGGCGGCTTTGACGGCGCTTGCGGCACACCGGTTCCCGCAACCCAACGGAGGACGAACATGGCGGTACACATCGGTGACGTGGCTCCGGATTTCACCGCGGACACCACGCAAGGGAAAATCCGTTTCCACGACTGGATCGGCGATTCCTGGGCGATCCTGTTCTCGCATCCCAAGGACTTCACGCCGGTCTGCACGACCGAGCTCGGCACGATGGCGCGGCTGAAGCCCGAGTTCGACAAGCGCAACGCGAAGATCATCGGCATCAGCGTCGATCCGGTCAGCGATCACACGCGCTGGCAGAAGGACATCGAGGAGACGCAGGGCACGGCGGTCAACTATCCGATCATCGGCGGCGAGGACCTCGAGATCGCGAAGGCGTACGACATGCTGCATCCCAACGCAAGCGGCGGCGGTCCGCGCACCGCGAACGACAACGCGACGGTGCGCAACGTGTTCATCATCGGGCCGGACAAGAAGATCAAGGCGATCCTCGTCTACCCGATGAGCGCCGGCCGCAACTTCGACGAGGTTCTGCGGCTGCTCGACGCGCTACAGGTCAATGCGAAGCACGGCCTCGCGACGCCGGCCAACTGGAAGCCGGGCCAGGACGTGATCATCCCGACCTCGGTGTCCGACGAAGACGCGCGCAAGAAGTATCCGGCCGGGTTCAAGACGCACAAGCCGTACTTGCGCACGGTCGCCCATCCCAAGTGATCGTTGCCTCTTGCGCGAGGACGAGGGCGCCCGGTGGCGCCCTCGTTGTTTTCTGGCCGGATGCTGACGGCGACGTGCATACCGAGGGCGCCTCGGTTGGCGTCGTCGATCACGTTCAAGCTTCGGAAGACCTACCCGCTGTAGAGCGGCTCGCCGATGAAATCGAGCGCCCAGACCGCTTCATCCTCGACACGACGAGCAACGGCTGCCGCTTGCGCTTCAGTACGCGCCGCTCGGGCAACGATCTGAGATCCGGTGAACCCCGACTTCTTCGTGGAACCCCCCGCAGCCGACAATCCCGACAGAAAGTCCGGTTATCGCCGTGTACGACGAAGGTTAGCTTACGCGTGTCATGGACGCGGCGTCCGTCGCCGCCTTGCAACGATCGTGGAGAGGAGCAGCGCAGGGGCGTATGGAAGCGCTATGACCGCTTGTGGTGAAAAGGCTGCGGATCGAATCACGAGCCGACGTGGCCGGTGTACTGCCAGCCACGGCTGAATCGCCCGCCGCCAACGGCGCCAACGCAACACTGGTACGGGAGGAAAGTCACACGATCTAATAAGCGAGGTCGATGGTTTGGATCGACATTTTCTCCCAATTTTTTCCGAAGGTCATTTCGATAGCCCAATGAATGCCTGTCAAACCGATCGGCGTATCGGGAAAAGGATCGGACCAGCTGGCGCGTTCGCTTCGACTGATACAGCGAAATATTTCCGAAATTCCTATGGCGTAGCTCTGCGACGAACCTATGGTCGGAGCAAGCAAGGCCGCGGATAGCGCTCCCTTCGGGCAAAGACCCTTCAGTTCTTCTGCCGAAATGAACACGATCTCCGCCCCGCCGTTCCACATGCTTTCGGCGACATTCCAATTCCAATGAGAAACCGAGTAATGCCGAAAGTAGCTCGCGGCGGGATAGCGCGCCAACAAGGTGACAAAGACCCATCGACGCTTTGCGTTCCAGTTTGCCTCAAAGAACAGGTAACCAAAATTCGCGCGCGACAACCCCAGGGAAGAGGTTACGCCATCGGGCGCAATGTCCTCGATGGTTGCCGAGAACCTGAGAACGTCGGGGTAAGACGGATCGTTCAGATAGGTTATCGGCAGAGCACCCGCGCCCCGGTTGGTTTGCAGACCAAACGATATGAATGGAATCTTCCCTTTATCAACAGGACCGACGCAATTCGGGAACGCGTTCGTGTCGAGCGCCAGTACGCCCTTTTTTCGCAAAGGTACGTTCGAGTTTGCAAATTCAAATCCGAACATCCCGTTTCCAGGAGCGGACACTCGTTTGCTTTGACCCGGGGGCCCGGTGTTCGCTCCCCCGTCGGAACAAGAGTCATCGGAACCGAATGCGAACTCGTTATTCGCATGGACGACCCAGAAATTATCGACGGGCCACTTGTCCGACGAAGTGGAAGCGTTGGACGACTGATATACCGTCGACGATAGGTCGCAGGTTACTTCGCCTGTGCTGGCCCTCCAATAAGTCGGACCCGCATATATCAAATAGGGATCCCCGATCTCGAACGTGCACGGTAGCAAGGTAAGAGGCTGGCGAATCGTGCCTGCCGCCGGATCATTGAGGTCCGTGCGCCAGGTACCGTCTTTTTGCGCAGGATCCCAAATTCCGCGCAGCGTCCCGCCGCGACTGCTGCAGGTTCGACCGGTCGTATGCGAGTAACAACCGCCACCTTCCTTTGTCCAAAGAGCGGGATTTTCTGCGCCAGTCGGCAGGCATCCGCAGATGCTTTGGTGTTCGATTCCGCCGCTGTCGCACGTGAAGCTGCCGGTTGTTTGCCATTCGGACGAGCAGGCGACAATGCCTTCGGGCGAAAAGTCCCTGTTTTCGCAGGAAACGCCAGTCAGGTGTGAGTAGCACTCCTTATCGTTGAGCACTCCCGCATTCACCCACAAAGATGGGGTGTCGAAACCCGGTGGACGGCAGCCGCAAATCGTTTGGTGCTGCAAGTCATTGCCGTCGCAGGAGAACTTTCCTACGCGGTCCCAGCGTGCGGCGCAAAAGGAGTCGTTCGGGTTGTCGGATGCTGCGACGAGGTGGGTCTGCGACGGCAACGGTTGGGCCACTGTCACGCCACAGAGCAGTAGCACTCCTGCGCTGCACGTCAAAGCCGGGTGGTACGCACCACGCGATCGCATAAGTGCTCTCCCTTATCGCGCACTTGCAACAGCATGCAGTTCATCTCGTTCTGAGGTCGAAGCACGCGGACGACGACGCTAGGAACGTCGAACGCGCTGTCAAGAGGCAACGAGCGGAACAACCGTACCGATCCAGAATCATCCAGCCTCGCGTTTGCGATGGCGGAGACAAGCGTAAGGCAGCGCCGGCACCATCGCACGTCTAGCTCCTCTATACAGGGGAGGCGACCGTGCGCCGGCGTCGATTTTCTGATCTCAACTCGAGCGCGCGCTTGTCCGAGGTACCCGGCTCATGTCAGGTAGCTGAACTGGCGTTTACGAGAAATGCGAAACCATAAGACGCTTCAACGCACAAACACCCTCTATCGATCTCGCGTCGACTCGTGGGATCGCGATCGGGGATTCCCGGCCTGCATGCGACAGTGATGCGGAACGGAAGATGCGTTCCATACGCCAGTCGATTGGAAAATGTCGCAGGAGCCAGTCTGGGCGACTCGTGCTTAACTTTCGACAGTCGCAGGCGAAGTCGCCGTGATTCGCCAATACATACGCCGTCAGAAAGACGAAGTCAAATGGACTGGATTAACGCTCTTTGGCGATAGGGCGCTTTCGGCGGGCCACCGTGTGCCTCGGTCCACTTCAACACAGCAAGCTGGAAGGGCCGCATTGAGCGGCTCACATTTGAAAGCGTCTCGGGGATTGGCACCGACCCGTTGACGCAGCGGATCGTGCGCGGCCGGACATGCAACGATCGGCCGCTCGAGGAACGCGATCGCGTTTCTGGACCGCACCCGACCCGAGGCGCAAATTCCACGCCTGGAGGGCAGGCGCGAGGCGCGCTATCTGCGGCAAGCGCGGGCGGACGTCGTTTGACCGGGGTTCCCGAATCGGGGACACTCTCGCGCGGTGAGCACCCCCTTCCCGCATCAGCCGGCCGCCACGCTCGACGAGGACGCGTGGGACGATCTCCTCAACTTCATCGAGGAGCGGCGGGTCATTCCGATCATCGGTCCCGAGCTTCTGCAGGTGGACACCGATGCCGGGCCGCGAGCGCTCTACGACTGGGTCGCCGAAAAGCTCGCCGCCAAGCTCGGCGTCGACACGTCTCAGCTCCCGCGCCCGTACAACCTGAACGACGTCGTCTGCTGGTTCCTCGCGTCGCGCGGCCGGCGCGAAGAGGCGTACACGCGGCTGCGCAGCCTCTTTCGCGACGCGAACTTCGCCCCACCCCTGGCGCTGCGCCAGCTCGCGCAGATCACCGACTTCGATCTTTTCGTCACGACGACGTTCGACCCGCTGCTCGAGCAGGCGATCAACGGCGAGCGCTTCGGCGGCGCGCAGTCGACCGACGTCGTCGCCTATGCGCCGAATCGCGTCGCCGATCTGCCGAGCGAACGGGAGAAGCTGACGCGTCCGGTGATCTATCACCTTCTCGGACGCT
This sequence comes from Casimicrobiaceae bacterium, assembly GCA_035495715.1. Lineage (GTDB taxonomy): Bacteria > Pseudomonadota > Gammaproteobacteria > Burkholderiales > Casimicrobiaceae > VBCG01. The sequence goes on from DATJFI010000042.1 coordinate 16,961, forward strand.
TGTCGGCGTCGCCGACGTACGTGATCTCCGACGAGGACACGCTCGAGTTCATCTGCGCACTGCAAAGCGAGCACTTGACGCCCGAGAAGCTCTTTCACGAGCTCGAACACAACCATCTGCTGTTCATCGGCAGCAGCTTCACGAACTGGCTCGCGCGGCTGTTCCTGCGCATCGCCAAGCGGCACCGGCTGTCCGACCCGCGCGACGTCGGCGAGGTGCTCGCCGACAGCCATTCGGGGGCCGACGTGCGGCTGATGCATTTCCTGCAGCAGGTGAGCGTACGCACGCGCGTCTACAGCGGTGCGGGGAAGTTCGTCGACGAATTGCATCGCCGCTGGACGGCGCGGCACAAGCCGGCCGAAGTGATCCCGCTCGCGCAGCGGTTTCTTCCGCCCGAGCGCGACATGCCCGACAACGCGGTGTTCATCAGCTACGCGCGCGAGGACCTCGCCGCCGTGCAGCGGCTGCGCGCGGGCCTGGAGGCGGCCGGCATCCGCACGTGGTTCGACCTCGACCGGCTCGAAGGCGGCGACGACTACGACCGCAAGATCCAGCGCAACATCGCCCGCTGCTCGTATTTCATCCCGGTCGTGTCGGCGACGACCGAGCGTCGCCTCGAAGGCTACTTTCGCCGCGAATGGAGCTACGCGATCGACCGCGCGCGCAACATCGCGGAAGGCGCGCTCTTCATCATGCCCGTCTGCATCGACGACACCGATCCCATCCGCGCGCACGTGCCCGACAAGTTCAAGGCGCTGCACATCATGCGGCTGCCCGGCGGGGACGTGACGCCGGAATTCGCGCGTCACCTGCAGGACTTCCTGACGGCGCGCCATTAGGCTCGCGACCAGCTTGGCTCCGCTCGACAGTTCCACGGACCCGACGTCGGTCGATGCCGAGCACCCGTGGCTCGGGCTCGTCTCGTTCACCGAGGAGACGCGCGAGTTCTTTCACGGGCGCGAGGAGGAGGTCGCCGAGCTTGCGCGGCGCGTCCAGCGGAAGCTCTTGACGATCCTGTTCGGCAAGTCCGGTCTCGGCAAGACTTCGATCCTGCGCGCCGGCATCGTTCCCCGGTTGCGCCCGCTCGGCTTCTGCCCGGTCTACGTGCGCATCGACTATTCGCGCGACGCGCCGCCGCCGGGCGAGCAGATCAAGCAGGCGATCTTCCGCGCGAGCGAAGCGTCCGGGCAGTGGACGCACGTCGGCGTCGCGGTTCCCGGCGAATCGCTGTGGGAATTCCTCCATCATCGCGGCGACTTCCTGCGCGACGCGTCCGGCCGCACGCTGACGCCGCTTCTGATCTTCGACCAGTTCGAGGAAATCTTCACGCTCGCGCAAAGCGATGATTTCGGTCGCCGGCGCGCCGCCGAGTTCGTCGAGGAGCTCGCCGATCTCATCGAGAACCGGTCGCCAAAGGTGCTCGAAGCACGCATTGACGCCGACGACGCAATCGCCGAGGCCTTCGACTTCACGCGCAGCGACTACCGGGTGCTGATCGCGCTGCGCGAGGACTACCTCGCGCATCTCGAGGCGTTCAAGACGACGATGCCGGCGATCACGCAGAACCGGATGCGGCTCGCGCCGATGACCGGCGAGCAGGCGCTCGAAGCGGTGATGAAGCCCGGCGGCCGCCTGGTCTCGCGGGAAGTGGCCGAAGCGATCGTCCGCTTCATCGCGGGCGGCTCGGAACTGCGCAATGCCGAGGTCGAGCCGTCGCTCCTGTCGCTGATCTGCCGCGAGCTCAACAACGCGCGCGTCGCGCAGCGCCGAAGCGAGATTTCCGCGGATCTGCTCGCAGGTTCGCACGATACGATCCTCGCGGAATTCTATGAGCGCGCGCTCGCCGACCAGCCGGCCGGCGTCCGCCATTTCATCGAGGATCAGCTCCTCACGGAGTCGGCCTTCCGCGAAAGCCTCGCCGAGGAGCGCGTGAAGAAGGCGTTCGCGGCCGCGGGCGCTGCGCCGGATGCGCTCGCGCGGCTCGTCGACCGGCGCCTGCTTCGCGTCGAGGAGCGCCTCGACGTGCGTCGGGTCGAGCTGACGCACGACGTGCTGTGCAACGTCGTGCGCGCAAGCCGCGATCTGCGTCGCGAGCGCGAAGCGCGCGATGCGGCCGAGCGCCAGCTTGCCGAGCAGCGGGCACGCGAGCGCGCGACGCACAAGGCGCTCGTCCGTGCGCGGCAGGTGGCGACGGTCTGCGGCGTGCTTGCGCTCGCCGCGATTGCGAGCGCGTTCTTCGGCTACGAAAGCATGCGACGTGCGCAGAGGGCCGAGGCGCAGGCACAGCAGACGCGGCTGCTCGCCGAGCAGGCGCGCGGTGAAGCGGAAAAGCTCGTCGTCTACCTTCTCGACGATTTCTACCTCGAGCTCGAGCCGATCGGCCGCCTCGACATCGTCGCGTCGCTCGCGAAACGCGCAGTGGACTATTACGCGGCGCTACCCGCGGAGTTGCGCACGCAGGACACGGAGCGCAATCGTGCGCTTGCGCTGGTCCGCTACGGCGCCGCATTGCGGAACCAGTCGAAGCTCGACGAGAGCCAGTCTGTGCTCGCCGACGCGGTCGGCACGCTTTCGAAACTTCGCTCTGCGGGTGACCACTCGGAGGCGACGATCGTCGGCCTGGGCCTCGGGCTGACGACGCAGGCACGCGTGCTGTCGAGCCTCAACCAGCGTCGCGAGTCGGCCGACCTTGCGAACCAGAGCGTCGCCGTGCTGGAACCGATGATGCGGGAGGGAAAACCGTCGACAGCGGTCCTGCGCGCATACGGCCTCGCCGCGACGTTCCTGGGCTTCGCACAAGCCAGCACGAACCAGAACGAGCCCGCGGTCGCCACGCTCGCGAAGGCCCGTGACGCTTATCAGAGCATCGACGGACTGACGCACGACGTCTCCGCCGCAGCCGCGTACGCCGAAGCGTCGGCGTGGCAGATGAGCGCTTTGCAGAATCTCGGGCGCTTCGACGATCTCCGGTCCATCGGCTCAGACGCGGTGAAAGTTACCCGGCGGGTGCTCGAGCAGCAGCCGGGCAACATGTCGGCATTGCGCTCGGAAGGACTGATCTTCGAGACGCTGAGCGGAGTCGAATGGACCGAGCTCCGCGTGCGAAAGGCGATCGAACTGATCCGGCAGTCGGCCTCCGCCTGGGAGGCCATCGTGCGTCTGGATCCAACGAACCAGATCGCATGGAACAACCTGGCGGACTCGCGGCTGCTGGCGGCAGGAGCGCTCGCGACACTTGGCGAAGTCGACGAGGGGCGCCGGCAGTTGCAGGCGGCGCTCGACATCCAGCAACGGGTGAAGCAAGTCGCATTCATCGGCAGCGTGCTGGCGCTTTCCGCCGGATACAAGGCAAGACTCGACGCCGATTCTGGCGACGGCAAGGCGGCGGAAGCGAGCCTCGCGGCGAACCGGCGCCTCGTCGAGCTGGCCCTGCGCGACGTGCCGGAAGGCTCCTTCCAGCACACCCAAGGGCGGGAACTGCTGGCCGACTTCGGCTTCCCGACCTCCGGATTCGGCTACGGCGCCTTCGCCATCCCGTACGCCGACGGCAACTTCGGGACCGTTCGCTCGCTCGCGCGCACAGCGGCGACACGCCTCGAGCAATTGGGCGGCCTGTCGCCCTCCGACGAGGAATCGCGCAACGCGATCCTCGAGATGGCGTACCGGACGATGGCGGATGCATCGTACCGATTGCGCGATTACGAAGGCGCCGACGCCGCGATCAGACGCGCGCTCGCGCTACGCGCGAACCTCCCGATACGGACGCTTGGCGATCGCCGCGACGTGGGAATCCAGGCGACGCTGGCGGCCACGATCGCGGCACGCCTGGGCCGCAACGACGAGGCGCGACGCCTGGTCGAGCCGGTGCTCGAACTCCAGCGCGGGCTGTATGCGCGCCCCGACAACGAGGATCTTTCGCAGCACCTGGAACTCGCGTACGCGCTCTACGCGTCTGCGATCGCCGCCTCGCCGCACGCGGCTGCCGAACTGAAGGAGGCGGTTGCCCTCGTCGACGGCCTGCCGCAAGCCGTGCGCAACCTGATCAGCGTGCGGCGACTGCGTTCCCAGATTGCCGAGGCACGGGCGTCCTGACCACGTCGATCGACGACATCCGCGCGCATCTCGACCGCGGCGCACCGTGGGACGCGTGCGACGCGTTTCGCGAGGCGATCCGGGAGCGGCCGGACGACGCCGACCTGCTCTACCTCGGCGCGCTCGCGCATGCGCGAGCCGGCGCCACGCGCATCGCGCACGCGCTGCTCGACCGGGCGCAGGCTGCGCCGCATCCGGAACCGCTGCTCGCCGAAATCCATAGCCTGCGCGGCCGTTTGCTCAAGGATGCTTATCACCGGGCGCCGGACAACGACGATGCCGTTCGCCTTCTCACGGCGGCTCGCGAGCAATACCAAAACGCCTATCGCTACGCGTCCGATCCGTTCCCGGGCGTCAACGCGGCGACGCTCACGCTGCTTCTCGGCGATCGCGAGGCCGCGACCGACATCGCGCGCCATGTGCAGGCAATCGTCGCCAGGCGCGGCGTCGGATCGGCGTGGGACCTCGCGACGGACGCCGAAGCGCGACTCCTGCAAGGCGACGTCGATGCGGCGGCGCGCGGTTATGCGGCCGCCTACGCACTGGCCGGCGACAACGCCGGCATCGTCGCGACGATGCGACGGCAGGTGCGTCTGCTGACACGCGCAATTCCCGAAGCGCGGGCGCTGTTGCCGCTGCTGCGCGTGCCCGACGTCGTCGCCTTCGCCGGGCACATGATCGACGCTCCCGGCCGCGAGGCACCGCGCTTCCCCGCCGCGCTCGCGCCTGCCGTGCGGGCTGCGATCGATCGCCATCTCGGCGAATTCGAGCGGCCGATCGTGTTCTCGTCCGCCGCCTGCGGCAGCGATCTGTTGTTCATCGAGGCGGCGCTTGCGCGCAACGCCGAGGTCAACGTCGTGTTGCCGTTCGATCGTGACGACTTCATCGGCACCAGCGTAGCGGTCGGCGGCGGCGAATGGGTGCAGCGCTTCGACGCGGCGCTCGGACGCGTCAACCGGATCATCATGGCGACCGAGGAAAACCACCTTGGCGACGACGCGCTGTTCGAGCACGCCGCCGAGCTCGTCGAGGGACTTTCGCGGCTCCGCGCGGCGCAGCTCGAAACGACGCCGTCGATGCTCTGCGTGCTCGATCCGCCATCGGACGGCGGTGTCGGCGGAACGCACAGCGCGCACGCGCGCTGGTCGCGGTTGCTGGGCCCACCCGTCGTGATCGACCTTCGCGTATTGCGCGAAGGTGTCCCGGCGTCCGTGCGGCCGCGCGCGGACGCGGACGATGGAGCCGCAGGGCGCGAGAACGCGGTCGACCGTTTCGCGACCGAGCGGCCGCCGCGTTCGTGGAAATCGATGATGTTCGCGGATTTCGCCGGCTTCAGTCAGGTGCACGACACGTTCGCGCCGCTCTTCCATCAGCGCTTCCTCGCGATGGCCGCCGCGCAAATCGGTGACGCGAGCGTCAAGCCGCTCGACGCAAAGACGTGGGGCGACGGCCTCTACATCGTGTTCGCGTCGCCGGCCGACGCGGCCGAGTTCGCGCTCGGCTTCCTCGAGCGGACGCTCAAGATCGACTGGACCGCCGCCGGACTTCCAGCGACGAGCCGCATCCGCATCGCGCTGCACGCGGGTCCCGTCTTTCGCGGCTTCGATCCGGTAATGGACCGCGAGCACTTCTTCGGCGCGAGCGTCACGCGCGCCGCGCGGATCGAGCCGGTGACGCAGCCGGGTACCGTTTACGCGAGCGAAGCGTTCGCGGCGACGTTGGCGGCATCGGGTCAGCCGGGCTTTGCGCTCGAATACGTCGGGCGGCTGCCGCTCGCGAAGAGTTACGGAGAATCGACGATCTATCGGCTGGACCGCGCATGATGCGCGCACGGCACGTGGCCGGCCGGTCCGCGACGGGACATCGCGTGGTTTACAATCGCCGTCCTCGCAACGTGAGCCACCTCTCGCGGGAGACCGATCATGCGCGTTCGCCCCCTTCGTTCCACGCTGACCGGCATTCTGATCGGCGCCGTGGGGCTCTCGCTCGCTGCAAGCGCACGCGCCGACGTTCTGGACGACGTGAAATCGCACGGCGTCGTGAAGTGCGGCGTCACGCTCGCATCGCCCGGTTTTTCCGCCGAGAACAATGCCGGCAAGCGCGAGGGCTTCGACATCGATCTCTGCCGTGCGATAGCCGCCGCGGTGCTGGGCGACGAGGCGAAGATCGAGCTCACGCCGATGGACCTCAAGACGGCGTTCGCCGGGCTGCCGACCGGCGTCGTCGACGTGCTGACCCACCGCTTCACCTGGACGCAGAGCCGTGACGTGGGCGGGCTCAAGTTCCCGAAGATCATGTTCTTCGACGGACAAGGCTTCGCGGTGACGAAGAAGTCGAAGGCCAACAGGATCGCGGACCTCGACAACGCGACGATCTGCACGTTGCAAGGCAGCACGTCGGAGCTGATCGTCGCGAGCTACTTCGCGGCCCACAAGCTCAAGTACAAGATCGTCACGTTCGCCTCCGCCGAGCAGGCGTGGGACGCGTTCGTGAGCAAGCGCTGCGACACCGTCATCAACGATCGCTCGGGTCTCGCGGCACGCCTCGCGAAGCTGCCGAATCGCGACGACTACAAGGTGCTCGCCGAGACGGTATCGAACGAGCCGATCGGTCCGATCGTCGCCCAGAGCCAGACGCGCTGGGAGGACGTCGTCCGCTTCACGCTGAACGCGCTGGTCGCCGCCGAGGAACTCGGCGTGACGAAGGCCAACGTCGACGCGCAGAAGAGTTCGCCGAACCCGGACGTGCAACGTCTGCTCGGTGTGACCGGCGACTTCGGCACCAAGCTCGGCGTGTCGAACGACTACGCCTACAAGGCGATCAAGGCCGTCGGCAACTACGGGGAAATCTGGGATCGCAACGTCGGGCCCAGCACGCCGCTGCGGCTCGAGCGCGGACGCAACGCGCTCGTCGCGAACGGCGGCGTCATGATGTCGATTCCCATTCGCTGATGCGCGGCGCGGTACCGGCCCTTACGCGGGCCGTTTCGCCGCGGGCAGGATGATGGTCGGCGCCCGGCGCAAGTTGTCACGTGCGGTAGTGGCCGAACGATGGCCTGGTTGGACGGTGCAGGCGTTCCTGCTCGCCGTCGTCGGCTGGCTCGCCTATGGCGGGGTCGTCAACATCCACGCGAACCTGCGCGCGCTCGGCGTGTCGGCCGGCTTCGGATTTCTCCACACGCAGGCGGGCTTCCAGATCGCGCAATCCTTGATCCCGTTCGGGCCTGCGTCGTCTTATTTCGACGCGCTCGTCGTGGCTGCGCTCAATACGCTGCTCGTCATCGCGCTCGCCGGCGTGCTCGGCACGCTGCTCGCGCTCGTCGTCGCATTCGGCCGCCTTTCGCCGCCGGGCATTGTTCGCACGGTTGCGAGCGCCTACGTCGAAACGTTCCGCAACATTCCCGTGCTGTTGCAGATCCTGTTCTGGTACGCCTCCGCGATCGCATTGCTGCCCGGGGTCGCCGACAGCCTTCAGTTCGCAGGCGCGCTGCTCAACAATCGCGGCCTGTTCCTGCCGCTCGGCAGCGATCGACCGCACGTCGAAGGCTTCGACGTGAGCGGCGGCATCGCGATCCTTCCGGAACTGATCGCGCTGACGCTGGGCCTTTCGATCTACAACAGCGCGTTCCTCGCCGAGATATTCCGCGCGGGCATCCTGTCGGTACCGCGCGGGCAGATCGAGGCCGCGACGAGCGTGGGGCTCACCGGCGTTCGCGCCGCGTTCCTCGTCACGCTGCCGCAGGCGTTGCGTGTTGCGCTGCCCGCGGCCGGCGGCCAGTACCAGATCCTGGCGAAGGCGTCCGCGCTCGCGGCGGCCGTCGGGTATCCGGACATCATGCAGATCGTCGGCGGCACCATCGCGAGCCAGACGAGCCAAGCGCTCGAAGCGATGGCACTCGTCGTAATGCTGTATGCGGCCATCAATCTCGGCATCGCGGCGATCGTCGCCTTCTGCAATCGCCGTCTGCTTCGCGCCGAGGGCCGTTGACCCCACGCAATGGCGGACGTGCCACAGTGGTTGGGTCGGGGTTGGAATTGACGACGCTTTTCGTACGCGAGTCACCGGTCGCGCCACGCGTGGCTCCGGCGACGGTGCCCACGTTCACCGAGCGGCTGCGACGCTGGCTCTTGCCGACACCGGCGATCGGCGTCGTTTCGATGCTCCTGCTCGCGGTGTTGCTCCTGTTCGGCGCGCATTGCCTCGACTGGGCGTTGGTGCAGGCGCATTGGCGCGGCAGTTCGAGCACGGCGTGTCCGGACGACGGCGGCGCATGCTGGGCCTTCGTCATTGCGCGCTGGAAGCCGTGGCTGGTCGGCAACTATCCCTCCGATCAACTGTGGCGGCCGTTCACCTGCTTCGCGGCCTTCGCGCTTTTCTGGACGTGGGTCGTGCGTCGCCCGAACGGAGCAAGCCTTTTGCGGGTGCTCCAGGGCTTCGTCCTTCTCCCCGTCACGTTCTTCCTGCTCCTGATCGGCGGCGGCCCGTTGCCGGTCGTCGTGCCGACCCAATGGGGCGGATTGCTGGTGACGCTCGTCGTCACGCTCGCCACGTTCGCGACGGCGCTTCCGCTCGGATTGTGCCTTGCGCTCGGCCGCCGTTCGCGCTGGCCGGTCGTGAGGTTGCTCTGCGGAACGTTCGTCGAAGCGATGCGCGCGGTGCCGCTGCTCGCGGTGCTGTTCATCGCCGCGACGCTGCTGCCGCTGTTCCTGCCTCGCGATCTGACGATCGGGCTCTTCGCGCGCGCCGCGATCGCGTTCGCGCTTTTCAACGCCGCGATGGCGGCCGAAGTGTTTCGCGGCGGTTTGCAGGCGGTGGATCGCGGCCAGATCGAGGCGGCGACGACGGTCGGCTTGAGCGATTTCGCGACGTTGCGGCGCGTCGTATTGCCGCAGGCATTGACCGCCGTGGTCCCCGCGGTCGTCAACATCATGATCGTCGTCATCAAGGAGACGACGCTGCTGTCGGTGATCGGCGTCAGCGACCTGCTCGGCGCAATCGAAATCGGCGCGAAGTCGCCCGACTGGGTGGGCGAGCCGAACATCCTCACGTCCGGGTATGTGTTCCTCGCGCTGGCCTATCTTGGCGTCTGCTACGCGCTGTCGCGCTACAGCCGACGGCTCGAGCTTTCGCGCTGACGCACGAACCCATGGCGCTCGATGCTTCCCCGCCTTCCGACACGAACGTGTCGATCGTCGAGATGTCGGCGATCAACAAGTGGTACGGCAGCTACCATGCGCTTCGCGATGTCGACCTGCACGTCGGCGCCGGGGAGCGCATCGTCGTGTGCGGACCGTCGGGCTCCGGAAAATCGACGCTCGTGCGCACGATCAACCTGCTCGAGCCGTTCGAGCAGGGGCATTTGCGCGTGTGCGGCATCGACGTCCGTGCGGACGAGATAACACGCGCGGCGAGACTTGCGATCAATCGCCGCGTCGCCATGGTGTTTCAGCAGTTCAACCTGTTTCCACACATGACGGCGCTGCAGAACCTGACAGTGGGGCCGATCTTCGGAAGCGGCGTGAGCCGCAGCGAAGCTCGCCGGCGTGCGCTGCATTACCTCGAGCGCGTCGGCCTTACCGATTACGCGGACCGGCACCCGGCGCAGCTTTCAGGCGGCCAGCAGCAACGGGTCGCGATTGCGCGCGCGCTTTGCACGCATCCGCGCCTCGTCCTGTTCGACGAGCCGACGGCCGCGCTCGATCCCGAGATGGTGAACGAGGTGCTGCAGACGATGGAGATTCTGGCTCGCGAAGGCATGACGATGATCGTCGTCACGCACGAGATGGGCTTCGCCCGGCGCGTCGCCGACCGGGTCGTGTTCATGGACCAGGGCCAGATCATCGAAACCGCGCCGCCCGATCGCTTCTTCGACGCGCCGCAGAGCGCGCGTCTACGCACGTTTCTGGGTCAGGTGCTCGCGCATTGACAGCGAGCTCCTGCGCGCCATTCACGCATCACTTGGAGATATCCGATGTCCGTGATCGACGTCCATACGCACATGTTCACCGGAAGATGGCTCGAACTGCTGAAGAAGGAAGGCGGCCTCTACAACATCAAGACGCGCCCCGACGGGCAGCAGGAAATCTTCCGCGGCGACACGCCGGTCGTGATCCCGCAGCGCGGCCATTTCGACTACGCGCTGCGCATCCGGCACATGGACGAAGCGGGAATCGGCATCTCGATCGTCTCGCTCACCTGTCCGAACGTCTACTGGGGGAACGAGGACGTGAGCACGCGCGCCGCACGCGAATCGAACGACACGATGGCGAAGGCGCAGGCAAGGTATCCCGATCGCATTCGCTGGCTCACGTCGCTGCCGTGGGAATATCCGCACGCGGCACGCGAGGAACTCGCGCGCACGTTGGGCAATGGCGCCATCGGCGTCATGGTGCTCGCGAACGTCGCCGGACGCAGCCTGACCGATCCGTTCTTCGCCCCCATCTGGACGGAGATCGACCGGCGGGCGATGCCGGTGCTCGTCCATCCGACCGATCCGCCCGGCGTCGACATGATGGACATGACGAAGTACGACCTGTCCTGGTCGGTCGGCTTCATGTTCGACACGACGCTCGCGATCACGCGAATGATCTTCGACGGCTTTTTCGACCGGTACCCGAACCTGAAGCTGATCGCGTCGCACGGCGGCGGGACGCTGCCATACCTCGTCGGCCGTTTCGAGAAGGGCGATGAAGTGGAGCTTGCGAGCCGGCGCAGGATGAAGCGCAAGCCGACCGACTATTTGCGCCATATCTACTACGACAGCATCACCTACGACGTCCGCCCGCTGCAGTACCTGATCTCGGTCGTCGGAGCAGAGCGCGTGATGCTTGGCACGGACTGGCCCCACCAGGTGCACGACACGAAAGGCGCATTCGCGAACACGGCCCTGTTGCCCGGGGATCAGACGAAGGCGATTCGCTTCGAAAACGCTCGGCGCGTATTCGGCCTGTAGCGTGGCTTCGCCGGCGCCGCCGCGAATCGTCGTCGTCCGATGAGCCGACCGATTCCGCGCACCTTTCGCGCGCTCGCCCACCGCAACTTCCGGCTGTTCTTCACGGGCCAGGGACTGTCCGTGATCGGTACGTGGCTCCAGCAGGTCGCGATGGGCTGGCTCACGTACCGCCTGACGAATTCCGCGTGGCTCCTCGGCGTCGTCGCCTTCTGCGCGAACGTCGGCATTCTTCTCTTCAGCAACGTCGCCGGCGTGCTCGCCGACCGGATCGACCGCCGGCGCGGCCTGCTGACGACGCAGTCGCTGATGCTCGCCCAGGCGGTCGTGCTCGCCGTGCTCGTGGGCTTCGGCTGGATCCAGACCTGGCACCTGATCGTGCTCGCGCTGTGGCTCGGCACCTGCTCGGCATTCGACACGCCGCTGCGGCAATCGATGTACGTGCACTTCATTGCCGATCGCGGCGATCTTGGCAATGCGATCGCGCTCAACTCGATGCTCGTGAACACGGCGCGCGTCGTCGGCCCCGCGCTGGCGGGTTTGTTGCTGAGCCTCACGAACGAGTCGATCTGCTTCGCGCTCAACGCGCTGTCGTTCGTCGCCGTAATCATTGCGATCGCCAGGATGGACTGGCCGGCGGACATACGCCCCGTGGCCGACTCCGGTTGGTGGGCGAGCTTCGTCGAGGGCTTGCGCTATGCACGAGGACTCGAGCCGGTGCGTGCGCTGCTTGCGCTCGTCGCGGCGCTCGCGTGGGCAATCGCGCCGTACTCGTCGCTGATGCCGGTCTACGCGAAGGACATTTACGGCGGCGGACCGCACACGCTCGGCTACCTGCTGTCGTCGGCCGGCATCGGCGCACTGGCGTCGACGCTTTATCTCGCGCATCGGGCGACGGTGCGCGGCCTCGGGCGTGTGATCCTGTACGCGGTCGCGACGGCGGGTGCCGCGCTCGCCGCGTTCGCATACATCCGCATCTATCCGCTGGCGTTGCTGCTGATGGTGCTCGTCGGCGGCGGCACGATCCTCGCGGCGGCCTCGGCCAACACGATCCTGCAGACGATCGTCGAGGACAGGCTGCGCGGACGCGTGGCCGCGTTCTACACGCTCGCGTTTCTCGGCGTTGCGCCGCTCGGCAATCTTGCTGCCGGCGCGATCGCGGGCGTGCTCGGAACGCCGTTCCTGTTCGCGCTGAACGGCGTGCTGGCGATGCTCGCGGCGCTTTGGTATCGCAGCAAGTTGCCGACCGTGCGCAGCGTGCTGCGCCCGATCTACGAGACGCTCGGCGTGCCGCCGCACAAGCGATAGTGCCCGTGCGTCAGCGCAGCATGAACGCCATCGCGGACAAGCTGTTCAGCACGCGCACCGCGTGACGCATCGTCGGGGACGAGAACTCGATGCTCTGCGCACCGACGCGGCGTACGAGGGGCAGCATCGCGAAGAGATCCGCAAGCGCAACGGTCGTCGCGTCGACGCGCACGGCGACCGGCGTCGTCACCGGCCGCAGCTTGAGCGATGCTGCGCGCGTCACTGCTTGCGCGGTGCCCGCTTCGATCGCCGCGCAGGCGGCGGCGGGGGAGAGGTTCGTCGCCACGCGGTTGCCGTGTGCGCGCTTCACGACGACGCCGACACTGCCGGGAAAGAGCGTCGCCGCTTCCTCGGCGAACGCGTCGTCGCCGCTGTAGAGCGCGACCGGAACCGCGAACTCGGCTGCCACGGCGCCGTACAGTCCCGCCTCGCCGACCTCGCTGCCGTTCACGAGCACGCGCGCAAACGCGAAGCCGCTGATCGTGTGCGCGAGCACGCCTGCACTCCCCGCGCGTGCGTGCCAGCCGATCAGGAAAACCGCGCCGCAATCCTGATCGACGCCCGCCATCATGCCGAGGTCGCGCGGTTTGCCGAGGAGCAGTTCGGCGCGCGGGTCGATGTCGTCCGCGAGCAGGTTCCGGAAATGGCCGTGCGAATCGTTGACGACGCACGCCGTCGCGCCGCCGGCGAGTGCACCGCGAACCGCCGCGTTCGCCTCCGCCGTCATCAGCCGGCGCGCGCGCTCGTATTCCGTGTTGCCGGGCTGGGTCTGCTCGCGATCGACGACGCCGGCGACGCCTTCGATGTCGACGGAAATCAGGATTTTCATCGGGGAGGCCATTGGCTGCGCCAGTCGGGAAGGCGAGCCGTGATCGCCGTCCGGACGTGGCCGTCGCGACCCTCGACGGTCTCGGCGGCGAAAAGCGCGTTGACGATTGCCTGCTCGGTCGCCTCGGCCGCCGCGTCGAACAGCGGGTCGAGGGCGTCGTCGCCGATCGTCGTTCGCGCGGTCGCGTTTCGCTGATAGCGCGCGATGCGCTCGGCCGTCGCGAATGCGATCGCGATATCGCCGCTGCCGTGGGCGAAATTGGCGCCGGTGCGCGCGATTCCGGCCCCGGCACGGAACGCGAGGCGCCGCAGCTGGCGATGGGACAGGGGAGCGTCGGTCGCGAGCACGACGATGATCGAGCCATCGTCGACGTGCGCGTCGCGCGAAGCCGTGACGAGCTTCCTTCCGATTGGAACGCCGGCGATCGTCAATTGCGAAAGCCCGCCGAAGTTCGCGAGCACGAGCGCGCCGGCGATCCAACGCTCGTCGGTCGTCCGGCGCGATGCGGAACCGATGCCGCCCTTCAACTCGAAGCACGACATGCCGCGACCCGCGCCGACGGCGCCTTGCGCGAAATCAGTGCTGGCCGCATCGAACGCCATCGCGTAATGGCGCTCCTCGACCGCGAACCGCTGCAAATCGTTCAGGTATCCATCGTTGCACTCCGCGACGACCGGGTTCACCGTTGGCAGCGTGCGACCGATCGCCGCGTTCGCGGCGACGGCGTGGCGAATCATCGCCGTCGCGATCGTGCCGACCGCGAACGTGTTCGTCAGCGCGATTGGCGACTCCAGCGCACCGAGTTCGTCGAGCTGCATGAGCCCCGTCGTCTTGCCGAAGCCGTTCAACACGGCGGACGCGGCCGGCAACGGCTCGCCGTAGAGGTCGCCCGCATGCGGGCGTATCACGGTAACGCCGGTCTGCACGGAGCCTTCGGCACGCGTCGCATGTCCGACCGCGCAGCCGTCGACGTCCGCGATCGAATCGCGGGATCCGCAGGCGAGCGTTCCGATCCGCGGCGCGTCGATGAAGGAATCGTCCTCCGCATTCATCGGAGCCTGCTGGCCGGCGCGCGATCGTCGCGCACGTGGCAGTAGCAGTAGACGAACTGCTGAATGCTTCCCCACGGCGTTTGGTGCGCTTCTTCGATGTGTTCGACAAGCTCGAAGCGTGCTCCGAATTCGCCGTGCAGCGCATTGGCGTCGTAGCGCACGACGTCGAGACCGCTGCACTTCGTCGGTCCCGCAGGTCCGAACGTCGCGACGATCACGTGGCCGCCACCGCGGACGGCGCGCGCGACCTGCCGCACGTAAGCGGCGCGATCGCCCGGCTCCGTCAGAAAGTGAAACACCGCCCGGTCGTGCCAGACGTCGTAGTCGCCCTTTGCGAGCGGATGGCTCGTTACGTCGCCGTGCAGCCAGCGGACGCGCTCCGCTTGCGTCCCCAGGCGCCGGCGCGCGACTTCGATCGCGGTCGCCGATAGATCGAGGACCGTAACGTCGTAATGTCCGCGCTCGACGAGGTCGTCCACGAGCGTCGATTCGCCTCCACCGACGTCGATGATGCGCGCTCCGGCGGACGCCGCATCGGCGATCAGTCGGAGCGAAATGTCCAGATGGGGCCGATACCAGCTCACCTGGTCCGGCTTCTTCGTCGCGTATACGCGCTCCCAATGCTCGATCAGGTTCATGGCGTCCAGGTCCTCATCGTCGTTCGATCCGCGGATCGAGCGCGTCGCGCAGCCCGTCGCCGAGCAGGTTGAACGCGAGCACCGTCAGGAAGATCGCGAGCGCCGGAAAGATCGCCTCGTGCGGCGCCGTCAGCATGTCCGAGCGCGCGGCGTCGAGCATCGCGCCCCATTCGGGTGTCGGCGGCTGCGCGCCCATGCCTAGGAACGAGAGGCTCGCCGCCGTGATGATCGACGTGCCGATCCGCAGCGAGAAATACACAACGACCGCGGAGATCGTGCCGGGAAAGATGTGGCGGAACACGATCGTGCGGCCCGACGCGCCGAGGCTTCGCGCCGCCTCGATGTAAGTCAGGTGCTTGAGCGCGAGCGTGTTGCCGCGCACGAGCCGCGCGAACGTCGGTACGCTGAAGATCGCGACCGCCGCGATCACGTTCGCCATGCCGCCGCCGAGGATCGCGACGATCGCGATCGCGAGCAGGATTCCGGGAAACGCGAACAGCACGTCGCATAGCCGCATGATGGCCCGATCCCACCAGCCTTCCTTGTAGCCGGCGAGCAGGCCCAGCAGTGTGCCGACGATCGCGCCGGCCGCGACCGAGACGAACCCGGCGGCAAGCGAGATCCGCGCGCCCATCAGGATGCGGCTGAAGATGTCGCGACCGAGCGCGTCGACGCCGAACCAGTGCGCGAGCGAGGGCCGGGCGTTCAGCGCGTCGTAGTCGAAGTAGTTTTCGGCATCGTAGGGGACGATCCACGGCGCGGCGATCGCGACGACGACGAGCAGCGCGACGAACGCGCCGGCGACCAGCGCGATCTTCTGCCGCCGGAACTTGCGCCAGAACTCGAACCACGGCGTGCGCACGCGCGTGTCGTGGACGACGGAGGCGACGGAGGCGGGCAGCGTGGCCATCAGCGATAGCGAATGGTGGGATTGATCAAGCCGTAGAGCACGTCGACGATCAGGTTGATCAGGATGAACTCGAGCGAGAACAGCAGCACGAGCGCCTGGATCACCGGATAGTCACGCATGTCGACGGCGTCGACGAGAAGCCGGCCGAGTCCCGGCCAGTTGAAGACCTTCTCGACGATGATCGAGCCGCCGAGCAGGAAGCCGAACTGCAGCCCCATCATCGTGACGACCGGAATCAGCGCGTTGCGAAGGCCGTGCTTGATGACGACGCGCCGCTCGTCGAGGCCCTTCGCGCGCGCGGTGCGGATGAAATCCTCGCCGAGGATGTCGACGAATGACGAGCGCGTGAAGCGCGCCATGATCGCCGCGACGGCCGCGCCGAGCGTGATCGACGGCAGGATGTAGTGGCGCCACGTGTCGTCGCCGACGGTCGGCAGCCAGTTGAGATCGACCGCGAAGATCTGCATCAGCACCATGCCGAGCGCGAATGCCGGAAACGAGATGCCGGAGACTGCGAGCGTCATGCCGAGCCGGTCCGGCCAGCGGTTGCGCCAGACGGCCGACACGATGCCGATCGCCATGCCGAAGATCACTGACCAGGCCATGCTCCAGATCGTGAGCCACAGCGTCGGCATGAAGCGCGAGCCGACTTCGATCGCAACGGGTCGCTTGGTGCGCAACGACGTCCCGAAGTCCCAATGCAGCACGCCGGTGACGAAGCGCAGGAATTGCTGCGGCAGCGGCTTGTCGAGCCCGAGGTCCTTGCGCACGAGCTCGACAGTCTCGGGCGTCGCATCCTGACCCGCCGCGAGCCGCGCCGGATCGCCGGGTAGAAGATGCACGAGCATGAAGACGAGGAAGCCGACGAGCAGAAGGGTCGGCAGAAGGCCCAGCAGGCGCTTCGCGATGTATGCCGCCATTGCCTCACTCTAGCAAAAGCCTGCAGCTCATGCCTTGGCGACGAGGATGCGTTCGACGCGACGGCCATGTCGTGAACGCCGACTGGATCCGCTCGCTCTCAGGAACTGCGATAACCGTCGGGGATATCGTCTCGCCTGCGGCCGACATGGACGAATGGGAGGCGCTGCGTCGTTGAGGCTGTTGCTCGATACACCACCTGAGCAAACCGGCAAGAGCGGGCGCCGCGACCGAGTCGAGATTGCTCGGCCGAACTTCGGCTTCCCATGAGGGTTACGACCTCAGCTCGACCTCGCCTTCGATCTCCACCGGAATGTCGAACGGCAGCTCCGCCATGCCGACGGCGCTGCGCGCATGCGCACCTGTCGCCTCGCCGAAAACCTCGACGATCAGATCCGTAAAGCCGTTGATCACCGTGGGCTGCCGATTGAATCCC
>DATJFI010000043.1:0-37744 GCA_035495715.1 Casimicrobiaceae bacterium
CGCCCCCCCCCCCCCCCCCCCCCCGCCGCCTTGGACACGTCGGTGCTGATGCGCGGCATGGCATGCGGCACTTCTGTAGAAAGTGTGCTGAATCGCAGCAGTAGCGCCTCGACCGGCAGGATGTGTCGAAGCAGCGGGGGACGGGCGACGCGGGCGACTGGGAGTGATCGCCGTAACGGGTGGCGGCGACGAGCGAGACATGTTTGTCGCGCGAACGAGCCGCCGGGTACCGTAGGCGATCGTTTACGGACTTGGAGCCCGGGGCGCCCGTTCCCCGCTGCTTCTGCAAGAAAACTAAGGTCGCTGCCTGGGAGGGCCGAGGAGTGCGGGCAGGAACAGGAGCGCCGACACGAGAGTCCATGCAAGCGAGAGTGCGAGCAATGCGCCCATGCTCGCGGTGCCTGGATGATGCGAAAGCCACAGGCTGCCGAACGCGATGCCGGTCGTGAGCCCGCTCATGACGACCGCGCGCGTGAGACTCGATTGCAGCGGGTTCGGCCTGCCCGCGCGCCACGCCATGACGAAGTAGATGTTGAATGCGACGCCGATGCCGAACAACAGCGGCAGCGCAATGATGTTCTCGAAGTTCATCGGCAGGCCGATCAGCACGCACGTGCCGAGCGTGCCGAGCGCGGACAGGACGAGCGGCGCGAGCGTGAGCGCCACGTCGCGTGCGCGGCGCAGCGTCGCGACGAGGAGCAGCGTGATCGAGACGAACGCGAGCACGCCCGCCTTGGCGAACGCGTCGACGATCGTGCGGCTCGACGCCGCGATCGATACCGGCGCGCCGGTCGCGTCGGGCGCGACGGCGAGCACGCCGTCGACGAAACGGCGCAGCGCGACGTTGCCGCTCACGTCGCCTTTCGGGTAGACCTCGACGCGCGCCCGTCCGTCCGCGGTCACCCAATCGTGCTCGAGCGCATCCGGCAACGTCGCCAGCGTGACGGGCTCGGCCGAAAGCGCCGCGCGAAGCTGCGCGAGCGTCGTCCGCAGCGCCGGAATCAGCAGGATTCGCGCACGCTCGCGGGTCGCCTTCGGCGCGCCGGCCAGCGCACGCAGCGCCGTGGCGAGTCGCGACGCGGCCCTCGCGAACGGCGACTGCGCGTTTCCGCCGCGCGCCTCGTCGAGGCTTTGTGCGGCATGCGTCATGGCCGCGACCGTTTCGGCGTCGGTCGGAGGCGGCTTCGTCGATGCGGGCGCGAGCGTCGGCTCGAGCAGCATCGCCGCGTCGCCGATCAGCGCAAGCTTCTCGTGCTGGTCCTCCGGGACGAAGCTCGCGAGCGTCACGACGTGATCGACGACAGGAAGCTTCTCGAGCTTCTCACCCAGGTGCACGGCGTCGTCGACCGACGGCGCGAGCACATCGATCGTGTCGGGCGCGGTCGTCGGATCCTTCGCGAGGTCGTAGAGCGTTGCGACGGATTCCGCGCGCGGACTGCGCAGATGCATCGGATCGAAGTCGAAGCGGATCTTCGGCAGCAACGCGATGCCGGCAAGCGCGACCAGCGTGCCAACGGCGAGCACGACCGGACGCCGCGCGAGGATCCATCGATCGAGCGGCGCGAGCGCCTTGTAACCCACCTCGGCGTGCTCGCCTCGCGGCCGCAGCAACGCGACGAGCGCAGGCAGCAGCGTGATGCTGAGCGCGAATGCGACGATCATCCCGGTACCCGCGATGACGCCGAGCTCGGACACGCCCCGGTAGTCGGTGGGAACGAACGCATAGAAGCCCGCGGCCGTCGCCGCAGCCGCCAGCGCGAGCGCGGCGCCGACTTCGCCGCCGATGTCGCGCAGCGCCTGCCGCGAATCGCCGGTCGCGTGATGCCGCGCGCGATACGCCATCGCGAACTGGATGCCGAAGTCGACGCCGAGCCCGACGAACAGGATCGCGAACGCGACGGAGATCAGGTTGTAGGCGCGAAAGGCGACGAGGCCGAACGCCGCCGTTGCGACGAGCCCGACGGCGAGGCTCGCGAGGATCGCGGCGATGAGCCGCCACGAGCGCAACGCGATCCACAGCAGCGCGATGACGAGCGCGAGCGTGGCGAGCGTATTCGCGGCGGCGCCTTGGGCGATCGTCGAGAATTCGTCGTCGGCGAGCGGCACGGATCCGGTCAGCCGCACGCGCACCTGCTCGCCCTGCGCAACGTCGAGCGCGCGCGCCGCCGCGCGAATCGCATCGCTCGCGCGCGCTCCCGGCTGCAGCGCCGTGTAATCCAGCACCGGCTGCACGAGGATGAAACGGCGCAGCAGCCGCGCATCGGGCGCCTGCCCGGTGAACAGCGTATGCCACGAAAACGCCGAGGTCCTGTTGGCGACGATCGCGTCGAACGCGCCGGCGAGCGCGTCGAGCGGCTTCGCGAGCGCGTCGACCGCCGCCGGATCCTGCGCGGCGCCCGTTGCCAGCAGCGACAGCGCATCCATCAGGCCGCGCAGGCTCGGGTCGGCGGACAGCGTGCCGAGAAGCGGCTGCGCGGCGATCAGTCGCTGCGTCGTCTCGCCGATCGCCTTCGTCGATTCGAACAGCGGTCCCTCGCGCTCGAAGAACGGCCCACCGTCCGGACGCGAGACCGCGCGAAAGACGTCGTGCGCCCCTTCGAGGCGCCGGGTCAATTGCGCCGCGGCCATCTCGGCCTGCTCGGGCGTTGCGGCGTCGACGACGACGGCGATCAGGTCCGAGCGCTGCGGAAAAGCTTTCGTGAACGCAAGCTCCTGTTTGCGCCACGCCACGTCGGCGGAAATGAGCTTCGCCGCGTCGGTGTCGATCGCGAAATGCGTCAGCACGTACGCCAGCGCGACGGCGAAGACCAGTGCAGCGACGATGACCACCGGCAGCGGACGCGCCGCGCACGCGATCACCGTCCGGCGGATGGGCGAAACGAGGCCGCGGTCGGGCCCGCGCGCGTCCCTGCGCCTCGGCGTTGCGGCGGCGTCGATCATCGGCCGAGCGAAAGCGTCCGCGGCGGCGGATTGGCGCGCGGTGCACAATATCGGATCATGGTGGAAAAGCAAATGTACATCGGCCCGCCCTTACCGTCGGACGGAGTGCCGCCGTGCGCGTAGTCCTTGCACAGCCGCGAGGGTTCTGTGCAGGCGTCATCCGCGCGATCGACATCGTCGAGCAGGCGCTCGCCCGCTTCGGCGCGCCGGTCTACGTGCGCCACGAGATCGTCCACAACCGCCACGTCGTCGAAAGCCTGCGGGCGAAAGGCGCGCGTTTCGTCGAGCACCTGTCCGAGGTGCCGGTCGGCTCGATCACGGTGTTCAGCGCGCACGGCGTGGCCCGCGTCGTCGAGGACGACGCGCGCACGCGGGGACTGCGCGTGCTCGACGCGACCTGCCCGCTCGTCGCCAAGGTGCACGGACAGGGCAAGCGCTACGTGTCGCAGGGGCGCACCGTGATCCTGATCGGCCACGCGGGCCACCCGGAAGTCGAAGGCACGATGGGGCAGATTCCCGGCCGCGTTCTCCTCGTCCAGAACGAGCAGGACGTCGAGCAGCTCGAACTCGCGCCCGATACGCCGGTCGCATATGTGACGCAGACGACGCTCTCCGTCGACGACACGCGCAGCGTCATCGCCGCGCTCAAGCGTCGCTTCACGAACATTGTCGGACCCGACATCCACGATATCTGCTATGCGACGCAGAACCGCCAGACGGCGGTGCGCGAGCTCGCGGAGGTGGCCGACGTGATTCTCGTCGTCGGCGCGCGGAACAGCTCCAACTCGAACCGGTTGCGCGAGATCGGCATCGAATCGGGCGTGCCGAGCTACCTGATCGCCGACGGCAGCGAGCTCGACCTGGCGTGGGTCCGCGACGCGGCGGTCGTCGGCGTCACGGCCGGCGCATCGGCGCCGGAAACGCTCGTCGACGGCGTCGTCGACGCGTTGCGCGCGCTCGGGCCGATCGACGTGTCGACGCTGCCCGGCATCGAAGAAAAGGTCGAGTTCAGGCTGCCGCCCGAATTGACGCGCAGGCACACCGAGGGGTCGCTGAAATGAAACATTGCAGGCATCGCGGCACGCGCCGCGCCGCTGAAAACACCACGGAGTCTGTCCTATGTCTTCTGTCTGCTGATTCCTGAAATGGGCATACCGCTCTTGCAGAAGGCGCGCATCGGCGCGTACATCATGCGCCAGCAGATCGCCGGCCGGCGCCGCTATCCGCTCGTGCTGATGCTGGAACCGCTCTTCCGCTGCAACTTGGCGTGTGCCGGATGCGGCAAGATCGACTATCCGAAGGAGATCCTCGACCGGCGCCTGTCGGTGGCCGAATGCCTCGAGGCCGTCGACGAGTGCGGCGCGCCGGTCGTCTCGATCGCCGGCGGCGAGCCGTTGCTGCACAAGGAGATCGAGGCGATCGTCGACGCCATCGTCGCCCGCAAGCGTTTCGTGTACCTGTGCACGAACGCGCTGCTCATGAAAAAGCGGCTCGCGAAGTTCTCGCCAAGCCCGTACTTCGTCTGGTCCGTGCACCTGGACGGCGACGCGGGCATGCACGACAAGTCGGTCTGCGAGGACGGCGTCTACGAGCGGGCGGTGGCGGCGATCGGCGAAGCGAAGTCACGCGGCTTTCGCGTCAACATCAACTGCACGCTTTTCAACGACGCCGAGCCCGCGCGGGTAGCGGCGTTCTTCGACGACGTCGCGACGCTCGGCGTCGACGCGATCACCGTGTCGCCGGGCTACGCGTACGAGCGCGCGCCCGACCAGGAACACTTTCTCACGCGCACGCGGACCAAGCAGCTCTTTCGCGACGTCCTGCAGCGCGGCCGTGGCGGTCGCGCGTGGTCGTTCAGCCAGTCGAGCCTGTTCCTCGATTTTCTCGCCGGCAACCAGGAATACCGCTGCACGCCGTGGGGCAACCCGACGCGCAACGTCTTCGGCTGGCAGCGGCCGTGCTATCTGCTCGGCGAAGGCTACGCGCCATCGTTTCGCGCGCTGATGGACGAAACCGACTGGGACGCGTACGGCACCGGCAACTACGAGAAGTGCGCCAACTGCATGGTGCATAGCGGCTACGAGGCGACGGCGGTCAACGACGCGGTGCGTCACCCGCTGAAGGCGCTCGCCGTCAGCGTTCGCGGCGTTCGCACCGACGGGCCGATGGCCCCCGAGATTCCGCTGGGCGCGCAGCGACCCGCGGAATACGTGTTCGCACGGAACGTCGCGATCGAGCGCGCGAAGATCGTCGCCGAGCACGAACCGACGCGCGCGTCGGCCTGAGCGGCGCCCTTCGCCGCGGGCGAGGCGCGACGCGCATCCCGGCGATCGCCAGCGCAGCGCAGCCGGGTGCTATTGTTCGCGGCATGACGCCGCCGCCTCCTCCACAGCGCAGGCTGACCGTCGTCCTGTCGGCCGACGTCGTCGGCTACAGCGCGCTGATGGAGCGCGACGAGGCGGGCACGCTCGAACGGCTGAAGGCGAGCCGCAGGCAGATCTTCGACCCGTGCATCGCGAAGCACGACGGACGCATCGTCAAGCTGATGGGTGACGGGGTCCTCGTCGAGTTCGCGAGCGTCATTTCCGCCGTGCAGTGTGCGCTCGAGGTCCAGCAGGCGAACCGCGCAGGGTCAGATGGCACCGGCGAGCCGATCCGCTATCGGATCGGCATCAACCTGGGCGACGTGATCGTCGACGGCGACGACATCTACGGCGATGGCGTCAACGTCGCCGCGCGGCTGCAGGCGCTGGCGGAACCGGATGGCGTCGCCGTCGCGCGCACGGTGCGCGACCAGGTCGCCGGCAAGCTCGCGGCCGAGTTCGTCGATTGCGGCGAGCATGCAGTCAAGAACATCGCGCGTCCGATCCACGTGTTCGCGGCGCGCGTTGCCGATGCGCAAGGCGGACCGGCGGCGACGCCCGCGCCGGCGCGCGAGCGATTGTCGATCTGCGTGCTGCCGTTCGCGAACATGAGCGGCGATCCCGAGCAGGAATACTTCAGCGACGGCATCACCGAGGACATCATCACCGATCTCTCCAAGGTATCCGCGCTCGCCGTCGTCTCGCGCAACACGGCGTTCTCGTTCAAGTCGAAGTCGGTCGACGTGCGCCACGTCGCGCGCCAGCTTCGCGTCACGCACGTGCTCGAGGGCAGCGTGCGCAAGGCCGGCAATCGCGTGCGCATCACCGCGCAGCTCATCGAAGGCGCGAGCGACAGCCACCTGTGGGCCGAGCGCTACGACCGCGACCTCAACGACATCTTCGCGCTGCAGGACGAGATCTCGGAGGCGATCGTCGGCGCGCTGAAGCTCCGGCTGCTGCCGGCGGAGAAGAAAGCGATCGAGCAGCGGTCGACGACCAATCCCGAGGCCTACAAGCTCTACCTGATGGCGCGCCAGTACAACGCGATGGGCAACTCGCGCCACCGCGACATCACCGTGCGCTTCTGCCAGCGCGCGGTCGAGATCGATCCCGGCTACGCGCGCGCATGGGCGCTGCTGGCGATCTGCCAGGCGAACCACCGGATGGTGAACGTCGGCACCGGCGACACCGGCTGGGACGCGGCCGAGCGCGCGCTCGCGCTGTCGCCGGACCTCGCCGAGGCGCACGCCGCAAAGGGACGCATCCTCGGCGACGCCGGCCGCTACGATGAAGCGCTCGCCGAGCACACGAAGGCGCTGCGTCTCGATCCCGACGGCTACGAGGTCAACGCGGTGGCGGCGCGCTGCTATATCCCGATGCGGCGTTATCGGGAAGCGATCGACTGCCTGGAGAAGGCCGCGGCGGCAATCGAGAACGACTTCTGGGCGCTCGGCATGGCCGTGCAATGCTACGAGGGGATCGGCGACGACGAAGGCATGAAGTCGGCGGCGCGCCGCGGCCTCGAGCGCGTCGAGAAGTTGATCGTCGCCGAGCCCGATCACGGGCTCGCGATCGGCTGGGGTGTCACCTCGCTGACCGCGTTGGGCGAGGTCGAGCGCGCGAAGGAGTGGGCCGCGCGCGCGATGCTGCTCGAGCCGGACAACCTGAACCTGCGCTACAACCTCGCCTGCAGCATGGTCACGCTCGGCGAGGCGACGATGGCGATCGAACTGCTCGGGCCGGTGCTCGAGCGCGCGCAGCGCCAGAACCTGATCTGGTTCCGCAGCGACAACAGCCTCGACGCGATCCGCGACGACCCGCGCATGCAGGCGCTCGTCGCGGCCGCCGAGGCGCGCCTCGCGTCGTCCGCGGCGACGCAGGCGCCGCCGGAAACCGCAGCCGCGTCACAAGCCTAGACCGTCATCCAGACGTTCGCGCACGCGGCGCAGCGCCGCGAACGCCACACGCGCGTCGCGCGCCGTGCAAGCGAGGAGCGGCAGCTGCGACGGCGCGGCGACGATCGAGCGCAAAACGCCGGCAAGATCGACGCGGCCGCCCGGCTTGAGCGCCACGCTCGCCGCGGCCGGCAGGTCGCGCGCCGCAGCGTCGGCGATCACACGGATCGCGGCGAACGGCAACCCGTGCGCGTTCGCGACTTTCGCGGCGACGTGCGATTCGGTATCGACGGCGAGCGCGTGCGTCTTCTCGAACAGCGCAAGCTTTTGCGCCGCGCTCGCGAGCGGCCGATCGCACGCGGCGATATCGCCGAAGCGCGACGTGCGCAGCCGCTCGCGCAACCGCGCCGTCCACGCTTCGTCGCATCGCCAATGGCCACCCGAAGCGATGACGTCGCGCGCGACGACGCATTCGCCGGTTTCGAGATCGGGAGCGAGCGCGCCGGCAATGCCGAAGCTCATGATCGCCTGCGCGCCGCGTGCGACTTCGTTGTCGAGTTCGTCCTCGAGCCGCTGCGCGTCGACGCCGCCCGCGATGCTTCTCACGTCGCGGCTCGCGACGATTCGCGCTTCGACTGCGAGCCCGCACGCGACGACGATGAACCTTTGCGAAGCGGAGCCCATCAGCGAGGACTCCGGCACGGCACTCACATCCCGAGCCGCATCCTCGGCAGCGTGCCGCGCAGGTGCGCGCGATAGCGCGCGAGCGCCCACAGCGGAAAGAACTTCGCATAGCCGTGATAGCGCAGGAAGAACACGCGCGGGAATCCGGTCGCGGTGAACCAGGGTTCCGGCCATCCGCCGGCGTCGTCCTGGTTGCGAAGCAGGTAGTCGATGCCGCGCGCAACCGCGAGGTGGCGGACCTCGCCTGCCGCCATCAGGCCCAGCAGCGCCCACGCGGTCTGGGAAGGTGTCGACGCCGCGCGCGAGTCGCCGGCGTCGTCGAGTTCGTACGACTCGGCGGTCTCGCCCCAGCCACCGTCGGGATTCTGTGCGGCGACGAGCCAATCGGCGGCGCGGCGCACGTCGAGCGACTGCGGCGCAACACCCGCGACGCTCAGCGCGCAAAGCGCCGACCATGTGCCGTAGACGTAGTTCATGCCCCAGCGGCCGTACCACGAACCATTGCGTTCCTGCTCGCGGCGCAAAAACGCGAGCGCGCGCGCGATCGCCGGCGCGTCGGTCGCGACACCGAGTTGCGCCAGCATGCTCGCGCAGCGGGCGGTCACGTCGGCCGTCGGCGGGTCGAGCAGCGCACCGTGATCGGCGAACGGAATGTGGTTGAGATAATCGCAGTCGTTGTCGGCGTCGAACGCGGCCCAGCCGCCATTCGCGCTCTGCAGGCCCAGCACCCATTCGCGCCCGCGTGCGATCGCGGCGTGAAGCGCCGGCTCGTCGCGCACACCGCGCAGCCGCATCCACCGATCCATCGCCATCACGACGACGGCGGTATCGTCGAGATCCGGGTAATGCGGGTTCGCGTACTGGAACGCCCAGCCGCCGGGTCGAGCGTCGGGTCGCCGCGCTTTCCAGTCACCGGCGACGTCGAGCACCTGCCGTTGCGCAAGCCACACGAGTGCGCGCTGCGTCGAGACCAGCGCATCCGGGTCGCCGGTCTCGAGCAGCGCGTGGCACGCGAGCGCGGTATCCCAGATCGGCGACACGCACGGCTGACAGTACGCTTCGTCGGCGCTGACGACGAGCAGCCGATCGATGGCGCGGCGGGCGGTCGCATACGGCTCGCGCCCGCGCGGGTATCCGAGCGTGTCGAACATCATCACCGCATTCGCCATGGCCGGAAAGATCGCGCCGAGACCGTCCTCGCCGTTCAGGCGCTCGGCGACGAAGGCGACGGCACGGTCGATCGCACGCCGGCGAAGGCGCCGCGGCACGAGCGGATCGGCGATCCGCAGCAGCGTGTCGAGCACGGCGAACAGCGCGAACGGCGCGCGCGCCTGATGCGGCGCCCGCGCGAGCCGGCGCGCGTGCGGTCGGCCGTCCGGGAACAGCTCGTCGATGCGGATGCCGCGCGGATTGCGCGCAACCGGCCGCAACGCCTGCAGCACGAGCAGCGGCACGAGCACGGTCCGCGTCCAGTACGAGACGCGCGAGAGGTGGAACGGGAACCAGCCGGGCAGCAGCATGATCTCGACCGGCATCGCCGGAACCGACGACCAGCGCAGCACGCCGTGCAGCGCGAGGAGGATGCGCGTGAAGACGTTCGCGGTGCCGGCACCGCCGTGCGCGAGGATCGCCTCCCTTGCGCGATGCATGTGCGGCGCATCGGGCGAGTCGCCGGCGAGCTTCAGCGCGTAATAGGCCTTGACGCTCGCGCTGATGTTGAAGGGGCCGTCGTGCGTGAGCGGCCATCCGCCATGCGGACCCTGGCGCTTGCGCAGGTAGCGCGCGATGCGCGCCTCGAGCGCCGGATCGCGCTCGCCGAGAAAATGCATCAGCGCGATGTACTCGGACGAGATCGTCGAGTCGGCCTCGAGCTCGAACACCCAGTGACCGTCGTCGCGCTGCAGATCGAGGAGCGCGGCCGTCGCGTCGCCGATCGCGCGGTCGAGCCGCGTCTCGCGCTCGTCTCCGCGCGGCTTCCTCGCGATGTGCTCAGGATTGCGCATCGGCGTGACGGACAAGGGAGCGGCGCATCGTCATGGCCGGCCCGATCGGGAAAGTACGACACGCGGCTGCATGCGTCCCTTCCATTCGCCGCCGCGGCCGCGCCAGTGCCGGAGCGCCGAATCGAGCGTCCACGCGACATAGATCGCCGCGATGGCGGGGAGCGCGAGCGCCGCGGCCGGCGAGACGCGATAGAAGCGCAGCATCGGCACGAACGCGAGCGTCATCGCCACCCATGCGAGAAGCGCGAGGCCGCGTGCAAGCGGATCGTGCGCGAACGGCGTGACGAACGGCGGCGCGACGAACACGACGGCCATCGCGACGACGGTGCCGCCCAGCAGCCACGGCGAGTACCTTAGCTGCGCGAACGCCGTGCGCGCGATCATCCGCCGTATTTCGCCGAGCGAGCGATAGACACGCGTGCTGCGCGCGCGCTCGGTCAGCGTGACCCGGATCGCGCCGTGCGGCTTCAGAAGGCGCGCCAGCGCGCAGTCATCGATCAGTTCGCCGCGGATCGCCGCGATGCCGCCTGCGCGCGCCAGTGCGACGCGCTCGACGAGCATGCAGCCGCCGGCGGCGGCGGCGATCGCGCGATCGCGCCGATTCACCCACGCGAATGGATACAGCATCGCGAAGAAGAACACGAACGCCGGGATGAAGGCGCGCTCACCCGCGCGCTCGACGCAGAGCTTCGCCATCAGCGAATGCAGGACGAGGCGATCGCTTCGCGCACGCGCCACCAGCATCCGCAGCGTGTCGGGCGCATGCGCGATGTCGGCATCGGTCAAAAGCACGTAGTCGGGCGGCTCGGCCGCCGTTTCCGCGTGGCGGATGCCGTGGGCGATCGCGGCGAGCTTGCCAGTCCATCCGGGCGCGAGCGCCGGAGCGCGCAGAACGTCGACCGGCGCACCTGTGCCGGCGCCGGCCTCGCGCGCCACGCGCGCGGTTTCGTCGCTGCTGTCGTCGTCGACCACGATGACCCGCAGGGGCCCCGGATAATCCTGTCGCAGCAGCGTTGCGAGATTGGTCCCGATCACGTCGGACTCGTCCCGCGCGGGAATCACCGCGGCGACTGACGGCCACGCGCCGAGGTCCGCAATCGCGCCGGGCTCGTCGTCGCGATCCGCCGCGCGCCAGAAACCCCCGCGGGCGAAGATCAGATAACTCCAGGCGAGGACGGCCGACACCGCGAGGAAGGCGCTCACCGGACGTACCCCGCTTCGCGAAACCAGACGATCGCATCGTGCAGGGCCTCGACGTACGGCCGCGTGCGGTAGCCAAGCTCGCGCTCGGCCTTCGCGCTGCTGAAGAACATCCAGTGCTTCGACATGCGCAGCCCGTCGCGCGTCAGCAACGGCTCGCGCGACGTGATGCGCGCAAACGCCTCGGCCGCCGCGGCGAGCGGGTAGAGCGGCCCGCGCGGAAGCTTGAAGCGCGGCGCGCGACGACCGGTCAGGCGGGCGATCTCCGAGAGCATCGTGACGAGCGGGACGTTTTCGCCACCGAGAATGTAACGCTCTCCGATCCGGCCGTTGATCAAGGCTTCAACATGCCCGCGCGCCACGTCGTCGACGTGAACGAGATTCATTCCTGTTTCGACGAACGCGGGCACCCGTCCGTTCGCCGCCTCGACGATGACGCGACCGGTCGGCGTCGGCCTGATGTCGCGCGGCCCGATCGGCGTCGACGGGTTGACGATCACCGCCGGCAGCCGCTCGCGTTCGACCAACGCTTCGACGATCCGCTCCGCCGCGACCTTGCTGCGCTTGTAGGCGCCGATCGCGCCGCGCTCGTCGAGCGGCGTCGTCTCGTCGGCCGGCGCGCGATCGTCCCGCGTCGCGATCGTTGCGACGCTGCTCGTGTAGACGACGCGTTCGCACCCGGCACGAAGCGCCGCCCGCATCACGTTGCGCGTGCCCTCGACGTTCGTGCGCGCGAGCGCCGCGGCGTCGCGCGCGAAGAGCCGGTAGTCGGCCGCCGCATGGACGGCGTAGCGCACCCCGCGCATCGCGTTCACCAGCGCTGCCGGGTCGCGGATATCGCCATCGACCGTTTCGAGATCGAGGCCGGCCAGGTTGTTCCGCACGGACGACGGGCGGACCAGCGCGCGGACGCGATAACCCGAGTCGAGGAGCGAGCGGGCGACCGCGGAGCCCACGAAGCCGGTCGCGCCGGTCAGGAGCACCGCATCGCGATCGTTCACGTTTCCGGGATCACCCACCCGTCGACCAACGCCAGGTGGACCTTGGCGCCGGGTGCGCACGCCTCGCCGGAGGTGAGCGACAGCGACAGCGTCGTCGCCGGGTCGCAGGCAGGCGCCGCTTCGACGACCGTGCGTCCGCCCTGGTAGAGCACGCGCGCGACGCTCGCCTCGAAGCCGCCGTCGGGCCCGACGATCGCGAGGTCCTCGGGACGGATGCAGATTTCCACGGCGCCCTCGCGTTGCCCGGGCGCCGAGCGCACCTGCCACTCGCGGCCGAACAGTGCCACCTTCGCATGCCCGTTCGCGTAGGTCTGCGTCACCTCGCCGCGCGCGACGGTGCCGGGACCGACGAAGCGGCTGACGATCCCGTCGCGAGGCGTTCGATACAGCGCCGGCGGCGCCGCGACCTGGCGAAGCCGCCCGTCCGCCATCACGGCGACGCGATCGGCGACACCGAGCGCCTCGGCCTGATCGTGCGTCACGTAGACCAGCGTGGCCTTCGACAGCGTCCGGAACGCCGCGATCTCGGCGAGCATCCGCGCACGCAGGTGCACGTCGAGGTTCGCGAGCGGCTCGTCGAGCAGCACGAGCTTCGCCTTCATCGCGAGGCAGCGCGCGAGCGCGACGCGCTGGCGCTGACCGCCGGAGAGCGCCGCCGGCCGTCGCTGACCGAGGCCCGCGAGGCCGACTGCGTCCAGCGCCGCATCGACCTGTTGCGCGAGGTTGCGGCCGGCGAGTTTCTGCACGCGCAGCGGATACGCGATGTTCTCGGCGACACTCATGTGCGGCCACAGCGCGTACGACTGGAACACCATGCCGACGTGGCGATCTTCGGGCGCGATGTAGACGTCCGGGCCGCCGACAACGCGATCGCCGATGCGAATCGTCCCGCGCTCGGCGCGCTCGAAGCCTGCGATCAGCCGCAGCAGGGTGCTCTTGCCGCACCCCGACGGTCCGAGCACGGCGAGGAATTCGCCCTCCTCGACGGCGAGCGAGACGTCGTCGATCGCGACGATCGAATCGAAGCGCTTTTCGACGCGCTCGAGCGTTACGGCTGCCACGGCAACACTCCGCGCGCAGCGCGCGATGCGACCGCGTTCGTCAATAGCATCATCGCGAGCGTCACGATGACCGCGATCACCGCGACGGCGGCCGCCGACACGCCGTCACCCGCCTGCTCCAGGCTGAAGAGCACGACGCCGACCGTCTCGGACCCGGACGACCACAGCAACGCGGACACGGTGAGTTCGTTGAACGCCATCAGGAACACGAGCATGCCGCCGGCGACGGCGGACGGCGCGACCATCGGCATGATGACGGTGGCGACGCGCCGCGCGAAGCGCGCGCCGCTCATCCGCGCGGCCTCGTCGAGGCTCGGATCGATCTGCCGCAGCGCGTTCGTGACCGGCCGCAGCGCGAGCAGCATGAACCGCGACAGGTACGCGACGAGGATGATCCAGATCGTGCTGTAGAGCGACAGGCCGAGCAGCGGCAGCGGCCGCAGCAGGCACAGGATCATCGCGATCGCGAGCACGACGCCGGGCACCGCATACGGCAATTCGGCGACGAAGGCGACGCCTTGCCGAATGCTCGCGCGCCGTCCGGCGAGCGAATAGCCGAGCGGCACCGAGACGATGACGAGCATCACGGCGGCCGACGCCGCGAGCGACGCGCTGTTGACGAACGCCCTGCGCGTCGCCGCGTAGTCGAACAGCACGAAATGGAAGTTCGCGAACGTCGCCGTCGATGGCGTGAGCGACACGCCGATCGCCGGAACCAGCGCGGTCGCAAGCAGCGCCGCGAACGGCAGCACGAGCACGACGAAAAGCGCCGCCCAGCATCCGCCTTCGACGAGCGCCCGAAGGCGCCCGAGCGGCCACTGCGGCGTCGCGCTCGACCACGCGGTGACGCGCACGTCATGGCGTCGCGCGAGCCAGTTGTTGAGGGCGAGGCCGCCGAGCGCGATCAGCGCGAGCAGCAGCGACAGCGTCGCCACTTCGGAGAGCACGCTGGTGCCGAAACCCGCGAGCCGCTGATAGATCAGCGTCACGAGCACCGTGAAGCCCGCCGGAATGCCGAGGAACGCCGGAATGCCGAAGTTGCCGATCGAGCCGACGAACGCCAGCATGCCGCCGGCGGCGACGCTCGGCCCGCTGAGCGGCAGCACGATCGTGCGCACGATCCGCCACGGCCCGGCGCCCGACGCCTGCGCCGCCTCGACCAGGTCGCGCGGCAGCGAGCGCAATCCTGCACGGACCGCGAGAAACACGACCGGCGCCTGCTCGATGCCCAGCAGCAACGCGATGCCGCCCGGGCCGTAAAGCGGATGCGTCGTGCCCGCCGCCGGCGCCAGCCCAAGCGCGCGCAACAGCGTGCTGTTCGGACCGAGCAGGTTGATCCATGCGAGCGCCGTCACCTGCGGTGCGATCAGAAGCGGCATCATGAAGCAGAACACGAGCGGTTTTTTCGCGCGTACGTCCGTGAGCGAGACGAGCAGCGCGAAACCGGCGCCGAGCACGATCGCGAGCGCCGCACCGCCGATCGAGACCGTCAGCGTGTTGCCGGCCGCGCGCCAGACGGCCGGGCTTTCGATGACGCTTCCGAACACGCCGAGATCGAGACGGCCGTGCGGAGCCAGCGCTTCCTGTGCGAGGCGCGCGATCGGAACGAGCGCCAGCAGCGCGACGATCCCGAGCAACGCGGCGAACGTTGCGCGCTCGCTGCGCCGTACAGGAATGCCCGGCATCGGAGACGGGTGCCCGTTCAGCCGCCAAACAACTCGGCGAACCGCTTCTTGTTCTGCTCGTCCTGCTTCTCGAGCGCGCCGATGTCGACGGGCAGGATCTTGAGCGACGCGACGCCGGGGAATCCCGGCGGCGGCTTGACGTCCTTGCGCGCCGGGAAATAGCCCTGCGACACCGCGAGCTCCTGGCCTTCCTTCGACAGCAGGAAATCGACGAACGCACGCGCGGCCTCCGGATTCTTGGTGTTGCGCAGGATCGCCGTCGGCTCGGTGACGATCGACACGCCTTCCTTCGGGAACACGAAATCGACCGGCGATCCCTTCGCCTTCGCGTTCAGCGCCATGAACTCGACGATGATGCCGTACATCTTCTGGCCGCCCGCGACCGCGTTCAGCACGGCGCCGTTGCCGCGCAACGCGACCGCGCCGTTCTTCGCGAGCTTCTCGTAGAAATCGCTGCCGAGCGCCGGATCGCCGCGCAACGCCGCCATGTGGATCGCGGCAGCGCCGGAATAAAGCGGGCTCGGCAAGGCGATCTGACCCTTCGCCTCGGGCTTGAGCAGATCGTTCCACGACGCGGGTCGCATCGTCGCCTGGCGGTTCACGATGATGCCGGTCGTGATGATCTTCGTGCCGAAGTAGGTCTTGCCCTTGTCGTAAGCGTCGGGCGGCAGCTCGCGGACGTCCGCTCCCGGATACGCCATCAGCTCGCCGGCGGACTTGAGCTTCTCCATCGACAGCGCGTCGGCGATCAGCAGCACGTCGGCGCGCGGCGCGCCGGCGGCGATCTCGGCCATCAGCTTGCTCATCACTTCCGTCGTGCCCGAGCGGAAGATTTCGACCTCGACGCCGGGATTCTGCTTGCGAAAGCCTTCGACGGTGCGCTGCGCGTCGCGATCGGGTTGCGACGTATAGAGAACGAGCTTGCCCGTCGGCTGCGCGCCGACCGGAGACGCGAGGCAGAAAGCGGCGAGCGCGCCGGCGAAGCACGAAACGATGGCGGATTTCATTCAGCGATCATCCTTCGCATGGACCCTGTCGGTCGGAAAACTGCAGGGGAACCGGCGCGAGGCCCGCGCGGCGTAACGGATCGTATAACGAAGCGCCGATCGCGCCCACGCACCACGCAAAATGCAACGACGCCACGGTGAGCCGCTGCCTCGTGTCCCCTTGAACGACGCGCGGACGATCTAGCCTCCGCCGCGGCCACCGCCGGCCATACCACCGCCGGCCGCGCCACGGGCACCAGCGCGCCGGCGCCCGCCGCTCCGCCAGCGCCTACCTGCGCCGGCCGTGCCGCCGACACCGGCGCCTCCGGTCGCGCCTGCGCTACCGGTCGTTCCCGCGCCTGTCGCATTGCCACCCATGCCATTGGCGCTCGCCGCCCCGGTCATGCCGCTCCTCGCCGGACCTGTCGTGCCTGTCGTTGCGTTGCCGTCCGTTGGACCGGCCGTTGCCGTGCCCGGTGCCCGATCCGCCGCAAGGCACGCCGCGCGAGCGCCGGATCCCGGTATCCGGGCCCACTCCTCCGCCGGGGCGCAGGCAATCGCGCATGTCCTGGCCCGTCAGGCCGGCGCAATCACGAGGACCGGGCGGAACGTCCATTCCGGGCGCCGTGTCCGCGGGGCGTTTCGATCACGCGTCCTGTCGCATCGACGGCCGGCGGCTCGCTGGCATCGTGCCCGTTGTCGTCGACGTTGTCGGTTGCGCGCCCGCGGCGCGCGCGATGCCACGAGGTGATTTCCAGCATCGCGCATGCCATCGATGACGCGCGCACGACCGCGAAGGCAGCATCGGAAGCGTTGTCCAAAGCCATCCGATAAGCGACCTTTGCGGTCGGCAAATGTGGCCGCGCACGAACGCATAGCACGAGAGCTCGCGACATTCGACCACGGCAAGTGGTGCGTGCGCCGACGTCGCACCAGCACGACGATTTGCATTGCGCGCGGCGACGACAATGCGCCGCAGCTCAATCGCGCTTGAGGTCGGGGAAGTCTTCCTCGAAATACTCGTGCTGCGCGCGCTCGTTGCGCGCGCGGCGCGCCGCCTCGGCGTTGCGGAGCTCGATTCGGCGAATCTTTCCGGACAGCGTCTTCGGCAGTTCGCCAACGAATTCGATACGGCGCACCCGCTTGTACGCGGCGAGCTGCCGCCGCGCGAACGCGAGGATGTCGCGCGCGAGCTCGCGACCGGGGACGCTGCCCGACGTCACGGTGACGTAAGCTTTCGGGATTGCGAGCCGCAGCGGATCGGGGCTCGGCACGACGGCGACTTCGGTCACGCATTCGTGCTCCAGCAGCGCGCTCTCGAGCTCGAACGGACTGATCCGGTAGTCGGAAGACTTGAAGACGTCGTCGGCGCGGCCGACGAACGTGACGTAGCCATCGCCGGCGCGCGTCGCCGTGTCGCCGGTATGGTAGTAGCCGTCGCGCATCGCTTTCGCGGTCGCCTGCGCGCTGTCCTCGTAGCTGCGCATCAGGCCGAGCGGGCCCTTCGCGAGATCGAGGCACACTTCGCCGTCGTCGGCCTCGCGTCCGTCGAGATCGAGCAGCACGACGCGAAAGCCGGGAAGCGGCCGTCCCATCGATCCCGGTTCCAGCTTCTGACCCGGCGAATTGCCGAGCAGCGCCGTCGTCTCCGTCTGCCCGTAACCGTCGCGCAGCGTGATGCCCCAGGCGTCGTGCACCTGCGCGATGATTTCGGGGTTGAGCGGCTCGCCGGCACCCGCGAGCTCGCGAATGCGCAACCGGCCGCGATACGCGGCGAGATCTTCCTGGATCAGCAGGCGCCAGACCGTTGGCGGCGCGCAAAGCGTCGTCACGCCGCAGCGCTCGACGGTGGCGAGCAGGCCCTTCGCGTCGAAACGCGCGCTGTTGTAGATGAAGACGCAGGCGCCGGCGTTCCACGGCGCGAATACGCAGCTCCACGAATGCTTCGCCCACCCGGGCGACGAGATGTTGAGATGCACGTCGCCGGGCATCAGGCCGAGCCAGTACATCGTCGACAGATGCCCGACCGGGTAGCTCTGATGCGAATGCAGCACGAGCTTCGGCTTCGACGTCGTGCCCGATGTGAAATACAGCAGCAGCGGATCCGTCGCCTTCGTCGCCGCGTCGGGCTCGAATGCGCGCGGATGCTCGTCGGCCGCGTCGAACGCCGTCCAGCCGGCGACGGCCGGCCCGACACTGACGCGCGTGTAGTCGCCGGCCACGTCGGCGAACTTCGGCGCGTGCGCGCTCGCGGCGACCACGTGCCGCACGTTGCCGCGATCGATGCGATCGCGCAGATCGGCGGGCGTGAGAAGCGCCGTTGCCGGGATGACGACGGCGCCGAGCTTCATCGCCGCCAGCATCGTCTCCCACAGCGCGACCTCGTTGCCGAGCATTACCAGGATGCGCTCGCCGCGGCGAACGCCGAGCGTGCGCAAATGGTTCGCCACCTGCGAAGAACGCTGCGACATCTCGCGAAACGACCGCTTGCGCTCGCTGCCATCCTCGCCGACGATCCACAGCGCAGGCGCGTCGTTGCCTTCCGCCATGACGTCGAAATGGTCGAGGGCCCAGTTGAACGTGTCGAGCGCCGGCCAGCGAAAATCGCGCACGGCGGTTTCGTAGTCGGTGCGGTGCGCAAGCAGGAAGTCGCGCGCGGCGATGAATGCATCGTGTGCGGCGTTCATGGCGGTTTCCTTCGGTGTCACGGGTCGAAGGTTACCGCAGCCCGCACGACGACGCAGCCGCGTGCGCCAGCGCAGGCAGGAAGGTGCCTCTTTTGCGCGGGGAAACGCGCCACGCCGGTGAGACAATGGCGCGAACGGCCGTAGTCCTGTTCCTACGGTCGTACGCGGTTCGCGCCGATTGGCTCCGCGTGCGTGTCCCGGGCAGGATCGCAAAACGGCGTCGCGGTAAACCAAAAGCAGGATCAGAGACGAGTTTCGACCCTGACGTGAACTGCGCGAAGCTCTACGCCGAAAGTCGTCTCTGACCCTGCTTCAATTGACGCGAACCTGGAGGAACGACATGGCGAAGTACGGCAAGAAGTCGCAGGCGAAGGTCAAGAAGGCGATGGAAGAACGCAAGGCCGGCACGCTGCGAAGCGGCCGCTCGGGCAAGAAGGTGACGAGTCGCAAGCAGGCGATCGCCATCGGCCTGTCGGAAGCCCGCCGCGCAGGCGGCAAGGCGCCGCCGAATCCGAACCGATCGAAGAAATCGTCGGCGAAGAAGTCGAGGAAGTCGTCGGCGCGGAAGTCCACGAAGAAATCTTCGGCGAAGAAATCGTCGTCGAGAAAGCGGACTTCGAAGCGCTCGGCGACGAGAAAGTCGTCGGCACGCAAGTCCGCGTCCAAGCGATCGTCACCGAAGAAGTCGGCATCGAAGAAGAAGGCGACGAAGAAGTCGCGCTCGCGAAAGTCGTCGTCGAAGAAATCTTAGGGAACTTCTGCATAAGCCGCGCGGGCGCGACGGGTCAGCTTGCCGGGGATGATGGCGCGAAGCAGGCCGATGCCAATAGCAGGCGCTATTGGCGAGGCCGGCCAAAACTTCGTTTCAGCGCAGGCCGACGTGAGCATAGCGAACGTTAAGCTGCGGGCGGCCGGAGCGACAAAGCCAGCGCCCCGGAGGCCCCGTCCCTTCGGGTTTGCGCGATATGCGGACGCCTGCTTCGCCGCCCTCGTCGGTTCGCAGGATGTCGTACGACCTTCGTCGTTGCGTCTCGCATTCATCCGCATCTCGCGCAAACGCGCTCCACTTGGGTTGTGCAGAGGTTCCCGAGTGCGCGGCGCCTTGTGCGACGGCCTGCCGAAACGTTTGGGCGATCGCGCCGCCGGCGCGTGGCTCCGCCCGCGTCCGCTGCGAGGCGGCGCTGACGCGTGATCCCGCTCATTTATACGGTCGCGGCGCTGCTTGCGTTCGTCGGCGCCGTTGCATGGATCGCCGCGCGCCTGTCGCTGCCGTCGCCGATCCTCCTCGTCGTCGCCGGCATCGCGCTCGCGCTGACGCCGTGGGTACCGTCGATCACGCTCGAGCCGGACCTCGTGCTGCTCGTTCTGCTGCCGCCGCTCATCTACTTCGCCGCGTTCACGATGAGCTGGCAGGCGTTCCGCGCCAATCTGCGCTCGATCCTGCTGCTTGCGTTCGGTTGCGTGATCGTGACGACCATCGCGGTTGCGGGCGTCGCCAACTGGCTGTTCGGGTTTCCGCTCGGGGTCGCGTTCATGCTCGGCGCGATCGTGTCGCCGCCCGACGTCGTCGCGCCGCTCGCGGTGGCCGAGCGCCTCAGCATCCCGCGGCGCATCGTCGCGGTTCTCGAAGGCGAGGGCCTCGTCAACGACGCGACGGCGCTGATCCTCTTCAATTTGGCGCTCGCGGCGGTCTTCACCGGACGCTTCTCGCTTCCCGTCGCCCTGCGCGACTTCGCGCTCGTGCTGATCGGCGAAACCGGCTGGGGCTTCGTCGTCGCCTACGTGATCCTGCGGCTTCGCCACTTCGCGGCCGAGCCGCGGCTCGAGGTGCTGCTGTCGCTTCTGACGCCGTTCGCCGCTTTCTGGCTGCCTCACGCGCTTGGCGGGTCGGGCGTCCTCGCGACCGTCGTCGCCGGCCTTTACGTGGGCTCGGCAGGCGTCACCTGGATCCGCTCCAACACGCGGCTGCAGGCGCTCTTCTTCTGGGACATCGTCAATACGCTGATCACCGGCGCGATCTTTCTGCTGACGGGACTGCAGGCACGGACCGTCGCGTCGGGACTCGATGACGAAGCACTGTGGCGGATGATCGTCGAGGGCCTCGTGGTCAGTGCCGTCGTCATCGTCGTGCGCTTCCTCTGGATCTTTCCGGCGGTTTACCTGCCGCGCTGGCTGTTTCCGTCGATCGAGGCGCGCCTTCCGGCACCCGATTGGCGGCTGCCCTTCGTCGTCGCGTTCACCGGCGTGCGCGGCGTCGTGAGTCTCGCCGCCGCGCTCAGCATCCCGGTCGCGCTCGCGACCGACGTGCCGTTTCCCAGGCGCGACCGCATCCTCGTGCTCACGTTCGTCGTCATCGTCGTCACGCTCGTCGCGCAGGGCCTCACGCTGCCATGGGTCCTGCGAAAGCTGGGCCTCGAGAAGCTCGGAAACGCCGAATTGCGCGAGCGCAAGGAGCGCGAGACGCTCGCGCGTGTCGAAGGCGCGCGGGCGGCGCTTGCCGAGCTCGACGGCGCCGCGAAAACCGAACGGATCCCCGAGGAAGTGCTCGGTCCGTGGCGCGAGCGCGAAGCGCTTCGCGTGCGCCAGCTCGAGGGCGAGCGCGCAGGCGAAGGTGAGCGCCTCGCGACGTCGGCACGGATGCGCCGCGTCGAATTGGCGCTCGTCGCGGCTCAGCGCCGGCGCATCAACGAGCTCGTGCGCAAAGGCACGGTGAGCGACGAGATCCGGCGGCGCATCGAACGCGACCTCGACCTCGACGAAGAGCGGCTGCGCGGCAACGTGACCGGCATCGCGACCGACGCGCCGCCCGACGGCGAATTTCCGCGCGACTGACGTGCAGCGCTTCGGGGCCGCGTCACTCGGGCAGCGTGACGCCCGAGCCGCCCATTTCGCTTGGCATGTCCTTCATCTTCGGCAGGCCGTCGCGGATCGGAAGCACCGATTCGCCGTAGTTGACGTGCAGTTGCGGCACGTAGCGGAACGTCGGGATCGTCGCCGCGTAAACGTCGACGACGCCCCAGCCGGGATGCTCGGTGAAAAGGTGCCCCCCGCACAGGCGGCAGAACTTGCGGTGGCTGCGCTCGGTCTTGCGGTAGGCGCCGACGTTGCGCTCGCCGCGTGTCACCTTGACCGCGTCGGGCTTCCACAGCGTGAACGCGTTGACGGGTGCCGCCGACCAGCTGCGGCACGAGGCGCAGTGACAATAGCCGGCGGCGACCGGCTCGCCTTCGACCGCGATCTGCACGGCACCGCAGAAACAGCTTCCTTCGTAGGTCGTCATGACTTGTGCTCCCTGTCGGTAATGCACGTGAGCGCCGTGGAAACCGGATAGCCGGCGGCCGTCGCTGCGTCGAGCTTCGCCGGCACGATCACCATCGCAGCGATCGTCGTCGCCGAGATCGCGACTGCAATGAATCCCAGCACCGCCCGCGGCGTGTTCGTTCGATAGACCTTCATGTTCGTCACGTCCCGTATTCGACATCGACGAACGCAGTCTAGAAAACCGATGTCGCGCGCGGACTTCGCCGTCTGCGCATTCTTGTTTCGTTTGTATCCGGCGCTCATCGCATCGGGCGCGGCGTCGCACGCTCAATGCAGACGCGACATCTCGCTGCTCGCGGCAACCTCGTCGACGACGCGCCGCACTTCGCTCGGCAGGAACGGCTTCTCGATGACGAGCCGCCCGCTGCGGCAGACGAATTCGCGGAGCTCGGACGCGAGCGTGTCGCCGGTGACGAACACGACGCGCGCGAGCTCGCTCGGCCATTTCGCCTGGATCTGCTGGTAGAGCGCGCGCCCATCCATGTCGGGCATCCGGATGTCGGTCAGGATCACGTCGTAGCGCTCGATCGTCAGCCGCTCGAGCGCCTCGCGACCGGAGCTCGCGGTAACGACCCGATGCGACGCGGCGCTCAGGATCTCGGCGAGCGACTCGCGGATGTCGGGCTCGTCGTCGACGACGAGCACCTTGCGGCGCACGGCGCTCCGCTGCGCCGATGACGCGTCGCTCGCCGCGCCAGGCTGCGGGCTCTTGACGGGCAGCGCGATCGTGAACACCGCGCCACCGCCCTTCGCAGCATCCACGGTGAGCCGCCCGCCGTGCGCTTCGACGATGCCGAGGCTCACGGCGAGGCCGACGCCCGTCCCGACGCCCATCGGCTTCGTCGTGAAGTACGGCTCGAATACGCGCGCGCGAAGATTCGCGGGAATGCCGGGACCGTTGTCGGCGACGCTCACGCGCAGCGCGTCGCCGCCTGCGTCGAGCTTGCTCGTGACGCGGATCCGCCGCGGCGCCGGAACGTCCTGCAGCGACTGCTGCGCGTTGACGATCAGGTTGAGCAACACCTGATGAAGCTGATCGGCGTCGGCGAGAATCTGCGGCAGGTCGGCCGCGAGGAAGAGCTCGACTTCGATGCCGCTGGTACGAATCGCATACGCGGTGATGTCGAGCGCCGCGGCGATGACGTCGTTGATCGCGACGGGCCCGCGCTCGGGGCGTTGCTGTCGCGCCATCGCGAGGAACGTGCGCACGATGCGCGCGCAGCGTTCGGCCGCGGTGCGGATCTTCACCGCCGCTGCCTGGGTCCGCGCATCGCCCTGCTCCTCGAGCAGCACCGCGCGCGCGACGACCACGGACAGCGGATTGTTGAGCTCGTGCGACACGCCAGCGAGCAGCGAGCCGAGCGCGGCAAGCTTTTCGCGCTGATAGAGCGACTCGCGCTGCTGCGCCAGCTCTTCGGCGACGCGTTTCTTGTCGGTGACGTCGCGCGCGATCGTCAGCACGTGCGGCCGTCCCTGGTACTGCATGGCGATCCCGTGCACCTCGAGCGCGAGCGTCGAGCCGTCCTTGCGCTGCTCGGTCACCTCGGCGTGCACCGACTCGCCGCTCGACAGCACGTCGAGGAAGCGCGGCAGATACGACGGCTGCGCGAATGCGGGGCGCGGCTTTGCCGCGATTTCGGCGTCGCTGTGACCGTACATCCGCCACAGGGCCGGGTTGGTGTCGACGAGCTCCCCTTCGGCGTTCCACAGCGCAAGGCCGTCGATCGACGCCTTGAACATCGCGTGGTACTGCTCCTCGCTCGCGCGAAGCGCCGCTTCCGAATGCTCGAGCTCGCGCTGAACGCGCACGCGCTCGGCGATGTCGTCGCGAAGGCGCGTCTGCGTGCGCTCGATCTTGCGCGCCATCGCGTCGAACGCGCGGCCCAGCCGGCCGAGCTCGTCGTCGCCGCCGAGGTCGCTCCGTGCAGCGAGGTTCCCCGACGCGATCTCCTCGGCCGCCCCGACGAGACGCGCCGTCCGGCGCGTGAGCAGGAAGTGGAAGACCAGCCACAGCGCGAGCGCGAGCGCCGTCACCCATCCCGCCCAGTACAGCGACTGCTGGATCACCTGCGCGCGCGCTTCCGCCTTGTAGCGCTTCAGGTCGTACGCGAGAAACAGGTTGCCGACGCGCGAAGGCCGCAGCTCGTCGCGCTCGCTGCCGAGCAGGATCCCGGCGTGACCGAGCAGCATGTCGCCCTGAGCGTCGATCGCGATGCCGGCGCGCCGCTCGCGGATCGCCCGCACGGCGCGGTCGACGTCGAATTGCGGCGATGCGTCCTCGATCTGCCGCCCGAGCCAGGCGCGGCGCGTTGCGGCGATGACGACGTTGTGATCGTCGGTGAGCGCAGCGATCACGACGTCGTGGTTGTGCGAGAGCACCGAGATCTCGTGCTCGCCCGCCTCGAGATCGCCCTTGAGCAGCAGGTATTCGAGCGTGCTCTGCAGTCGCGACATCTCCTGCGCGAGGCGCTTGCGGCTGTCCTCCTCCGCCTCGCGCTCTGCCTGCGGCACGTGGTAGATCAGGTTCACGGCGCTCAATGCCGCGGCGAACGCGAGCAGGATCACCGGAACCGTGACCTTGAGCGACGCGGGAAGCGGAAGCTTCATTTCATCTGCGTAAGGGGCTGCGGCGCGAGCACGCTTTCGATGTCGACGTTCGCGCGCAGAAGCTTCGCGTCGACCATCAGCGTCATCAACCGTCGGCCCGTCGTGGCGAGCTCCGGATGGGGGCCGCCGAGCATGCGCAGGTTCTCCTCGCGCGTCGGCACGCGCAGCCCCGACTGCGCCTGGAGGAACTGCTCGCCGCTTGTCTGCTGGCGCACGCCCATCCGCCGCGCGGCGTCGAGCGGCTCGCGCTTCATGTAGTCGAGCGCCGCGAACCAGCCCGAAAGAAGCACCTGGATCGTTTTCGGATGCTGTTCGATGAAGGAAGCCCGCACTGCGAGCAGATCGACGATCTCCCCGGGGATCTGCGTGCTGTCGAAAAGCGTCTTGCCGCCGGCGGCGATCAGTTGCCCGCGGAACGGATCGAACGTGACGGCGCCGTCGACCTGGCCCTTCTCGAACGCCCGCGGATGCTCGTTCGATTCGAGGTGGACGACGTTGACGTCGCTCGCCTGCATTCCATTGA
The DNA here is from genome assembly GCA_035495715.1 of Casimicrobiaceae bacterium. Classification (GTDB taxonomy): domain Bacteria; phylum Pseudomonadota; class Gammaproteobacteria; order Burkholderiales; family Casimicrobiaceae; genus VBCG01. The sequence goes on from DATJFI010000043.1 coordinate 24,957, forward strand.
GCGCGAGCGCGCGCGAAAGCACGAATGCGCCGAGCGCGCCGCCTTCGACGGCCACCGCCTTGCCCTGCAGGTCGCGCATCGTTCGCATGCCTTGCCGACCGACGACGACGTCGGCGCCGTTCGAGACGTCGACGACGAGGATGATCCGCGGCTGCAGGCCGTCGGCGGCGAGCCCGAAGAGCTCGTCGAGGCTGATGACCATCCCGTCGATCGCCTCGTTGCGGAATGCGCGGAGCACTTCGCTCGCCGACGGGTACTCGACGAGCTGGACGGTGCCCGGATCGAGGCGGCCGAGATCGCGCGCGAGGTAAAGGGGCTCGCTGCCGATCCAGACGTTCGTCCCGATCCGCAGCACCGGCTCGGGCAGTCGCACGCAGCCGGCGATCGACGCGATGCAGGCGATGCATGCAAGCGTGCACAGCGCGCGCAGAGTTCGGGAAATCGCTTTCATCCTATCGTCCGTCGGGGATGAAGATATAGCCTTCGTTGCGGATCGTCCGGATGTAGCGCGGATGCTCCGGATCCGGCTCGACCTTCTTGCGCAACCGCATGATCCGCAGATCGACGCTGCGATCGAACGGATCCCAGTCGCGGCGGTTCAGGTTCAGGATGCGCTCGCGCGAGAGCGCGCGGTTCGGATGCTCGGCGAACGCCTTCAGGAGGTCGTACTCGAGCGGCGACATCGCCACCTCGCTGCCGTCCTCGTCGGTCAGGCGATGCGCACCGAGGTCGAGGACGCAGCGACCGATGCGCACGCGCGAGGCGCCGATGTCGGCACGGCTCGCGTACGACGTTCGCCGCAGCACGCTTTTCACGCGCGCGGCGAGCTCGCGCGGATCGAACGGCTTCGGCACGTAATCGTCGGCGCCCATCTCGAGGCCGACGATGCGGTCGACGACCGTCGATGCCGACGTCAGCATGATGATGGCGATCTTCGCGTAGCGTTCGCGCAAATGCCGCGCGAGCGCGAGCCCGTCCTCGCCGGGCATGTGGATGTCGACCAGCGCGAGATCGATCGCCTGCCGCGCGGCCTCGGCCTTTGCAGCATCGGCGCTTTCGGCGCCCACCACCGCGTAGCCATGCGCGACGAAATAATCGTGCAGCACTTCGCGCACATCCGGCTCGTCGTCGACAACCAGGATCGTCGCGTTGGGGCTCATCGAATGGGCTCCTTTCGAGCTTCGCCGCCCTCCTCGACCCGCCGTCGGCGTTATCCGCCGGGAATCGGCGCGGTACGGGAGCACAGCATAAAGCGATTTGGGCATGTTTGCCCGGGGACGCGCGGAGAGGGAAACAAACGAAACAAATTGATCGGGATGGGTTTGCAAAGCTCTCGCGGACGAGGCCGCACAAAAAACGAAACAAAAGTGTCGCGCCGCTGAAACAGCGTTGCCGCATCCGCTGCCTACACTTCATCGCTCGCCCGGCCCTCCCGGGCGGACGCCCGCAACCGAGCGGTCCGATTCGGCGGGCGCGTCAACGATCGAAAGGAAAGCGTTTCATGCAATCGACCCTGAGCTCACCGCGCGAGCGCTTCGCCGCGCAATCTTCCGAAGCCGATCAACTGCTCGAACGCATGTCGAGGCCCGTCGTCGCCGAAATGGCGGTCTGGCCCGGTGCACTCACGGGCAACGACGCGGATCGCTCGCGCGTCGACGATACGCCCGCGACGTCGACGCCGACGCGGTGGCGAATACTCGCCGACGTCCGCGACGCCGGCGCCGCGAACACGGACGACCCGCTCGATCCTTGGCCGTCGAGCTACGCGCTGATGCAGACGGCGCGTGCACGGCGCGCCGACGTGATCGGCCGCCTGCTCCACGAAGGTGCGCGTCGCGTACGCGACGCGGTCGTGCACGCATGGCTCGCGTATCGGCGCCGGCGTCACACACGCGCGATCTACAGCGCGCTCTCCGACCTCGACGACCGGACGCTGCGCGACCTCGGGTTCCATCGCAGCGAGATCTGGTCCGTCGCGGCCGAGACGACCGGCGAGGCCGAGCAAACGCGCGTGATTGCGCGCGCGCCCGCCTGAACGTGCATCACGCGTGCCGGCTGACCGGCACGGCCAGCCGGCACGTACCGCGTCATCCGTCGGTCGGTGCCGATTGCGCCTGCGACGCCATCCGCGCGGGCGCATTCAGCGCACCGTACGCGTCGTAACCACCGCGCCGCTCGGCGATCTCGAAGAAGAAGCGGTCCGCGAACGACGGCGTATATCCATGCAGGTATTCGCCGCCGTCCCCGGTGCGGTCGTAGAGAATCGACGTGCGCCGCATGCCGTCGAGCATCGAAGCGTCGATGTCGAGCCGCGCCGCGATGTCGGCGTAGTAGTTGCGCGAGATCGGCACGAGCAACATGCCGTTTCGCCGCAGTGCGTCGGCCGCGGCGATCGCGTCGGCGGCGTCGAGTCCGACATGATGAACCGTTGCGCTGCCCCCGCTCGCATTGACCGTACGCGCCGTCCGCGTCTTCTGGCTCAACGAAACGTTGAGGACGAAGCGTACGCGCCGGTCGGGGGTTGCAACGCCGGCGCTGCGAATCAGGCCGAACGGATCGGCGAGCTCGAGGCTGTCGCCCTGCTCCATGCCGAGCACCGCACGGCAGAACAGGACCCACGTATCGAGCTCGCCGAGCGGCAGCCCGAACGCGACATGATCGATCCGCCGCAGTGGCGCGTCACCGGCGTCCTTGCCTTCGTCGAGCACGAAGTCGATCTCGAACAGCCGATTCGGCGCCAGTGCGTCGTCGACGAAATAGATGACCGTCCGGCCCGGCGCGACGATCGCCGGAATCGGCACCTCGTTCGGCCCCACGCGGCCTTCGAAGCGTGCGCTCTGAAGCGCAATCGCGCGGTTTTGCGCGCGCACAGGGTCGTCGGTCCAAAGGCCGATCGCGCACACCGAAGGGCCGCGATCGTTGAAGAACGCGCGTGCCGGCAGCGTCGAATCGGCATTCAGGATCAGGTTGACCTCGCCTTGACGGTAAAGCGTCACCTGCTTCGAGCGGTGCTTGCCCGCACGGCGAAAGCCCAGCTTGCCGAACCATTCGGCGAGCGCCGCGCCCGCTTTCTCGTCGACGGCGAACTCGAGGAACGCGACGCCGGCGAAGTGCGCCGGCGCCGGTGCGTCGAAGAGATCGATCCGGGTCAGCGCGCGCTTCGCCGCCGCCGAATGGCCGGCAGCCTCCTCTTCGAGCCGTTGGCGCGCAACGCTCTCGAGGAACAGCAGCGAGCGCATCGCGTCGGTCGCGGTCCGCCGGTTCGGCGTCTCGCGAAACACGTCGTTGAAGATCTCGAGCGACAGCGGTCCGCTGTAGCCGGCGAGCAGCACCTGCTCGAAGAAGTTCACGACGGCGAGCTGTCCCTGGCCGGGGAAGTTCCGGTAGTGGCGCGCCCAGTTCGTGACGTCGAGCGAAAGCCACGGCGCGTCCGCCATCTGCAGGAAAAAGATCCTGTCGCCCGGGATGCTCGCGATGCCGGACGGATCGTCGCGCAGCGACAGCGTATGGAAGCTGTCGAGAATGAGGCCGAGATGCGGGTGGTTCGCGCGGCGCACGATCGACCATGCCTGTCCGTAGCGGTTGACGACGCGGCCCCATCCGAGCGCCTCGTAGCCGATCCGGATGCTGCGCTGCGCGGCGCGCTCGGCGAGCGCATGAAGCTGCTCGGCCATCAACGCCTCGTCGGCGATGACGTCGGCGCGCGTGTTCGAGCAGACGAGCATGAGCCGGCAACCGAGCGCCTGCATCACGTCGAATTTGCGTTCCGCGCGCTCGAGATTGCGCCTGAAGACCGTTTCGCTCGTCCCCTCGAAGTCGCGAAACGGCTGGTACAGCTCGCAGGCGAGACCGAGATCGGCGGCGAGCGCGCCGACTTCGGCCGGCGACGCCTGGAAGTACAGAAGATCGTTCTCGAAGATCTCGTAGCCGTCGAAGCGCGCGGCGGCGATCGCTTCCAGCTTGTCGCGAAGCGTGCCGCTCATCGAGACGGTGGCGATGGATCGGCGCATCGCTACTGCTTTCGCGAAAGCGCGAGGCCCTTCGCCATGATGCAGGCGACGCATTCGCGCACGTGCGCGTCGAGCGTGCGCTGCGCGGACTTCCAGTCGCGCGCAAGCGCGCACTCGACGAGCTTACGGTGCTCGTTCATTGCGACCCTGCCCCGGAACACGTTGGCGAGCACCAGGTAGCGCAGGTACTTGTCGTAAACGGCGGCATGCGTTTCGAGCAGCAGCTTCGATCCGCACGCTGAAATGAGCGCGTTGTGAAAGGCGGCGTCGTAACGCTTCCAGCCCTCGCTTTCCGACGCGTCGCCGGCCAGCATGCGTTTCTCGATCGTCGCGAGCTTGTGGTGCGCGGCCACGACGCGGCCCTCCCACTCGATGTCTCCCGCCTCGAACGACTCGCGCAACGCGTGCCGCTCGAGGAGGAGCCGCATGTCCGCGAGCTCGCGCAGGTTCTCGACCGATGCCGGTGCGACCTCGAAACCGCGCGCGCCTTCGGCCGCGACGAAGCCCTCGGACGCCAACCGATTCAACACCTCGCGGAGCGTGCCGATGCTCGTTCCGTACGCGTTGCGCATGCGATCGAGCGTCAGCCGCTGTCCGGGCGCAAGCCGCCCGAGGATCACGTCGGTGCGGATGCGGCTGTAGATCCGGTCGCTGATCGCTGCCGTATCGGCGGAGGCTTCGCTCATTCGATCGTGGCGGTTGAAGCGCGCGTGCGGGGAGTCCCTCGGATGATACCGGGGTCGCTTCCGCTTGGCACGATCAAACGGACTTGCTATGCTCCGATGAATCTCGAATCGTCCAACAAAACCGCCCGGAGGCGGGAAGGACCCGTCCCTGCGGCCACCCGGAGGAGATGCCATGAAAGACCCCTTGCCGTTCGATCGCCGCTCGTTCATCGTCGCGGGCGCGTCGCTCGCCGCCGCCGCCGCCATGCCGAACGCGCTGGCGCAGGCCAGGACGAAGCTGCGCTTCTCGTGCGCGTTCACCGAGCAGGACCTGCGCGCGGAGGCGTACAAGAGCTTCGCCGCGGCGATGAAGGACAGTCTCGACTTCGAGCCGTACTGGAACAACACGCTGTTCAAGCAGGGAACCGAGCTCGTCGCACTGCAGCGCGGCAACGTCGAGATGGTGAATCTCGCCCCGCAGGACATTTCGAAGCAGCTCCCGGCGTGGTCGCTGATGACCTCCGCGTACCTGTTCCGCGATCCCGATCACCTGAAGAAGACGTTCAGGAGCGACGTCGGCCGCGACTTCGTCAAGATGGCGCGCGACAAGCTCGATATCCAGATCGTCACGCCGGTTTACTTCGGCGCACGCCACGTCAACCTCAAACCCGACAGGACGATTCGCACGCCGCAGGATCTTTCCGGGATCAAGCTGCGGATGCCGCCCGGCGAGTTCTGGCAATTCCTCGGCGAATCGATCGGTGTCAATCCCACGCCCGTCGCGTTCGCCGAGGTCTACACCGCGCTCCAGACAGGCGCGATCGACGGCCAGGACAATCCGCTGGTGCTGAGCAAGCTGATGAAGTTCTACGAGGTGACGTCGCAGTTCGTGCTCACGAGCCACGTCATCGGCTACGACCTGATGACGGTTTCGGCGAAGACGTGGGATTCGCTGTCGCCTGCCATTCAGGCGCACTTCCAGGCAGCGGCCGAGAAGGCGATCGACGACTACACGACGAAGTTCAACGGTCAGGAAAAGGACGTCGTCGAGTTCTTCAAGTCTCAGGGCAAGAAGGTCTACACGCCGGACATCGACGCGTTCCGCAAATACGCGCAGAAGAAGTACGTCGACAAGTACGGGCAGGACTGGCCGAAGGGCGCGCTCGAGCGAATCAACGCGTTGTGATCCGCCTGCTCCGCAGGCTCGCGGACGTCGTCGCCGTCGCGCTGATGGCGACGATGTTCGTGAGCTTCCTGCTGCAGATCTTCTTCCGCTATGTGCTGAACAGCCCGCTCGGCTGGACCGAGGAAGTCACGGTTCTCTGCTGGGTTTGGGTCGTGCTCTGGTCCGCGTCGTTCGTCGTATCGGACCGTGAGGAGGTGCGCTTCGACATCGTCTACGCCGCCGTGTCCGCGCGCGTCCGCCGGGCATTCGCGTTCGTCGCAAGCGTGGCGTTCGTCGTTCTGCTCGCGTGGTCGCTTCCCGCAACGTGGAAGTACGTCACGTTCATGAAGCGCGAGCACTCGGCCTACCTCCACATGCGCTTCGACCTGCTTTACTCGATCTACCTCGTCTTTGCCGTCGCCTGCATCGTGAGGCACGTGAACCTTGCCTGGCGGGCGCTGCGGATATCCCGCCTCGACGAAGCGAGCGCGGGCGAGGCCGGTGACGCGCGGTGACGGCGTCGCCCTTCACGCTGTGCGTCGGCGTGCTGGTCCTGCTCGCGGTGCTCGGTCTGCCGATCGGGCTGTCGATGATCGGCGCGTCGATCTTTTATCTGATTCTTGCAGGGCTCGACCTCGGAACCGCCGCCGAGCAGATCCTGAACGGCCTTTACAGCAGCTACGTGCTGCTCGCCGTCCCGCTGTTCATCCTGGCCGCGGACCTGATGAACACGGGCAGCCTGACCGATCGGCTGCTTCGCTTCTGCCTCGTCCTGGTCGGGCGCTTCCGGGGCGGCCTCGGCCACGTCAACGTCGTTTCGAACGTGATCTTCGCGGGAATGTCGGGCTCGGCGATCGCCGATGCTGTCGGCATCGGCCGCGTGATCATCGGCATGATGACGCGCGACAACCGCTACCCGATCACGTACGCCGCCGCGATCACCGCGTGCGCGGCGATCATCGGGCCGATCATTCCGCCGTCGATCCCGATGGTGGTCTACGCGCTCGTCGCCGATACCTCGATCGGGTACCTGTTCCTCGGCGGCGTGGTGCCGGGTCTGATGCTCGGCATCGCATTCATGGTGATGAACACGGTGATTGCGCGCCGGCGCCGGTATCCGGTCGAGCCGGCGGTGCCGCTGCGCGAGATTCCCAAGATCACGCTCGATGCCTTTCCGGCGCTTCTCTTGCCGGTGATCCTGTTGTTCGGGATCTACGGCGGCGTGATGACGCCGACCGAAGGGGCCGCCGCGGCGGCTGCGTACGCGCTGCTTGCCGCGGCGCTGATCTACCGCGCGCTTTCGCTTCGGCAGCTTTATGGCGTGCTGCTCGCGAGCGCGAAGGCGACGACGTCGGTGGGCATGCTGATCGCAGGCGCGCTGGTGTTCAACTACGTCGTCACGATCGAGAACGTGCCGGCGTCGGTCGCGCACTTCATGACCGGTTTCCAGCTGTCGAAGGTCGGCTACCTGCTGCTCGTCAACGCGATCCTGCTCGTGCTCGGCTGCCTGCTGGAGGGCACGACGATTCTGCTCGTGATCGTGCCGATCATGATTCCGACCGCCAAGGCGCTCGGCATCGATCTCGTGCACTTCGGCGTCGTGGTGGTCGTGAACGTCATGATCGGCCTGCTGACGCCGCCCTTCGGCCTGCTGCTCTTCATCGTCGCGAACATGACCGGGCAACCGCTCGCGAAGATCGTGCGCGAATGCGTGCCCTTCATATTCGCCGCGATCGTCGTTCTCGCAGTGATCACGTTCGTCCCCGAGACGATCCTGTGGCTGCCGCGGATGCTCGGGTACAAGGGCTGAGATCGCGACCTCCACGAGGCAATCTCCATGACGCCGATCAACGACAAGCCTCTGCACGTCCTGAACGGTCCCAACCTGAACCGCCTCGGAACGCGCGAGCCTGCGATCTACGGCACGACCACGCTGGCGGACATCGAAGCGCAGTGCCGCGACGCTGCATCGCCGCGCGCGATCGTCTTCCGGCAAACGAACAGCGAGGCACAGCTCATCGACTGGATCCACGACGCGGTCGACGAGGCGGCCGGCATCGTCATCAATCCCGCAGCGTACTCGTTCACGTCGCTCGCGCTCCTCGATGCGCTCAAGATGTTTCCCGGGCCGATCATCGAGCTGCACATCTCGAACATCCATCGCCGCGAGGCGCATTACCAGCGCTCGTACGTCTCGATGGTCGCGACGGCCGTCATTGCCGGGCTGGGCGCACCCGGGTATCGCTACGCAGTGAAGGCGCTTTGCGAGCTCACCTCGACGACGCCGGATAGCGGGCCCGCGTAGGCGCCGGCCGCATACGACAATCCGGCGCGCGCCGACAGACGAGTGGCGGCGGCGCGGCTAGGCTCGATGCGTTCCCAATCGCAAGGAGACGTCAATGGCCGACAACCCTGACGATCGCGGGCCGCGCGACCGTACGCGCATCAACGTCAATCAGCCGCACGAGCTTCAATACTGGTCGCGCAAGCTGGGCGTCACCGAGCAGGAGCTCCGCAGCGCGGTCGAGAAAGCGGGTCCGATGGTCGATAACGTGCAGCGCCATCTCGGCAAGGCCGCGTAAGGCCCACCAACATGCCCTACAACAGCATCGACGAACTGCCGAAGGCGCAGACCGACCAGTACAACGCGCATCAGAAGAAGGCGTTCCTCGAGGCGTTCAACAGCGCCTACCGCGAATACGGCGGTGACGAGCACCGCGCCTTTGCGGTCGCGCACGCGGCGGCCAAGCGCGCCGGAGACCACCCGGGACCCGGCTGAGCCGCGGCAGGTCTGGCGAACCGGCAACGCGCTGGCGGGCGGGACGCGCAAACTCGCGCGTCGCCCCCGGCATTGCTTTCGCCTTGCCGCGAAGCCCTACGCCGAAAGCGCGACCGCGATACTCGCCAATCCGGTGACCACGAGGCTCGCGCCCCACACCCTGTCGAGATCGAGCCAGCTTCGCCTGAGGAAGCGCAAGCCGAGATAGCGGTAGACCGCCCATGCCATCGCGAGGCCGGCGCCGATCATCGCCAGCGTGTGCACGAGCGAAACGCTAACGGCGATTACGACGCTCGCATTCATCGACCGCATCAGCGCTGCATGCGGAAGCGACGGATCGACCGGCGTCGCCGTGCAAAGTCCCAGCGCCACCGGCACGAGCATGAGCCCGGCGCCGTGCGCGGTCGCGATCAAAAGCGACCACCAGGCGATCTGCGTCGGACGCACGCGCGCGAGAAAACGCGGATGCCCGCGATCGAGGAATCGGTAAACACCGAACAGCGTGACGACGCTGCCGGCCACAATGCGAATCATCGTGCTCCGGTCGACGTACGCGGCGAGAAGCGCGAACGGAACGAGGACGATCGTCATCGCAACGAAGTGGCCGGCCGCGAGCGGCGCGGCGGTCGCGAAAACGGCGGCGCTGCGCCGGGCGGTGAGACCGTTCGCGACAGCGAGCGGCCATCCCATGCCCGGATTCAGCCCGTGATAGATGCCGAGCACGATCACCATCGCCCAGAGGCTCGCGTAAGCGCCGCCGGTCACGCGGGTTGCCCTCGCGACCTACCGCGTCATGCCGACGAGTAGCAGAACGAATCGGTCGAGCAATCGCCGCCTTCGAGCCGCACCTGGTGCGCGCCGTACTCGGGACCGAACTCGACGCAGAAATCGCGATCGAGCGTGAGTCCGCCGTTCGCCTCGACGTGGCACATCGCCTGGACGCCGGGGATGCCCTCGGGATAGAACTGCGTGTCCCAGGTGCTGTAGAGCGAGTTGGTGAAGTAGACGCGCTTGCCGTCGCGACTGATCTCGGTCATCTGCGGCCCGCCGCCGAACGGGCGTCCGTTCGGATGCTTCGTGTGACGCGCGATGCCACCGACGCGCACGCTGCCGGTCAGCCGCGGCTGCATCGGATCGCTGACGTCGTACTGCCGCAGTTCGCCGGTGCCCCAGCACGCGACGTAGAGATGGCGATCGTCGAGCGACAGGTCGATGTCGCTGACGAGCGGCGGCACGGCACCGAAGCCCTTGAGGAGCGGCGGCAGCAACGCCGCATCGGCGGCCTCGGGCGGAATCGTCGCCGTCTTCTTCGCCGCAAACTGGCCGTTCGACTCGCGATACCACGTCCAGATCGACGCTTCGAGGTTCGTCGTGTCGACGACGACGCCGACGAAGCCGTATTCGCGCGCGGGGTCGTGCGCGGGGCGCACCTCGAGCGCCATCTGGTGGTTGGCGCCGAGGTCGATCGTCTGTACATGCTTGCGCGCACGCAGGTCCCAGAAGTGCAACGCGTGGCCATACCGGTTGCCGAGCAGATCCTCGGGAACGATGCCGTTCTCGAACTGCGGCGGCAGGCCCCATTCGCTCGACACCATGTAATCGCGAGGCAGGTTCCACCAGAAGTCGTAGTGCAGCTTCTGCGGTCCGCGGTCGATCTCCCATTTGCCGAGGATCTCGAAGCTCTCGCAATCGAGGATGAACACGCCCGGCACGCCCTCGGTCCCGTCGGGGCCGGCACCGCCCAGCGTGCTGACGTAGATCCCTTCCGGACCGCAATGCACGGTGTGCGGTCGCGAGTAACCGGTCCTGCGTGTCACCTCGTCGGGCTCGATGATCTTGGCGATACGCGGTCGCCGGGGATCCGGCTGCGTGTCGACGATGTAAAGCCGCGACGAGCGAATGCCCGGGACGATCAGATAGCGGCGCTTCAGCGACGGATGCCCGGACATCGGCGACAACGCGGACGAGCACGCATTCCAGCCGAAATGGTGGAACTCGTCGCCGGCGCTCGGCATGTCGAGGCGATGCAGCACCTTGCCGAACGTCTTCGACGAACGGTCGACGTCGACGACGGCGAGCGCGTCGGGCCGGGAACGATCGGGCGACAGCAATGCGGTGTACGTGAAGCGCTCGCCTTCACCTTCCATGGCAAGGCGCGGCGACGGGTAGAACGTTGGATCGGGCCGCAGCGATTCGAGCATGATGACCTCCGCTCGGTTGGCAGGACGTCCGCTTCCCGCGACCTTGCAATCGAGCGCGGGCGGACAGGCATGTAAGCGCGGCGGCAGCGCCGTGTCAAGTCGCGACGATCCGCTATCATCGACGCATGAAGCTCTGCATCCTCTCGGACAGTCACGACCGCGCGGACCCGCTCGCGCGCGCCGTGCGCGAAGCGGCGGCCGAAGGCGCGGCGCTGGTCATCCATTGCGGCGATTTGATCGGCACGCAAACGCTGCGCGCCGCGCTCGGCGCCGGCTTGCCGATGCACGTCATCCATGGCAACAATCTCGGCGATCCGATCTCGCTTGCGCGCTGGGCGCGCGAGAGCGACGGTCAGCTCGAGTATCACGGCGCCGATGCGCGCTTGACACTGGCTGGGCGACGGATCTTCGTCGTCCACTATCCGGAATACGGGCACGCGATGGCGTGCACCGGCGACTGGGATCTCGTCTGCTGCGGTCATTCGCACGTAGCTGAGGTTGTACAGGTCGACAACGTGAAGCGCGACAAGACCTGGCTCGTGAACCCCGGCACGGTCGCCGGGCTCGCGGCCCCGGCGACGTGGATCCTCGGCGACCTCGACGCGATGCGCTTCGAGGTCAGGACGCTGGCTGAAGCCTGACGCGAGGAACGCACGCACCGTTTGCTTTGTTCACGAACGGTGGCGCGATGTGGCCCGTGGAGCGACAGGCAGGCGATTTGTCAGTACAGTTCGACGGCACAGTCGAAGTGCCACGTCCGGCGGATTTCGATCACGTCGAACTCGCGAGCACGTTCAGGCTGGAAGGCTTGGTAGGGCCTCTGACCTTCCACGATGCGCCGTAGCGCTTCATCCACTTGGGGTCACTCGCCAGTCAGGAGCCCGTCGTCGATTCTCACGCCATCTGACTTTCATCCGCTGAGCGCGCCGACATTATCGCCTCCGGGACTGGCGCGAAAATGCGGTGACGCCGTGAGCGGGAGGATCCGGTATCCAACGCTAAGGAGGGTGTAGCGCCATTCAAGCGCTGTATGGCCGCATAGCAAGATTTTGCGGTGGCCGGCCCGACGCCCACTTAGAATGGGGCGCGAGGAGGAGAACAATCCATGCCGAGCGTCAATCCGTTCGCGGTCGCGGGCGCGTCGCTGCCTGCCGGCTTCCTGCAGGTATTCCTGGTGGTGATGGCCCTGGCGGTGGTGGCCGGGACGCTATTCGACATCGTCCACAAGGGGAGCGCGAAGTACTTCTTCGCCAACATGCGCAAGTCGAAGGGCAAAGGCCGCGCAATGGCGAGCGGCGAGCTCGTCTCGATCGCCGTGCAGACCGCGGTCGTCGACGTCCTCGCCTCGGGCGAGTTCTGCAACCAGAAGCGCCGGGTGGCGCACCTGCTCGGCATGTACGGGTTTGTCCTCTACGTGGTGGCCACGGCGGTCATGGTGTTCGGCTATCCCAGCGACACAACCACGCCGGCGATCTGGCCGGCACTCTGGTGGATTGGCGCGCTGATGGTGCTGGTGGGTCTCTACTGGTTCTGGTTCTTCATCCGCGTGGACGTCGCCGCGGAAGGCCAGTCGCCCTTCCGGCTGGCGAAGGCGGACCTTTTCGTGCTGTCCCTGCTCGCGAGCGTGACGCTCGGTGTCGTCTGGGCCGCGACGGGCGGTGGCGTAGGCGTGCTCTTCTGGCTCTACATCCTCGCGACCATCGTGCTCTTCTGCGCGGTGCCATGGTCGAAGTTCGCGCACATGTTCTTCAAGCCGGCGGCCGCCTTCGAGAAACGCGTCTCCAGCGCCAACGGCACGGCCGAGAATCTGCCGACGCAAACGCGTGCCGATCCCGAGCAGCAAAAGCGGCACTCGATGGAACTGTTGCGCGACGCTCCGATGGACATGGGACTCGGCATCAAGCGCGAGGCGCCCCACCACTATTAAGAAGACACCGCAAGATCAAGGAACAACTCGAGGAGCCGACG